>NZ_SOFY01000023.1 GCF_004402595.1 Cryobacterium shii | reverse complement strand
CCGACGCCCTCATCGCCCTCGCCATGCTCAGCCTCGGCGGCCACAAACCAGTGCTCCCCGGCCGGGTTTAACCCACGGTTACGACAGGAGAGCCGAGATACTGCTCTAAAAACAGCTTTCCGGGCTGCTGGGGCTCGATTTGGGCAAAATCTCCGTCGAATTGGTCAGGAGGCACCGACGGGAGCGGTGCGAGGCCGGCCGCCGCCGAGCCAGAGCCCGAGGCTCACGATGACCACCGGGTCGAACACGGGCGGGGTGAAGACCAGGCCGGGTGCGGACGACGAGGCGGTCAGCCAGTCCGTGCCCGCCTGAGGGCAACCCCGATCGCCGCCACGACCATGGCCGCCGGCACGGCCCAGGGGCGCGCGAGCCGAAACACGACCAGCCAGACCACGACTACGGGCACCGCGAGCAGCGGCTGTTGCACGGATGCCGTCACCGGCGCCAGGCAGATCGGGAACAGGATGCCCGCGAGCATGGCACTCGCGATCGTCTTGGGGATGCTGGTGATGTCCCGCCCGAGCGCCGGCCACAGCCCGCTCAGCACGATCAGGGCCCCGCAGACGAGGAACGCGCCCGCGGCGGCGGCGAAATCGTTCGTGGTCTCCCCCGCCGCTATGAGCAGAGCCGCACCGGGGGTGGACCAGGCGAAGGAGATCGGCATCTTGAAGTACCACGGCAGCAGCACACAGGTGATCCCGACCAGCAGGCACAGGGCGAGCAGTCCGGAGGCGGCCTGGGCGTCGTTCGCCCCGACCGCCTGCAGCCCCGCGATGACGAGCACGAGCGAGCTGGCGAAACCGGTGATGGCCGCCACGACGCCGGCGAAGAGGGGCTGGCACTCGGATCTCCGGCGTCAGAGGGAGGCGGGGCTGCGGGCGGCGGGGCAGCGAGGCAGGGAAGAACCGAGGTTAGGCGGACTTCTCCACCCGGCGGGGCTTGTGCAGCACGATCGTCGGTTCGGCGTTGTCGAGAACCGCGGCCCGGGTCACGACTACCCGCGCAACCTCGGAGCTGGACGGCACCTCGAACATGATCGGCCCGAGAACCTCTTCCATGATCGCGCGCAGACCACGGGCACCGGTCTTGCGGAGCACCGCCAGGTCGGCGATGGCCTCGAGGGCCGGCTGCTCGAATTCGAGTTCGACGCCGTCGAGTTCGAACATGCGCTGGTACTGGCGCACGAGGGCGTTCTTCGGCACGGTCAGGATCTGCATCAGCGCCACCTGGTCGAGCTGCGTGACCGTCGTGACCACGGGAAGCCGGCCGATGAACTCGGGGATCAGCCCGAACTTGTGCAGGTCTTCGGGCAGCACCTCGCTGAACAGGTTGACGTCGTCGCCCTTGCTGTGGAGGGGCGCCCCGAAACCGATGCCCTTCTTGCCGGCCCGGGTCGAGATGATGTCGTCCAGGCCCGCGAAGGCACCGGCCACGATGAACAGCACATTGGTCGTGTCGATCTGGATGAATTCCTGGTGCGGATGCTTGCGGCCGCCCTGCGGCGGGACCGACGCCACGGTGCCCTCGAGGATTTTCAGCAGGGCCTGCTGCACACCCTCACCGGACACGTCGCGGGTGATCGAGGGGTTCTCGGCCTTGCGGGCGATCTTGTCGATCTCGTCGATGTAGATGATGCCGGTCTCGGCGCGCTTGACGTCATAGTCGGCCGCCTGGATCAGCTTGAGGAGGATGTTCTCCACGTCTTCGCCGACGTAGCCGGCCTCGGTCAGGGCCGTCGCATCCGCCACGGCGAAAGGCACGTTGAGGCGCTTGGCCAGGGTCTGCGCGAGATAGGTCTTGCCGCACCCGGTGGGGCCGATCAGCAGGATGTTCGACTTGGCGATCTCGACATCATCGTGGATGGCGTCGGCGGCCGTGAGGGTCGCGCGGGAACGCACGCGCTTGTAGTGGTTGTAGACGGCGACGGCCAGGGCGCGCTTGGCGGCTTCCTGCCCGATGACGTATTCCTCGAGGAAGCCGAAGATCTCTTTCGGCTTGGGCAGTTCAAACTCGCCGGCACCCTCTTCGGCGCCGGCTTCGGCCAGGCGCTCCTCGATGATCTCGTTGCACAGTTCGACGCATTCGTCGCAGATGTACACGCCGGGGCCCGCAATGAGCTGCTGGACCTGCTTCTGGCTCTTCCCGCAGAAAGAGCACTTCAACAGGTCGGCGCTTTCGCCTATTCGGGCCATCCGTCAGCCTCCTCCATCGATTAGCAGCCTTGACTGATTAGCTGCATTGAGCCTAGCTTGTGCCTGTGACGCTGGGGTGCAGGCTACGCGGATGCGTCGGATAACGATCCCGGTGCCCGTGGGGCGGGAGGGTCCCGATGTGCCGAACGCGACGGATGCCCGGCGAACCTGCCGCCGGGCATCCGTCGCGTTCATGTTCTGTGCCTTATTTGACGAGCGTCGGCACGTTTTTGCGGCTGGTCAGGATCTGGTCGATCAGGCCGTACTCGAGCGCTTCGGCCGCGCCGAGGATCTTGTCGCGGTCGATGTCCTTGTGAACCTGCTCCGCCGTGCGGTTGGAATGGTGGGAGATGGTGAATTCCAGCCACTCACGCATCCGCTGGATCTCGGCGGCCTGGATCTCGATGTCGGATGCCTGCCCGCCTCCCTGACCGCCGGCCGAAGGCTGATGGATGAGGATGCGCGCGTTCGGCAGCGCGAGACGCTTTCCGGGCGTTCCACCGGCAAGCAGCACCGCAGCGGCGGAGGCCGCCTGGCCGAGGCAGACCGTCTGGATGTGCGGCCGGATGTACTGCATCGTGTCGTAGATGGCCGTCATCGCGGTGAAGGAACCACCCGGGGAGTTGATGTACATCACGATGTCGCGATCGGGGTCCTGGCTCTCCAGCACGAGAAGCTGGGCCATGACGTCGTCGGCCGAGGCGTCGTCGACCTGCACGCCGAGAAAGATGATGCGGTCCTCGAACAGCTTCGCGTAGGGGTCCTGACGCTTGTAGCCGTAGGCGGTGCGCTCTTCGAACGTGGGGAGGATGTAGCGGGCCTCGGGCGACTGCGGGGCGCGGCCACCGGCCTGGTGACCAAAATTCGTGAATTCCATGTCGTTTCTGCCCGTCCTACTTCTTGTTCACTGAGTCGTCGGTGCCGCCGCCGCCGACCACATCCGACGCGAATTCGCGCAGGTGGTCGACGAAGCCGTATGCTACGGCCTCCTGGGCGGTGAACCAGTTGTCGCGGTCATTGTCGATGAGGACCTGCTCGACCGACTTGCCGGTCTGCTCTGCCGTCAGTTCGGCCATCCGCTTCTTCATGTCCAGGATCACCTTGGCCTGGGTCTGGATGTCGGCGGCCGTGCCACCGAAACCGCCGGACGGCTGGTGCAGCAGGACGCGGGCGTTCGGGGTGATGTAGCGCTTGCCCTTGCTACCGGAGGACAACAGGAACTGGCCCATCGACGCGGCAAGGCCGATGCCGACGGTGACGATGTCGTTGGGTACGAACTTCATCGTGTCGTAGATCGCCATCCCAGCCGTGATCGAGCCACCGGGCGAGTTGATGTACAGGAAGATGTCCCGCTCCGAATCCTCTGCGGCCAGCAGCAGGATCTTGGCACAGATCTCGTTGGCGTTCTCATCCCGAACCTCGGAACCGAGCCAGATGATGCGGTCTTTCAGCAGTCGGTCAAAAACGCCGGGTGTAGGTGTCATATCGGCCATGTCGCGCTCCGTTTCACTTGTCGCTTCAGATTGAATCTATAGGAGCCAACGCTCCGGAACTGCTGTGTTCGCCCTCGGCAGATAACGCGCCGCGCCGGGCCGCCCCGCCGGGCCCCGCGCATCCGTGCTGCCGGACCCCGCGCATCCGTCGCTCTGAACCAATTCGACGGAGATCCTGCTCTAAAAACCCCGAATACGGCCCAAACCAGTCCAGAACCGGAGAATCTCCGTCGAATTCGTCAGGGCAAACGCGAAACGGGCCGGATGTCTGTGACATCCGGCCCGTCGGCGCGCGTGAGCGGGGGTGGTGCTACTCCTTGGCGGCGGCGGCCTTCTTCTTCGCCGCTGCGGCCTTGGCAGCCTTTGCCTTGGCGGCCTTGGCCTCGGCGGCCTCGGCCTCGGCGTCGGCCTCGGCTGCGACGGCCTCGGCGTCCGAGTCGTCTTCCTCGATCTCGTCGTCTTCGTCTTCGTCCTCGTCCGGGACGGCGACGAACTCGGACAGGTCGACGGCGTTGCCGTTGGTGTCTACGACCTCGGCCTTGCCCAGGGCGATGGCGAGGGCCTTGTTGCGGGCGACCTCGGCCACCATCGACGGGATCTGGCCGTTGCCGCTGAGCGCCTGGACGAACTCGCTCGGGTCCATGCCGTACTGGCTGGCACCCTGGATCAGGTACTGAGTCAGCTCGTCCTGGCTGACCTGGACCTTCTCGGCCTCGGCGATCGTGTCGAGCAGGATCTGCTGGCGGAAGGTCTTCTCGCTGGATTCGGTGACCTCGGCGCGGTGCTCGGCGTCTTCGAGGCGGTTCTCGCCCTCGAGGTGGCGACGAACCTCGTCTTCGATGATCGCGGTCGGGATCGGGACCTCGACCGACTCGAGGAGCTGCTCAACGAGCTTCTCGCGAGCCTGCGTGCCCTGGCCGAAGACCTTGGAGCGCTCGACGTTGACCTTCAGGCTGTCGGTGAGCTCGGCGATGGTGTCGAATTCGCTGGCGATCTGCGCGAAGTCGTCGTCGGCGGTGGGAAGCTCACGCTCCTTGACGGCGATGACGGTGACGGTGATCTCAGCGGTCTCGCCCTCGTGTTCGCCGCCCATGAGCTTCGAGTTGAAGGTGGTGGTCTCGCCGGCGCTGAGGGAGTCGAGCGCCTCGTCGATACCGTCGATGAGGTCGCCGGAGCCGACCTCGTAGGAGATCCCGCTGGCGTTGTCGACCTCGACGCCGCTGATCGCGGCGATCAGGTCGATCTGGGCGAAGTCGCCCGTGGTGGCGGGGCGGTCGACGGTGATGAGCGTGCCGAAGCGGCTGCGCAGGTTGTCGAGCTCCTCGGCGACCTCTTCGTCGGACACCTCGACGGCGTCGACGGTGAGCTTCAGGCCGGAGTAGTTGGGCAGGTCGATCTCGGGGCGCACGTCAACCTCGATGGACAGCTGCAGGTCTCCGGAGAAGTCCTTGTCGCTGGGCCATTCGACGATGTCGGCCTCGGGGCGGCCGAGGGGGCGCAGCTTGTGCTCGGTGACCGCGGTGCGGTAGAAGCCGTCGAGGCTCTCGTTGACGGCGTGCTCGAGCACGGCCGACTTACCGACGCGCTGGTCGATGATGGCGGGCGGAACCTTGCCCTTGCGGAAGCCGGGAATGTTGATGTCCTCGGCGATGTGACCGTAGGCGTGGGTGATGCTGGGCTTCAGCTCCTCGGGAGTCACCGAGATGGTGACCTTGGCGCGAGTGGGGCTCAGCTTTTCTACCGTGGACTTCACGTGGCAATCTCCTGTGTTCGACCGATGTATGGGGGGATGATGGTCGGGGCGACAGGATTCGAACCTGCGACCTCTCGGCCCCAAACCGAGCGCTCTACCAAGCTGAGCTACGCCCCGGACACTGTCTCAACCCGGTGGTGCCGTCCGCGAGGCGTGCAAGGATCGCACTTCACGCAGAATGACCTCGGTTAGTCTACTGCACGGGCCGGATGTCGCGGGTCCCCCTGTGCAGCGAGCACCCGCCAACGTGTACTACGCTGTGTGAGTGCGCGGGAGACTGCGCTCGGGGGATGTAGCTCAATGGTAGAGCCTCAGTTTTCCAAACTGATGGCGCGGGTTCGATTCCCGTCATCCCCTCCACAACATCGCTCACTTCAGGCCGAGTCCGTCCAGCGTCTGGCGCAGAGTCGCCGCCGAGTGCTCGAACAGTTCCTGCTCCTTCTCGCTGAAGGGCACCTCGATCACCCGAGAGACCCCGTCGGCGTTGATCACGCTCGGCACCGAGAGGGCCACGTTGCTGACGCCGCGGTAGTCGGTGAGCACCGAACTCACGGGCAGCACGGCGCCCTCGTCACGGAGCACGGCCTCGACGATCCGGGCGCCGGACAGCCCGATCGCGTAGTTGGTCGCGCCCTTGCCCTCGATCACCTTGTAGGCCGCGGACTTCACACTCTCGGTGATCGCGTCGAATTCCGATTCGGAGAAGGGAACCAGGCCCTTCGGCGAGATCGCGTCCTGAACCCACTCGGCCATCGAGATCGGGCCGATCCGGGCCTGGGACCAGAGTGGGAACTCCGAGTCGCCGTGCTCGCCGACGATGACCGCGTGCACATTGGCGATCGCGACCCCGACCCGGTGCGCCAGCATCCAGCGCAGCCGTGACGAGTCCAGGACCGTGCCGGAGCCGAAGACCCGCGAGGCCGGCAGCCCGCTGAACTCGCGTGCCGCGTAGGCCAGCACGTCGCAGGGGTTGGTGACCAGCATGTAGATGGCGTCGGGGGCGCGCTCGACGAG
This sequence comes from Cryobacterium shii, assembly GCF_004402595.1. Taxonomy (GTDB): domain Bacteria; phylum Actinomycetota; class Actinomycetes; order Actinomycetales; family Microbacteriaceae; genus Cryobacterium; species Cryobacterium shii. The sequence goes on along the minus strand of NZ_SOFY01000023.1, from coordinate 32,512 downwards.
TTTCGGCATCAGTTCCCGCAGGATGCCGACGTTGACACCGGCCATCTCGAGCCGGGACTGGCCCGGGTGCTGCCTCGCGCCGGCGGTGATGACGACCATGTTCGCCCCCGCGATCGCGTCGAGGTCGCTGCCGCCGGCCACGCAGGAGGCACCGGTGAACTGGGTGCCGTGGGCCAGGTCGAGCACCTCGGCCTCGACCTTGGGCCCGTTGATGTCGTAGAGCACGACTTCGCGCGCCGATTGACGGATCAGGGAGGCGTAGGCGAGGGAGGACCCCACCGCTCCCGCTCCGATGATGGCCAGCTTGGAATTCTCGATCACGCTCATGGGTCAAGTCTGCCCCTTCCGGGGCCCGTGTCCCATTCCTCGGCAGGCGAAATCAAGCCCCGGTGCCGGCGGGACCAGCACTCGCGGCGCAGGTTGTGGCTCGCGGCTCAGGTTGGAACCTGCGCCCGCTGCCACAACCTGCGCCGCGACCCGGGCGCCGGCCCCGGGCCGGACGGTCAGAGCCGGTCGTGCGTGAACCGGCCGGCCAGCAGCGTGGCGGCCACGGGCATCCGTCGGAGGTCGCCGACGGAGGCGACGAACGGGTCGGTCTCGCACACGGCGAGGTCGGCGACGTCCCCCACCAGCACGCGGTGCCGGCCGCGCGCGGACGCGGCGAGCGCCGCCTGCCGGGAGATCGCCTGCTCGGCGTGCCAGGGTTCGCGCCCGTCGCGGGTGCGGCCGACCGCAGCGGCCAGGCTCACCCAGGGGTCCAGCGGCGCCACCGGGGCGTCCGACCCGAGCGCGAGGGTCGCGCCGGCGCGCAACAGGCTGGCCAGCACGAAGGCCCGGTCGGTGCGGCCGGCCCAGTACCGGTCGGCGACGTCGCGGTCGTCCAGGGCGTGCTCGGGCTGCACACTGGCCACCACGCCCAGCCGGGCGAAACGGGCGATGTCGGCGGGGGCGAGCAGTTGCGCGTGCTCGATGCTGCCCGAGCAGCCGAGCCGTTCGAAGGCGTCGAGCGCGAGGCTGTTCGCGTGGTCGCCGATGGCGTGCACGGCGGGGCGGATGCCGGCCTCCGTCGCCACCCGCAGGTGGTCGAGCAGTTCCTCGGGCGGCACGTTGAGCGACCCGCGCGAGCCGGGCTGCCCCTCCAGGCCGGGGTACTCGTCGAAGCAGAAGGCGGTGCGGGTGTTGAGCGACCCGTCGGTGATGACCTTGTAGGGACCCACCGTGAGGAGCCCACCGGTCCCCGCGATCACGTCCCCGCTGCGGAGTCCCTGCTCGACCGCCCGGCCGAGCTGCGGGGTGTAGATGCCGAACTCGACCCGGAGCGCATCCGTGCCGGCCTGGATGCGGCGCCGCCACGTGTCGAGGTTCCAGGCCATCTCCATCTCGACGATGCCGACGACCCCGCGGGCCGCCGCGGCCCGGGCCGCGGCGTCCGCCCACCCGTCCATCACCCGGTCGGGCACCGCGGCCAGCGCCCGCACCACGGCGAAGCAGTCGTCCTCGCGGAGCAGGCCGGTCGGATGGTCGGCGAACCCGTGCTGCGCCAGCGCGGCCGAGTTCAGCCAGCAGGAGTGCAGGTCGCCGCTGATCAGCACGGCCGGCACGGGGCCGGTGACCGCGTCGAGCGTGGCCCGGGCCGGGACATCCGGCCAGAGGCCGTCCCTGAACCCGAAACCGACCAGGCCCTCGCCCGCCGCCAGGTCCGGCACGCGCGCGGCGACCAGGGCAGCCACCTCGGCGGCGCTGCCGGCGCCGGATAGGTCCAGCCGTCGCGCGGTCTGCGCCCACTGGCTGAAGTGCACATGATTGTCCCAGAGACCGGGGATCAGCCACCGTTCGGCGAGATCCACCGCACGGATGCCGGGTCCCACCATTCCGAGGTAGCCGATCCGCCGGATCCGGCCGTCCACGATCTCCACGTCGACCCGTTCGTCGCTGCCGGGAAGCCGGGCGTTCCGGAGCACCAGCGACTCGGAGTCCCCGGGCGTCACCGGTCGTGTCCCTGCGGGCCGGACGGCTCCGCGCCGAGGGGCGCGTCGGTGACGGGCGGAACCGGGTCGTGCACGCGGCGCATCTCGGCGGCGAGCGCCGGGCTCGCGTAGGGGCCGTCCCCGTCGAGTTCGGCCAGGATGCGCGCCACCGTCTCCGCCGGCTTGTTCTGGCTCAGCTTGCTCTTCGCACTGAGGCGGCTCACCCGGAGCCGGAAGCCGACCGTGCCGCCGACGATGCGGGCGGCGTAGGCGGAGCTCGCGGGCGTGCCGTTGAGGCGACGCGGCTCAGGCATCCGTTCTTCGAAATGGTCGACGAGCCGGTCGAGCACGCGCAGGTTCTCCTCGTCGCTGAGCAGCTCCGGGGTGCCGTGCAGGTGGGCGGTGACGAAATTCCAGGTCGGCACGGCCGGGGTGGGGGCATCCGCGGGCCCGTCGTACCAGCCCGGGGAGATGTACCCGTGCGGGCCCTGGATGATGACCAGCAGTTCGTGCCGGCCGAGTTCGTGCAGCGCCTCGTCGGGCCGGCCGACATGGCTGAGCAACACGATGCCCTCGGCGTCCTCGTCGAGGATCACCGGGTAATGCGACGCCACCAGCTCGCCCGCGGAGGTGTGACTGATCATGCTCGCCCACGGGTTCTCGCGGATCAGGCGCTTGACCTCATCCGGATCGTCGAGGGCGAAACTGGGATTGTGTCTCATCGGGCTCCCGTTCGGTGGGGCTGCGGGCCGGGGGTCAGGACTGGCACCGCGGGCACCAGTAGAGCTTGCGGGCGGCCATCTCCTCCAGGGTGATGTGCGTGCCGCAGATCCGGCATGGCAGCCCTTCGCGTTTGTACACCCAGTGCCGGTCGGCCCGGTTGCGCATGGCGAGAACGTAGTCTTCGTCGCCCAGGTCGTCCATCGTCATCATCTGGCCGGTGGAGACGCCGATCTTCAGCAGGTGGGCCCAGTCCCGCCAGAGGGCCCGCGCCTGCTCGTCGCGAAGCGACTTCCCGGGGGCGTATGGATTGATGCCCGCCCGGAACAGGAGCTCGGCGCGGTACACGTTGCCGATCCCGCTGACCACGGATTGGTCCATCAGGAGCCGGCCGATCGGCGTCGGTTTCTTGCGCACCGCGCTGACGAAGCGCTCCTCCGCGGCGGCGCCGTCGTCGAGCATCGGGTCAGGGCCGAGCCGGTTCATCGCGACCTCGACCTGGTCGGGGCCGAGCACCTCGCAGGCCGTGGGCCCGCGCAGGTCGGCCACGACGTCGTCGGCGAGCAGGCGAACCCGAACCTGGCCGATGGGGTCGGGCGGGAAACCGTCGGGTTCGACGCTGACCTTCTCGGCCTCCGCCATCCGCAGCCGGGTCAGCCGGGGAGCGCCGATACTGCGCACCGAGTTCTCGCCGGCCGAATCCAGAACGGCGTCGCCGGTGCCGCGCATGCCGGTCTGGCCCATGCGTCCGTTGGCGGATGCGACGGTGGCGTCCACCTGGATGTCGCCCGCGAAATCCCACGCACCGTAGAGACCCAGGTGCACGCGCAACCACAGCCCGTTGTCGAACTCCAGGAACATTTGCTTACCGACGGCGCGGGCATCCGTCATGGAGTGACCGTCCAGCCGGGCCGCGCCGTCCACGAAGCGGCCCTGCGGGGACGACAGCCGGATGCGCTTGCCCACGAAATTTCGGGCGAACTGGCGCGCGATCCGGTGGACGGAATGACCCTCGGGCACGGTTAGCTTGAAAGAGGCGTGCCGTTGATTGTGCAGGTCGTTTCGTACTCCGCCAGCTGGGAGATCCGGCGCACATGGCGCTCGTCCCCGGGGAACGGCTCCGCGATGAAGGCGTCGATGAAGTCGGTGGCATCCTCGATCGTGTGCTGGCGGGCGCCGATGGAGATGACGTTGGCGTCGTTGTGCTCGCGGGCGAGACGCGCCGTGTTGAGGCTCCAGACGAGAGCGGCTCGAATCCCCTTCACCTTGTTGGCCGCCATCTGCTCGCCGTTGCCCGACCCGCCGAAGACGATGCCGAGCGCCTCTACGCCCTGCGTGAGGTCGGTCACGACGGCCTCGGCCGCGGTGATGCAGAACCCGGGGTAGTCGTCGAGGGCGTCGTAGCTCACCGGGCCGTGGTTCACGACTTCGTGACCGGCAAGGGTGAGGTGCGTGAGCAGGTGGTGGCTGAATTCGAGGCCGGCGTGGTCAGTGGCGATGTGGATGCGCATGATCCAATTCTATTTACTCGGCCGCGAAGACGGGTCCGCGGGTGCGGGTGCGCTTCATCTCGAAAAAGCCCTCGCAGCCGGCGACGGCCACCACGCCGTCCCACAAGGCCAGCGCCTGGTCGCCGGTGGGCGCGGGCGACACGACCGGGCCGAAGAAGGCCACGTCGTTGACGGAGATGACGGGGGTGCCCACATCCTGCCCCACTCGCTCCATGCCGTCGAAGTGGCTGGCGCGCATCTGCACGTCGTATTGCTCGCTGTCCGCCAAGGCGGCGAAGGCGACCGGCAGGCCCACTTCGGCGAGCGCCGCCGGGATGACCTCGTCGGGGTTCGAGCTGCCGCCCGGGTGGATGCGCGCGCCGAGGGCGTCGTAGAGAGCCTTGACCGTCTGCTGGCCGTGCAGTTCCTGCGCGGCCTGCACCAGGCGGGTGTATTTGAGGGCCCGCGGGAAGAACTCCCGGTACTCCTCTGACACGTCCTGATCCTCGTTCAGGACGGCGAGGCTCATCACCTTCCACTCGACGTCGAAACCGCGCAGGGCGGCCACCTCCCCCACCCAGCGGGAGGTCATCCAGGCCCAGGGGCAGGAGGGGTCGAACCAGAACTTCACGGAGTCAGCCATGGTGCCAGCCTAAGCGCCGATTGACTCGAGAACGGGCGACGGAGACCCCACGTAAACCCCTGTCCAGGGCGGGTATCCCAAACGAAATGTCTGGTTGAGGCCACTTTTCGGCTAAAATCGTACGTTATGCCCGGAAGCGGGCCGCAACTTTTCATCGAAAAATGATCTCCACGAGAGAAGCTCCAATGCTCAGAACGACAAGCACGACCGATTCGAATGCCGGTGCGGATCTCACCGCCGGCAAGGCGAAGAAAACGCTCCTCAAGCGCCGCTTAAAAGTGTCCCACGTCAACGTGGTCGACCAGTCGAGACTGAAGAAGGCCCTCGGCGGCACCATCGTCGGAAACACGATGGAATGGTACGACGTCGGCGTGTTCGGCTACCTGATCACGACGATGGGCCCGGTGTTCCTGCCCGAGGCCGACAAGACGGTGCAGACCCTCTTCCTGCTCGGCACCTTCGCCGCGACCTTCATCGCCCGCCCGCTCGGTGGCGTCTTCTTCGGCTGGCTCGGAGACAAGATCGGCCGCCAGAAGGTGCTGTCGATGACCCTGATGCTGATGGCGGCATCCACTTTCGCGGTGGGCCTGCTGCCCAGCTACGCCCAGGTCGGCATGCTCGCCGCGGCGTTGCTCGTCTTCACCAAGCTCGTGCAGGGCTTCTCCACCGGCGGTGAGTACGCCGGTGCGACCACCTTCGTCAGCGAGCACTCGCCCGACAAGCACCGCGGCTTCTTCGCCAGCCTGCTCGACATGGGCAGCTACCTCGGCTTCGCCATCGGCGCCGCGCTCGTCTCGATCCTGCAGGTGACCCTGGGTCAGCCCGTGATGGAAGACTGGGGCTGGCGCATCCCGTTCCTCATCGCCGGACCGCTCGGCCTGATCGCCATCTGGTTCCGCCTCAAGATCGAGGAATCCCCCACCTTCCAGGCCACCCTGGATGCCAAGGAGCTGGCTGCCACCGACCCGTCGTTCACCGACGAGTCCGCCGCGTCGAACGGCCCGGTCAGCATTTTCAAGAACCACTGGCGCGGCATCATCGTCGCGATGGTCCTCGTTGCCGCGGCGAACACCCTCGGCTACGCCCTGACCTCCTACATGCCGACGTACCTCACCGCCACCAAGGGCTACGACGAGCTGCACGGCACACTGCTGACCATCCCCATCCTCGTGATCATGTCGTTCTGCATCCCCCTCGCCGGCCGACTGTCGGACAAGATCGGCCGCCGCCCGGTGCTCTGGATGGGCGCCGGTAGTGCCGTGGTGCTCTCCATCCCCGCGTTCCTGCTGATCGGTGTCGGTGAGATCTGGTCGACGCTGCTCGGCCTGGCCCTGATCGCCCTGCCCGTCACGTTCTACGTCGCCAACCTGGCCTCGGCCCTGCCGGCGCTGTTCCCGACCGAAAGTCGTTACGGCGCCATGGGCATCGCGTACAACTTCTCGGTCGCCATCTTCGGCGGCACCACGCCGTTCATCATCGCGGCGCTCATTGCCGGGACCGGGAACGACATGATGCCGGCCTACTACCTGATGGGCACATCCGTCGTCGGTGGAATCGCGATCTTCTTCCTGCGCGAGTCTGCCGGACGCCCGCTGCTGGGCTCGATGCCCAGCGTGAATTCGGTCTTCGAGGCCCGCGAGCTGGTCGCCAACCAGGACGACAACCCCGACCTGGACACCGACGAAATGCCGTTCGACGAAACGTATGAGCCGGCCACCTCGTCGATGGACCTGTCCTCGCTCGCGACGGAACTCGACTCCACTCCTGCGCCGGAGACCCTGAAGGTCTAGCCACACCCGCTCCACCAGCTCGCTTCACCGCTGTTGCCCGGACGGACAACAGGTGCCGCTACACCGGCACCAGTTGTCCGGCCGGGCAACAGTCGTCTCAGGGGGCCGTCGTAGAATTGGCGGATGACCACCACGCCTTCGACCGAGCCCGCGGCAGAGCCCGCACCGGGCATCGACCCCGCGGAGATGGCGATCGCCCTGCGGGTCCTCGCCTCGCTCAGCGAGATCGACCCGGAGGACCCGGACTTCGTCACCGTGCGGCAGGCCACCGCCAAGATGTTCAAGTCCGTCAAAATGGTGCGCCGCGGCGAGAAGCGCCAGGCGATCGCGGACGCCGACCGGGAGGTCATCGCCGCGACCGCGACCGGCGCCCGCACCCGGATCGACGACGAGACCATCGGCGCCCAGCTGCGCCTCGGCACCGATCGGGCGTCGGCCGGCGAACTGCTCGTGCCCCGGGCCTGCTACATCTGCAAGCAGAAGTACACCCTCGTCGACGCGTTCTACCACCAGCTGTGCCCCGGCTGCGCGGCCATGAGCCACCAGAAACGGGATGCCCGCACCGACCTGACCGGCAAGCGCGCCCTGCTCACCGGCGGCCGCGCCAAGATCGGCATGTACATCGCCCTGCGCCTGCTGCGCGACGGCGCCCACACGACCATCACCACCCGGTTCCCGCGGGATGCGGTGCGCCGGTTCAGCGCCATGCCGGACTCCGCCGACTGGCTGCACCGGTTGCGGATCGTGGGTATCGACCTGCGCGACCCGGCTCAGGTGATCGGCCTGGCCGACTCCGTGGCGGCGGCCGGACCGCTCGACATCCTGATCAACAACGCCGCCCAGACCGTGCGCCGCTCCCCCGGCTCCTACTCGATGCTGGCCCTGGCGGAGCAGTCTCCGCTGCCGGAGGGCAGCATTCCGGAGATCGTGACGTTCGGGCACGCCAACGACGCGCACCCGACCGCGCTCGCGGCATCCGTCACCAGTCACCCGATCCTCACCGCCGCGGCCGGCGCGACCGGCGCGCTCACCGCCGACGACCTCACCGCGCTGGCCCTGGCGCCGGGCTCCTCCTCGCTCGAGCGCCTCGCCGCCGGCACCGCGATCGACGCGGGCGGGCTCGTGCCCGACCTGCACGACGCGAACAGCTGGACCGCGAACGTGCAGGACGTAGACCCGCTGGAGATGCTCGAGGTTCAGCTCTGCAACACCACGGCCCCGTTTCTGCTGGTGAGCCGCCTGCGTGCGTCGCTGGCGGCATCCGAGGCCCGCCGCACCTACATCGTGAACGTGTCCGCGATGGAGGGCGTGTTCGGCCGCGGCTACAAGGGCCCCGGCCACCCGCACACGAACATGGCCAAGGCCGCGCTGAACATGCTCACCCGCACCAGCGCGAAGGAGATGCTCTCGGACGGCATCCTGATGACGAGTGTGGACACCGGCTGGATCACCGACGAGCGCCCGCACCCGACCAAGGTGCGCCTCGCCGAGGAGGGCTTCCACGCCCCGCTCGACCTGGTCGACGGCGCGGCGCGGGTCTACGACCCGATCGTGCGCGGCGAGGCCGGCGAAGACCTCTGCGGCGTCTTCCTGAAGGATTACCAGCCCGGAACCTGGTAGCCGTCCCTCGGGCCACCACCCTGTCCCGCTCCGAACCAATTCGACGGAGATTCTGAGCTTTTCGCACCCTGGAGGCCGATTCAGACCCGATTTCGGCAAAATCTCCGTCGAATTGGTTGGGTGGAATTGGTGAGGGCGAGCGGATGCCCCGGCGCACTCGCAGCGCGACCAGGCAACGCCGAGGATCAGTCCGGCGCGGGGGCGGGCGGCGTCCAGACATACGGGGTCGTCGTCGTCAGCGTCTGGAAGCCCAGGCGCAGCAGGATCGGTTTGCTGTCCTCGGAGGCGTCGACCTGCAGGTAGCGCACGCCACGATCGTGCGCGAGCCGTGCCCGGTGCGCCACGAGCGCCCGGTAGATGCCGCGGCCCCGCCAGGCGGCAAGCGTCGACCCGCCCCAGAGGCCGGCGAAGTCCGTTCCCGGGGTGAACTCGAGTCGGCACGAGGAGACCACCTCTCCGGCGGCCTCGGCGACGAAGACGAGCACATCACCCGGGGCATCGCGCACACTCGTCTCAAGGTCGCCGGCCAGCCAGGACTGGTCCGTTCCCCAGACCTGAGTCTGGACGTCGGCGATGCCATCGAAATCCGCTCGGGAGTCGACCTGACGGATGGTGACCCCGTCGGGCAGCCCGGACCCGGGTCGCGCGGTCAGGCGCGCGGTCTCGCCCACGACGACCGTCTCGGGTGCCTCGGGCACGAACCCGGCAGCGATCAGGCGCCGGGTCAGGTCCGCGGGCTCGTCGTGGCCGCGGGTCTTCCACTCCACCGCCTCGCCGCGAGCCGCGAAGAAGTCTCGGTGCCCGGCGATGAGGGCGTCCAGCGCCGACCCGGTCAGTCCCACCTCGCGGGCGGTCTCGACGAAACCCTGGTGCCATCCCACCACGCGCAGAACCGAACCCCGCAGTTCAAAACGGATGCCCGCGGGCTGCTCGGCCGGAACCCGCAGCCGGAGCTGGGCATCGTAGGCGGCCAGGAGGGCCTCTCGACTTGTCATTGCGCCCCACCCTAGAGCCGGCCCGAACGAATTCGACGGTAATTTTGGCCAAACGAGACCCAGACGGCCAAAAAACGGGCTGTTAGGGCAGAATCTCCGTCGAATTGGTTCAGCGCCGGACACCGTGTGCCGGCTCCGCCCGGGAGTCGAGCCAGGGGCCACCGATCCGGGACGCCCGGCGGGAATGCTCGACCGCCGCGACGACTTGGAGTCAAGGGGCATCCGTCCCGGTGAGTGAAGAGGTGCAAGCTGAGCAGCATCGACGTGGGCTTCCGTTCCGAACGCGGCCCGGTGCTGATCGCCCTGATGATGACCACGGGCCTGGTCGCGATCGACGCCACCATTCTGGCGACCGCCGTGCCCACGATCGTGAAGGACCTCGGCGGCTTCGCCCAGTTCCCCTGGCTGTTCTCCATCTACCTGCTCGCCCAGGCCGTGTCCGTGCCGGTGTACGCGAAACTGGCCGACACCGTCGGTCGCAAGCCGATCGTGCTGATCGGCATCGCCCTGTTCCTGCTCGGCTCGGTGCTCTGCGGGCTGGCCTGGAGCATGCCTGCGCTGATCGTTTTCCGCGCGATCCAGGGCCTCGGGGCCGGGGCCGTGCAGCCGATGGCGGTCACCATCGCCGGCGACATCTACACCGTGGTCGAACGCGCGAAGGTGCAGGGCTACCTCGCCAGCGTCTGGGCGATCTCCTCCGTCGTCGGCCCCACCCTCGGCGGCGTGTTCTCCCAGTTCCTGTCCTGGCGCTGGATCTTCTTCGTCAACATCCCGCTCTGCGTCATCGCTGCCTGGATGCTGCTGCGCCAATTCCACGAGACGGTCGAGCCCCGCCGCCACCAGGTGGACTACCTCGGGGCCGGGCTGCTCACCGTGTCACTGAGCCTCCTGATCATAGCCGTGCTGGAGGGCGGGCAGGCCTGGGCCTGGAACTCGCCGCAGAGCATCGGATCCTTCGGCCTGGGCGCGCTCCTGCTGGCCCTGTTCGTGCTCGCCGAGCGGGGGGCCGCCGAGCCCGTCCTGCCGCTCTGGGTGTTCAGCCGGCATCTGCTGCTCAGCACCGCGCTCGTCTCGATCGGTGTCGGCGCCATCCTGATCGGCCTCACTTCCTTCGTGCCGACCTACCTCGAAGGGGCCCTGGGAACCGCGCCGCTGACCGCCGGTCTGGCCCTGGCGGCGCTGACGATCGGCTGGCCGATCTCGGCATCGCTCTCCGGGCGCCTGTACCTGCGGATCGGCTTCCGGAACACGGCGCTGATCGGCATCGGCATCGTGCTGCTCGGCGTGGTGGCCCTCGCACTCTTCGCAGCGACCCCCTCGGTCGCCATCGTCGCCGCCAGCTGTTTCGTGACCGGCCTCGGCCTGGGCCTGGTGGCCACCCCGTCCCTGATCGCGGCGCAGTCCAGCGTCGACTGGAACGAACGCGGCGTCGTCACCGGAGCCAACCTGTTCTCCCGTTCCATCGGCAGCGCGGTCGGCGTGGCCATCTTCGGCGCCGTGGCGAACGCGATCTTCTCCGCCTCCGGGCGAGGGGCGCCGGATGCCGCCACGGTCGTCGCGGCATCCGGCGCGGTGTTCGCGGCCGTGACCGTCACCGCCGCTTTGACCATGATTGCGGCGATCTCCATGCCGCGAACGCCGGCTCACCGGGTGCAGTGACCCGAGGCCTCGACACCTGAACGAATTCGACGGAGATTCTGACAGAAACGACCCTGAACAGCCCGAAAGCGAGCCTTTACGGCAATATCTCCGTCGAATTGGTTCACCGCCGGGGCGAGGATCCCCGCTCGTCCAGCCAGTGCAGGGCCCGCCCGTGCGGCTCCGTGAACGCGATCGGCTCGGCATCCAGAGCGAGCACGAAGTCAGTGGATGCTGCGGGGCGCGCCCGCAGTCTCTCCGTCACCGCGGGCACGACCGAGCGGCCCTCGTTGGACAACCAGCGCACGGGCAGCCGGTGCATGGTGGCCGTGAACCGGCGCGCGGCTGCTTCGTCGAGGTAGGCCAGCACGGCGGTGTGGAACACGACCACGGTCGCCCCGGCGGGCGCCCGTGCGACGAGGGCCTCGACCTGGTCGTTGAGGTCCCCTCGCACGATCGGGGCCGGCTCCGCCCGAGCGAGCTGCACCGCCGCACGGAGCCTCGCCCGGCGATCGTCGTGCTCCGGCCAGATCAGGGCGTCCAGCCAGGCCACGTCGGCCTGATCGAACAGGTCGAGCAGGTTGAGGTCGACGCCGGCCCGCCAGACCACCTCGGGCAGTTCGGCCGGCCCGGGCACCGGCCCGGTCAGGGAGCAGTCGAGGACCACCGGGCTCGGCCCGGCGGCGGGATGCAGCATCCGTTCGACCTCATCGCCGGCGAGATACCGGTAGCTGTACCGGTCGGGATACAGGCAGAGCCCCGCGGATGCCCCCACCTCGATCAGGGCCAGCGGACCGGGAAGCGCGGCGAGCGCCGGCAGCAGCACCGCGCACCGTCCGGGCTCGTTCGTCTGGGTGGAGTGACTGAGGCAGGTGGCCGACACGACGGCCCAGTGGCCGGCCAGCCAGGAGCCGAACTCCCCGTACTCCGAGACGGGGGCGCCGTGGAACCGCGCCGCGCTGAAGACCAGGTTCGGCTGCCGTTTCGGCGCCGGGAGCCGGTCGATCAGGGCGACGGTCGCCGGGTCGTCCGCCACGCCGTGCGCCCACGCTTCGTAGCAGGCGCTCAGGCCGCGCGCTTCCATGTCGGCGAACTCCCGGTAGCGGTCGGCGGTCGCGGCCCGCGGGTCGGTGCTTGCCCTCATGCGCACACCCTAATCCTTGGCTAGGCTGAATCCTGTGTGCTGCGTCACAAGCGTCAGCGCGCCCGCATACCGCGAAACCGAGATGGAGAAACCGTTGCCCGGAGAGAACCTCACCAGGATCGAAGCCCAGGAGCGCGCCGCGCTCATCACCGTGCAGAGCTATCAGGTCACCCTCGACCTCACCGCCGGACCGGAGACGTTCGGCAGCGAGACCACGGTGCGCTTCACCGCGACGCCCGGTTCGTCCACCTTCATCGACGCCATCACCCGCACCGTGCACTCGGTGACGCTTAACGGCGCCGCGCTCGACCCCGCATCCGTCAGTGACGGCATCCGGATCCAGCTCGACGGCCTCGCCGCGGAGAACACGCTCACCGTCGTCGCCGACGCCGAGTACACGAACACCGGCGAGGGCCTGCACCGCTTCGTCGACCCGGTCGACAACGAGGTCTACCTCTACAGCCAGTTCGAGGTGCCCGACTCCCGCCGCGTCTTCGCCGTGTTCGAGCAGCCCGACCTCAAGGCCACGTTCGCGTTCACGGTCACCGCGCCGGGCGCCTGGGAAGTCATCTCCAACTCGGTCACGCCCGAGCCGACGGATGCCGGCAACGGCCAAAAGACGTGGGCCTTCGCCCCCACCCACACCATCTCCAGCTACATCACCGCCCTCGTCGCCGGCCCCTACGCGGTCGTGCGCAGCGAGCTGACCTCCAGCGACGGCCGCACCATCCCGCTCGGCCTCTTCTGCCGGAAGAGCCTGTTCGAGTACCTCGACGCGGATTACCTGTTCGAGAAGACCCGCCAGGGCTTCGAATACTTCGAGGGCAAGTTCAACTACCCGTACCCGTTCGACAAGTACGACCAGATGTTCGTGCCGGAGTTCAACGCCGGCGCGATGGAGAACGCCGGCGCGGTCACCTTCACCGAGACCTACGTGTTCCGTTCCAAGGTCACCGACGCCATCAAGGAGCGCCGCGTCGTCACCGTGCTGCACGAGCTCGCGCACATGTGGTTCGGCGACCTGGTCACCATGAAGTGGTGGAACGACCTGTGGCTGAACGAGTCCTTCGCCGAGTGGGCGTCGACCATGGCCACCGCCGAGGCCACCGAGTGGACCGAGGCATGGACCACCTTCGCCGTGATGGAGAAGAGCTGGGCCTACAAGCAGGACCAGCTGCCCTCCACCCACCCCATCACCGCCACCATCACCGACCTCGAAGACGTGCAGGTCAACTTCGACGGCATCACGTATGCCAAGGGCGGCTCCGTGCTCAAGCAGCTCGTGGCCTGGGTCGGCCGCGACGAATTCTTCACCGGCGTCGCCGCGTACTTCCAGAAGCACCAGTGGGGCAACACCGAGCTGCACGACCTGATGGTCGAACTCGAGGCCTCCAGCGGCCGCGACCTCAGCGAATGGACCAGGCTGTGGCTCGAGACCGCGGGCGTGAACACCCTGCGCCCGGAGGTCACCGTCGACGAGACCGGCACCGTCACCGGCTTCACGGTGCTGCAGACAGCCGCCGCCGACTACCCCACCATTCGCCCGCACCGCCTCGCGATCGGCTTCTACGACCTGGCGGACGGCACACTCGTGCGCTCGCACCGGGTCGAGATCGACGTCGACGGCGCGCAGACGGATGTCCCCACGCTGGTCGGCCTGAAGCGTCCCGCCCTGGTCCTGCTCAACGATGACGACCTGGCCTACGCCAAGATCCGCCTCGACCCGGCGTCGCAGGAGGTGGCCCTCGAGAACCTCTCCGCGATCGAGAGCCCGCTCGCCCGCGCCATCGTCTGGGGCGCGGTGTGGGACGCCACCCGCGACGCCGAGACGGCGCCGCGCGACTTCATCACGCTCGTGCTCGGCAACGTCGCGACGGAGACCGAGTCGACCACGCTGCGCACGGTACTCGGCCAGGTCGTGCTCGCCGCCACCTACTACGTCGCCGAGGAGCACCGCACGGCGACGATCAAGGAGGTCGGGGACGCGCTCTGGTCCCTCGCCCGCCACGCCGAAGCCGGCTCCGACGCGCAGTTCCAGTTCGTGAAGTTCTTCGCCGGTATCGCGACCACCGAGAGCCAGCTGGCATCCGTGGCCGCGCTCCTGGACGGCTCCGTGCCGCTCGAGGGCCTGGAGATCGACACCGACCTCGCCTGGGAGCTGCTCATCGCCCTCGTCGCCGGTGGCAAGGCCGGATCGGCCGAGATCGACGCCGCACTGGCCGCGGACAACACCGCGACCGGCGCCCAGTCGGCCGCGCAGGCCCGCGCCGCCATCCCGACGGCTGAGGGGAAGCAGGCCGCCTGGTCGTCGCTGATCGACGTGGACACCGCCCCGAACACGATCGTGCGGGTCACGGCCGCCGGTTTCCTGCGCGCCAACGACACCGCGCTGCTCGAACCGTTCGTGGACCAGTACTTCGCCATGCTGCAGTCGGTCTGGGCGGCCCGCAGCTTCTCGATCGCAGAGAAGCTCGTGCTCGGGCTGTACCCGGCACCGCTCGCGAACCGGGCGCTCGTCACCTCGACGCGCACCTGGCTCGACGCCAACCCGGAGCCGCTCGCGCTGCGCCGCCTGGTGATCGAGAACCTGGCCGGGGTCGAACGGGCCCTCGCCGCCCAGACGCGCGACGCGGAGTAGCCGCGCCGCCGCATCCGCCCGCGTGCCCCTAACGAATTCGACGGAGATTCTGCTCCTGGAACCGGGTTAAACCGGTCCAGATCGCCAGATCAGCCAAAATCTCCGTCGAATTCGTTGGGGCGCGGAGCCGGGGCCGGGGACTAGGAGCGCGGGGCGCGGGGCAGGGGACTCAGGATCCGGACAGGACGAGGCTCTGTAGACTCGTCTCGTTATGGACTTTGACGCAATCTGGCTTGAACTCACCCAATTTTTCACGATCGACCTGTGGCTCAAGACCATAAACATCGTCGTCATCATCGTGGGCGCACTCGTGCTGCGCTGGGTGCTGCACTTCGTGATCGAACGGGTCGTGCAGCAGATCGTCTCCGGGGTCAAGAAGAACCAGAACGTACTGGACACGCAGGCCCTGAGCGTCTCCCCCCTGGCGGCGGTGCGCGTGGTGCAGCGCACCCGCACCCTCGGCTCCGTGCTCTCCAACATCCTCAACGTCACCCTGCTGATCGTGTCGATCCTGTTGATCGTCAACATCATCAACACGGACATCCTGGGGTCCTTCGCCCTGCTCACGGCCGCTCTCGGCGCCGGCCTGGGTTTCGGCGCGCAGAACATCGTCAAGGACATCCTGAACGGCCTGTTCATGGTCGTCGAGGACCAGATCGGCGTGGGCGACATCGTCGACGTGGGCTTCGCCTCCGGCGTCGTCGAGACCGTCGGCATCCGTGTCACCCAGGTGCGCGACGTCGACGGCACGCTCTGGTTCGTGCGCAACGGCGAGATCCTGCGGGTCGGCAACATGTCCCAGGGCTGGGCCCGCGTCATCATCGACCTCGCTATTCCCTACTCGTCCGACGTGGAAGCCGTTCAGAACGAGCTGCTCCGGGTGGCGAAGGCCCTGGCCTCCAGCCGCAAGTGGCGCCCCGTCATCCTCGAGAAGCCCGAAATCTGGGGACTCGAATCGATCTCCGCGGAGGCCCTCGTCGTGCGCCTCGTGGTGAAGACCCGGGTCGCGGCGAAGTGGGACTTCGCGCGCGACCTGCGCCTGCACCTGAAGAAGGCTCTCGACGGCCTGGGCATCGGCCTGACCCCGCTGAACAGCGTTGTCATGGCCGGCAAGGATGGCGCCATCAACGCCGGCACGACCCCCGCCTTCGAAGATGCACCCGACGCGGCCGTCGAAGCAGCCGCGTCGATGCCCGACATCGCCACCAGCCCCTTCACCGCCCCGGTGACGATGAGGAAGAACAAGGCGCCGCGGGCCCCGCGCCGGCCCAAGTCCGACACGGTGACACCCGAAAAGGCCGAACCCGAAGCGTCCAAGCCGGCAGCGTCCAAGCCGGAAGCGCCCAAATCCGAAGCGTCCAGGCCGATAACGCCCAGGCCGGTAACGCCCAGGGCCGAATCGCCGAAAGCTGAAACGCCGAAGACCGAACCAGCCAGGAACACCGCACCCGACCCGGAGATCCGCGATGACGAATGACGCCACCCCAGTTTTCCCCGCCACCCCCGCCGGGGTCCACCTCCGCGGCGGTGAGGACGGCGCGGCCCTCGGCCCGTCGTTTTACGAGCAGGTCGGCGGGCG
Source organism: Cryobacterium shii (assembly GCF_004402595.1). GTDB lineage: Bacteria > Actinomycetota > Actinomycetes > Actinomycetales > Microbacteriaceae > Cryobacterium > Cryobacterium shii. The sequence goes on along the minus strand of NZ_SOFY01000023.1, from coordinate 16,288 downwards.
ACCGTTCTTCGAGAAACTGGTCGCCGAGTTCTACCGCGGCGTCGCCACCGACCCGGTGCTGAAGCCGATGTACCCGGAGGCCGACCTCGGGCCGGCCGTCGAGCGGCTCACGATGTTCCTCGAGCAGTACTGGGGCGGTCCGGGCACGTACAGCGAGCAGCGCGGCCACCCGCGCCTGCGCCAGCGCCACCAGCCGTTCAAGGTCAACCCGGATGCCCGCGACCGCTGGCTCAGACACATGCGCGCCGCCGTCGACAGCTGCGAGCTGCCCCCGCTGCAGCGTGACACCCTGTGGGACTACCTCGAGCGCGCCGCGTTCGCCATGCTGAACACGTTCGACGAGTAACCCGCTGTCCTCCCGATAGCACCGCTGACGATGGAGTCACGATGAACCCGGTTCCCCGTCGCGCCGCCCCGACCGAAGCCGATGTCATCGTCGTGGGCTCCGGCCTCGCCGGGCTCGTCGCGACGTGTGAGCTGCTGGATGCCGGCAAACGTGTCTTCCTGGTCGACCAGGAGGGCGCCGCGTCCATCGGCGGCCAGGCCTGGTGGTCGTTCGGCGGGCTCTTCCTGGTCGACTCCCCCGAGCAGCGCCGCCTCGGCGTTCACGACTCCCCCGAGCTCGCCCGCCAGGACTGGTTCGCGAGCGCCGGCTTCGACCGGGCCGAGGACTACTGGCCGACCCTGTGGGCGGATGCCTACCTCGACTTCGCCAGCGGCGAGAAACGTGCCTGGCTGCACGATCTGGGCATCCGGTTCTTCCCGGTCGTCGGCTGGGCCGAGCGCGGCGGGTACACGGCCCTCGAACACGGCAACTCGGTGCCGCGGTTCCACATCGTCTGGGGCACCGGCCCGGCACTCCTGACGCCCTTCATCACGCGGGTGAGGCAGGGCGTTCAGGCCGGCCAGGTGAGCGCACTGCATCGGCACCGGGTCGACGAGCTCCTCATCGAGGACGGCGGCGTGGTGGGCGTCCGCGGAGTGCGCCTCGCCGACGACGGCGCGGAACGCGGCACAGCGAGTTCACGCGACCCGGTGGGTGACTTCGAACTGCGGGCCTCGGCCGTGATCGTCACCAGCGGAGGCATCGGCGGCAACCACGACCTCGTGCGCGCCCAGTGGCCGACGCGCCTGGGCACGGCGCCGAAGAAGCTTCTCTCCGGCGTCCCGGCGCACGTCGACGGACGGATGCTCGGCATCAGCGAGCGGGGCGGCGCGCGCCTGATCAACGGGGACCGGATGTGGCACTACACCGAGGGGATCACGAACTGGGACCCGGTCTGGGCCGCCCACGGCATCCGTATCCTCCCCGGTCCGTCCTCCCTCTGGCTCGACGCCACCGGCGCACGACTGCCCGGGCCGCTCTTCCCCGGGTTCGACACCCTCGGCTCGCTGGAGTACATCCTCAAGACCGGACACGAGCACAGCTGGTTCGTGCTCACCCAGAAGATCATCCAGAAGGAATTCGCCCTCTCCGGCAGTGAGCAGAACCCCGACCTGACCGGCCGGAACCTGCCGTTGCTAGCGAAGAGGCTTCTCCCGGGCGCGCCGGGGCCGGTGGAGGCGTTCAAGGAGAAGGGCGTCGACTTCGTCGTCGCCGACACCCTGCACGACCTGCTGACCGGCATATAGCAGCGTGCACCTGAGGTGCGCCTGGACTTCACCAACGTCGAGCGGGAGATCCGCGCCCGGGACCGGGAACTCGACAACGGTTTCTCAAAGGATGCCCAGATCAACGCGATCCGGCAGGCGCGGCACTATCGGGGCGACCGTCTCATCCGCGTCGCCAGCCCGCACAAACTGCTCGACCCGAAGAACGGGCCCCTGATCGCGGTGAAGCTGCACATCCTCACCCGGAAGAGCCTCGGCGGCATCGAAACCGACCTGTCCGCCCGGGCCCTGGGCGCGGACGGCCAGCCGATCCCCGGCCTGTACGCGGCCGGGGAGGCCAGCGGGTTCGGCGGCGGCGGCATGCACGGCTACCGCTCGCTCGAGGGCACCTTCCTCGGCGGGTGCCTGTTCACGGGCCGCACCGCGGGTAGCGCGGTCGCCGCGGCGCTCTAGACGCAGCCCCGGCGTCGCGGCGCACCCTGTGCACGCGGGCGCAGGCTGGAGCATGCGCCCGCGCCCCGAAGGTGCGCCGCGAGACGGATGCCGGCAGCCGGCATCCGGCGGCGCGGCTAGAGTCCGGCTGCGACCAGGGCCGCCGTGTCGCGGCCCATCCGGATGGCGCCGTCGACGTGCTGGTACCCCTTGCCGGCCAGGTCGCTGCAGGAGAACGAGATCGGTCCCACCGGCGTGCGCAGGTCGGCGCCGTACCGGGCCAGCCCGCCCAGGTCGAAGCTGGCCGCGTAGGCACCGCGGGTCCATTCCTCGGTGCCCCAGTCGCTCTCGTAGTACACGACCGGCGTGAGCGCCTTCTCGCCGAAGTAGTGCGAAAGCGAGGTGAGGATGCGCTGCTTGCGTTCCTCCGCCGTGAGGGTGAAGACCTCGTCGGCCGCTTCGTCGGAGACGAACCCGACGAACGTGCCACGGGTGTCGCCGAAGTTCGTGTTGTCGTAGGCCTCGTGCACGAGCTCGTACGGGCTGAAGGCCGTGCCGGACAGGCCGTCCTCGCGCCAGAACGGGGTCTCGTAGACCGCGTGCACCTTGATCACAAAACCCATCGACAGGTGCTGGTGCAGCTGGTGCTGGCGGCGCGGAAGCGGGGGTTCGAACGAGATCCGGTTGTAGAGCACCGGTGGGACGGCCACGATCACGCGGCGCGCGTGCACCTCGAGCTGGTCGGTGACGGCCACGACGCCGTCCGCGTTCCAGCGCAGGGCGCGCACGGCCTGGCCGAGGAACACGTCGTCGCCGAGGCGCTCGGCGAGCAGGATCGGCACCTGCTGCAGGCCCCCGACGACGCGCTCGTCCAGGATGAAGTCGGCGTCGACGAGGTTGCTGAAGCTGCCGGCACTGGCCGCCATCAGCAGCGCCTGCAGGGTGGAGAACGCGTGGGCCGGCTTGGTCAGCATGGCACCGGCGATGAACATGCCGATGTTGTCGCGGGCCTCCTGGTCGGTGGTCTCCTGCTCCAGCCAGGCGCTGAAGGAGATCTCGTCGAGTTCCTTCGCCTGCGGGTGCGTCCACGGCCGGTCGGGGTCGGTTTCGGCGACGAGCCCGTCCAGCTTCTCGATCAGGCGCACGATCTCCCGCTCGGTGTCGGGAGAGACTGGGAAGATCTCGCCCTCGAACCGGGTGCGCTCGCCCGCCGCGTTGACGTAGACGCTCTCGCCGTCGCGGTACCGCGCGAAGGTCTCGAGGCCGAGCTCCGCGATGGTGTCCTTGAGCGCGTCCTGGTCGGGCGAGACCCACTGGCCGCCGATCTCGAGCATGGCGCCCTCGATGTCGTCGGTCCAGAGCCGGCCGCCGACGCGGTCGCGCGCTTCGAGCACGGCCACGGTGTGGCCGGCCTTCTGCAGCGCGGTCGCGGCGGTCAGGCCGGATGCGCCGGCGCCGATGATGACGATGTCACGTTCGATGATGGTCATTGTTGTTTCCCCTGGATGCTGGTGGTTGCTGATGCCGCGGATGGTGGGAGTCGATGAACGGTCAGGAGACCGGGATGAGCGTGTACTTGGTGGACAGGTACTCGTGGATTCCCTCGAGCCCGCCTTCCCGGCCGAGACCGGACTGTTTGACGCCGCCGAACGGGGCCGCGGCGTTGGAAACCAACCCCGTGTTCAACCCCATCATTCCAGTGTCCAGCTGGGCGATCATCCGCTGCCCGCGGGCCAGGTCCTGGGTGAAGACGTAGCTGACCAGCCCGTATTCGGTCGAGTTGGCCAAACGCACGGCCTCGGCCTCGTCGGTGAAGGTGACGATGCCCACGACGGGGCCGAAGATCTCTTCGCTCAGGATGGCGCTGCCCGGCGTGACGCCGGTCAGCACGGTCGGCTCGTAGAAGGAGCCGGGGCCGGCCGGGCGCACCCCGCCGGTGAGCAGGGTGGCGCCGTGGGCCAGCGCGTCCTTGACGAGCGCGTCGGTGCCGGCGACGGCGGCCTCGTTGACGAGGGGGCCGATGGTGACGCCGGACTCGGTGCCGCGGCCCATCTTCAGCGCGGTGACCCGGTCGGCCACGCGGCGGGCGAACTCGCCCGCCACCGACTCGTGCACGATGAACCGGTTGGCCGCGGTGCAGGCCTGGCCGATGTTGCGGAACTTCGCCAGCATGGCGCCCTCGACGGCCTTGTCCAGGTCCGCGTCCTCGAACACGACGAACGGGGCGTTGCCGCCCAGTTCCATCGAGGTGCGCAGCACCCCCTGGGCGGCCTGCACGATCAGCTTGCGGCCGACGGCGGTGGACCCGGTGAAGCTGAGCTTGCGCAGCCGGGGGTCGGCGATGATCGGCGCGGCCACGGTCGACGAGTCCGAGGTCGTGATCACGTTGACGACGCCGGCCGGGACGCCCGCGTCCTCGAGCAGTTGCACGAAGAACAGGGTGGTCAGCGGGGTCAGCTCGGCCGGCTTCACGACGACCGTGCAGCCGGCGGCGAGCGCCGGGGCGATCTTGCGGGTGGCCATGGCGAGCGGGAAGTTCCACGGCGTGATCAGCAGGCACGGGCCCACCGGCCGCTGGGACACGACCATGGAGCCGGTGCCCTCGGGGTTCAGCCCGTAGCGGCCGCTGATGCGCACGGCCTCCTCGCTGAACCAGCGCAGGAACTCCCCGCCGTAGGTGACTTCGCCGTTGGCCTCGGCGAGCGGCTTGCCCATCTCCATCGTCATCAGCAGGGCGAAGTCGTCGCGGCGCTCCTGCAGCAGGTCGAAGGCGCGGCGCAGGATCTCGGCCCGCACCCGCGGCGCGGTGGCCGCCCACGAGTCGGCCGCGGCGACGGCCGCGTCGAGGGCACGGATGCCGTCGGCGGCATCCGCGTTGGCGATCTGTTTGAGCACAACGCCCGTCGCCGGGTCGGTGACGTCGATCGGCTCGCCGCCGCCCTGCTGCCAGGCGCCGTCGATGTAGAGGCCGGCCGGGACGCGGGCGAGCAGTTCGGTTTCACGGGTGGACACGATGATTCTCTTTCCGATGCGATGCGGGTAATGCAGGAGGGGGGACGGTGCCGGACTGGGATCAGGGGTAGAGGCCGCGCAGCAGGTGCGCTTCCGCGACCCGTTCGACGGCGAGCACGGTGGCGGCGGCGCGCAGGGACAGGTCGCGGGCGGCGGCGTAGTCGACGACCTGGTGCCAGGCGGCGAGCATCCGTTCGGCCAGTTTGTGCTCGACCTCCGCGGCGTTCCACCAGTAGGCCTGGTTGCCCTGCACCCATTCGAAGTAGGAGACGATGACGCCGCCGGCGTTGGCGAGGATATCGGGCACAACGAGCTGCCCGTTGGCGGCGAAGATGGCGTCGGCCGCGGGCGAGGTGGGGCCGTTGGCACCCTCGACGATGACCCGCGCGGTGACGCGCGCCGCGTTGCCCTCGTGCAGCACGCCTTCGACGGCGGCCGGCACGAGCAGGTCGACGGGCAGTTCGAGCAGGGCGTCCCCGTCGATCGGTTCGGCCCCGGCGAAGCCGACGACCCTGCCGGTCGTGGCGACGTGCGCGCTGAGCCGTTCGAAGTCGAGGCCGGCGGCGTTGTACACGGCGCCGTACTGGTCGCTCACGGCCACCACGCGCACGCCGGCGTCGGTGAGGAAGACGGCGGCGTCGTGACCGACCTTGCCGAAGCCCTGCACCGCCGCGGTCGCCCCTTCGGGACGGATGCCGCGGTGCTTCAACGCCGCGATGGCCATGTGGGTAACGCCGCGCGAGGTGGCGCTGGCGCGGCCGTGGGAGCCGCCCAGGCTGATCGGCTTGCCGGTCACGATCCCGGGGACGGTGTAGCCGACGTTGACGGAGTAGGTGTCCATGATCCAGGCCATGGTGCGCTCGTCGGTGCCCATGTCGGGTGCCGGGATGTCCTTCTCCGGGCCGATGATGGGCAGGATCTCGCTGGTGTAGCGGCGGGTGACGCGTTCCAGTTCGGGCTGGGAGAACAGGCGGGGGTCGATGGTGACTCCGCCCTTGGCACCGCCGTACGGCACGTCCAGCAGGGCGCATTTCCAGGTCATCCACATGGCGAGGGCACGCACCTCGTCGAGGGTGACGTTCGGGCTGTAGCGCAGGCCGCCCTTCGCGGGGCCGCGGGACAGGTTGTGCTGCACCCGGTAGCCGGTGAAGAGGCGGGTGGTTCCGTCGTCGCGGCGGAGCGGCACGGCGACCGTCATCTCGCGCCGCGGGGTGGCGAGCAGGGAGTGCAGGCCGTCGCTGTAGCCGAGCACGCCGATGGCGGCGCGGAGCTGGGAGCGTGCGTCGTCGAGCGGGGTGGCCAGGGGGGTCGCCTGCGGGGTCGCCTGCGGCAGCGCCAGGGGCGCCGGCGCGGCCTCGAGCAGGCTCATGCGGCGGCCAGGGCGCTCGCGAGAACCTGCAGGCCCTCGACCAGGAGGGCGTCGGGGATGCTCAGCGGCGGCAGGAAGCGGATCACGTTGCCGTAGGTGCCGCAGGTGAGCAGGATGACTCCCTGCGCGTGGGCGGCGGACACGATGCGGCCGGTGAGGGCGGCATCCGGGTCGCCGGTGACCGGGTCGACGAGTTCGATCGCGATCATGGCACCGCGACCGCGTACGTCGCCGACGCGCTTGTCGACGGCCCGCAGTGCGTTCAGTCGACCGGTCATGATGACGCCGATGTCCCGCGCCCGCCGGGCCAGGTCGTCTTTCTCGTAGCTTTCCATGGTCGCGAGGGCCGCGGCGCAGGCGAGCGGGTTGCCGCCGTAGGTGCCGCCGATGCCGCCGACCTGGGGGGCGTCCATGATCTCGGCCCGGCCGGTGACGGCGGAGAGGGGCAGGCCGCCGGCGATGCCCTTGGCCATCACCATGATGTCCGGCACGATGCCTTCGTGCTCGCTCGCGAACATGTCGCCGGTGCGGGCGAAGCCGGTCTGCACCTCGTCGGCAATGAAGACGACCCCGTTGGCGCGGCACCACGCGACCAGGGTGGGCAGGAAGCCCGGGGCGGGAACGATGAAGCCGCCCTCGCCCTGGATCGGCTCGATGATCAGGGCCGCGAGGTTGTCCGCCCCGATCTGCTTCTCGATCTGGGAGATGGCGCGGGTGGCCGCGGCAACGCCGTCCAGGCCGCCGTCACGGTAGGGGTAGGACATCGGCGCGCGGTAGATCTCCGCGGCGAAGGGGCCGAAACCGTTCTTGTAGGGCTGGTTCTTGGCCGTCAGGCCCATGGTGAGCGTGGTGCGGCCGTGGTACGCGTGGTCGAAGGCGACGACGGCCTGCTTGCCGGTGTAGTGCCGGGCGATCTTGACCGCGTTCTCCACGGCCTCGGCGCCGGAGTTGAACAGCGCGCTGCGCTTGGGGTGGTCGCCGGGGGTGAGCCGGTTGAGCGTTTCGGCCACGGCGATGTAGGAGTCGTAGGGCGCGACGGTGAAGCAGGTGTGCGTGAACTGGGCGAGCTGGGCGGCGACGGCCGCGACCACCTCGGGGGCACTGTTGCCGATCCCGGTCACGGCGATGCCGCTGCCGAGGTCGATCAGGGAGTTGCCGTCCACGTCGACCAGCACGCCGCCGCCGGCGGCCACGATGTACACGGGCAGGGTGACGCCCACGCCGGCCGAGACGGCCTGCGCCTTGCGGGCGCTGAGTTCCTGCGACTTCGGACCGGGGATCGCCGTGACGAGGCGTCGCTCCTGCGGGAGGGAGGGTCCGCCGACGGGGGTTTCTTGGGCAAGGGATTCGACAATGGTCATGGCTGCTCCAGTTCTGGGACCGAGATGCATCGGCGCGCTGCCGGCGACGATGCCAATTGCCACACTCTATGGCGGCTCGCGGTGCGCCGGCACCCGCCATTCTGTACATTCCCATGGGAGTAATCCGCCATCTTGTACACTTGGTCCATGTCCCCGATCGCGGCCCCGCCGCTGCTGCCGCCCCTGCGCCGCCTGCTCGACCAGCCGGGTCTGCGGCTGCGCCTGCTCACACCCGAGGCATCGTTGCCGGCCCAGGCGCTGGAGCAGTCCGTGGAATGGGTGCACAGCTCCGACCTGGCCGACCCGACGCCGTTCCTCTCCGCCGGCCAGGTGCTGCTCACCACGGGCACTCAGTTCGCCGCCGAGGGCACGACGGATGCCTTCTACGCCGAGTACGTGTCGCGGCTCCGCGCCCGCGGCATCGCCGCCCTCGGCTTCGGCACCGAGGTCGTGCGCGACGGCACGCCCGATCCGCTGGTCGCCGCCTGCCTCGCCCACGGCCTGCCCCTGGTCGAGGTGCCCTACGGCACGCCCTTCATCGCGGTCGCCCGCGCGGCCGGCGACCTCGTCGCGGAGCTGCGCTACGCCCGGCACACCTGGGCGCTCGGAGCCCAGCGTGCGATCTCGCTCGCCGCCCTCCGGCCGGACGGCCTCAGCGCCACGCTCAGCGAACTGTCCCGGCAGCTGAACCACTGGGTGGCGCTGTTCGACGCGAGCGGCGCCCTCGACCGGGTCTTCCCGCGGGACACGTTCGCGGCCTCGGGCGGCGCGAACTCCCGGGGCTCCCTGGCCCGGGTGCAGCAGGAGGCCGCCCGGCTGCTGCACCGCGGGCAGCGGGCCAGCACCACCCTCGACGAGGGCGGCGAGACCCTGACCCTGCAGACGCTGGGCCGGCGGGACCAGCTCCGCGGTGTGCTGGCCCTCGGCGGTGCCACCGAACTCGACCAGGCAAGCCAGGAGGTGGTGACCAGCGTCATCGCGATGGCCGGGCTCGCGCTCGAGCAGAACAGTGCCCTGGACCGTGCCCGCGGCCACCTGCGCTCGGGCCTGCTGCACGCGCTCCTCGGCGGGGACGTGGAGCTCGCCCAGACCATCTCCCGCGAGATGTGGGGGCCGCTCCCCCACGAGCCGGTGCGGATCGCCATCGTCGAGCCCCTGCCCGAACGCCTGGACGCCCTGACCGAGTTCCTCGAGCTGCGCGTGGAGGAACGACCCGGGCAGCTCTTCTTCGCCCGCGAGGGCAGGTCGGTCATGCTCTGCGTCGACCAGACCGGCGGTCCGCTCCTCGACGAGCTGGTGAGCTTCGGGCTGCACGTCGGGGTGTCCGACCACGGCGGCTACCCGTCACTGCAGCATCTGGTCGCCCAGGCCCGGCAATCGCTCGAGCGATCCAACGAGGGCGCCCCCGGAATCGTCGAGTTCGAGGTCATCTCCCGGCAGGGAGTGCTGGCGTTCCTGGCCCGCACGGATGCCTCCGAAGTCGGCCGCGCCACCCTCCGGCCGCTCTCCGACCACGATGCCGCGCACGGCACGGCGCTGCTGGGGACCCTCCGGGCATGGCTCGAGCAGAACGGCCAGTTCGGCCCGGCCGCGGCCGAACTGGGGGTGCACCGCCACACCGTGCGTGGCCGGATCGACCAGGCCGAGGCTCTGCTCGGCCGGGACCTCGGCACGTTCCACGCGCGGGCCGACCTCTGGGCGGCCCTGCTGGCCGCCGGGGACGCCCCACTCGGGTAGGCGGACTCGGGTAGGCGGACTCGGTGAGGCGGATCAGGCCTGGAGCGACCAGGACTTGCGGCGCACCAGGATGTGGCCGCGGCTCGTGCTCATCCGGGTCCACAGGCCCGTCTCGTACAGGCGCACGGGTTCGTCCTTCGCCAGGAAGCCGAGGCTGACGGCGGCGAAGGCGGCGCCGGACGGCACGATCTCCAGGCCGGGGATCGGGCGGCTCCAGACCTCGGACCGCACCCGCTGCACGATCTGCGCGCCGGTCCCGGACGGGATGACCGCGGCGACTTCTTCGATGCCGGTCTTCGCGGCACCCTCGAGCAGCGCGGCATCCGTCTGGCCCAGCAGGGTCCAGCCGCCCGTGGGCGGCGAGATCCCGGCCCACGTCACCGTGGTCACCTCGAGCGGCACCGTCACGGTCACCGCAGCCTCCGGCTCCGACACCGCCGCGGTCAGCCGGGCGAGCCGGTCGAGGAGGGAGCGCACGGGCACCACCGCGTCGAGGTCGACCGGGGCGGTGAGCGCGAACGTGCGCAGGCCCAGCACGGTCGGGCTGGAGTCCAGCAGGCCGCGGGGATAGAGGATGGCGGTGTAGACGGCGAGCACGCCCGCAGCCTGGATCAGGCGCACGGAACCGTCCTCCACCCGGCCGGCACGGGAGAGGTACACCTGAAGATCGCGAAGGGACAGGGAGTCTGGGAGAGAAAATGACTTGCTCATCTACTCCTAAACTACCAAGTACGCGCGGGGCCGTCCGGACCCTGCGTCGCCCGCCTGAGGAGGCCGCATGGATATCCAAATGGAAGGTCTCCTGACCGCTCTCGACCTCACGGACACGGGAGCCCGCACCAGCGAAGACATCTTCACCGGCCCGTCGCAGTGGATGCCGCTCGGCCGCGTCTTCGGCGGACAGGTGCTCGCCCAGTCCCTCGTCGCCGCGATGAGGACCGTGCCGGACGACCGGCACGTGCACTCCATGCACGGCTACTTCCTGCGCCCCGGCGACGTGGGCCAGCCGATCACCTTTTCTGTGGACCGCATCCACGACGGCCGTTCCTTCTCCACCCGCCGCACACAGGCCTACCAGGACGGGCACCCGATCCTGTCGATGATCGCGTCCTTCCAGGACGTGGACGAGGGGCTCGAACACCACATCGAGATGCCCTCCGACCTCCCCGCTCCGGAATCCCTCCCGACCGCCGCGGAATCGCTCGCGCAGGTCGACCACTCGATCGCCCGGTACTGGGCCAGTGAGCGCCCCTTCGACATGCGGCACGTTCCCTCGCCGATCTACCTCACGGTGAACGGCGAGCACACGTCCCGCCAGGCCGTGTGGATGAAGACCCTCGGGCCGCTCCCCGACGACCCCGACCTGCACCGGGCGGCGCTGGCCTACGCGAGCGACTACTCGATCATGGAGCCCATCATGCGGCGGCACGGCATCGCCTGGGCCACGCCGGGGCTCAAGGTCGCCAGCCTCGACCACGCGATGTGGTTCCACCGCTTCGGCCGGGCCGACGAGTGGATGCTGTACGTGCAGGATTCCCCGACCGCCCAGGGCGGACGCGGGCTCTCCACCGGCAGCATCTTCAGCCGGTCCGGCCTGCTCCTGGCGACGGTCGCCCAGGAGGGCATGCTGCGCGTGCCCACCAACGCGGAGTAGACCGATATGACGAAGCCCACCGACATCTCCCGCCGCAGCGCGATCCTGCTCGGCACCGCCGGAACAGCGGTGGCCCTGGTCGGCTGCAGCACCGGCTCCCCCGATTCGGGCGGGGCGGGCTCCGGCGGGCCGGTCGAGGTCGCCAAGCTGGCCGACATTCCCGTGGGCGGCTCGATCGTGGCCGAACTGAACGGCAAGCCGATCATGCTCAGCCAGCCGACCGAGGGCACCGTGGTCGGGTTCAGCGCCATCTGCACCCACCAGGGCTGCGTCGTCAAACCCCTGGACAAGAAATTCGACTGCCCCTGCCACGGGTCCAAATTCGACGCGGCCACCGGCGAGGTCCTCGCCGGACCGGCGACGACCGCGCTTGCATCCGTGAAGGTCACCGTCACCGACGACACCGTCTCCGCGGGCTGATTGCCTCTGCCGGCTGAACCACCCCGTCGGCGAAGCCCGGGCCTCAGGCCTCCGGCAGGGACGCGCGCCGGGTGAACCTGATCGGCTCGTCCACGTAGGGCGCCCAGGCGGCTCGTTCGACCTCGTTGATCTTGCGCGGGCGCTCGGTCACGGCATCGACGAGCACGATCGTGGTGCTCGCCTGGGCGTACAGCTTCGCCGGCTCGACGCCGACCGGGCTCCAGACCTCGTAGCAGACCTCGAGGCTGGCGCCGCCGAGCTTGCCCAGCCACAGACGGATGTCCACGGGCTGTCTCAGGTACGGGATCGGCGCGAGGTACTCGGCTTCCAGTCGCGCGATGAGAGTCAGCGTCGCCGCCCCCGGCCGCCCGTCCAGCACCGCGGTGCCGCCTTCGGCCCCGGGGCCGGTGCCGTCCTCGTCCGGCCAGAACGCCTGGATCCGCGCATCCTCCAGGAGGCGCAGCATCTCGGCGTTGTTGACGTGGCCGTACGCGTCAAGGTCTGACCAGCGCAGCCGGACGGGAACGTGCAGCTTCATCCGGGGTCCTAGTCGCGCGTGAGCTTGCGGTACGCGGAACGGTGCGGCTTGGCGGCATCCGGGCCGAGCCGAGCGATCTTGTTCTGTTCGTACGATTCGAAGTTGCCCTCGAACCAGTACCAGTTGGCCGGGTCTTCGTCGGTGCCCTCATACGAGAGGATGTGGGTCGCGATCCGGTCGAGGAACCACCGGTCGTGAGTGATCACCACGGCGCAGCCGGGGAATTCGAGCAGCGCGTTCTCGAGCGAGCCGAGCGTTTCGACGTCCAGGTCGTTAGTGGGCTCGTCGAGCAGCAGCAGGTTGCCGCCCTGCTTGAGGGTGAGCGCCAGGTTCAGGCGGTTGCGCTCTCCACCGGAGAGCACGCCGGCCTTCTTCTGCTGGTCCGGACCCTTGAACCCGAACGTGGAGACGTAGGCGCGGGACGGGATCTCGGTCTTGCCGACCTGGATGTAGTCCTGGCCGTCGGAGACGACCTCCCACAGCGACTTGTTCGGGTCGATGCCGCTTCGGCTCTGGTCGACGTAGGAGATGTCGACGGTCTCGCCGATCTTCAGTTCGCCCTGGTCGAGGGGTTCAAGGCCGACGATGGTCTTGAACAGGGTGGTCTTTCCCACGCCGTTCGGGCCGATGATGCCGACGATGCCGTTGCGCGGGAGGGTGAAGGAGAGGTCCTCGATCAGGACCCGGTCCCCGAAGCCCTTCTTGACCTTCTTGGCGTCGATGACCTGGGCGCCAAGGCGCGGTCCGACGGGAATCTGGATCTCTTCGAAGTCGAGCTTGCGGGTGCTCTCGGCAGCCGCCGCCATCTCTTCGTAACGGGCGAGGCGCGCCTTGGACTTCGCCTGACGGCCCTTCGCGTTCGAGCGCACCCACTCGAGCTCGTCCGCGAGGCGCTTGGCCATCTTCGCGTCCTTCTTGCCCGCGATCAGCAGTCGTTCCTGCTTCTTCTCGAGGTAGGTCGAGTAGTTGCCCTCGTAGGGGTACAGGTGGCCGCGGTCCACTTCGGCGATCCACTCGGCCACGTGGTCGAGGAAGTACCGGTCGTGGGTGACGGCGAGGACTGCGCCGGGGTACTGGGCGAGGTGCTGCTCCAGCCAGAGCACGCTCTCGGCGTCGAGGTGGTTAGTGGGCTCGTCGAGGAGGAGCAGGTCGGGCTTCTGCAGCAGCAGCTTGGTCAGCGCCACGCGGCGCTTCTCACCACCGGAGAGGTCCGCGACGGCGTAGTCTCCCGGCGGGGTGCGGAGGGCGTCCATCGCCTGCTCGAGCTGGGAGTCGAGGTCCCACGCGTCGGCCGCGTCGATGGCTTCCTGCAGGGTGCCCATCTCCGCCAGCAGGGCGTCGAAGTCCGCGTCGGGTTCGGCGAGGGCGAGGCTGATTTCGTTGAACCGGTCGACCTTGGCCTTGATCGGGCCGACGCCTTCCTGCACGTTCTCGAGGACGGTCTTGGTCTCGTCGAGTTCGGGCTCCTGCATCAGGATGCCGACCGTGTAGCCGGGTGAGAGCTTCGCCTCGCCGTTGCTGGGGGTGTCCAGTCCGGCCATGATCTTGAGGATCGTGGACTTTCCCGCGCCGTTCGGCCCCACGATTCCGATTTTGGCGCCGGGGAAGAATGACATGGTGACGTCGTCGAGGATGAGCTTGTCGCCCACCGCCTTGCGAGCGCGGACCATCGTGTAGATAAATTCAGCCATAGTGCTTACCAGTCTATTTGGCGCGTGACCCCGACCAGACACGTTCCCGAACCCAGCACCGGCAGGACGGCGCCGTGATAGCCGCCGGTGGCCGGACCGTTCTGTCCGATCAGGCACTCTTCGCCCATGCGCACGGCGAACTGGATCGAGTCCGCGGCGAGCTCGGCGCTGGTGTCGTCGAAGGTGACGGACATCTGGGCCTTGTCGAAGCCGCCCCGGGCGAGCGCGTCGATGAACGCGCGCCCGCCGGCGCCGGAATCGGCGGCCACGACCGCGGCTGCGACGGCGTCGAAATAGTCGAGGTTGGCCGCGGCGTCAAGCTCGGGCCGCAGCACGGGGGCGGCCACCGGCGCCGCACTTGGGGACGGGGTGGCGTTCTCCGACGGGGTCGCCGAGGGCGCCGATGTCCGAGCCGAAGTCGGTCCCGGCGACGTGGCGGAGCACCCGACGAGGCCGAGACCCGCGATCACGCTGAGCACCGTAATCAGCCCGACCTGGCCCGTCCGGTGTCGGATCCGGGTGCCGGTGCCGGTTCGATGGAGCCTGGGTCCCATCCTCTGTGAAGCCGGCACGCTGCATCCTCCCGAGACCGCGGCGCGGTCAGCCCTCCGAGTCTGCCAGATGCCAGCCGGCCAAGCTGCGAGTCGGCCCAGCCTCGAGCCGGACCGAGAAGCGCGTCGCCCGGCTACGTCTCCAGGCTCACCAGGGTGGCGCTGCCGGCCGGCAGGAACCCGTCGGAATCCTGATCCGGCCGGCTCAGCGGGCCCGGCTGGCTCAACTCGACGGGCTCCTCCGACTGGACCTCAGCCGAACCTGCGGAATCTGCGGTCTCGGCCGACGGATCGAGCTGACGTTCCGGGGACGCCACCGTGCGCCGGGCGATCGTGGTGCACCAGGCGAGGTCGTGCCCGACGGAATCGGCCTCCACCTCCACCGAGGTGCCGTTGCGGTCGGCGTTCTCCCAGGCCCGGATGCGCAGACGCCCGATCACGACGACGTGCTGCCCTTTCTGCACCGAATCCACCACGTTGTGGGCGAGTTGGCGAAACGCCGAGACCGAATACCAGTTCGTGTCGGCATCCACCCAGGCCTGCTTGGTGCGGTCGAATCGGCGCTGGCCGGACGCCAGCCGGAAAGAGGTGATGGCCAGCCCTGAACTGGTCACGAGGTGGCGCGGCGAGGTCGCCACGATTCCGGTCACGGTGATGGTGTCGCTCATGATCTTCTCCCTGCACGCGGTCGTGCGCCGGGCGGATGACCCGGTGCATGCGAGCTGGGACGACGGCTCGTGCCTGTCTCCGCCGCCCCAGCTCGCACAGTCCGAGTGTGCGATGGCGGGCGCACCACTGGTCGGCCGGCCGCGCTTGTGTGGAGAACGCACGGTGCGTGGAATTGGGGAGGGACGACACCCGAATCCAGGTCTCGTACGGCCGGGCGCGGTCGCGTCAACTCTGTGGGATGGCGCGCACCCTGTTGTTGCGTGCCTCGTGGGTGAGTTCCACGAGGCCCAGAGCCTCGAGCAG
Source organism: Cryobacterium shii (assembly GCF_004402595.1). GTDB lineage: Bacteria > Actinomycetota > Actinomycetes > Actinomycetales > Microbacteriaceae > Cryobacterium > Cryobacterium shii. The sequence continues at coordinate 940 of NZ_SOFY01000023.1, read as the reverse complement.
GGGCGGGAGGTACATGCCGAATCTGCCCCGATACCCTTTGCGCAGGCCGTACCAGCCCCCGACCGGGTTGCTCTCGGCTCGCCCCCATGCCTCGACCGTGCCCTCGGCGGCCGGCTTCGTTTCGTCAGCGGCCCCGAGCGCGACCCAGTCTCCGCGTTCACGCAACCAGGCGGTCAGATCGACGATCGCGCTCACGCGGTACTTCAGCGTCGTCGCCCCCACCTGGCACACGACGGCCGGTGGGTCACCCTGCTCGTCCCGGTACATCGTGTACCGAGACGTACCGGGGGCGGTCCCCAACTGCCACGGGTCGTCCTCGGTTCCACTTCCAGTCACCATGGCTCATTCATACTCCACAACCCCGCGATGGGTCAGGTTCGCGTTCCCAGAACCGTGAACCGAAGTCCGTGTGCGGATGAATCAATCCCTCCACATTCCACTGTTGATCAGGTTATCCACAGGGCACGGCACGGCGGGCGGATGCCGCGGGCAATGTCAGTGGGTACCCGTAACGTGATCCTCATGAAGCCCTCGTTCATCGAACAGCAGGAGACACGCGGTGAGCACTTCGACGCCATCCGCGAGACCCACGGCAAGCTCGCCCGGGTCGCGGCCGAGCTCGCCGAACTCATCGACGAAGCCCACCGCTATGCGACGGCGACTGCGGATGCCGCGCCTCGGGTACCAGGGTCCCGGTGGGACGCCGACACGGTCGCCGAGCGGGAGTTCGTGAGTGAGCTCGCCTGCACGATCCGGATCCCGCAGCGATCGGCCGAGACCCTGATCGCCGAGAGCGAATCACTCACTTGTGAGCTCCCGCGGACGATGGCCGCACTCCGAGCGGGCCAGATCAGCTACCGGCACGCGCAGGTGCTGATGGGCCAGGCCTGGTCGCTCCCGGACGAAGCCAAGGCCGCGTTCGAGGAGGCCCTGCTGAAGT
>NZ_SOFY01000034.1 GCF_004402595.1 Cryobacterium shii | reverse complement strand
GCGCTACATCAAGCCGGACTTCGTGCACGTGTTCGTCGACGGCCGGATCGCCGAGCAGGGCGGCCCCGAACTCGCCGACCGCCTCGAAGACGAAGGCTACGATCGCTTTTTGACCGAAGCAAACGTAGGCTAGTCGCATGGTCTCAACGCTGACTCCGGCGCGATTCGATGAAATCGAAGAGGCGCTCAAAGACGTGATGGACCCGGAACTCGGCATCAACGTCGTGGACCTGGGCCTCATCTACGACCTGGGCTGGGATGACGAGAACGACGCCCTGATCATCCACATGACGCTGACGTCGGCGGGCTGCCCGCTCACGGACGTGCTCGAAGAACAGACCGCCGAGGCCCTGGACGGGGTCGTCGACCAGTTCCGCATCAACTGGGTCTGGATGCCGCCGTGGGGACCGGAGAAGATCACCGATGACGGACGAGACATGATGCGCGCCCTGGGCTTCTCCATCTGACGACCTGATCACGAATAAGGGGCACCCGCCATTCGGCGGGTGCCCCTTATTCGTTGTGCGTCACGCTCTCAGGCCCTTTTCACCACACTGGACTTCAGCTGCATGGAGACACCCTCGATCCGGCAGGAAATGTCGTGGTCGCCCACGCCGTCCACCAGGCGGATGTCGCGAACCTTCGTGCCCACCTTGATCACCGTGGAACTGCCCTTGATCTTCAGGTCCTTCACGACGGTCACGTTGTCGCCGTCGGCGAGCACCGAGCCGAAGGCATCCTTGATGGTGGTGTCCGGGGCGGCCTCCGCCTCCGGGGCCGCTTCGGCGGCCCACTCGTGCCCGCAGAGCGGGCAGACCAGGAGCGCGCCCATCTCGTAGGTCAGGTCGCTGGAGCATTCAGGGCACGGAGGCAGGGACTCATTCACCGTGCCATCATAATCCAGGCCCACCGCTGGCGCAGTCCGAGCTGTCAAGCCTTGGTGACCGTGACCGACACCGGAGTGGCGTTCGAGAAGAGGTCGAGCACGGGGCAGTGCTCATCGACGGTGGAGCGGAGTTCCTGGTAGCGCTCGTCTGATTCCGGTCCGGTGATGCTGATCGTCAGGCGCACATCGGTGAACCCGGCGCGGACGCTCTGATCGATGCCGAAGAGATTGCGCACGTCGAGGTCCGCGTCCGCGATGACATCGATCTCGTCCACCTGGATACCCAGGGCCTGGGCGTAGAGGCGGTAGACGACGACCTGGCAGGAGATGAGCGCTCCGAGCGCCACCTCGACCGGGCTCGCCGCGACGTCGTCTCCGGCGAGGGCGCCCGGCTCGTCGACCACGAAAACATGCTTGCCGGCCGTGATCCGGCTGGCGACCGAACCCTCGGCGGTTCCCCGCACGCGATAGGTCAGCTGGGCATTCGAGGCGTCCGCGGCAATGCGGTCGTGCCACGTGGAGCCGGCGATGCTGAGTCGCTCGGCCCGCTCCGCGGGGAGGTCGGACGGGGCAAGAGTGGTATCCAGAATTGTCATGACGCAACCCTAGAAGCCGGTGCGCGTCCGCGTCCTCCGACCGGTCACACTGCGTCATCAACGGCTCCGATCGCAGACATGGAACGCTATTACAGTGATTGGAATGGTAATCTAAGTACATGTCTGAGGCCCCGAGACCCGCAGAATCACGCCGATCGGCTCAATCAGTGGCGACCCGAACGGTGATCCTGGCGGCCGCCCAGCGCCTGATGCTGGAACGCGGCTATATCCCCACCTCCATCGCGGCGATCGCGGCGGAGGCCGGCGTGGCGGTGCAGACCATCTACAACAGCGTGGGCGGCAAGGCCGAACTGCTTTCCGCCGTGCTCGACCTCTCGGCAGCGGGTCCTGACGCCCCGGGTCCGGCTCCCGAGTCCGTCGCGAGGCGCTACGCGGAGGCGCGCACCGCAGGGGACGTCATCCGGACCCTCGTCGACGGCATCGTCACGGCGAACGAACGCTCCGCCGCGGTGCACCGGGTGATCATTCAAGCGGCCGGTGTCGATGCGGACCTTGAGAAGCTGGAGATCCGGCGTTCCACCCAGCGGCTCCACGCCTACGGGTCGGCGGCATCCGCGCTACGAGCTCGGCGGGGTCTGCGCAGCGGGCTGAGCGATCACGAGGCGGCGGCAGCCATCTGGGCGCTCGGCCACCCGCAGGCATTCCGGTCGCTGGTCACCGACCTCGGCTGGTCCGGACCGGCGTACCGTGACTGGCTCGTCAAGTCACTTCAAGGGGCGCTTTCGTAGCTCGGCGGACTCCGGAGGGCAAACGAACAAATATACTTGAAAGCTGGCCCGTCTGGGCCTCCTCATTCCACGACCTCCCCGAACGGACTATTGCTGTGCTCAGTGTGCAAAATCTCGAAATCCGAGTTGGGGCGCGCGTGCTCATGGAAGACGTCAGTTTCCGGGTCTCGGCCGGTGACAAGATCGGCCTGGTCGGCCGTAACGGTGCCGGCAAGACGACGCTGACCAAGACGCTGGCCGGTGAGACGGTGCCGACCAACGGCTCCATCGACCGCACCGGCGAGATCGGTTACCTGCCCCAGGACCCGCGCTCGGGTGACCCGGACATGCTGGCGCGCACGCGCATCCTCGACGCCCGCGGCCTCGGCACGATTTCGCTCGGGCTCGCCCAGGCCGGGATCGACATGGGCAGCGACGACCCCAAGGTCAGCGCCAAGGCGATGCGCACGTACGGCAACCTCACCGACGAGTTCAACGCCCTCGGCGGCTATGCGGCCGAGGCCGAGGCGGCATCGATCGCCAGCAATCTCAACCTGCCGGACCGCATCCTCGACCAGCAGCTCCGAACCCTGTCCGGTGGCCAGCGCCGCCGCATCGAACTCGCCCGCATCCTGTTCTCGGCCGCAGAGACGATGATCCTCGACGAGCCCACCAACCACCTCGACGCCGATTCCGTCGTCTGGCTGAGGGAATTCGTGAAGAACTACCGCGGCGGCTGCATCATCATCAGTCACGACATCGAGCTCGTCGGCGACACCGTGAACCGGGTCTTCTACCTCGATGCCAACCGCATGGTCATCGACATCTACAACATGAACTGGAAGAACTACCAGCGCCAGCGTGTTGCCGACGCGGACCGGCGTAAAAAGGAGCGAGCCAACGCGGAGAAGAAGGCCTCGACCCTGCAGCTGCAGGCCGCGAAGTTCGGCGCCAAGGCGAGCAAGGCCGCGGCGGCCCACCAGATGGTCGCGCGGGCCGAGAAACTCCTCTCCGGGCTGGATGCCGTGCGAACCGTCGATCGGGTGGCCAAGCTGCGTTTCCCCGAGCCGTCTCCCTGCGGGCGCACCCCGCTGATGGCCACCGATCTCTCGAAGAGCTACGGTTCCCTCGAAATCTTCGCCGCCGTCGACCTCGCCGTCGACCGCGGCTCGAAGGTCGTCATCCTCGGTCTCAACGGTGCAGGCAAGACGACCCTTCTGCGCATGCTCGCCGGGGTGGACCAGCCAGACACCGGCGAGATCGTACCCGGGCACGGATTACGGATCGGCTACTACGCCCAGGAGCACGAGACGATCGACGTCAAGCGCAGCGTGCTGGAGAACATGGTGTCCTCGTCGCCGAACATCACCGAGATGGAAGCACGCCGTGTCCTGGGCTCGTTCCTCTTCACCGGGGACGACTCGCACAAACCGGCCGGCGTCCTGTCCGGCGGCGAGAAGACTCGACTGGCCCTGGCGATGATCGTGGTGTCGGGAGCGAACGTTCTGCTGCTTGACGAACCGACCAACAACCTCGACCCGGCCAGCCGTGAGGAGATCCTCGACGCCCTGGCGCACTATGCCGGCGCTGTCGTCCTGGTCAGCCACGATGAGGGTGCGGTCGAAGCGCTCAACCCCGAACGGGTCCTGATCATGCCGGACGGCACCGAGGACCACTGGAACAAGGACTACCTCGACCTCATCACGCTGGCCTGATCAGTTCACGCCGGCCTGGCCGGTTCACGCTGGCCTGATCACCGCGGTGAACCCGCTTAACGCGGGCTGTCGATGAGGTCGTCCTCGATCTCCGAATCGCTGCGCGGACGAGCAGCCGCGCGGCGCGCCCGAGCTGCAGCCCGCACTCGCTCGGTCGGGTCGTCGATGTTCACGCTGCGGAACTCCTGACGGATGGCCCAGCCCAGCCCCACGAAGCCCATCAGGGCGAAGACGAACCACTGGAACGCATAGGACAGGTGCGGCCCCTCGTCCTTCACCGGGCGGGTGACGGCGACCGGCCGGTCCGCCGGGGCCGGATCCTCCGACGCCATCAGCCCGTAGGCCCCGGTGTAGGTCGGGGCGTCCAGTCGCGCGGCCACCTCGGTCAGGTTGATCGTGGCGATCTGGTTTCCCCGGGCCGAACGACCGGCCAGGGACGGTTCCCCGGCCTTCAGGCGCGCGACGACGGTGACCTGGCCGGCCGGGGCGTTGGGCACCGAAGCGGGGGCCTCCGAGGTTTCCCCGGTCGGCAGCCAGCCTCGGTCGACGATGAAGACGGAGCCGTCGGCGAGGAGCAGGGGAGTGAGTACCTCGAAACCGGGGTTGATGTTGAGCGGGCGGTTGCGCACGATCAGCTCATCCTCGCTCAGGTAGGTGCCGGTCATCTCCACCGGCAGCCACTTCTGCGACTCGGAGAAGGACCCGCGCGTTGGCAGAGCCTCCTTGAGCGGCACGGGTGTCGCACCGTAGTTGGCCTCCACCCTTCTGATTTCCGCGAGGGCCTGATCCCGGCGGGCAATCTGCCACAGCCCGAGCCCGGCGCACACCGCGGCAAAGAGGATGGTCACCGCGATGTAGCCGGCCCAGCGCCGGGTGAACGCGAACCTCCAACCGGTCACGCCGGTTCCGCTTCCGGCGAGGGGGCGAGCGGGACCACGGATACCGGGAAGTCCCGGCTGGCCAGGAAATCCCGGAGATAGTCGACGTGCTCGTCACAGGCGAGCCAGGTCTTGACCCGGTCGGCGGAGTGGATGCGGGGATTGCGCCAGTCCACCCGCCAGCCCGCAGCCTCGCGGCATCCAGCCCGGGAGCACGTCGTCTTCTCTGGCTCAGTTCCGAGCCCGATCACGTTCCGCTCTCATCCTTGTCCGGCAGCCGGTGTACCTGGATCGCGCCCGGCCTTACCACGGTGGCACGGGCGCCCCCGCCCTGCACGTTCGCCACGACGACGGCGAAGTAGGGCAGTGCGATCGCACCGATGGCGCACAGGAGCAGCCACCAGCCCTGCACGAAGAGCATCAGCACGATGCAGACCATGCGGATGCCCATGGCGATCGAATACTTGATCATCCGGGATCGCCGCTCCTCATCGGGTGAAGGCGGGAGAGTGGTGATCGACTGCTGTTTCATGAGTGCCATCGATTCGGTCAGTCGGTGAAGTTTTCCGTGTTAAGCCTACGTCTCGTCGAACGATGACCTGCACCGCCTAAACTGGAATATACGTGCGCACGGTGTTCGTTCGCTGGGAAGAGATAGGACCCGCAAATGACGACTGGCCGCACCGTTCTTGTCACCGGCGGAAACCGCGGAATCGGTTTCTCCATCGCCGAGGAGTTCGTCCGCCAGGGCCACCGGGTGGCCGTGACGGCGAGAAGCGGCGAGGGCCCCGCCGGCAGCCTGACCGTGCGCGCCGACGTGACCAATGCCGCCTCGATCGACGCCGCCTTCACCGAGATCGAAGCCGCCCTGGGCCCGGTGGAAGTTGTCGTCGCCAACGCCGGCATCACCCGCGACACCCTGCTGATGCGCATGACGGAGGAGGATTTCACGTCGGTCATCGACACCAACCTCAGCGGGGCGTTCCGCGTGGTCAAGCGGGCGTCGAAGGGCATGCTCAAGGCCCGATTCGGCCGCATCGTGCTGATCTCCAGCGTGGTCGGCCTGCACGGGTCGGCCGGACAGGTCAACTACTCCGCGTCCAAGAGCGGCCTGATCGGTCTGGCCCGCTCGGTCACCCGGGAACTCGGTGCCCGAGGGATCACGGCCAACGTCGTGGCCCCCGGCTTCATCGAGACCGACATGACGGCCCAGCTGTCCGAGTCACAGCAGGCCGATTACAAGCGAAGCATCCCGGCCGGCCGTTTCGCCACACCGGGTGAGGTCGCGCGTGTCGTCACCTGGCTCGCCGGCGACGATGCCGCCTATATCTCCGGCGCGGTCATCCCCGTCGACGGCGGCCTGGGCATGGGGCACTAACCGCGCAGCCCCAGCATCGGGAGCACCTGGCTGAGGTCCCGGATGTCGATGGCCAGGTCGGCCTGTTCCCTGACCACCGGCTTCGCGTTGAATGCGATCCCGAGCCCGGCGGCGTGCAGCATCTGCAGGTCGTTGGCCCCGTCCCCGACGGCGACGGTCTGGGGGAGCGCGACGCACTCCAGTGCGGCCCACTCGCGCAATGTGGCCGCTTTGGCCGCCGCGTCGATGATCGGGCCGAGCAGGCCGCCGGTCAGGCGCCCGTCGGCCACCTCGAGACGGTTGGCTCGCCAGTGGTCCAGTCCGAGAGTCTCGGCGAGGGGGTCGAGGATCTCATGGAACCCGCCCGAGACGACTCCGATCAGACTCCCGTTCGAATGCAGGCCGGCGATCAGATTGGGCACCCCGAGGGTGGGGCGGACCAACCGCCCCACCTCCTCGAACACGCCGGTGGGAAGACCCGCGAGGGTCCGCACCCGCTCCCGCAGGCTCTCGGCGAAATCGATCTCGCCGAGCATCGCCCGTTCGGTCACCTCGGCGACCAGGGCCAGCGAGCCCGCCGCGTCCGCGAGCAGCTCGATCACCTCGTTCTCGATCAGCGTGGAGTCGGCGTCCAGGACCACGAGGAAACGCGCGGGACCGGTCACGGGTTGACGTGCACTCCCTTGCCCACCACGGTGATGCCGGAATCGGTGACGCTGAACCCGCGGGCCCGGTCACGGTCATGGTCGACCCCGACCTCGGCGCCGGCGGCGACGACCACGTTCTTGTCCAGGATGGCCCGGCGCACGGTCGCGCCCGCCTTGATCTGCACCCGGTCGAAGACAATCGAGTCGACGACCTGGGCACCGGAATCGATTGCGGCCCACGGGCCGAGGACGCTGCGTTCGATGTGCGCACCCGAGATGACACAGCCCAGGGACACGATCGAGTCGATCATGGTGCCGAGGAAGCCCCGCCCGTCGCGCACGAACTTCGCCGGCGGCGAGTTCAGCTGCTGGCTGAAGATCGGCCACTTCTGGTTGTAGAGGTTGAACACGGGCAGGGCGCTGATCAGGTCCTGGTGCGCCTCGAAGAACGAGTCGATGGTACCCACATCGCGCCAGTAGTCGCGGTCGCGGTCGGTGGACCCGGGCACGTCGTTGAGCTTGAGGTCATAGACCCCCGCCTCGCCGCGGGACACGAAGTCAGGGATGATGTCGCCGCCCATGTCGTGGCTCGAGTCGGTACGTTCCCCGTCGCGGAGAACGGCCTCGATCAGGGCATCCGTGTTGAAAACGTAGTTGCCCATGGACGCGAAGACCTCATGCGGCGCATCGGCGAGGCCGATGGCGTCCTTCGGCTTCTCCCGGAAGTCGCGGATGCGATCCGGGGTGGCCGCGTCGACCTCGATCACGCCGAACTGGTCGGCGAGGGCGATCGGCTGACGGATGGCCGCGACGGTCGCCGCCGCTCCCGAGGCGATGTGCGCCTGGATCATCTGGCTGAAGTCCATGCGGTAGACGTGGTCGGCGCCGACGACGACGACGATGTCGGGCTTCTCGTCGTGGATCAGGTTGAGGCTCTGCAGGATCGCGTCGGCCGAACCGCTGAACCAGCGTTTGCCGAGGCGCTGCTGCGCGGGCACGGAGGCGATATAAGAGTTGAACAGGCCGCCGGAGACGTGCCAGGTCTGGGACACATGCCGGTCGAGGCTGTGTGACTTGTACTGGGTGAGCACGACGAGTTGCGTGAGCCCGGAGTTGATCAGATTTGACAAGGCGAAGTCAATCAGCCGGTAATGACCCCCGAAGGGCACCGCCGGTTTCGCACGGTCCTCGGTCAACGGCATAAGCCGCTTACCTTCTCCGCCGGCGAGCACGATTCCGAAGATCTTCTTTGACTGCATGACTTCAGAGTAGGGCCATTCCATGCCTCGATCCAGCACGTGTCGGTGTGTCACGGGCCAGCCTGCGCTAGCTTTGCCTCATGCGAGTCGATCTACTTACGAAGGAATACCCCCCGGAGATTTACGGCGGGGCTGGCGTGCACGTCGCGGAGCTTGTTCGAGCCCTCCGCACCGACATCGATGTGGTGGTGCGGTGCTTCGGCGCAGCGCGGGACGCCCCCGATACGTTCGCTTACGATGTGCCGACCGAGCTCGCGGATGCGAACGCGACCCTGGCCACGCTCGGCGTGGACCTCCAGATGGCCCAGGACGTGCAGGGTGCCGACATCGTGCACTCGCACACCTGGTACGCCAACGGCGCCGGCCACCTCGCCAAGCTGCTGCACGGAGTCCCGCACGTGGTGACGGCGCACAGCCTCGAGCCCCTCCGGCCGTGGAAGGCCGAGCAGCTCGGCGGCGGCTACCGGGTCTCCAGCTGGATCGAGCGCACGGCCTTCGAGGCCGCGGATGCCGTCATCGCCGTGAGCGGGGGCATGCGCCGCGACATCCTCCGCAGTTACCCGGCGCTGGACGAGTCCCGCGTGCAGGTCGTTTACAACGGCATCGACCTCGAACGGTGGAAGCCGACCGAAGACGAGGACGTCGTGCGGGGGCTGGGCATCGACCCGGACCGTCCCGCCGTGGTCTTCGTGGGCCGCATCACGAGGCAGAAAGGCCTGCCCTACCTGCTCCGCGCCGCTGCGACCCTCCCGCCGGACGTTCAGCTCGTGCTCTGCGCCGGTGCGCCGGACACCCCGGGCATCATGGCCGAGGTCACCGCGGGCGTCGAAGCGTTGCAGCGGGAACGTTCCGGCGTGGTCTGGATCGACCGTCTCCTGCCGCAGCACGAGCTCGCGGCCGTGCTCACCGCCGGCACCGTCTTCGTCTGCCCGTCGGTCTACGAACCGCTCGGCATCGTCAACCTGGAGGCCATGGCCTGCGGGCTGCCGGTAGTGGGAACGGCGACCGGCGGCATCCCCGAGGTCGTTGCCGACGGTGTCACCGGCCGGCTGGTGCCGATCGACCAGGCCACCGACGGAACCGGGACGCCCATCGACCCGGATCTCTTCGTGGCCGACCTGTCCCGCACGCTGATCGAGGTGCTCTCCGACCCGGCGCTGGCCGCCGAAATGGGCCGGGCCGGGCGCGTCCGTGCGGAACAGAAGTTCAGCTGGAGCCAGATCGCCACCCGCACCCGGGAGATCTACGCGTCACTGCTCTGAGCCTGGAAGTGAAGTACTGAGCCCAGAAGTACTGAGCCCAGAACGGCTATCCGCGTGGTGCGGCGCCGGGCCTGCGTGCCCCGCGCCGCACCACGGCAGATAGCATGGCTCTATGGTCAACGTTCTTCACTTCACCGACGTCTCCGTCGTCCGGGATGGCACAACCATCCTCGACTCAGTGAATTGGAGTGTTGATGACGACCAGCGCTGGGTGATTCTCGGCCCGAACGGCGCCGGGAAAACGACCCTCCTGCAGATCGCGGCCGCACTCGTGCACCCCTCCAGCGGAAGCGCGGAAGTGCTCGAAGAGCCGATCGGTCGCACCGACCTGTTCGAGCTCCGCCCGCGGATCGGATTCGCCTCCACTGCCATGGCCCGTAAGGTACCCGCGAACGAAAAGGTCCTCGACGTCGTCATGACGGCCGCCTACTCGGTCACGGGTCGCTGGACCGAGGAATACGAGGCGATCGACGAACGACGGGCCCAGCGCGTTCTCAGCGAGTGGAAGCTCGACACGCTGGCCGACCGCAAGTTCGGCACCCTCAGCGACGGCGAGCAGAAGCGCGTGCAGATCGCCCGGTCCGTCATGACCGACCCTGAGGTTCTGCTCCTGGACGAGCCGGCGGCCAGCCTGGACCTGGGCGCGCGCGAGGAACTTCTCCAACTGCTCGGCGGGTATGCGAGCGAGCCGCAGTCCCCGGCCATCATCATGGTCACCCACCACGTCGAGGAGATCCCCCTCGGTTTCACGCATGCGCTGCTGCTCAACGGGGGCCGTGTCGTCAGTGCCGGTCCGCTGGCGGAGGCCCTGACCGCGGAATCCCTCACCGAATCATTCGGGCTGCCGATCGAGCTGCGCGAGACCGACGGGCGTTTCGGCGCCCGAGCGGCCTGACCGCCACGGATGGCCCTCACTGCGGCAGGATTCTGCTAAACTTGACAGTCGGTCCTCGGACCGCACATTTTTTCTGCCGTAACTGGCGAGTCTGAACTCGCTAATCGAAGCGCAACTCACCAATCGAACAGCAATAAGGAAGTCTTCATGAAGTCTGACATTCACCCCACGTACGCTCCCGTGGTTTTCCGCGACCTGGCGTCGGGTGCGACGTTCCTTACCCGTTCGACGGTCTCCAGCTCCAAGACCATCGAGTGGACTGATGGAACCACCTACCCGGTCATCGACGTTGAGATCTCGTCGGAGTCGCACCCTTTCTACACCGGCAAGCAGCGCATCATGGACTCGGCCGGACGCGTCGAGAAGTTCAACTCGCGGTACAAGGGTTTCGGCAAGTAACACCCACCCCATCGCGGCGTAACACGCAAAAGGGCGACCAGCTTCGGCTGGCCGCCCTTTTGCGTGTATTCGCTCGGTCGTTTCTAGCGCTCGGGCCAGGCGCCGGCTGCGACGAACGCAGGGTCACGCTCACGGCGCATGTAGGCCTGGAAGTTTTCGGCCTGCTGCAGGGACCACTGGGCCTGCAGCAGGTGCAGGTCGCCCACCTCGACCGGCAGCGTCTTCACGTGCGCCCGGGCGATGGCCTGGGCCACCCTGCCGGCGGCGACCGCATCCGCCCCGGAGTCATGCGCGTCGTCCAGGGAGACCCCGTAGAACGCGCTCGTGACCTCGAGGGTTCGCTTTCCCTTGCGGTACCGGTCGACGGCCTTGTCGATGACCAGCGGGTCCACGACGGGAGAGGGTGAGACGAGCGGCGACACCCCATAGCGGAGGCACTCGCGGTTGAGCAGGGTCAGGTCGTACGGCGCGTTGTAAGCGACCAGGGGGAGACCGCGGGCCAGATGCTCCCGGATGGTCGCCACGATCTCGGCGACGCCGTCGGCAGCGTCACGCCCGTTCAGCACGGCGTGCTTGGTGGTGATGCCGTGCACATTGGTGGCCTGCACCGGGATGTCGATCCCGGGGTTGAGGAGCCAGTCGACGCGCTCGAGCACCTGCCCGGTCGCATCGATGATGGCCACGGTGGCAGACACGATGCGGCACGTCTCCACATCGATGCCGGTCGTCTCGAGGTCGAAAACGGCGAGGGTATCACTCCAGTTGCTCATGGGGAAAGCCTAGGGCCGACCGCCGTCATCGGATGATGCCGCCCCGTGGAGACCGCCGTTCAGCCGCAGTGCAGCCAGAAGAAACTCTGGGCCCCGAGGGTGAGAGTGAGCGATCCCTCGTCGTCGAAGCTGGGGAAGACCGATCCGCCGAAGACGTCGCGGAGGCCGCTCCCGGCCAGCTGGGGATCCTGGATCCGGACGGCGATGGGGTTGTGCGAAAAGTTGAACACGCACAGCACCGTTTCCGGCTGGTCCCCGAAGCTCGTCCCCGATCCGGCGTACTCGCGAGTGAAGGCGAGCACCGATTCGTGGTCCGTTTGCACGACACGGATCGATCCGAGACCGAAGGTCGGGTGGTTCTTGCGCACATGGATGACGTTGCGCACCCAGTGCAGCAGCGAACTCGACTTGGCCAGGTGCGTCTCGACGTTGGTCTGGGTGTAGTGGTAGACGAGCGACATGACGACCGGGAGCTAGAGCTTGCCGGGGTTCGCGTCCGAGAAGCCGGCGTTCCGGTCCGGGGTCCACTGCATCGGCGTGCGCGAGCTGTCCCGGTCGGGGAGCCAGATATTGTCACCCATGCCGATTTCGTCGCCGTAATACAGGAACGGGCTGCCGGGCAGGGCGAACAGGAGAGCGTGGGCCAGTTCCATCTCGGACCGGGAATTGTCCAGCAGGGGAGCGAGGCGGCGGCGGATACCGAGGTTCGCGCGCATCCGTGGGTCGTACGCGTACCAGCCGTACATCGCCTGCCGGTACTCCTCGCTCACCATCTCCAGGGTCAGTTCGTCGTGGTTGCGCAGGAACACGGCCCAGCCGGCGGCCTCAGGAATGTCCGTCGTCTCGGACAGGACCCGGACGAGTTCGTCGGCCCGTTGCGACCGGAGCGAGTAGAAGATGCGGGGCATCACCGGGAAATCGAAGGCCATGTGACATTTGGGCTCGGCTTCGGAACCCTGGAACGCGGCCACCTCCCGAGGCCACGGGTTGGCCTCGGCGATCATGATCCGGCCCGGCTAGTCCCGGTCGACCATCCTGCGCAGCTTCCGGATGAATTCGTGGGTGGGCGGCTCACCCTCGCCGTTCCCCTCATCCGATTCGTACAGATAGGGGATGGCGTCGAGGCGGAAGCCGTCCACGCCCAGGTCGAGCCAGAACCGCACGACCTCGAAGACGGACTCGTGCACGGCGGGGTTCTCGAAATTCAGGTCGGGCTGGTGCGAGAAGAACCGGTGGAAGTAGAACTGCCGCCGCACGGCGTCGAAAGCCCAGTTCGACTCCTCCGTGTCGGTGAAGATGATGCGGATGTCCGGATACTTCTCATCGGTGTCGCTCCACACGTAGTAGTCGCCGTAGGGGCCCTCCGGGTGTTCCCTGGACTCCTGAAACCAGGCATGCTGGTCAGAGGTGTGGTTCAGCGGGAGGTCAATGACGATGCGCATATTGCGTTCGTGGGCCTTGGTCACGAGCTCCTTGAACTCGTCGAGGGTGCCGAAATCGTGCAGGATCGATCGGTAATCGGACACGTCGTAACCGCCATCCTTGAGCGGGGAGGAGAAAAACGGCGGGATCCAGAGGGCATCGATGCCGAGCCACTGCATGTAGTCGAGCCGTGAGATCAGCCCGGCCATGTCACCGGCGCCGTCCCCGTTGCTGTCGACGAAGGACCGCACCATCACCTCATAGAACACCGCGCGCTTGTACCAGCGCGGGTCGAGGGTGAGACCGGGCAGCTGGATGGGGCGGTGAAGCTCACGTTGTTCCTTCCTGTCCGCGGGGCACTGAAAGCGAGAGTGATCACCCCGATTCTAGGATCACCGGCCGGTTTTAGGTTCGAATGGGTGACACCCGCCGCCCTAAACTTGGTCTGATGAACGTTCCCTCTCCCTACGACGCGATGCTCGCGCGTATCCCCGTGAATGCCCATACCGTGACCGTGCTCGGAAGCCGTACGCGGTTCTGGGAATACGGAGACCCGGCCGGCGCGACGACGATCGTGATGGTGCACGGCTTCCGGGGAGATCACCACGGGCTCGAACCGGTGGTCGCGCAGCTGCCGGGTTACCGCATGATCTCACCGGACCTGCCGGGCTTCGGCGAGTCGGAGGCGCTGCCGCAGGGCGGCCACGACATCGCCGGCTACGGCCGCTGGCTCGCGGACTTCGTCACGGGACTTGCCCCGACCGGGCGGGTCGTTGTGCTCGGGCACTCCTTCGGGTCCATCGTCGTGGCCGCGTCCGTCGCCGGCGGACTGCCTGCGGACGAGGTGGTGCTGGTCAATCCCATCGCCGCCCCGGCGCTGGCCGGACCGCGGGGCATCCTCACCCGACTGGCCGTGTTCTACTACTGGGCGGGGGCACGGTTGCCGGAGCGGCTCGGCTTCGCCCTGCTGCGCAACCGGCTGATCGTCCGGGTGATGAGCGTGACGATGGCGAAGACCGGGGACCGCGGGCTCCGTCGCTGGATCCACGACCAGCACGACCGGTACTTCTCCGCCTTCGCGGACCGGCGCGTCGTGCTGGAGGCGTTCACCGCCTCCGTCGGCGCCGATGTCAGCGAGTTCGCCGCCCGGATCCGCCAGCCGACCCTGCTCATCGCCGCGGAGAAGGACGACATCACGCCGGTCGCGGCCCAGCACCGCCTGCAGAGACTGTTCCCGGATGCGACCCTGCACGTGATCCCCGGGGTGGGACACCTCATCCACTACGAGGTGCCGGCCCAGGCGGCCGACGCGCTGCGCGGGTTCCTGAGCGAGCGGAACCCGGCATGAGAATCCTCTTCGACTGCCGCTACACCCGGTTCGACCGACACGACGGCATCAGCCGCTACACGGCCGGCCTGGTCACCGAACTGGGCAAACTGCACCCGGTGACAATGCTCATCAACGACCACCGGCAACTCGACCTGCTGCCCGACCTACCCTGGCAGCTCGTGAGCGCGCCCACCAGCATCCGTGAACCGTTCCTCGCCCGGCAGCTCAACCGGCTCCAGCCGGGCGTCGTGTTCAGCCCCATGCAAACGATGGGGTCCTGGGGGCGGCGATACCACCTGATCCTGACCGTGCACGACCTGATCTACTACCGCAATCCCACCCCGCCGCGAGACCTCCCGGCCTTCGTGCGCGTGCTCTGGCGCCTGTACCACCTGTCCTGGTGGCCGCAACGGATGCTCCTGAACCGCGCAGACGGGGTCGTGACGGTCTCCGCGACCACCCGCGACCTGATCTTGGAACACCGCCTGACCCGTCGGCCGATCACCGTGATCCCCAACGCCGCCGGCGCACTCACGGCCGCGCCGGAACGCCGCCGCACGCCGGCCACCGGCCGGCTCGTGTACATGGGCTCGTTCATGCCCTACAAGAACGTCGACACCCTCGTCCGGGCCGCGGCGGAGCTGCCGGAGCACGAGCTGCACCTGATGAGCCGGGTCCCGGCGCCGGAGCGGGAACGCCTGATCGCGCTCGCCCCGAAGGCCCGGCTGGTCTTCCACGACGGCGTGACCGACGAGGAGTACGTCGATGTCCTGCGTTCGGCGACCGCCCTCGTCAGCGCCTCCCTGGACGAAGGCTTCGGCATCCCCCTGGTCGAGGCGATGGGGCTCGGCCTCCCGGTCGTCGTGAGCGACATTCCCATCTTCCGGGAAATCGGCGGCGACGCCGCGCTGTACTTCGACCCCACCAGTGCGCAGGCCCTCGCGGCCGCGGTGAGGCGGCTCGACGAGCCGGGCGAGTGGGCCGACCGCTCCGGGAAATCCCTCGGCCAGGCCGCCCGCTTCACCTGGCACGACTCCGCCCGGAAGCTTCTGGCGCTGCTCACCGGGCTTGCGTCCGACGGCGGCCGCGGGGCCGGAACCGACACTCGGCCCGGTATCGGCACCGAGGCGGGCACCGAGTCGGCTCAGCCCGTGTAGTGCGTGTTCTCGGCGACGGTGCGCAGGGTCGCGTCGAAATGCTCGAGATGCAGCCGGCCATCCCGCCAGACGAAGTCGTGCACGGAGCCGTTGGCGATGAGCTCGTTCTGACGTGGTCGTTCGCCGGACGTCATGCTCCGGATCAGGGTGCCGATCACTCCGCCGTGGCAGATGACGAGCACCGACTCGCCCGGATGCTCGGCGGACACCAGAGCGAAAGCCGGCAACACCCGGTCCAGCACCGCCTGGCGCGTCTCCAGGCCGGGGACGGCGACCCCGTCGGGAAAGCGACGCTGGCGTTCGGCGAAGGTCAGGCCTTCGATTTGGCCGTGGTGGCGTTCGGTGAGGGCCGGGATGACCTCCGGCCCGGGCAGTCCCAGCTCCCCGGCGATGATCCGGGCGGTCTCATGCGCCCGGTCCAGCGGACTGGTGACAATCCTGTCCCAGTGGTGGGCACGCAGGCGCAACCCGGCCTCGGCGGCCTGGGCGCGGCCGGTCGAATTCAGCGGGATGTCCGTGCTGCCCTGGATCCGGGTGTGAAGGTTCCACTCGGTCTGGCCGTGGCGCACGATCGAGAGCCTGGTCATCCGAGCCGCACTGCCAGCCCCGCCAGCGACTCCGACGTGCCGGCCTCCAGCTTGATCAGGGCGCGCCCGTCGCCCTTGGTCTCGCCCCGGTTGATCACGACGATGGGCAGCTTGCGCCGGCGGGCCTGCTCGAGGAGCCGGATGCCGGAGTTGACGAACAGGGATGAGCCGGCGATGACCAGCGCCTCGGCCCCGGAGACCAGGGCGGTGGCCTCGGTGAATTTCACGGTCGGAACGAGTTCCCCGAAGAAGACCACGTTGGGCTTGAGCATCCCGCCGCAGACCGTGCAGCCGGGCACGGTGAAACCGTCGACGTCGGTGACCTCCGCGTCGCCGTCCGGGGCCGATCGCACCGATTCCGGCACCAGTAGGGCCGGATTGGACGCCTCGAGTCGGGCGGCGATGCTGTCCCGGCCGAACGCCTGACCGCAGTCCAGGCAGACGACGAGGTCCATGGAGCCGTGCAGGTCCACGACGTGCCGGGACCCGGCCCTGGTGTGCAGGCCGTCGACGTTCTGGGTGATGACCCCCGAGATCGCGCCGCTCTGCTCCAGCCGGGCGAGGGACCGATGCCCCAGGTTGGGTTCCGCCTCCCGGAATCGGCGCCAGCCGAGGTGGCTGCCGGCCCAGTAGCGTTTGCGGGCACGTTCGTCGCCGACGAAAGTCTGGAAATTCATCGGTGTGCGCACGGGGGCGCCCTTGCCTCGGTAGTCGGGAATACCGGAATCGGTGCTGACCCCGGCGCCCGTCAGCACCGCGGTGCGCTTGCCCCGCAGCAGCGCGGCCACGGCGTCGAGCGCTGATTCGAGCGCGGCATGAGCCGCGGTCGCGGCTGCGGCGGCGTTCGGAAGCGTCTCGGTGCTCATGCTGCTCCATCTCTTGTACACCCGAGTCTAAACTCGCCGGTTTTCCAGTTGGTGACGGAACTGGCAGGCTGGAGAGGTTCACCCCCTGGAAAGGCGCCGCCGCTGTGCAGATCGTTCACATTGAAGACCTCGACCTGCCCGGTCTGGCCGACTACTCGAGGCTGACGGATGTGGCCCTGCGCCGCGTCTCGGAACCGGCGAGTGGCCTCTACATCGCCGAGTCGAGCAAGGTGATCACCCGGGCGCTTGCCGCCGGGCACCGGCCGCGCTCCGTGCTGCTGCAGGAGCAGTGGCTGCCCGACGTGCTGCCCCTGCTGGCGGACTGGCCGGACGTGCCCGTCTACGTCGGCGCCGCATCCGTGCTGGAACGGCTCACGGGGTACAACCTGCACCGCGGTGCGCTGGCGGCCATGCACCGCCCGCCCCTCGCTCCCGTGAGCGAGGTGATCCGGGATGCCCGCAGAATCGTGATTCTCGAAGACATCGTCGATCACACCAATGTGGGCGCCATCTTCCGCTCGGTCGCCGGACTCGGTGCCGACGCCGTGCTGATCACCCCGCGCTGCGCCGATCCACTGTACCGGCGGAGCGTGCGGGTGAGCATGGGCACGGTGCTGCAGGTGCCGTGGACCCGGCTGCCGGAGTGGGCCGCAGCGGCGCCGCTGCTGCACGAGGCCGGTTTCCACCTGGCCGCCCTGGCGCTCTCCGACGATGCCGTGACGCTGGAACAGTTCGCCGGTGACGCCCCGGAACGCCTGGCGCTCATCCTCGGCGCCGAGGGTGACGGTCTCAGCACCCAGGCGCTCTCCGCCGCGGACACGGTGGTCACAATCCCCATGCTGCACGGCGTCGATTCGCTCAACGTGGCCTCGGCGAGTGCCGTGGCCCTCTACGCCCTGCGGGTCAGGGTATAGCAGGTCCGGCACAGGGGTCGTGGGTAGAATCGACGGATGACGATGACCCGAGGCCAAATCTACCGCCGTCGTCGTTTCGCCGTTGCGGGTGGTCTTGTGGTCCTTCTCTCCGGTGTCGGCTACCTCTCCGGCACGGGGCTGGCCCCGGCGCCGGCCGCGGCCGTCGAGGTGAGCAAGCCCGCGGAACTGACCCAGCCCGCCGCCGAGCTGGACTGGCCGGGCGTGGGCGCCGGGGCGATCGGCGCCGTCGGTTACCCCGACCTCCTCGGTTCCACCGGCGAGCAGGGCTCGGTGCCGATTGCGAGCATCACCAAGATGGTGACCTCCCTCGTCGTGCTCGAGAAGAAGCCCCTCACCACCAAGCAGGCCGGACCCGACATCAAATTCACCGACGACGACGTGGACATCTATTATCAGGTCGTCGCCGAGAACGGTTCGGTCGCCCCGGTGTCCGCCGGCATGGTGCTCAGCCAGCGCCAGGCGTTCGAGGCCATGCTCCTGCCCTCCGCGAACAACTACAGCATCTCCCTGGCCGTCTGGGCCTTCGGATCCGTCGACGCGTACCTGGCCGCCGCGGAAACCTGGCTCGCCGCGCACGGCCTGAACGACACCGTCGTGGCCGACACGAGCGGGTTGTCGCCGGGCAGCAAGAGCAGCCTCGCCGACCTGGTCAAGATCGGCAAGCTGGTGCTGGAGAACCCCGCTCTCGCCTCGATCGTCTCGATGAAAACCGCCGACCTGCCCGTCATCGGTACCGTCACCAACACCAACAAACTCCTCGGCAAGCACGGCGTCACGGGTCTCAAGACCGGGACGACGGATGAGGCGGGCGCCTGCCTGCTGTTCTCGGCCGAGTTCAAGGTCGGGGGGAAGACCGTCACCCTGGTCGGCGTCATGCTCGGCGGGGACACCCACACCGAGCTGAACCAGTCGATTGCGGACCTGATCGACAGCGTCGAACCCGGTTTCCGGCAGGTCAAGCTGACGGACAAGGGCGCGGCCTACGCCGACTACGGCACTCAGTGGGGACAGGAGAGCCAGGCGGTCACGGACCGCGAGGCCTCCGCAATCGTCTGGTCGGACACCCCCATCACCGTCCGGCCGACGGCCGAGAAGCTCACCCTCGGCGACGCCGGCGACCCCGTCGGCACGGTCGACTTCGCCGTCGGCGCTGACACCGTCAGCGTCCCCCTGGTGCTCGACACCACGATCAGCGACCCGGGACCCGGCTGGCGTTTCACCCACCCGGGGGAGCTGGCCGCCGGCTGAGCGACGACCCGTGCGCGCGCAACGCGCGGCGCAACGGGTAAGTTCTTATGAAGTGAATACTCCACCTGCTTTCGGACCTGCCCAGGGGACGAGTGCAGCCGAACACCTCTCACCGTCCTTCCCGGAACGCGCCGCGTGGGGCACGGCGGGCAAGCTGCGCGCCTGGCAGGCCGAGGCCCTGGAAGCCTATTTCCTGCATCAGCCGCGCGATTTCCTCGCCGCGGCCACGCCCGGCGCCGGCAAGACGACCTTCGCCCTGCGGCTCGCCGCCGAGCTCAAGGCGCGCCGGTTGATCGACAGCATCACGGTGGTCGCACCCACCGAGCATCTCAAGCGCCAGTGGGCGGATGCCGCCGCGCGGGCGGGCATCCGGCTGGACCCGAACTTCAAGAACGCCAACGGCCGCTACGGCAACCACTACCACGGCATCGCCGTCACCTACGCCCAGGTGGCCAGTCGGGCCGCGCTGCACCGGCAACTCACGCAGTCCAGCCGCACCCTCGTGATCCTGGACGAGGTGCACCACGGCGGGGACGCCCTGAGCTGGGGCGACGCGATCCGGGAGGCGTTCGAACCGGCCACCCGCCGGCTCTCGCTGACCGGCACTCCGTTCCGCTCGGACACCTCGCCGATCCCGTTCGTGAGCTACCTGCCCGACGAGCACGGCATCCGTCTGTCCCAGAGCGACTACAACTACGGCTACGGCCGCGCCCTCGAAGACGGCGTCGTGCGCCCGGTCATGTTCATGGTCTACGCCGGGCACATGAAATGGCGCACCCGCGCAGGCGACGAGATGGAAGCGAAACTCGGCGAGGGCAACACCAAAGACATCACCTCCCAGGCCTGGCGCACCGCCCTGGAACCCACCGGCCAGTGGATCCCGGCGGTTCTGCGCGCCGCGGACTCGCGGCTGACCCAGGTGCGCCACGGCATCCCGGACGCCGGGGGACTGGTGATCGCGACCGACCAGACCATGGCACGCGCGTACGCGGCCATCCTGCAGGAGATCTCGGGGGAGTCGGTGACCGTCGTGCTCTCCGACGAGAAGGAGTCCAGCGACCGGATCGACGAGTTCTCGCACAGCACTTCGCGCTGGATGGTGGCGGTGCGGATGGTGTCCGAGGGCGTCGACGTGCCCCGTCTGGCCGTGGGCGTGTACGCGACCAGCGCATCCACCCCGCTGTTCTTCGCGCAGGCCATCGGCCGGTTCGTGCGCGCCCGCCGTCGAGGCGAGACGGCGTCGATCTTCCTGCCCAACGTGCCGAGCCTGCTCAGCCTGGCGAATGCGCTCGAGCTGGAGCGTGACCACGCCCTGGACCGCAGCAACCGGGATGACGGCGAAGACGGGATGTACAACCCCGAAGACGCCATGGTCGCCGACGCGAACAAGGCGGACAAGGCCTCCGACGAC
The DNA here is from genome assembly GCF_004402595.1 of Cryobacterium shii. Taxonomy (GTDB): domain Bacteria; phylum Actinomycetota; class Actinomycetes; order Actinomycetales; family Microbacteriaceae; genus Cryobacterium; species Cryobacterium shii. Next base: position 16,934 of record NZ_SOFY01000034.1, on the reverse strand, counting down.
CTCGGCGAGGAATTCACCTGGCAGGCCATCGACTCCCAGGCCACCTTCGACATGGTCATGTTCAACGGGGACGAGTTCGGAGAGCTGGCCGAGCCGGGCACCGACGAGGAATTCGACTTCATCGGCATCCCGGGGCTGCTCGAACCCGAGCAGGTCTCCGAGTTGCTGCGCCAGCGACAGCACCGGCAGGCCAAGCGTTCCACGGACCGTCGCAAGGACCCGGTCACCGGCGAGATCGCACCGGAGGAGCCCCCGCCCCTGTACCGCACGCTGAAGGAACAGCGCACCCTGCTGGCGAGCCTGGTGGGCATGTGGTCGAAGCTGGCCCAGGAGCCGCACGGCATGGTGCACGCGGAACTCCGGCGCGAGTGCGGTGGTCCCGCCGTGGCGCAGGCCAGCGTGACGCAGTTGCAGAACCGGATCGACCTGCTCCGCCGCCGCCTCGGTCGCAGCTGAGCCCACTGTTCCCGTTCCGGTCGAGAGTGACCCGCGCAGCGGGCACTCTCGACCGGAACGGGAACTCAGGCGACGGCCTCCTGGGGCAGCGGGACCGCGCAGCCCCGGTCGACGGCGGCAGGCACGTCCAGTGCAGCCAGGATGTCGGCGAGCAGGTCGTCGGGGTGCTCCAGACCGATCGAGATGCGCACGATGCCCGCGCCCGGTCGCGCCCCGGCCTCGACCGGGCGGTGGGTCAGGGACGCCGGATGCTGCACCAGCGAATCCACCCCGCCGAGGGACACCGCGTGGGTGATCAGCCGGCAGGCTTCGGTGAAGCGGACGGCCGCGTCGAACCCGCCGGCGAAGTCGAGCGCGATGATCGACCCGGCACCCGTGCACTGGCGCCCGATCAGGTTCTGCGGGTCCTGCCCGGGCAGCCCGGGGTAGAGCACGCGGGCCAGGGCCGGATGGCCAACGAGGCCCTCGGCGACGGCTGCAGCGGTGGCCTGCTGGGCCCGCACGCGCACGGGAAGCGTGCGCAGGCCCCGGTGCAGCAGGTAGGCGGCGAACGGATGCAGGATGCCGCCGGTCAGCGCGCGCACCTGCCGCAGACGCACCAGCCAGTCCTCGGGGCCCGAAACCGTGCCGCCCATCACGTCCCCGTGGCCGCCGAGGAACTTGGTGGCACTGTGCAGCACCAGGGTCGCGCCCGCCTCCACCGGTCGCTGCAGCACCGGGGTGGCGAAGGTGTTGTCCACGAGCACGGGGACCCGGCCGGCGGCATCCGCCACGGCCCGGATATCGGTCAGGGCCAGGCTGGGGTTCGCGGGCGACTCGAGGATGACCAGCCCGGTGTCGGACCTGATTGCCGCCGCCACGCCGGCAGCGTCGACCCAGGTGACCGTCGTGCCGAGCAGACCGGTGGCCAGCACATGGTCCGTCCCGCCATAGATCGGACGCAGAGCCACGATGTGCGGCGTGCCGGCGGCGACGGATGCGATCAGCACGGCCGCCAGCGCGGCCATCCCGCTGGCGAAGGCGACGGTGCCCTCCGTACCCTCCAGGGCGGAGAGAGCGGTCTCGAACCGGGCCACGCCGGGCTGCCAGAGCCTCTGGTACACCGCGGAGTCCCCAGCACCGATGACGCCGCCGGTGGCCAGATTCTCGTAGGAGTCGCCGCCGCGCTCCACCCCGGCCAGGGGATTGGTTGTGGACAGGTCGATCACCGGCACATGGGAACCCGACTCGGTCACACCCTCCATCCCGGCGTGCACGGCGATGGTTTCCAGGTGCGGCGTCGTTGGCATCATGCTCAGACGAAAACAGATTCTGTCCTCGTCCGCAATAGGGCCTGCAGACCCTTCCGAAACCCGGCCGATCGTCGCATAAACTGCTCAGTGACGAAAGAGTGAGCCGATGGAACCGAAGAAAACCGAAATCGACCGCGTCGACCGCGCCCTGCTGCGTGCGCTGTCCATCAACGCCCGCGCCTCCGGGGCCGCACTGGCCGCCGAAATCGGGGTTGCGGAATCCACGGTGTCGCTGCGCCTGCGCCGGCTCCAGCAGCTCGGCCACATCCGCGGCTACCGCGCGATCATCGATCTCGCCGCGCTCGGGGCATCTCTGCAGGCGCTGATCTCGATCCGGCTGGTCAAGCATGCCCGCGGACAGATCGACGAGTTCCGGGATGCGGCACCGCACTGGCCCGGAGTGATCGGCCTGTTCCACACTGCGGGGGCCGACGACTATCTCCTGCACGTGGCCGCGGCGGATGCCTCCGGCCTGCGGGACTTCGTGCTCGAGCACCTCGCCGAGCACCCGGCGGTGGCGCACACCGAGACCAACCTGATCTTCGAGTACGTCGACGGTGACGGCTGGCAGGACCTGGTCAAGTAGGCGCCGGCTCCCTCGGCTGAGGAGGGTCCGGCTTAACGAGACAACGCCCCTGCCGAAGCAGGGGCGTTGTCGAAGCTCAGTAAGGCCGTGAAGCCTGAAGAGCAGTTGCGCTATTTAGCTTTGCAGCTATTTAGAGGGCGCGGATGTTCTCGGCCTGAGGACCCTTGGGGCCCTGGGTTACCTCGAACTCGACCTTCTGGTTCTCGTCGAGGGACTTGTAGCCGTTCGAGGCGATCGCGGAGTAGTGCGCGAACACGTCGGCGCTTCCGTCGTCGGGAGCGATGAAGCCGAAGCCCTTTTCAGCGTTGAACCATTTCACGGTACCTGTTGCCATTTTTGAAACTCCTCCAGGAGTGTTAGAAAGGCCCCGACTTTCGAGGCCGTTCGTCGCGGTATTCGTCGTCCGCTTCCGAAAGGAATACGCCGCACTGACCGAGGTCACTGCGTTTTAAGACGTGCAAGCACTACAACTACTGAGTTAACTCTAGCCCACATCGCTCGTTCCTGCCCGGATTGTCAGCTGATTCGGTTCCAAAGCGTTACGTTTCTTCACATATCCGCCAGAAAGTGAGGCACTCTGCACTATTCAACGGTCACGAAATCGATCAACTGTTCCACTCGGCCCAGGAATTGCGGTTCGAGGTCCGCGTACGACCTCACCCGTCCGAGAATCCGCTGCCAGGCCCGGGCGATGTCCGCCTGCTCCTCGTGCGGCCAGCCGAGGGCCTCGCAGATTCCGTGCTTCCACTCGATCGTGCGCGGAATCACCGGCCACGCCTCCCAGCCGAGGCGCTCCGGCTTCACGGCCTGCCAGACGTCGACGTACGGATGCCCGACCACGAGCACATTCCGGCCGTGCGGCCCGCTGGCCACGGCCTGGGCGATCCGGCTCTCCTTGGACCCCGCGACCAGATGGTCGACGAGCATCCCGACCCGCCGCCCGGGAGCGGGACGGAATTCCGCCAGGAGTTCCTCGAGGTTGTCGACGCCCTCGATGTACTCGACCACCACCCCCTCGATGCGCAGGTCGGCGCCCCAGACCTTTTCGACGAGTTCGGCGTCGTGCCGGCCCTCGACGAAGATGCGGCTGCCCCTGGCCACCCGTGCGGGCGCATCCGTCACCGCCACCGAGCCGGAGGCCGTGCGTGCGCGCCCCTGCGGCGTCCGCGGCTTGGGGGCGACGAGGACGACCGGCTGGCCGTCGAGCAGGAATCCGCCGCCGAGGGGGAACAAGCGCAGTTTTCCGTGGCGGTCCTCCAGGGTGACGATCTTCTTCTCGATCCGGATCACGGCGCCGCAGAAGCCGGTCGCCACCTCCTCGACCACGAGATCGGGCGTCGCTTCCTGAGTCGGAACAATCGTACGGCCGACCTCCCGCCACCCGGGTGAGAGCACATCCGCGCTGTACCGATCCGCTTCGTCCCGACCCTGCACGTTCCGACCCTGCATGTTCCGCCCGTTCATTCCGCCACCCTCGATCCCGCGCCCCGCGGCGCCGGAATCGACGCTAGCGGATGCCCCGGGCGATCGCGTCCGCGGCCTTGGTCTCCCGGGCGAGGAAGTCGCCCAGCTCGCCGACGGTGCTCATCAGGGGAGCGGGGAACACGACAACGGTGTTCTTGTCCACGCCGATCTCGACCAGGCTCTGCAGGTTGCGCAACTGCAGTGCCAGCGGGTGGGCCATCATGATGTCGCTGGCTTCGCCCAGCGCGGCAGCGGCCAGCGACTCGCCTTGCGCGTTGATGATCTTGGCGCGCTTCTCCCGCTGGGCCTCCGCCTGCTTCGCCATGGCGCGCTTCATGCTGTCGGGCAGGAGGATGTCCTTGAGTTCCACCAGTGTGACCTCGACGCCCCAATCGAGGGTGCGCGCGTCCAGGATCTCCCGGATGTTGAGGTTGAGGACGTTCGTCTCGGCGAGCGTTTCATCGAGCGTGTGCTGACCTACCACCTTGCGCAGTGTGGTCTGGGCGATCTGGTCGATCGCCGCCTTCACGTCCTCGATCGCGACCACGGACCGCACCGGGTCGACGATCCGGTAGTACGCGACCGCGGACACGCCGACGCTGACGTTGTCCTGGGTGATGATGCCCTGGGACTGGATCGGCAGCGTCACGATCCGAAGGGCCACCCGGTGGAGCACGTCGACGAACGGAATGATGAAGGTCAGCCCGGGCAACCGGGTGCCGATCAACCGTCCGAAGCGCAGCACCACGCCCTGCTCGTACTGTTTGATCACCCGCATCGACATCAGTAGAACGAGCACACCGAGCAGAAGGAGGACCACCAGGACGATTGCCGCCGTCGTGTTCATCGGAACCCCTCCACCGGGTCGGGAATGGCCTTCCTCCATGTTCACCCGGCGGGGCGGATTTGGCCAGTGCTGGACAGTGCCGGGCCACGGGCAGGACGGTTCCGTCGCCGGTCGGTAGTAGCCTGTCGCTATGTGCGGTCGCCTCATCATCACGGATACGGCGTCCGATCTCGCCGCGATGTTCGACGTCGAACACGAGGGCGAGAACCTCCCGGAGCCGTCCTGGAACATCGCCCCCACCGAGCAGATCCCGATCGTGCTCGAGTCGGCGAAGTCCGGCGACGTCGTGCGCCGCCTCGAGGCGGCGCGCTGGTCGCTGGTTCCGTCGTTCGCCACCGAGCTGGCCTCCGGCTTCCCGACGTTCAACGCCCGTTCCGAAACGGTCGGTGGGAAGGCGTCCTTCGCCGACTCGGTCGTCTCCCGCCGTGCACTCGTGCCGGCCACCGGCTACTACGAGTGGCGCACGGACGGCGCCGTCAAGACGCCCTACTTCATCCACTCGGATGACGGCCTCCCGCTGGCCCTGGCCGGACTCTATTCCTGGTGGCGCAACCCGGCCGTTTCCGACACCGACCCGTCCCGCTGGGTGCTGTCCGCCACGATCCTGACCCAGGCGGCCGGGGGTCCGCTGGCCGATCTCCACGACCGCATGCCCGTCATCCTCGCGGAGGAATGGTGGGACCAGTGGCTGGACCCGCACACTCCGGGAGACCAATCGTTCGTGGACGGGGCCGTCGCGGCGTCCCGCGACGCCGCAGACGCACTCCGGTTCCACGAGGTGGCCCCGATCAGGGGAAACGGGCCGGAACTGATCGAGCCGGCCGGCGACCGCCCGGGCGCGTAACCGGGGCCGCGGCCCGGTTTCCACCCCGCGAACCGGTACGCTCGAACCATCGGCCCGGCGAACCTGCGTGGGCACCGTTCGAAAGGGCCCCCACCATGAACGTCATCTACTTCATCATCTCGATGGCCGTCTTCACCTTCGGCCTCTGGCTCTTCGGGTTCGCCTTCGAGGCGCCCACGCTCCAGGCCCCGCTCTTCATCGGCGGCGTGCTGGTCGTCTCCCTCGCCGTGGCGATCCCGGTCCAGATCCTCCGCGACTAGCGATTCCCGGCAGCGGACGTGCTCGCCGAGCAGAGAACGGACCCGGTCGCCTTCCACGCCGAAGGGCCGGTCTGGTCTGAGTCCTGGGGTGGCCTGCGCTGGGTGTTCATGTTCGCCGGGGACGTGCTCTCCCTCGTCGGAGACACGATTCATCGCCGCCATGTCGGTGGGATGGTGGCGGCGCTGCGACCCGGACGGGCGCGTCTACTGCGGGTCCATGGCCTACGACCAGCGGCCCGGAGCCGGGATCCTGCACCGCCTCGACCCCGACGGCACCGTGACCCCGGTCCTGTCGAACCTGAGCATTCCCAACGGGCTGGACTGGAGCCCGGACGGGTCCCTGGCCTATTTCAATGACACCCCCACCGGCCGGGTCTCGGTCCTCGACTACAGCCGCGAGTCCGGGCTCACGGGGTTGCGCACCTTCGTCGAGATTCCGCCGGGCGCCGGTTATCCGGACGGCCTCACAGTGGACAGCGAGGGTGCCGTCTGGGTGGCTCTCTACGGCGGATCCGCCGTGCACCGCTACAGCCCGGCCGGCCGGCTGGACGAGATCGTCGAGGTGGCCGCGCAGAACGTGACCGCCTGCACGTTCGGCGGGCCGCACCTGGACCGGCTCTTTATTACCACGTCCCGGGAAAACCTTCACCCCGGACAGGACCCGCTGGCCGGATCGCTTTTCGCCGCCGACGTCGGCGTGGCCGGGCTGCCGGTTCGGGAGTTCTTCGGCTGAATCCGGGAGGCCTCCGGTTCTCGTGCTGCCCAGCCCAGCGGGCCGTCCTCAGCGCAGCAGGCCGGCCACCAGATTGATCAGGGTGGCCAGGATGAATGAGCCGAACACATACGAGAGAAGGCCGTGACGGAGCGCCGTCATCCGGATGCGGTGGTCCTGAATGCTCGTATCCGACACCTGGAACGTCATCCCGAGGGTGAAGCCCAGGTAGGCGAAGTCACCGTAGTTCGGCGGGGCCGGCTGGTTGAAGTCCACCCCGCCGTCGGGGCCCGCATAGTAGAGCGAGGCGTAACGCAGGGTGAAGAGGGTGTGCACCAGCACCCAGGACAGGCCCACGCTCAGCACGGCCGCCGCCGCCAGGACGCCCCGTTGCGTGCCCGTGGTGGCGTGGGTTTGGACCATCAGGAAGACCAGGGCGCCCAGACTGCCGAGGCTGCTCAGCAGGATCAGGATGTCCGCCACGCCGCGCGAGGGGTCCTCCCTGGTCGCGTGGCTGGCCGTCAGGTTGCTGTCCATCGGGCCGATCGTCGCCCACACCCAGGTGACGTAGGTCACGCAGGCGGCTGCCCAGCCGACGATGGGCGCCATCACCCCTTCGCTGGTGAAGCCCATCCCGGTGGCGGCGAGCACCCCGACGCAGAACATCGCCACCAGTCGGGTGCTCGAGCGGTGGATCCTGCGATCGTGCGTCGTCATACGCTGATCGTCGCACGGAATCGTCACCACGTTCGGCGGGCGCACCCGGCGCGCCCGGCGATATGCCAGCCAGGATCGGTAGTCTGGACGAACGATCGGCCGACTGCACCACACGGCCACACCCTGTCGACCGCACCAACGCTGAAAGAGACCGCGAGGATGTCAGAGAGCCCGGCCGCGGCGTCACCCTACGAGGTGCTGGGCGTCAGCCCCACCGCGAGCGACGACGAGTTGCGGCGCGCCTATCGCGGGCTCCTGCGCCGCACGCATCCGGATGTCGGGGGAGACGCCGCTGCGTTCCACCGGGGCCAGGTGGCCTGGGAACGCGTGGGGACCCCGGACGCCCGGGCGGCCTACGACCGGATGCGCTACCCCGATTCCGGGGCCGAGCCGGAGAGCACGGTGTACGCGTCTTCTGCTGCTCCGCGGGGTCAGGCCACCCGCACCGGGCTGCGCGCCCGGATGTACGGCCACCCCGGCGGCCTCGCTCGACAGCGTTACCTGGATCTGCTCCGCGAGTGGGCCGGACGCGGCACCTCCATCGACGATCCCTACGCCCCGGCCCTGATCCGCTCGGCGCCGCGGGAGATCCGCCACTTCCTCGCCAAGGCGCTGGCCGAGGAGTCCACGGCGCAGCTCGTTTCCGCCCTCGGTATCGGCTTCACTGCCTGGCATGACGTGGCCGCGGGATTGTCCGGAGCCAAGGTGGACCACGTCGTGCTCGGTCCGGCGGGGCTGTTCGCTGTCCTGTCCGAGGACTGGGGCGGCCCGGTGCAGCTGCGCCGCGGGGAGCTCGTCGGCGACGCCCTCGGACCGGGCGACACTCCGATTCAGGACTTCGAGGCGGCCGCACGCGCTCTATCCAAGCAGCTGCGGGTCAAGTTCACCGCCCTCGTGGTCGCGCTGCCCGACGACGCACTGGCGGACCCGCTCATCGTGCCGGGGCGCGGGCGCCGCCCGACCGTGGTCACCGTGCCGAGGTCCCGCCTGATCGGCCTGCTGCGGGAAGGCCTGCCCGGCATGGAACGCGGCAGTTTCGAGAAGGTCTTCGAGCTGCGGAGCCGCCTGCAGGACGGTATCCGCTTCAGCGTGGACTAGCCCGTTCGGAGCAGCGCTCAGCGCAGCCCGAGCCGGTCCACCCAGGAGCCGAGGAACTGTGCTCCGGCCGCGTCGTGGACGAGGTCACCCTCCACGATCACCGGGTAGGGCCGCTCGAGGATGCCGTCCGCGGGCCGCACGTCCACATGGGAGACGTCGTAGCCGGCGGCGTGCAGGTGATCGGCCATCAGGTAGTCGCTGCGGGAATCCCCGACCGAGCGCCAGACCCGGGGGAGCGGGCCGGAAACCGAGAAGAAGTCCAGTGCCCGCCTGGCGCCGTGGTCCTTGTCGAGGGTGACGGACTCGATGTCCGTCGAGATGATCGTCGGGTCGATCCGGAATGGCACGGCACCGTGCGCGTCCGGGTGGACCCGTCCGCCGAAACGGATGCCCAGCCCCAGCCCGGTGAGCAGGGTGAACGCGGCCTCGTTGAAGTCCGCGGCCGCGACCTGGTAGGCGGCGTGGTCGGCATCCGTGCGCTGTTCGACCGAAACCATGGCCTGCTTGGTCTCGTCGAAGAACATGGTGTCGCTGAATCGGTCGGCGACGAGAGCGCGGATGCCCTCGACCGCCGGGGTGGGCAGCGTAACGCTGTCGTCGACGACGACCTCACCGATGCCGGCGGCGGTGATGGGGAACCAGACGGCGCCCTTCTCGCAGACGCCGTACATGCGCATGGTCTCGGGCAGGCCGGCGGCGCGGAGCGGCAAAACCACCTCATCCCGAATGAAGGCGACCGAACGGCCGGTGATGAACGCGATCGGCACGTTGGCGCGGGCCAGGAGGATCAGGTCCGTGATGATGCTCGGGGTGGCGACGGTGCGGGTGACCGGGCTGGCGATGGGCCCGTCCACGTCGAGGAGCAGGCCGAGGGGGGAGGGGGCGTCAGACATGGTCCCAGTCTTTCACGACCGGTCAGTCGCGGCCGGTCAACGCCGACTGATCGTCACGTTCCCGTTGGTGGTGGACGCCGTGATGGTGCGCCGTGACGAGGGATCGGTGGGCACCGAACCGCTCTCGATCGTGCCGTTGGTCGTGTGCGCGTCGACGGCGTAGGTCGTGTCGTCACCCGGAACACGCACCGTGACCGTGCCGTTCGTGCTCCGGGCCACGACCGCGGACGGCGGTGCGGCGAAGTCCAGTTCGACTTTCCCGTTGGTCGTGGTGGCGTTCACACGGCGCGAGGCGGACTCCAGCACCCGGATCGCGCCATTGGTCGTGATCAACTCGACGTCGCCGCGGGTCCCGGTCATCTGGATCCCGCCGTTCGTGGTGACGAGTTTCTGCGAGCCGGTCAGCCCGGAGGCCGAAAGCCCGCCGTTCTGGGAGGTCACGGTGAGTGGCAGTGAAGCCGGCATCGTCACCTTCAGCTGCAGGGAGCAGTAACCGAACCACTGCCTCGGGCAGCCCCCGGTGATGGTCGTGACATCATCGGACGTCGTCACGGACAGCGTGGGCGTCGCACCGAAGTAGGTTCCGCGGGCGTCCACGTGCACCTGGCCGTCCGTGCTGGGTCGGAGGTCGATCGACGCGTTCGGCACGTCGGCGAGCACCCGGGCCCCCGCCTCCACGTTCCGGGCGCTCTCGAACGACCCGCCCACGGTGCCGCGGAGCAGGGTAGCGACCAGGATCACGCCCAGCACCGTCGCAACGGCGATCAGGGACAACCCGATGATGAGCGCTGTTCGGCTGGCCGTCGACATTCGCTGGCTCTCGTGCGTCGGCCGAGTCGGTGTGGTGGTCATCTCACCCTCCCAGGTTTGCGCCGGACCCCTTGCGCCTGAGGATACCCGGCCCGGGGGACACGGACACCGGCCAGCGCCTATTCTTAATCGACATGATTACGAGACGAATGGCTGCCCTGCGCCTTGACATCCCGCTCGAGATGGCACACCGCCACGAACTCCCGGCGCGGATGTCCGAGGCTGAACTTGCCGAGATCGAGCGCAACCCTCCCGCCTGGCTGGTGCAGTCGCGGGCCAACCGCACCGGCAAGAAACCGGTCTGGGTGGAACTCCGGTGCGCTGTCTGTGGGTACACCGAGGCCGCACGCCCGAAAAAGTGGTGGCCCGAGTTCACATACCTCACCTGCGACTTTCATGGCTCCGATGAGCTCCCGGATGCGGCGGCCGGGCTCAGCCGCACGGAGGTCGACGGCATCGGCAGCCGCTTCATCGGGATCGTGGACGAGGCTCCCTGAACCCCCATTCCACGGGGCTGACGGTGAGGAGACCGGGCGGGCCCCTCACCGTCACGTACCCGGGCTAGATGAACAGCGTCGTGGTCGAGTCTGAGGCTTCACCGAGGAATGTCGCCACGCCGCCGAGCTCCACGCCCTCCATCAGGTCCGACGGGGCGATGCCCAGTAGGTCCATCGTCATGGTGCAGGCGATGAGGCGGGCCCCACCGGCCTGGGCCGATGAGATCATGTCCGGCAGGGAGGCGACCGAGTTGTCCTTCATGACCTTCTTGATCAGAGCGGCGCCGGCGCCGAGCATGTTCATCTGCGAGAGGGGCATGCTGCCGGCGCCGGCAGGCATCATCGTGGCGAACATCTTGTCCATCAGTTTGCGGTCGCGCTTGGGCGCGTCCGGACGTCGCAACGAGTTCAGGCCCCAGAACGTGAAGAACATCGACACCTCGTCGCCCATGGCGATCGCACCGTTGGCGATGATGAAGGCGGCCAGGACCTTGTCGAGGTCGCCGGAGAACACCACGAATGAGGTCTTTCCGGGCTTCTTCTCCGCCGGAACACCCACGTTCTGGGCGGTCGCGACGACCGCTCCGCCCTTCCGCATCGTGGCGACGTAGCCTGGTCCCTCTGGTTCGATCGCCAGCAGCTGGTGGCCGTTTCGTTTGGCCCAGGCCGGGGCATCGTTGGCGAAGCCCGGGTCGGAGACGTGTACGACGATCTCGTCTCCCGGGGTCAGCGACCGAATGTTCTCGGAGAGTTTCATGATCGGGCCGGGGCAGGCCAGGCCGGAGCAATCCAGATCCACGCGCACGCCCGTGCCCTGGGCCAGGGCCGCGGTCGCCGCCGCTGCGGCGACGATGTCGACCGACTCGGCATACGAGGTCATCGGCAGGGGTGGTTCGTCGCTTTCAGGCTTCACCTCGTGCCAGGACCGGAAGGTGTCCGAGCCGCCGGAGAGGGTCGCGACATCCGTGAAGCCCCGCTGCACGAGTGCCCGGTAGCCGAGGTAGCTGCGGAACCCGACCGCGCAGTACAGGCGCAGGGGAGTCGACCGATCCCAGTTCTCGCAGGCCTCCCGGACGGTGCCGAGCGGTACGTTCTCGGCCCCGGGCAGGTGCCAGATCGAGAACTCCTCGGGCGTGCGCACGTCGATCAGGCGCGCGCCTGACGTCGCTGCCGGGTAGTCCTGGGCGTACCAGAGCGAGAGGTCACCGCGCAGAACGTTGCTGGCGACGAACCCGGCCATGTTCACCGGGTCTTTCGCCGAGCCGAACGGCGGGGCGTAGGCGAGCTCGAGCTCCTCGAGGTCGTAGACGGTCAGGCCGGCGCGGAGCGCCGTGGCGAGCACGTCGAGGCGTTTGTCGACACCGTCGAAGCCAGCGGCCTGAGCGCCGAGAATGCGCCCGGTCTCCGGGGCGAAGAGCACCTTGAGCTGCATCATGGCGGTTCCGGGGTAGTAGCCGGCGTGACCCGACGGATGCACGTGCACGGCCCGGTAGGGCAGGTCGGCGGCGAGGAGCTGCCGCTCGGTGGCGCCGGTACCGCCGGCCACCATGTCGAAGACCTTCACGATCGAGGTGCCCTGGGTGGACTTGTATTCGGTCGTGCGCCCGCAGATGTTCTCCGCGGCGACGCGAGCCTCGCGGTTGGCCGGGCCGGCCAGGGGGGCCAGCCACTGCCCGGGCAGCACGGTGTGCGGAGTCTCCACGGAGTCGCCGGCCGCCCAGATGTGCGGGTCGGAGGTCTGCATGTGGGTGTCGACGGTGATTCCGCCGCGCGGACCGATGTCCAGCCCGGCCGCTGTCGCGAGGGCGGTGTTCGGCCGCACCCCGGCCGAGAGGATGACAAGGTCGGCTTCGAGGACGCTGCCGTCGGTCAGTTCCACGTTCAGCCCCCCGCCTGTGCGGGCGGTGAAAGCGGCGGCGGCGGTGGACAGGTGCAGGGTGATGCCCCGGCTGCGGATGTGGTGTTCCACCGGAACCGACATCTCGTGGTCGAGCGGGGGCAGAATCTGGTCGCTCATCTCGACGACGTCGACGACGGCGCCGCGGTGCTTGAGGTTCTCGGCCATCTCCAGCCCGATGTACCCGGCGCCGATCACAACGGTGCGAACCGGGCCGCGGGCGCCCAGCTTGGTCTGGACGAGGGCGGAATCGAGCTGAGCTTTAATGGAATCCATGTCGCCGATCCGGCGCAGAACGTGCACGCCGGCCAGGTCGATGCCGGGCAGGGGAGGCCGCAACGGCTCGGCGCCAGGGCATAACGCGAGGGCGTCGTAGCTTTCGACGTATTCGCGTCCGCTGTCGACCTCGCGGATGGTCACGGTTTGTGAGGTGCGGTCGATCCCCGTGACCTCATGGCCCACGCGCACGTCGATGTCGAGGGATTCGCGCAGGCTCTCCGGCGTCTGTAAGAGGAGGCGGCTGCGATCGGTGATCACCTCGCCGACGTGGTAGGGCAGACCACAATTGGCGAACGAGACGTGGTGGCCCCGTTCGAGAACCACGATTTCGGCGAACTCGTCCAGACGACGGGCGCGCGCGGCCACGGAGGCGCCGGCTGCGACTCCACCAACGACGACGATTTTCATGAGGTGCCTTTCGGTTGGCCAGGAGAGCGTTCAGGCCAACCCGGAAGATACCCCCAAGGGTATGTGGGGCTGAGTTCTGACTTTACACCCTGGCCTCCGGGTCTTCGGTATCGAAAGACGGGGGGCCGGGCCGCCGGGAGGCGAGCGAGGGAGTATTTTGGCGGTAGCCGCCCACTGACAGGAGGACTAGCGACCATGCTTCGCGCTCTCGGTGTCTTCGTAGCCCGCCATCGACTGAGCGCACTGCTGGCGTGGGTGATCCTGATCGGGGCCTGCGTGGCGACCGCGCTGTTCGGGGTCACCGGGGAGAGCCTGTTCCAGCGACTCTCCAGTGCCGGGCCGTCCGTCGCGGGCGAGGCCAGTCAGGCCGCGGACCTGTTGCAGGACCCCGCGGCCGACGAAACGGAGTCCCTGTCGCTGCTCATCCACGGCGTCGACCTGTCCGCTCCCGAACTGGTCTGGATCCTCTCCTCGGCCACCCTGGACCTGAACGAGATCGACGGTGTCACCTCGGTGGTGAACCCGCTGACCATCCCGCCGCTTCCCGATGGGCAGCCGAACCCCGCCGCGGCACCGCTGCTGGCTCCCGACGGCACCGGTCTGCTGTTGAACGTGGAAATGACGACGACCGACGGGGACCCCAGCGATCGGGTGCTCACCGACGTCGAGCGCCGCCTGGGCACAGCGGCCGACGAGGTTCGGCAGGTCGAACCGGACGCGGTTGCGGAGGTCGGCGGCACCCCGTTGCTGATGGATTCGCTCGTGGCCGTGGCGGAAGCAGACCTGCAGAAGGGCGAGCTGATCGCGTTGCCGATCGCCCTGATCGTCATGCTCATCATTTTCGGCGGGTTCCTGGCCGCGGGCATCCCGCTGATCGGCGCCCTCGCCTCCATCGCCGGCGCCCTCGGCGCCCTCTTCGTGTTCAGCCACCTGATGGAGATCGACACCACGGTCCTCAACGTCATCACCGTGATCGGCCTGGGCCTGTCCATCGACTACGGGCTGCTGATCGTCAGCCGATTCCGGGAGGAGTTCCGGCTCCTCGTCGCGCGGGTCGGCGAGCAAACCCGCACGGAGCGGCACGAGCTGATGCTGCAGGCCGTCGGTGTCACGGTCGACACGGCCGGCCGCACCGTGCTCTATTCCGGCCTGACCTTCGCCATCGCCACGGTCGGCCTGCTCGTTTTCGAGCCGACCATCATCCGTGCGATCTCCATCGGCGCGGTCTCGGTGGTGTTGATCGCGATCCTGACGGCCCTCGTGCTCGTGCCGGCGCTGCTCGGCTTCTTCGGCGAGCGGCTGCTGATGCCGGGCGTGCTGACGCGCATTCCAGGCCTGGGCACGCTCCTGACCCGCTTCGGCGACGTCGCACCACCGGAGGGCGTCTTCTCCCGGCTCACCCGTCTGGTGCAGCGTGCACCCGCGCTCGTGGCCCTGGGCGGCATCGCCGTGCTGCTCCTGCTGGGCAGCCCGGTCCTGAACATGAACGTGTCCAGCGGCGGCGCGGACGCGATCCCGAAGGCTTCGACGCAGTACGAGTTCGTCACGGCGCTGAACGACCACTTCCCGCTGGCGAGCGCGCCGCTGGTGCAATTGGTGGCGGCCACCGACGAAGCCTCCGCCGCGGCCTGGACGGAGGAGGTTGCCGCCCTGCCGCACGTCACCGGGACCACGCCCCCGGCCCAGGTGAACGGGTACTGGGTGTCCCGCGTCGGCGTCGACCAGAACGAGGGGCCCGGTGTCGTCCGCGAAATCAGGGCCGATCGGCCCGCGTTCGACAACTGGGCCGGCGGAACGGATGCGGCGTCAGTCGACTACACCGATTCGCTCCTCCGCGGGGCTCCCTGGGCGGCCCTGATCATCGGCGGCGCCACGTTTGTGCTCCTGTTCCTGATGACCGGATCCGTGGTCATTCCGCTTACCGCGCTCGTGGTGAGCGTGATCTCCCTGGGGGCATCCGTCGGCATCCTGGTCTGGGGCTTTCAGGAGGGCAATCTGGCCGGGCTGCTCAACTTCGACGCCGCGACCATAGCCGGCGTCGACCCCCTGGTGCTCACCCTGGTGCTGACTTTCGGGTTCGGCCTGGCGATGGACTACGAGATGTTCCTGCTCGCCCGGATCAAGGAGCACCACGAGCAGGGGGAGAGCACCCGCCGTTCCATCGAGACGGGTCTGCAGAGCTCGGGTCGGATCATTTCCTCGGCGGCTCTCATCATCGTGATCGTCTTCGCCGGCTTCGCCACCGGAGACCTGCTGCAGATGAAGCAGATCGGAATCGCCCTGGCCGTGGCCGTGCTCCTGGACGCCACCCTGGTGCGCACGATCGTGGTTCCGGCCGTGATGACCTCCCTCGAACGGAGCCTCTGGTGGGCGCCGAAATGGATGCACCCGATCCACGCGCGGTTCGGAATGCGCGAATAGCGCAGGCTATTCCGGCGCCGCCGGGGCTGCCAGGGGCGGGACCGATTCGTCCTGGTCGTCGTGATGGATGCGGTCGACCAGACCGCTGAGCGGCTCACCGCTGCCACCCCACTGCAGGGCAATGATCTCGGCTGCGATCGACACGGCCGTCTCCTCCGGTGTCCGTGAGCCCAGATCCAGCCCGATCGGGCTGTGCAGCCGGTCCAGTTCCGCCTCGTCCAGGCCGGCGTCGCGCAGCCGGGCCAGGCGGTCCTCGTGGGTGCGCCGCGAGCCCATCGCACCGATATAGGCGAACTGCTCGCTTCGCAAGGCCACCTCCAGGAGAGGCACATCGAATTTCGGGTCGTGGGTGAGCACACACAGCACCGTGCGGTTGTCGACGAGGCCGGCGGCCAGCTGCTCGGCGAGGTAGCGGTGCGGCCAACCGACGATCACCTCGTCGGCGTCGGGGAATCGCGCCGCCGTGGCGAACACGGCGCGGGCGTCGCACACGGTGACGCGATAGCCGAGGAAAGCGGCCAGGCGGGCCAGTGCCGCCGCGAAGTCGATCGCGCCGAAGACCAGCATTCGCGGGCGGGGGGCGTAACTGTTGAAGAAGACCCGCATTCCTTCGCCGCGCCGCTCGCCATCGGGGCCGTAGGTGAGCGTGCTGTTCCGGCCGGCGGCGAGCAGCCCTTGGGCGTCATCGCTGATGGCGCGGTTGGCATGCTCCGAGCCCACGTCGCCGTCGAAGCCGTGCGGGCGCACGATCAGGTGCCGGCCCAGCCAGGTGGCGTCGGGGTGTTCGATGACGGTCGCGACTCCCACCGGCAGGGAGCCGGCAATGTCGTGCTGCACCGCGGCCAGTTCCGGGAAGCTCTCCCGGTTGACGCGTTCGACGAAGACATCGAGGATGCCGCCGCAGGTGAGGCCGACTGAGAACGCGTCATCGTCGCTGATCCCGTACCGCACCAGAACGGGCCGGCCGTCCTCGATGACCTGGGAACCGAGTTCGTAGACGGCGCCTTCGACGCACCCGCCGGACAGCGAGCCGACGACGGTGCCGTCCTCGGAGACCAGCATCGACGCTCCCGCCGGTCTCGGCGCGGACTTGAACGTGCGGACGACGGTGGCGAGCGCGGCGGCGCCGCCGGTGTGCCAGCCCGCGAGCAGGGGATCCAGGACCTCACGCATTGCGGTGGAACCTTTCCGGTGTGCTCACCCGACGGCCTAGCGCCCGCCGGCGCGGCGGCCGATGCGGTAGGAGATGTACGCGACCGCGGCGAGCAGGCCGAGCAGCCTGGGCAGGCTGCTGAGCTGGTCGGTCAGGATGCCTTTGGCGAGAGTGAGGGCATTCAGGCTGGTCTCGGCGGGGGCGACCGCGGGCCGGGCCGGCGGCGGTGGAACGGTCGCCGGTGCGGCTGCCAGGGGCGTCGCCGCGGGGGGCGCGGCGGGTGCGGCGGCTGGCGGTGCG
>NZ_SOFY01000069.1 GCF_004402595.1 Cryobacterium shii | reverse complement strand
TATAAAGTTTCTTTCCTTGACAGTCAGAAACCTAGACAGGAAGCGGCGTGCGGCCGTTAAGGCGCTCCGAAAGACCCACAGATGCAGCAGGAGAGCCAGTATCTCCGTCGAATTGGTTCACGGGCGGGGTGATCGGAGCCGGGGCCGGTGCCGGGGCCGGGACCGGCGCCGGGCCGGCTGCCGCTAGTTCAGGCCGCGCCGGTCGAGGAGCGGCTGGATGCCCGCGTCCCGTCCCCGGAAGTCCCGGTAGGCCGCCAGCGGGTCGGCGCTGCCGCCCACACCGAGCAATCGACGGCGAAACCGATCCCCGTTGGCCCGCGTGAGCCCGCCGTTGTCCTCGAACCATTCCCCGGCGTCGGCGTCCTGCACCTCGCTCCAGATGTACGAGTAGTAGCCGGCGTCGTAGCCGCCCGCGAACGTGTGGGCGAAGTAGGTGCTGGCGTAGCGCGTGGGCACGGCCGGGTTGTCCAGGCCCGCGGCGGTGAGCGCGGCGGCCTCGAACGCGGCGACATCCGTCACCGTGTCGTCGGCGTCGATCCGGTGCCAGGCCTGGTCGAGCAGCGCGGCGGCCAGGTATTCACTGGTGGAGAAGCCCTCGTTGAAGGCGGTGGAGTCCTGGATCCGGTCGACCAGGTCCTGCGGCATGGCCTCACCGGTCTCGTGGTGAACGGCGTAGTGGGCGAGCACCTCCGGCCACAGCATCCACATCTCGTTGACCTGGCTCGGAAATTCGACGAAGTCTCGGTAGACGTTCGTGCCCGCGAACTTCGGGTAGGTGACCCGCGCGAACAGCCCGTGCAGCGCATGCCCGAACTCGTGGAACAGGGTGGTGACCTCGTCGAAGCTGAGCAGGGTGGGTTCGCCCGCGGCCGGCCGGGGCACGTTCAGGTTGTTGCAGACCACCGCCGACGAGTCCAGGAGCGCCGACTGCGAGACCAGCGAGTTCATCCACGCGCCGCCCCGCTTGGAGTCGCGGGTGTAGAAGTCGCCGATGTACAGGCCGACGGGGGAGCCGTCGGCCTCAGTCACCTCGAACACGCGGGCCTCCGGATGCCAGGCGACTAGGTCGGGGCGCTCGGTGAACGTGACCCCGTACAACCGGCTCGCCGCGTAGAACACGCCGTCGCGCAGCACCCGCTCGAGCTCGAAATAGGGCCGCATGGCCGCGGTGTCCACATGATACCGGGCCCGGCGCACCTGTTCGGTATAGAACGCCCAGTCCCACGCGGCGAGCTCGAAACCGCCGCCGTCCTGGTCGATCCGGGCCTGCAAGTCGGCCTGCTCGACCAGGGCGTTACGGGACGCAGCGGGTGCCAGGCGCCCGAGCAGGTCGGCGATGGCCTGCGGCGTCTTCGCGGTCTGGTCGGCGGTCACCGCGGCCGCGTGGCTGTCGAAGCCGAGCAGCCGGTCGCGTTCGGCGCGGAGCCGGGCGATCGACAGCACCAGCTCGCGATTGTCGTGGTCGCCGCCACGGATGCCGCGGGACCGCGAGGCCGCCAGCAGCCGCTCCCGCACGCCGCGGTTCGTGAGCTGAGCCAGATACGGGTGACCGGTCGGCAGCACGAGGGTGATCACGTACCGGCCCGGCAGCCCGCGCTCCGTCGCAGCCTCCGCCGCGGCCGAAATCTGCCCGGCGGTGAGGCCGTCGAGCTCGGCGACGTTCTCGAGCACGAGGGCCAAATCGTTGGTGTCGGCCAGCAGGTTCTTCTCGAACCGGGTGGTCGCCGTGGAGAGCCGTGCGTTGTAGTCCCGCAGCTCGGCCTTGGCGGCGTCGGTCAGGCCCGCGCCGGCGAGCGTGAACTCCGTGTGGTATCGCTCGACCAGGTAGCGCGATTCCGCGTCCAGCTGCAACCGGTCCAGCTGCGCGTGCAGGGCGGCCACCCGAGCGAAGAGCTCCGGGTTCAGACGGATGGCGTCCGCGTGCGCGGCCAGCAACGGCGCCAGCTCCTCCTCGAGCGCGTCGGTCAGCTGGTTCGAGTCCGACGAGCTGCGGTTGAAGAACACCGCCGCCACCCGGGTGAGCAGTTGCCCGCTAAGTTCGAGCGGCACCATGGTGTTGTCGAACGTGGGCGCATCCGGAACCCCGCAGATCGCCGCAACCTCGAGGATCTGCTCCGCCATTCCCTGCAGGAAAGCGGGCCGGTAGTGCTCCTCCCGGATCAGCCCGAACGGGGGCAGCTCGTAGGCCAGCGTGCTGGGGCTGAAGAAGGGGTTCATCCGCTCACCCTGCCACACCGGTTGCCCCCGCGCGAATAGGATCTGTTCATGACCGACGAGCCGGACCGCCAAGAGACCGCGCAGCGAGAGCAGTACACGCACGGGCACCACGAGAGCGTGCTGCGCTCGCACACCTGGCGCACCGTGGCGAATTCGGCGGCCTACCTGGTTCCGCACCTGTCGCCCGGCCGGTCCCTGCTCGACGTGGGTTGCGGCCCCGGCACGGTCACGGTCGACCTGGCGCGCCGGCTGTATCCCGGGCAGGTCACCGGCATCGACGCGTCGGAGCAGATCGTGCGTCATGCCGCGGGACTCGCCTTCGACGAGGGCGTGCGGAACGCCTCCTTCCACGTCGGCGACGCCTGCGCGCTCGATTTCCCCGACGAGAGCTTCGACATCGTGCACGCGCACCAGGTGCTGCAGCACCTGGCCAACCCGGTTGCCGCGCTTCGGGAGTTCCGCCGGGTGTTGAAGCCGGGCGGAGTCTTCGCCGGCCGCGACGCCGATTACGGGGGCGTGATGTACCACCCGAAGCTGCAGGGGCTCTCGCTGTGGCTGACGGCGTACCGGGACGTGCACTACTCCAATGGCGGCGACCCCGACGCCGGGCGTTCCCTGAAGGCGTGGGCGCGCCAGGCGGGGTTCGGCGCGGTGACGAGCTCGGCATCCATCTGGTGCTTCGCCTCGGATGTGGAACGTGAGTGGTGGGGCGGGTCCTGGGCCGACCGCGTGACGGAATCCGCCTTCGCCGCACACGCCATCGAGGTGGGGGCCGCCGACCTCGCCGACCTGAACAAGATGA
This sequence comes from Cryobacterium shii, assembly GCF_004402595.1. Classification (GTDB taxonomy): domain Bacteria; phylum Actinomycetota; class Actinomycetes; order Actinomycetales; family Microbacteriaceae; genus Cryobacterium; species Cryobacterium shii. The sequence continues at coordinate 34,127 of NZ_SOFY01000069.1, read as the reverse complement.
AGGCCGCCTGGCTCCAGTGGGCCGGGGACCCGGACGGCTGGTTCGGCATCCCGCACGGAGAGGTCGTCGCCCGCAAGTAGCGGCAGAAAACCCTCCGCCGAACCGTGAGTAGCGCCCCCGTTTTCCGAATTTTAAGGGGCGCTTCTCACGGCTCGGCGGAGTCGGCCAGGCCAGAGCCAGGCCAGGGCCAGCAGAGCCTAGATCCAGTCGTCCTCGTCTTCGAGGGCGATCGCCGGTTGGGTGATCGTGGCGCTGTCCTCGGCCGGGTTGTAACGGATGACCGTGCCGTCGTCCAGCTCCAGCACGGGGTTGCCCTCGAGCCAGGTCAGCGTCCAGCGCCAGGCTTGCGTGTCCTCCGCCAGGGCCGTGAGATCTTCCTCGACCGCCCTGACGGCGATCTCGACCACATGGGGCAGCCGTGCGGGCATCGGGCCGCCCAGCGGCCAGCGTGTTCCCATCTGCATGTTAGAGCTCGATCTCGTAGGTGACCCAGTCGGTGCGGGTGGCCACGTCGTCGTACAGGCGTTGCGCGGTCTCGTTGTCGGCGGCGGTCAGCCACTGCACCGTGGTCAGGCGGTGCGCCGCGGCGTACTCCTTGGCGAACTCGATCAGGGCCCGGCCGATGCCCGTGCTGCGGGATTCCGGCACCACGAACAGGTCGTCGAGGAACAGGCCGCGGGTGGCGGTCAGGGTGTTCGGAACCTCGCGGTAGTGGGCGAATCCGACGAACTCGCCGTCGTCGTCGACGGCAACGGCGCCGGTGAGCGACTCGTTCTTGTCGATGATCCAGCTCCAGACCTGGAGCGCTTTCTGGTCAGTCAGTTCGCACTTGTAGAACTCGCTGTAGCCCTCGAAGAGTCCCAGCCACGAAAAAAAGTCCTTGTCGCCGAGCGCGCGTACCTTGATTGACATTCGGTTCTCCTAGTTCTCCGGCACCGTGGCGAGCACGATGTCGGTGACAGCCAATTCGCTGCCTTCAATAAAAACCAACTCCGAGATACGGCCAACGGCACTCAGATCGGCGGCAGCCTGCCTGAGCAGGGCAATCTCTGCAGCCGTACCGCTAATTACAGCAGATTCGACGTCCGTTTTCTGGGAAGCCTTCGCATCGGTTTTTGCGCGGCGGATGCCGGTGAGCGCCCGGCTGGACAGGTCCAGCAGAGCGACGTTGCCGCCCTGCCCTCCGCTGAGCTCGGACTGGACGGGCCAGGCCGCGTGGTGGATCGAGTCTTCGGTGGACCAGGACCAGGCTTCCTCGGTCGCGAACGGCACGAACGGGGCGAACAGGCGCAGCAGGGTGGACAGCGCGGTGCGGAGGGCGGCGACCGCCGATGCCTGGCCGGGACCGGCCTCGCCGTAGGCGCGCTCCTTGACCAGCTCGAGGTAGTCGTCGCAGAACGTCCAGAAGAAGCTCTCGGTCAGTTCCAGCGCCCGGGCGTGGTCGTAGCCCTCGAACGCGGCGGTGGCCTGGCCGACCACGACGCTTAGCCGGGCGAGCATGCTCTGGTCGAGCGGCTCGCTGACGGGGGCCTCCGCGCCGCCGTCGAAGCCGAGGATGAACTTCGACGCGTTCAGGATCTTGATCGCCAGGCGGCGGCCGATCTTGATCTGGGTCGGGTTCTTGGGGTCGAACGCGGCGTCGGTGCCGAGGCGCGACGACGCGGCCCAGTAACGCACGGCATCCGAACCGTGCTGCTCGAGCATGTCCGCCGGGGTGACGACGTTGCCCTTGGACTTGGACATCTTCTTGCGATCGGGGTCCACGATGAAGCCGGACAGGGCCGCGTGCTGCCACGGCGAGACGCCGTGTTCGAGTTCGGCGCGAAGCAGGGTGGAGAACAGCCAGGTGCGGATGATGTCCTGGCCCTGCGGGCGCAGCGAGTACGGGTAGACGAGTTCGAACAGTTCGGGGTCGCGCTCCCAGCCGCCGGCCAGCTGCGGGGTGAGGGAGGAGGTCGCCCAGGTGTCCATCACGTCGACCTCGCCGACGAAACCGTTCGCCTGGCCGCGCTGCCCGGCCTCGTAGCCGGGGGCGGTGTCGGAGGACGGGTCGACCGGGAGCATCTCGCGGGTGGCGACGATGGGCTGGTCGAAAAGCGGGTTCGCGTCGGCATCCAGCGGGTACCAGATCGGCAGCGGAACGCCGAAGAACCGCTGGCGGGAGACGAGCCAGTCGCCGGTGAGGCCGTTGACCCAGTTCTCGTAGCGCACGCGCATGAATTCCGGGTGCCACTGCAGGTCGCTGCCGTGCGTGATCAGGCGGGCGCGCAGCTTCTCGTCGCGGGCGCCGTTGCGGATGTACCACTGGCGGGTGGAGACGATTTCGAGCGGTTTGTCGCCCTTCTCGAAGAACTTGACCGGGTGCACGATCGAGCGCGGTTCGCCGATCAGGTCGCCGCTGGTGCGGAGCAGGTCGACCACGGCCGCCTTGGCGGAGAAGACGGTCTTGCCGGCCAGCTGCGCGTATGCGGCCCGCCCGGCCTCGCTCGTGATCGCTTCGGGCGCCTCGGCGATGATGCGGCCGTCGAAGCCCATGATGGCGCGGTTGGGGAGGTCCAGTTCACGCCACCAGATCACGTCGGTCACGTCGCCGAACGTGCAGATCATGGCGATTCCGCTGCCCTTGTCCTTCTGCGCGAGGTGGTGGGCCAGGATCGGCACCTCCACGTCGAACAGCGGCGTGCGAACGGTTGAGCCGAACAGGGCCTTGTAGCGCTCGTCGTCCGGATGCGCCACGAGGGCCACGCAGGCGGGCAGCAGTTCCGGGCGGGTGGTCTCGATCTCGATCGCGCCGCCGCCGGGCTGGGCGAAGGAGACTCGGTGGTAGGACGCGGGCATCTCCTTGTCCTCGAGCTCGGCCTGGGCGACCGCGGTGCGGAAGGTGACGTCCCACAGCGTGGGGGCCATGGCCTGGTAGGCCTCGCCGCGCTCGATGTTGCCGATGAACGCCGACTGGGAGGTGACGAGGGAGTCGTTGCCGATCGTGCGGTAGGTCTGGGTCCAGTCGACGCTGAGGCCGAGCATGCGCCAGACGGCCTCGAACTGCTTCTCGTCTTCGATGGTGAGGCGTTCGCACAGCTCGATGAAGTTGCGGCGGCTGATCGGCAGCTGGTCGGCGGCCTTGGTGCTCTTGCCGTCGCCGCCCTCGAACGGCGCGGTGAAGTCATCGACGTAGGGCAGGGACGGGTCGCAGCGCACGCCGTAGTAGTTCTGCACCCGGCGTTCGGTGGGCAGGCCGTTGTCGTCCCAGCCCATCGGGTAGAAGACGCTCTTGCCGCGCATGCGCTGGAAGCGGGCGATGACATCCGTGTGCGTGTAGGAGAAGACGTGCCCGATGTGCAGCGACCCGGAGGCGGTCGGCGGCGGGGTGTCGATGGAGAAGATGTTCGCGCGCGTGGCCGAACCCCGGTCGAACCGGTAGGTGCCCGCGTCTTCCCAGGAGCCGCCCCACTTGGTTTCGAGCCCTTCGAGGGCAGGTTTTTCCGGAACGCTGGCGGCGGTCATGTTTCTCCGATTCGTATCTGCGGCACCGTGTCGGTGGTGAAGTGCCTGAGTATTGGGCGGTACCTAACTTACCGGATGTCCCGTTCCAGACCGATTCCGGGCCCAGCCCGGCGTTTGGGAGCCGCCCCCGGTCGGTCGGCGAGTGGCAGGATTGGAGGCGGAGAGGGGTACCGTGACCGGTCCAAATGATGACGACACGAGGCCTGACGGCACGCCGGATGGCGACGCCCTGGCCGGCCCGCGCACGCTCACGGATGCCCGCCGCACGGCGCTGCGCCGCAAGGTGCGCCTGATCGTCGGCTTCACGATCGGCTACAACGTGCTCGAGGCGGTCGTGTCGATCGCGGCCGGTGCCGCGGCATCCTCGACCGCGCTGGTCGCATTCGGCCTGGATTCCGTGATCGAAGTGCTCTCCGCCGCGGTCATCGCCTGGCAGTTCTCGCGCCGCGACCCCGACCGGTGGCAGAAACCTGCCCTCCGCGCCATCGCGGTCGCTTTCTTCGCCCTGGCCGGCTACGTCATCCTGAACGCCGGCCTCGGCCTCATCGGGGTGATCGAGGCCGAGCCCAGCCCGGTGGGCATCGTGATCGCCTGCCTGAGCCTGGTGATCATGCCGGGAGTGGCGGGCGTGGAACGCCGGGCCGGGACCGAGCTCGGCTCGAAGAGCGTGCTGGCGGACTCCCGGCAGCTGCTGCTGTGCGCGTGGCTGTCCGGGTCGGTGCTGCTCGGGCTGGTGCTGAACACGCTGCTGGGCTGGGCCTGGGCGGACTCGCTCGCGGCACTCGTGATCGCCGGCTTCGCGATCAGGGAAGGCGTCGAAGCCTGGCGCGGCGAGGCGGAATCCCCGGTCGCGCTCCTGTCGTAGACACGGTCGCCGCCCGTCCGTCCGTCCCCCCGGCCGCTCGCGGCGCAGGTTATTCCCGCGGGCGCAGGCTCGAACCTGCGCCGCGGGCCACAACCTGCGCCACGAGCGCGGGGTCGTGGAGTCCGGCTAGCCGAGGCGGGGGACCGCGCCCAGCAGGGCCCGGGTGTACGGATGCTGCGGCGCCCCGAAGACCTGTCCGGCCGCGCCCGATTCGACGATCCGGCCGTCCCGCATCACGGCCACCCGGTCGCTGACGTGCTGGATCACCCCGAGGTCATGGGAGATGAACAGCACGCTGAGGCCGAGGTCCCGTTGCAGGTCGTCGAGCAGGTCGAGCACCTGGGCCTGCACCGTGACGTCGAGCGAGGAGACGGGTTCGTCGCAGATCAGGATCTGCGGCTCGGAGGCCAGCGCCCGGGCGATGCCCACCCGCTGGCGCTGCCCGCCGGAGAGGGACAGCGGCCGCCGGGTGAGCAGGCTCGCGGGCAGGCCCACGGCGTCCAACAGCTCCCGGATGCGCCGGCCGGCGGCATCGGACCTGTCGACCGATCCGCCGCGGGATCGGAGGCCGTCGCGACCGCGGGACCGGCCGGCGCCGGTCGTGTCGACGGTCGTGTCGACGGTCGTGTCGACGGTCGTGTCGACGGTCGTGTCGACGGTCGTGCCGACGGTCGTGCCGCCGGTCCTGCCGCCTACTGCGTCCCGCAGCACGTCGCCGACCGTGAGCCGGGGGTCGAAGGAACTGAGCGCATCCTGGTAGACCGCGCCCAACTGGGGGCGCAGCAGCCGCCGCGCCTTCTCGGCGCCGGCTCTCTCGCCGGCGACGCTGAACGGCTCGCCGAGCACTCGCACCTCGCCCGCGTCCGGCCGGGCGAGCGCCAGCACGAGCCGGGCCAGGGTGGTCTTGCCCGAACCGGACTCACCGACGATGCCGAGGGTCGTTCCCCGTTCCAGCCGGAACGACACGTCGTCGACGGCGGCCTGAACGCTGCCGTCGGGACGGGTGAACCGCTTGACCAGCCCGGTGGCCTCGAGCACGACCTCTCTGGCCGCGGCGGGAGCGGCCGGGTGCGCCCCGGCTTCGGCGTCGACCGCCCGGGCCGGCTCCGCGTCGCGCAGGGCCAGCTGCGCGGTCAGAGCCGGGGCCAGCTGCGCGGTCAGGCGCAGGCCGCGTGGTTTGTCCACGGGGACGGCCGCCAGCATCCGCCGGGTGACCGGATCCTCCGGCGCGGCCAGAACCGCGGCGGTCGGCCCCTGCTCGACGATGCGTCCCTCGGAGAGGACCGCGATCCGGTCGGCGATGCGGCCCACCACGGCGAGGTCGTGGCTGATCAGGAGGATCCCGGTGCCCCGGCGTTTCAGGTCGGCCAGGAGGTCCAGGATCTGGGCCTGCACGGTCACGTCGAGGGCGGTCGTCGGCTCGTCGGCGATCAGGAACGGCGGGTCGAGGGCGATCGCGGCCGCGATCAGGGCGCGCTGGCGCTGGCCTCCCGACAGCTCCCCTGAGCGTTTCCGGGCTTGGTTCTCCCCGTCGGGCAGCCCCACGCGTGCCAGCAGCTCGAGCACGCGCGCATGGCGGGCCGCGGCGCCCAGCCGGGTGTGCAGCCGGAGCGAGTCGGCGATCTCCCGGCCCACCGGGCGCAGCGGGTCCAGGGACACCAGGGCGTCCTGCAACACCAGGCCCACGTCGCGTCCGCGCCGGCACCGCCACGCGGCCTCCGAGATTTCCAGCACGCCGGACGCGCCGAGAGTCAGCTCGTCGGCGCGCAGCCAGGCGGTGTCCCCGGCGAGGCCGAGCAGGCTGCGCGCGGTGACGGACTTGCCGGAACCGGACTCGCCCACCAGGGCCAGGCACTCGCCCGGCGCGACGTCGAACGAGATGCCCTCCACCACCGGCGATGCGCCCGGTTCCGGGCCGAACCCCACGCTCAGGTTGCGCACGCGCACGACCGGCACGATCGGCGCGGCCGCGGCCGCGGTCGCGGGCAGGGCGGCTGCCGGCCCGGGTGCCAGGCTCTCCGCGCTCTCCGCGCTCTCCGCGCTCATGCGTGCCTCAGCCTGCGGTCGATGCCGCGGCCCAGGGCCGTGGCCGACACCGCGGCGAGCACGATGAACAGGCCGGGGAAGAAGCTCATCCACCAGGCCGAGCCGATGTACGTGCGCCCGGCGGAGAGCATGGCGCCCCATTCGGCGGCCGGCGGCGTGGCGCCCAGCCCGAGATAACTGAGGGCGGAGGCCCAGACGATCGCCTGGCCGATCCCGAGGGTGCCGAGCACGAACAGGGGAGCGAGGGTGTTCGGCAGGATGTGGCGCGCCAGGATCCGGCCGCGACCCAGGCCGAGCACGGTGGCCGCCTCGACGAACGCGGACGAGCGCACCGAGACGAGCTGGGCCCGGATGATGCGGGCGTACCCGGGCGCCGTCGCCAGCCCGACCGCCACGGTCGCGCTCGCCACTCCGGGGCCGAAGACCAGGATGAACAGCAGCGCCAGCAGCAGCCCCGGAAAGGCGAACAGCACCTCGAGCAGCCGGTTCACGGTGAAGTCGACGACCGGGCCGAGCATCCCGGCCAGGGTTCCGAGCACGAGTCCGAGGCCCAGCCCGATCAGGGTCGCGAGGGTGCCGATCAGCAGGGAACTGCCGGTGCCGTGTACGACCCGGGTGAAGATGTCCCGGCCGGACTCGTCGGTGCCGAACCCGTGCACGAGCGACGGAGCCTGGAACGCGGACAGGGGATCGATCCCGAGCGGGTCCCCGGGCGCCACCAGGGCCGGCGCGAGCGCAGCCGCCACCAGGAACAGCGCGAACAGCCCGCTCAGCGTCTCGGCGACCCCGATCCGGGGTCGCCGGCCGCGCCGGGGCGGGTGGGCCGGGCGGGGCGCGCGGGCGGACCGGCCGAGGCCGGCCTGGATCTCCAGGTCGCTCATCGGGTGCGCAGCCGGGGATCGGCCAGGCGCTGGGCCAGGTCGGTGAGCAGGGTCATCAGGATGTAGCCGAGCGCCACGACCAGCACGGTGCCGACCACGACCGGCACATCACGCACCGTCACGGCGTTCAGCAGGGTGCGTCCGAGTCCGGGCCGGGCGAAGATCGTCTCGACCACCACCGCGCCGCTGATCAGGGACCCGAACGCCCAACCGGACAGGCTGATCGCCGGCAGGGCGGCGTGGCGCAACGCGTGCACCCAACGGATGCCGCGCTCGCCCTCACCCCGCGCCCGCGCCGACAGCACGAAGGGCGACTCCAGTGCGGCGAGCAGGGACTCCCGCATGATCTGGCCGAGGAACCCGGCCAGCGGGACCGCGAGGGTCAGCACCGGCAGCACCAGCCCGGCGGGCCCGGCCGTGCTCACCGGCGGCAGCCAGCCCAGCCAGACACTGAACAACACGATCAGCGCGGTCGCCAGCCAGAAATGGGGGAGCGCGGCGGACACGATCTCCAGCCCCGACCCGAGGAACCAGGCGAACCGGCCGCCGCGGGTCGACCAGGTCGCCAGCACGAGGGCGAGGAGCCAGGCCACGGCCAGGGCGAGCACCGCCAGCAGCAGGGTGCCGCCGAGCTGCCCGGCCAGAAGCGGGGCGACATCCTGGTTCAACGCGTACGAGCGGCCCAGGTCGCCGGTGACGAGCCGGCCGAGCTGCGCCAGGTACTGCGTGAACACGGGCAGGTCGAGGCCGTACTCGGCGCGCACCGCGGCGAGCGCCGCCGGCGAGGTCTGCGAACCCGGACCGCCGAGGATGGCCTCGGCCGGGTCGCCGGGGATCAGCCGCACGGCGAAGAAGGTGAGCGTGGCCACCATCCACAGCACGAAGCCGGCCCCGACCAGACGCACCAGGATCAGGCCCGGCACGCTCCGGCGCAGGGCGCGGAGGGTGGACCGAGCCTGCGCCGCCGCGTCAGGCATGGGCTGTTCCCGGCATCCGCTACTTCAGCCACGCATCGTAGAACGTGGGCGTCGACACGGTCGGCAGGGCGCGGGCGCCGGTGACCTTCGCCCCGAGCAGGAAGTGGTTCTGCTGGTCGTAGAGGGGCAGGATGTAGTAGCCCTCGAGCACCTGGTTCTGCGCGTCCGTGTAGAGGGCCTTGCGCTTGGAGGCATCCGTGACCTGGCCGGCCTCGGTCAGCAGCGCGTCGATGGCCGGGTCGTTCACCTGCGCGTGGTTGGCGAAGTAGCCGCTGGGCGCGGGAACGATGCCGGCGGAGTGGAACAGGATCCGCAGCACGTCGGGTCCGACCTTGGTGTACGGCGCGCTGACGGCGTCGTAGTTGTTCTCGCCGAGGGCCGTGTACCAGCTGGAGAGGTCCATCGGGACCAGGCGCACCTCGAAGCCGGTCTTCTTCGCGGTGGCCTGGATCTGTTCGAACAGGGACTGCTCCGCGGGGATGGACTGGTTGGTGCTCACCGGGAAGGTGACCGTGAGCCGCACGCCGTCCTTGACCCGGTAGCCGCCCGCGTCGCGCTTCGTCCAGCCCGCGGAATCGAGGAGGGTGCCGGCGTCCTTCGGCTCGTATCCGAACAGTTCGGGGCGCGGTACCGCGAGGGACTCCGCACTGGAGAGGGCCGCGTAGGAGCGGGTGGCTGTGCCCTGGAACAGGCTCGCGACCGCGTCGTCGACATTGGCCGAGCGGATGAACGCCTCGCGCACGAGCGGGTCGTTGAACGGGGCGCGTCCGGAGTTCAGTTCGATCCGGTTGGAGGCGCCGGGGCGCGGTGCGTCGAGGTGACGGATCGAGTCGCCCTTCTCGGTCTGCACGATCGTGTCGGGCTGCGCGTTGTCGATGACGTCGACGTCACCGGACTGCAGGGCGGCGTACCGCGACGCGGAGTCGGGGATGAAGCGCCAGACGATGGAGTCGAGGTACGCCGGTCCGCTGTGCGCGGCATCCGCGGGCGGAGAGGAGTAGCCGTCGTTCCGCACGAGGGTGATCGAGTCCTGCTTGACCCAGGTCTTGACCTGGAACGGGCCGGTCCCGACCGGAGCCGCGCAGTTCTCCTCCTGGCTGCGGGCTAGCGCCTGCTTTGATTCGATCGCGAGCCACGGCTGGCTCAGGGACTCGAGCAGGGCGCTGTCCGGTTCGCCGAGGGTCAGGCGCACCACGTTCGGGGCGACCGCCTCGGTACCGGTGACCTTCTGCAGCGCCAGGTAACCAGTCGACGAACCCGTCTTCGGGTCCTGGAGGTGAGCGATGTTGGCCTGCACGGCGGACGCGTCCAGAGGCGTGCCATCCGTGAAGGAGACCCCGTCGGCGAGCGTGAATTCCCAGTCCAGGCCGTCGGCGCTCTCGGTCCACGAGTCCGCCAGCCACGGGATGATTTTCCCGTCGGCGTCCCGGGAGACCAGGGACTCGAGGTACTGCGTGCTCACCAGCGCCTGCGGGTAGTTGCCGCCCACGTGCGGGTCCAGGCAGGTGGGTTCCGCGTCGCCGGAGGCGTAGGTGAGGGTGCCGCCGGTGACGGGCCCCTCAATCGTGGGAGACTCCGCAGGGCTGGCGCAGCCGGTGAGGAGAAGGCCGGCGGCGACCAGGCCGGCGACGGTGCGCGAAGCGCGGTGGGTGTGCCCCGAGGCGATCATGTCAGGTCTCTTTCCGCGGCGCGACTCGGCCGAGTGTGCAATTGTTGGACTCGGTCCAAGAATGTTCCGGACCGACCACCATCGTAGAACACGGAATCACCATGACGAATCACCCGCCGAGCCGAGTCGGGCGCCCGCGCGGCTCGTCCCGGATGATGCTCGAGGAGGCCGCGGCGGAACTCTTCCTCGAGCAGACCTACGCGGGCACCACGATCGAGCAGATCGCGCGGCGGGCCGGAGTGAGCCGCAACACCTTCTTCAACTACTTCGCCGCGAAGAGCGACCTGCTCTGGGTCGAGGTGGACGCCGGACTGGCCGGACTGCCGGCGGCGCTCGCCGAGTGCGCCGGCGCCGCCGGACCGGCCGAGGCGGTGTCCGCCGTCGAGCGGGCCCTGCTGCAGATATCCGCCGGGTTCGGGCCCGGTCACGTGCCCTGGGCGCTCACCCAGTCCGAGCTGATGGGCACGACGGGGGAGCTGGAGGCATCCGCGCTGTCCCGGTTCATGGCGCTGGTGACGCTGGTCGAGCGTTTCGTCCTGGCGCGCACGCCCGCCGGTGCCGAAGCGGCGCTGGTCGGTCGGAGTTTCGCGATGGCCGTGTTGGCCGCCGCGGCCGCCGCCGCCGGGGTCTGGGCGCGCGCGGGCGTCTCCCGCGGGCCGCTGGGCCCATATCTGCAAGCGGCCATCGCGCCGGTCTGCTCCGGCTACCGGGCCGTGCACGCCGCAGGCTAGAATCGTTCCTGCATGACTGTGATCCGGCCATCACCGGTGAGTCTTCGGAAGAACGGAACCGCCTCCGGGCGGCTTCCTGGTAGAACCGAACGGGTCGGGCCCGTCACAGCCTCAGAACAAGCGGTTGCCCGGGTCCACCTGCCCAGGCGGCAAGCGAGGTGGTACCGCGGCGGATCCCTTTTCGGGTTCGGCGTCCTCGTGGAACAGGGCGGCTCTGCACCAAGCAGAACCTGCCCGACTCGTCCAGGAGAAGCATGACGTACCCCAAAGGCCGGCACCCCGGTTCGGCAGACCAGCAGCCCGGCAGCACCGTTCCCTCGGGCAGCGTGCCCTCCGGCATCGTGCCGTCGCCGAGTTTCCCCCAGATCGAGACCGACGTGCTCAAGTTCTGGGCCGAGGACGGCACCTTCCAGGCGTCGATCGACAACCGGGCGGATGCCCCGGAGTGGGTCTTCTACGACGGCCCGCCCTTCGCCAACGGGCTGCCCCACTACGGGCATCTGCTGACCGGGTACGCCAAGGACCTGTTCCCCCGGTTCCAGACCATGCGCGGCATGCAGGTGCACCGCCGCTTCGGCTGGGACACGCACGGCCTGCCGGCCGAGCTGGAGGCCGAACGCGAACTCGGCATCACCGACAAGAGCGAGATCGAGAAGATGGGCATCGGCGCCTTCAACGCGGTCGCCCGCAGCTCGGTGCTCAAGTACACCAAGGTCTGGGAAGAGTACGTCACCCGCCAGGCCCGCTGGGTCGACTTCGAGAACGACTACAAGACCCTCGACATCACGTTCATGGAATCCGTGATCTGGGCGTTCAAACGCCTGCACGACAAGGGCCTCGCCTACGAGGGCTACCGGGTGCTGCCGTACTGCTGGCGCGACCAGACGCCGCTCTCCAACCACGAGCTGCGGATGGACGACGACGTCTACAAGATGCGCCAGGACCAGACCGTCACCGTGACGTTCCCGCTGGTCGGGGCGAAGGCGGAAGCCCTCGGGCTGACCGCCGTGCGCGCCCTGGCCTGGACCACGACACCCTGGACCCTGCCCACGAACATGGCGCTGGCCGTGGGGCCGCAGATCACGTACGCCGTCGTCCCCGCCGGGCCGAACGGCACCCCCGACGCGACCGTGCTGCGGGAGGCCGGGCCGGACGGCGGCGCGGCATCCGTCGCCCCGGTGTCCTCCGCCCGGGTCGAGGTGCTCGGCGCCGAATACCTGCTCGCGATCGACCTCGTCGGCAACTACGCCAAGGACCTCGGCTACGACTCCGCCGTCGACGCGCTGGCGGCGATCGCCCGCACGGTGCCGGGCGCGGACCTCGAGGGCGTCTCCTACGACCGCCTCTTCGACTACTACGCGGACACCGAGGTCTGGGGCACGCAGAATGCCTGGACGATCATCGTCGGGGACTACGTCACCACCGCGGACGGCACCGGGATCGTGCACCAGGCCCCCGCCTACGGCGAAGAGGACCAGAAGCTCTGCGAGGCCGCCGGCATCCCGGTGATCATCTCCCTCGACGCGGGCGGCAAGTTCCTCGCCGACGTGCCCGAGGTGGCCGGCCAGCTCTGGTCCGACGCGAACAAGCCGCTCACCCAGCTGATCCGCGCCGAGGGCCGCCTGCTCCGCCAGGCCAGCTACGAGCACTCGTACCCGCACTGCTGGCGCTGCCGCAACCCGCTGATCTACAGGGCCGTGTCGAGCTGGTTCGTGCGCGTCACTGACTTCCGCGACCGGATGGTCGACCTCAACCAGGACATCACCTGGGTGCCGGAGAACGTCAAGGACGGCCAGTTCGGCAAGTGGATCGGCAACGCCCGCGACTGGTCGATCAGCCGCAACCGGTACTGGGGTTCGCCCATCCCGGTCTGGAAGAGCGACAACCCCGACTACCCGCGCATCGACGTCTACGGCTCGCTGGACGAGCTCGAGGCCGACTTCGGCGTGCGCCCCACCGACCTGCACCGGCCCTACATCGACGAGCTCACCCGCCCGAATCCCGACGACCCGACCGGGCAGTCCACCATGCGCCGCATCACGGATGTGCTCGACGTCTGGTTCGACTCCGGCTCGATGCCGTTCGCCCAGGTGCACTACCCGTTCGAGAACGCCGACTGGTTCGACAGCCACAACCCGGCCGACTTCATCGTCGAGTACATCGGGCAGACCCGCGGCTGGTTCTACATGCTGCACACGCTCTCGACCGCCCTGTTCGACCGGCCGGCCTTCAAGAACGTCGTCAGCCACGGCATCGTGCTCGGCAACGATGGGCAGAAGATGTCCAAGTCGCTGCGCAACTACCCCGACGTGAACGAGGTGTTCGACCGCGACGGCTCGGATGCCATGCGCTGGTTCCTGATGAGCTCCTCCGTGCTGCGCGGCGGCAACCTGATCGTCACCGAGGAGGGCATCCGCGAGGGCGCCCGCCAGGTGATGCTCCCGCTCTGGAGCACCTGGTACTTCTTCTCGCTCTACGCGAACGCGTCCGGTGAGAACGGCTACGACGCCACCTGGCGCGCCGACTCCACCGACGTGCTGGACCGGTACCTGCTGGCCAAGACCCGCGACCTGATCGTGGACGTCACGAACGACCTGGAGAACCTGGACAGCAGCCTCGCGGCCGCCCGGCTGCGCGACTTCGCCGACGTGCTCACCAACTGGTACGTGCGCCGCTCGCGCGACCGGTTCTGGGCCGGCGCCGCGGCCGGCGGCTCCACCGAGGCGTTCGACACGTTGTACACCGTGCTCGAGACCGTCACCCGGGTCGCCGCCCCGATGCTCCCGCTCGTCACCGAGCGCATCTGGCAGGGCCTCACCGGCGGCCGCAGCGTGCACCTCACCGACTGGCCGGACGCCGACCTGTTCCCCGCCGACGCCGACCTCGTCACCGCGATGGACCAGGTGCGCACCATCAGCTCCACCGTGCTCTCCCTGCGCAAGCAGGCCGGTCTGCGCGTGCGGCTCCCGCTGGCGACCCTGACCGTGGTCACCTCCAACACGGCGGCACTCGCGCCCTTCGAGGGCATCCTGCGCGACGAACTCAACGTGAAGAGCGTGCGCCTGGTCGAACTCCAAGGCGACAGCGCGAGCGCCTACGGCATCACCTCCCGACTCACCGTGAACGCCCGGGCGGCCGGACCGCGCCTCGGCAAGCAGGTGCAGCAGGTGATCAAGGCCGCCCGATCCGGCGACTGGAGCGAAACCGACGGCGTCGTCACCGCCGGGGGCATCGCCCTCGCCGAGGGCGAGTACGAACTCGTGCTGCAGACCGGTTCGGGCGCCGAGGCCGACGCGTCCGAGACCGCAACGGATGCCCCCGCCCTGGCCCTGCTGGCCGGCGGCGGTTTCGTGCTGCTCGAGACCAGGACCACGCCCGTGCTCGAGGCGGAGGGCTTCGCCCGGGACCTGATCCGCGCCGTGCAGGACACCCGCAAGTCCGCCGGCTTCGAGGTGAGCGACCGCATCCGTCTGGACCTGGTCTTCTACTCGGACGTGGATGCCGCCACGTTCGCCCTGGCCCCCGGGGTGGACCTCGCCGCGGAGACCCTGGCCACCCGGTTCGCCACCCACGTGTCGACCGAGGTCCCCGCCGACAGCCTGGCCAACGGGCTGCCGTCCGAATGGCTGGCGGGCCTGGTCGGGTTCCCGGTCGAGCACTACGTGCTCTACACCGCCGGTCAGTACGCCAACCGCGGCACCGTCCTGGTCGCCGTCGCACGAGAGAACGGACTCGTTCATGTCTAAGCCCCGGCCGTCCGCGGCAGATCCCGACCGCGAGGCCGGCGACGCCGTCCTCGCCGCGCTCCTCGAGCGGGTCGGCGAGGGCGCGCCCCGGCCCCGCCTGGCGCCGACCCGGCGGGCGCTGGAGCTGCTGGGGGACCCGCAGACCGTGTACCCGATCATCCACGTCACCGGCACCAACGGGAAGACCAGCACGAGCCGCATCGCGGAGAGCATCGTGCGCGCCTACGGCCTGCGCACCGGTCTGCTGATCAGCCCGCACCTGGTGCGGCTGAACGAGCGCATCGTGATCGACGGGGAATCGATCACCGATGAGGCCCTCGCCGCGAACTGGGCCGACATCTCGCCGTTCCTGCAGATGGTGGACGCCGAGCTCGTCGCCGCCGGGGAGGGTGCGCTCACCTTCTTCGAGGCGCTCACCGTGCTCGCCTTCGCCTGCTTCGCCGACGCTCCCGTCGACGTCGCGGTGATCGAGGTCGGCATGGGCGGCGAGTGGGACTCCACGAACGTGGCCGACGGCCAGGTCGCCGTCTTCACGCCGATCGCCCTCGACCACACCCTGCGGCTCGGCGCCACCATCGCCGAGATCGCGCGCACCAAGGCGGGCATCATCAAGCCCTCCGCCTCCGTGGTCTCGGCCCGGCAGGTCGAGGAGGCCCAGGCCGAACTCGAGCGCGCCGCCGAACTGACCGAGTCCACCCTGGCCAGCGAGGGCGAGGACTTCGCGCTGCTGAGCAGCCAGGTCGCCGTGGGCGGGCAGCTCATCTCCGTGCGCGGCCTGGCCGGCACCTACTCCGACCTCTTCCTGCCGATGTACGGCACCCACCAGGCCCAGAACGCGGCCGTCGCGATCGCCGCGGTCGAATCCTTCCTCGGCGCCGGCGCCACGGCGCTCTCGTACGCCCTGGTCGAGGAAGGGCTGGCCTCGGCCACCTCGCCCGGACGCCTCCAGCTGGTGGGCGTCGAACCGACCGTGCTGGTGGATGCCGCGCACAACCCCCACGGCGCCACCGCCCTCAGCGCGGCCCTGGGCGACTACTTCGACTTCGACGAGATCGTGGCGGTGGTGGGCATCCTCGCCGACAAGGACGCCGACGGCATCGTCACCGCGCTGCTGCCGTCGGTGAGCCGGTTCCACGTGACCCAGTCGCACTCCGAACGGGCGATCGGCGTCGACGACCTCGCCGACCTGGTGGCCGAGACCGCCGGCGAGGTGAGCACCATCCGCTTCGACGACCTGGCCGCCGCGCTCGACTCCGCCCGCGACTGGGCCCTGGAATCGCCCAAACGGGCCGTGATCGTGACCGGTTCGATCACGCTCGTCGGCGAGGCCATCACCCTGGCCGATTCCCGCGAATGGATGACCAAGTGACCCTCGCGCCCGAACCCGACGAGACGCCGGATCCCGGCGCATCCGTTCGCCCCGCCGTCCCGCGGTCGATCAAGCGCTCCCTGGCCTCGATCGTGCTCGGCTTCGAGACGATCGTGGTGATGCTCGGCGCGCTCGTGATCTTCGGGCTCGGCGCGCTGCCGCCGCTGCTCGCCCTCGGCGGCGGAGCGCTTTTGTCGCTGGCCATGGTCGCCGTGATCGCTCTGCTGCGCTACCCGTGGTCGTACGTGATCGGCTGGATCCTCCAGGCCATCGTGCTGCTCTGTGGCTTCCTCAACCCCGCCATGTTTTTTGTCGGCGCCATGTTCACCGCCATGTGGGCGTACTGCATGATCGCCGGTTCGAGAATAGACAACCAGAAAGAGAACTCATGAGCACCCAGGTCCAAGAAACCCTCGTATTGGTCAAGCCCGACGGCGTGGCCCGCAATCTCTCCGGCGAGATCCTGCGCCGGATCGAGCAGAAGGGCTATTCCCTCGTCGACGCGAAGCTGGTGCAGGCGGACCGGTCCCTGCTGGCCGAGCACTACGCCGAGCACCAGGGCAAGCCGTTCTTCGACTCCCTGGTCGAATTCATGGAGAGCGGGCCCATCCTCGTGCTGCGGATCGCCGGCGAACGCGTGATCGAGGGCTTCCGGTCCCTGGCCGGCACGACCGACCCCACGACGGCGGCCCCCGGCACCATCCGCGGCGACTTCGGCCGTGACTGGGGCACCCGCGTGCAGCAGAACCTCGTGCACGGCTCCGACTCGCCCGAGTCCGCCGCCCGCGAGCTCGCCCTCTGGTTCGACTAGCGAGACCCCCACCCGGTCCCCATCCAGGACCCCACCCCCACCCCATCCGCCGAGCCGTGAGTTTGGCCCCTCTTTTTCGTCTGCGGAGGGTCGCAACTCACGGCTCGGCGACGTTTTTCGGCCGTGCGGACCTGCGTCCCGCCTTCGCCGCCGCGTCACCGTCGTCGCAGCGCCACGTTCGCCGAGCCGTGAGTTTGGCCCCTGTTTCGCGTCTGCGGAGGGTCGCAACTCACGGCTCGGCGCGATGAAACTCACGGCTCGGCGAGCTTTCGGCGGCGCGGGCGGCGAGGGTAGCCGGGGCTTAGAGGCGGTGCAGGAAGTCCATCTGCAGTTGGGCGATGACGGCCGCCACGAGGTAGCAGCCGATCGTGATCACCACGATCCACGAGTACGCGCCCGCCGCGAAACGCCGAACGCCCGGCGACGCGGGCAGGTTGCCGACGGTGAGATTGTGCAGGGTGACGGCCAGGAACGTGGGGATCGTGACCACCCAGGTGACCATGCACCAGGGGCAGAGCACGTCGAGCACGAAGAAGCTCTGGCCCATCAGCCAGATCACCAGGGCGAGGGCGCCCGTGACACCGATGTTCAGACCGATCCAGAACCAGCGCTTGAAGCGGGCGCCGGCCAGGATCGCGACGCCGATCGTGATCACGACCGTCCAGGCGATCAGCCCGATCAGCGGGTTGGGAAAGCCGAAGATGGCACCCTGCCAGGACCCCAGATTCGTGCTGCAGCCGACCAGGACGCTGAAGTTGCAGGACAGCTGCGCCTGCGGGTCCTCGAGAATGCGGAATTTGTCGATGGTCAGCAGGAATGCCGCGGTGAGGGCGATCAGTCCACCGACGATGAGGAAGATTGCGAGCCCGACGGGGCGCTTGGACTGGTCGGCTGCTGGCACCTTCGGATTATGTCATGTGCCTCGCACGTGATCCTGAGAATGCATGCGATAATCGAAGATGTCGCTTGAGCCGCGCTCAAGTTGATGCCAGAGAAGGCTTAATCACACATTTTTATAAATGGGCCGCACTAGCCCGGATTCATTGGTCCCACGACCAAAGGTATTAGCAGCCAGAGCCAAGAGCCGGTTGCGAACGAAGAGGATTCCCGAGGGTTTCGCGTAAGCAAAATCCTCCCACGAGAGAGTAGCCGGATGGGTGGCGCGGTCGCCCACACCGGTCAAGGAGCGCACCAGTGATGGTGGAAGACAACGAAAACATCAAAAAACGCAAGGGTTTGTTCGGCAGTCGCCGCACAGCGCGCCGTGCTGCCACACCGGTGACCCCGGTCGTGACGGATGACCCGAGCAACACCCCACAGGACGAGGTTCCGGTCGTCGCCGCGGCGACACGCGAGCCCGCCCCGACCGAGCCACCGGCTCCGGTCCTCCCCGTTGATTCCGCGACCGAGCCGGCATCCGCCGCACCGTTCGGCGGAACCCCCGACACAGAACAGGACGCTGACGTGGATCTGACGCTGCCGCCCACCCCCACAACCGACGTGGTCCGCCGGCCCTCGACCTCCCTGGTCTTCCAGGCTCCGGTCATCGTGCCGCTCCCGGCCCGCACCGGCGTTCGCCGCGATAGCCGTGACAGCTACCAGCAGGACGCCCGGCCGGACCGCTCGGACACCCGGCAGACCCACGACGACGAGGGCGACGAGTCGTCGACCGTTCGCCGTCGGGCCCGCCGCCGCACCGGCGACGAGAGCCGTTCGGGCTCCGACGACCCCGCGAACACCGTCGTGCGGGTGCGCGCCCCCCGCGAGCCCGAGCTGATCACCGAACCGCAGCGCATCAAGGGCTCCACGAGGCTCGAGGCCAAGAAGCAGCGCCGGCGTGACGGGCGGGATGCCGGTCGCCGTCGCCCGGTGATCACGGAGGCCGAGTTCCTCGCCCGCCGCGAGTCCGTCGACCGCGTCATGGTCGTGCGCGCCAAGCACAACAAGATCCAGATCGGCGTGCTCGAGGACAGCGTCCTCGTCGAGCACTACGTGGCCAAGAACCAGGATGCGTCCCTGATCGGCAACGTGTACCTCGGCCGGGTGCAGAACGTGCTCCCGAGCATGGAGGCCGCCTTCGTCGACATCGGACGCGGCCGCAACGCCGTGCTCTACGCCGGAGAGGTCGATTGGGAGGCCGCCGCCGAGACCTCCGGCAACAGCAGCCAGGCCCGACGGATCGAACTCGCACTGAAGCCCGGCGACAAGGTGCTGGTGCAGGTCACCAAGGACCCGATCGGCCACAAGGGCGCTCGGCTCACCAGCCAGGTCTCCCTGCCGGGCCGCTACCTCGTCTACGTGCCCAACGGCTCCATGAACGGGATCAGCCGCAAGCTACCCGACACCGAGCGTGCCCGCCTGAAGAAGATCCTCAAGGAGGTCCTGCCCGAGAACGTGGGCGTCATCGTGCGCACCGCGGCCGAGGGGGCCACCGACGAGCAGCTCACGCTGGACGTCAACCGCCTCACCGACCAGTGGGCGTCCATCGCCAGGCTGGTCGAATCCGCCTCGGCACCGGCCCTGCTGCACGGCGAGCCTGACCTGCTGATCAAGATCGTGCGGGATGTCTTCAACGAAGACTTCCAGAAGATGGTCATCTCCGGCGACGAGGCACGCGCCACCATCGAGACCTACCTGGGCCAGGTGGCCCCTGACCTGGTCGAGCGGGTCGGACGTTTCGAGGGCGAGATGGACGCCTTCGACGAGTACCGCATCTCCGAGCAGATCGAGAAGGCGCTCGACCGCAAGGTCTGGCTGCCCTCCGGCGGATCCCTGGTGATCGACCGCACCGAGGCCATGACGGTCGTCGACGTGAACACCGGCAAGTTCGTCGGCTCGGGCGGAAACCTCGAAGAGACCGTCACCAAGAACAACCTCGAGGCCGCCGAGGAAATCGTGCGCCAGCTGCGTCTGCGGGACATCGGCGGCATCATCGTCGTCGACTTCATCGACATGGTGCTCGAAACCAACCGCGACCTGGTGCTGCGCCGCATGCTCGAATGCCTGAGCCGCGACCGCACCAAGCACCAGGTGGCCGAGGTCACGTCGCTCGGACTCGTGCAGATGACCCGCAAGAAGCTGGGCCTCGGACTCCTCGAGTCCTTCAGTGAGAACTGTGAGGCCTGCGCCGGCCGTGGAATCGTCATCCACCACGACCCCGTGCTCAAACACCGCCAGACCGCTCAGCCGGCGATGGAGCGTCGCCCGCGCAGCAAGTCGGGCGGCAACTCCGGCGGCGACAACGGAAACACCGGCAACGGACACCGCAACGGCGGCAACAATGGCGGCAACTCCGGTGACGGCAGCAACAACTCCGGCAGTGCGGCCGCGGCCACCCAGGCCGACGCCAGGGCCGGTCACGGCACCCACGGGATTACCGAGGACGCCAAGCACGCCCTCGCGCTGATTGCCGCACGCACGATCACCCGTTCGCTGACCGGATCCATCCCGATCATGCCGTCCGTTGAAGCCACGCCGGAAACCAAGCCTGCAACCGCGCAGGAGACTGCCGTACCCGCGCAGGAGGTCGAGCAGGCTCCCCGCGATGTCAACCCGATCGAGGCGGCCGTCAACGAGGTGGCCGCCCCGGAAGCGACCGCTGCGCCGGCACGCCGCAGCCGGCGGGCATCCTCCGGGTCGGGCCAGTCGACTCAGGCCAGGCAGCACGTTCAGCCCGCGCAGACCGAGCCCGTCCAGGCGGCCGAGTCCGCCCCGGTGGCACCGGATGCGGCCACCGAGTCGTCGGCGTCGGCGTCGGCCTCGGAGGATTCATCCGAGTCGGTCGCGATTCTCGACATCCCGATCAAGAAGTCCTCGCGCAGCCGTCGCACGGTGAGCAAGCAGGTCACCGAGCAGCTGCTGGACTCGGTGCTCGACTCACTGCCCGAGCCCAAGCAGCCCGGCCAGGGGCGCGGGCGCAGCCGCCGGGTCACGACGGCCGGCGGGTCCACCGCCGGCCTTCAGCCGATCGTCACGTCGTCCCCGGACGAGAAGCAGTAACTGCATCGAATGATCGCCGGGCGACCGGCGGCGTGAGCGGCCGATCGCCGCCTCGCCGCCGGTCGCCCGTCTTCGTGGTTCAGGCCCTCGCGCAGGGGATCAGGCGTTGTCGTCGCGTGGGGGAGCGGGCGGCAGGTGAGCGCGCTGCCTGCCGGTCACTCTCAGCCCGCTGGCCCGCAGCCGCACGACCAGCTCCCGATTGCTCACCGGATGCGCCCCAGCGGCCACCAGGGCCTCGTACAGGCGCGCGGGGACGTCGTAGTGGTCCAGGTCGAATCCGCGCCGGGGAATCCCGTTGGCGGCCGCGAATGCGTGCAATTCGGCCAGGGAAGTGTCGCTGACCAGATGAGACCAAACCGTACTGTGGGCGGGCCACGTAGGCTGGTCTATCAACACCGTCATGTTCAGATTCTACGATCCCGTCTCGGTTTGACCGGGGCTGGATGATCAGCTAAAGTCGACTGTTGGTGTGCGTTGGGCCTTAGCTCACGCGGTCACCAAGGTTTTCTGAAAGCGAGTGGGCCGGCTTGGCCTGTTCAAAGCAGTAACTTTCCATCATGGGGCCTCACGGCTCCCCAGAGATAGGTACGTAACTTGGTTTACGCAGTTGTGCGCGCCGGTGGGCGGCAGGAAAAGGTCGAGGTCGGAACCATCGTCACGATGGACCGAATCAAAGCCAATAAGGACGGCAACGTCGAGCTGGCCGCCGTGCTTCTCGTCGACGGCGACAAGATCACCTCTGACTCACAGTCGCTGGCCAAGATCACGGTTACGGCCGAGGTCTTGAACGACCTCCGTGGTCCGAAGATCGTCATCCAGAAGTTCAAGAACAAGACCGGGTACAAGAAGCGTCAGGGGCACCGTCAGGAGCTCACTCGCGTTCAGGTTACCGGCATCGCCTAGGCCTGAGGAGAAGAACAGATGGCACACAAAAAAGGTGCGAGTTCCACTCGCAACGGTCGCGATTCCAACGCCCAGCGCCTCGGCGTGAAGCGCTTCGGTGGTCAGGTTGTCAGCGCGGGCGAGATCATCGTCCGTCAGCGCGGCACCCACTTCCACCCCGGCGTCAACGTCGGCCGTGGTGGAGACGACACGCTCTTCGCCCTCGAGCCCGGCTCGGTTGAGTTCGGCGCGAAGGGTGGCCGCAAGGTCGTCAACATCGTGGTGGCTGCCGCGTAGGCATCCACAACTTGTAAGCGTGAGGGCGGGCTTCGGCTCGCCCTTTGCGTGTTTCACGGCACCATCGTTTTCGTTTTTGTGCACATAGTTTTTGCCACCTGAAAGGGGCACCCCCATGGCCACGTTTGTTGACCACGTCACTCTCCACCTGCGAGCAGGCAACGGAGGGAACGGTTGTGTCTCCGTCAAGCGTGAGAAGTTCAAGCCTCTCGCCGGCCCCGACGGCGGCAACGGCGGGAGCGGCGGCGACATCGTTCTCGTCGCGGACCCCAATGTGACGACCCTCCTGGGCTACCACCGGTCCCCCCACCGCAGTTCCGCCAACGGCGGCCCCGGTATGGGCGACCACCGGGCCGGTTTCGGCAGTGAGCTGATGGAACTCGCCGTGCCTCTCGGCACCGTGGTGAAAGACGCCGAGGGCAACGAGCTCGCCGACATGACCGAACCGGGCTTCCGGATCGTCGTCGCGCCCGGCGGACAGGGCGGGCTCGGCAACGCGGCCCTGGCGTCGCTCAAGCGCAAGGCCCCCGGCTTCGCCCTGCTCGGCACCTACGGCTGGGAAGGCGACATCCAGCTCGAGCTGAAGACCGTGGCGGATGTCGCACTCGTGGGCTACCCCTCGGCCGGCAAGTCCAGCCTGATCGCGGCCATCTCGGCCGCCCGCCCCAAGATCGCGGACTACCCCTTCACGACCCTGCACCCCAACCTCGGCGTCGTGGACGCCGGCGAGGTGCGCTACACCGTCGCCGACGTGCCCGGCCTGATCGAGGGCGCCAGCGAGGGCAAGGGCCTCGGCCTCGAATTCCTGCGCCACGTGGAACGCTGCACGGCCCTGCTGCACATCCTCGACTGCGCCACGCTCGACCCCGATCGTGACCCGCTCAGCGACCTCGACGTCATTCTCGGCGAACTCGCCGCCTACCCGGTGCCCGAGGGCCAGAAGCCGCTGCTGGAACGCCCCCAGCTGATCGCCCTGAACAAGATCGACGTTCCCGAGGGCCGCGAACTCGCCGAGTTCGTCAAGCCCGACCTCGAGGCGCGCGGCTACCGCGTTTTCGAGATCTCCACCGTCAGCCACGAGGGCCTCAAGCAGCTCAACTACGCCCTGGCCGAGACGGTCGAGGCCGGCCGGGTCGAGGCCGCCGCGGCGCAGGCCGTCAAGCCGCGCATCGTCATCCGTCCCAAGCCCGTCGACGACAGCGGCTTCGTCGTCAAGGTCGAGGGTGGGTCGTTCGGCAACATCTACCGCATCATCGGAACCAAGCCCGAGCGCTGGGTGCAGCAGACCGACTTCAAGAACGACGAGGCCGTCGGCTTCCTCGCCGACCGGCTGGCGAAGCTGGGCATCGAGAACGAACTGTTCAAGGCAGGCGCGATCGCTGGCTCGACGGTCATCATCGGTCCGGGCAACGGCGTGGTCTTCGACTGGGAGCCCACTCTCACCTCGACCGCCGAACTGATCACCGCCCCGCGCGGCACCGACACCCGCCTGGACGACTCCAAGCGCCGCACCAGCAACGAGCGCCGCGAGGAATACTTCGGCCGGATGGACGCCAAGGCGGCCGCGCGTGCCGAACTCATCCGCGAACGCGAAGCCGGCATGTGGTCGACCGGGGAAGAGGAATTCAACGGGGACGTCCTGACCGGAGACGGTTCCGTGCCGCGGAACAAGGCAAAGGAGAGCGACGCCGAATGAGTTCGCGCGCACGTGCCCAGGTCTCGTCCGCACGGCGCATCGTGGTGAAGGTCGGCTCCTCGTCGATCAGCGGCGACAACGCCGACCAGATCGCACCCCTGATTGAAGCACTGGCCGAGACGCACGACCGTGGCGTCGAGGTGGTCCTGGTCTCGTCCGGCGCTGTCGCGAGCGGTCTGAGCTACCTCAACCTCGACGAGCGGCCGGCCGACCTGGCCACCCAGCAGGCGGCCGCCTCCGTCGGGCAGAACGTGCTCACGGCCCGCTACCAGGAGACCCTGGATCGTCACGGCATCGCCGCCGGCCAGGTCCTGCTGACCGAGGGCGACCTGCTGAACGAACCGCACCGCAGCAACACGCGCCGCGCGGTGAATCGCCTGCTCGACCTGCGGATCATGCCGATCGTCAACGAGAACGACACCGTCGCCACCTACGGACTCCGGTTCGGGGACAACGACCGGCTCGCTGCCATGCTGTCCGTGCTGATCCGCGCCGACCTGCTGCTGCTGCTCAGCGACGTCGACTCGCTCTACACCAGGCCCCCGCACCTGCCCGGCGCGGAACGGATCGACCTGATCGGATTCGACCAGGAACTGGCCGGAATGGAGTTCGGGACCTCCGGCGCCGCCGGCGTCGGCACCGGCGGTGCCAGCACGAAGGTCAAGGCCGCCCGGCTGGCGGCCGCGGCCGGCACCGCGGTGCTCGTGACCGCGACCGGCCTGGCCGGCGACGCGCTCAACGGGGCCGAGGTCGGCACCTGGTTCGAACCGATGCCCCAGGCGCCAGGGCGCGCGCTCCTGTGAGTGCGCGAGAGGGAACCGCATCATGGGCGTGATCACCCGCGACCAGATCGGGTCAGCGGCCCGGATCGTCGTGAAGGTCGGGTCCTCCTCGATCAGCGGCGAGAACATCGGCCAGATCACCCCCCTCGTCGACGCCCTCGCCGGCGCCCACGGCCGCGGTGCGGAGATTGTGCTGGTCTCGTCCGGTGCCATCGCCACCGGCATGCCCTACCTGCAGCTGGACGAGCGGCCCACCGACCTGGCCACCCAGCAGGCGGCCGCATCCGTCGGCCAGAACCTGCTCATCTTCCGCTATCAGGACAGCCTCGACCGGTACGACATCATCGCCGGACAGGTGTTGCTGACCGCCGGAGACCTCGACAACCCGGCGCACCGCGGCAACGCTCACCGGGCCATGGACCGCCTGCTCGGCCTGCGCATCCTGCCGATCGTGAACGAGAACGACACGGTCGCCACCCATGAGATCCGGTTCGGCGACAATGACCGGTTGGCGGCGCTCGTGGCCACGCTGATCAACGCCGACCTGCTCGTGCTGCTCAGCGACGTCGACGCCCTGTACACCCGGGCCCCGCACCTGCCGGGGGCTGAACTCATCGACCACGTCGCATCCGGCGACCCGCTCGTAGGCGTGGAGTTCAGCGAGAGCCGATCCGGGGTGGGAACCGGTGGTGCGAGCACCAAGGTGTCCGCGGCCCGGATCGCGGCCGACGCCGGAACCGCGGTCCTGGTGACCTCCACCGGGCTGGTCGCCGAGGCCCTCCGCGGCGATCGGGTGGGAACCTGGTTCGAACCGATGCCGGGCGTGCGCCCGGTGCGCTGACCGGCAGCATCCGTCAGTCGTCGCTTCGGGTGCAGCCCCGCCCGGTCGCGTAAACTACCGGGATGATGCAGCCCGCGACCGACTCCGTCCTGATCACGCCCACCCTCGAAGCCGCCCGGGACGCAGCCCTCGTGCTCGCGGCCACGCCAACGCGGCGGAAAAACCAGGCGCTCGAGGCCGTCGCCGCCTCCCTCCGGACCAGCGTCGCCGAGATCCTCGAAGCCAACGCGCTGGACCTGGCCGCCGGTGAGGCGAACGGGCTCAGCACGGGCATGCTGGACCGGCTCAGCCTGGATCTTGCCCGGATCGATGCCCTCGCCGACGCCGTGCTGCAGATCGCCCTGCTCACCGACCCGGTCGGCGTCGTGGTGCGCGGCAGCAGCCTGCCCAACGGGGTGAAGATCAGCCAGGTCCGCGTGCCCTTCGGCGTGGTCGGCGTCATCTACGAGGCCCGGCCGAACGTCACCGTGGACATCGCCGCGATCGCCCTGAAGAGCGGCAACGCCGTCGTGCTCCGCGGCGGCTCGGCCGCGGAGAACACCAACCGCGTGCTCGTTCGCCTGCTGCAGGCCGCGGTCGACGGCGTCGGGCTCCCCGCCGCGTCGGTGCAGACCATCGACCCGTTCGGTCGCAGCGGCGCCACCGAGCTGATGCAGGCGAGAGGCTACGTGGACGTGCTCATCCCGCGGGGGAGTGCCGGGCTGATCCAGGCCGTCGTCACCCAGTCGAAGGTCCCCGTGATCGAAACCGGCGCCGGCGTCGTGCACATCTTCCTCGACGAGAGCGCCATCGAGCAGATGGCCGTGGACATCGTGCACAACTCCAAGGTGCAGCGGCCCAGCGTCTGCAACGCCCTCGAGACGCTGCTGGTGCACGAGGCCGCGGCCGACCGGCTCCTGCCGGCGGTGCTGGCGAAGCTGGCCGCGTCCGGGGTCACGATCCACGGCGACGACCGGGTGCGCGCGCTCTTCCCGGCCGCGGTGCCGGCCACGGACGAGGACTGGGGCACCGAATATATGTCCCTGGAGGTCGCCGTGGCCGTCGTCGATTCCCTCGACGACGCGATCCGTCACATCCGCCGGTACTCGACCGGGCACACCGAGTCCATCATCACAAACGACTTAGTCAACGCCGAACGGTTCCTCGCCGAGGTGGACTCCGCCGCAGTCATGGTGAACGCGTCCACCCGGTTCGCCGACGGGGGAGAATTCGGGTTCGGTGCCGAGGTCGGCATCTCCACCCAGAAACTGCACGCCCGCGGCCCGATGGGACTGCCCGAGCTGACCAGCACCAAGTGGATCGTGCGCGGCTCCGGGCAGGTGCGCGGCTAGGCCCCGCTAAGATAGTGGCCGTGGCCCAAGGTTTTGCCGTCTGTGCCCCTGAATGGAGATCCCCATGTCGTTCCTGACCACTGTGCTGGCCGAAACTGCCGTGCTGGCCGAAGTCGAACACGCCGCCCTGCCCATGCCGACCTTCGTCTACGGCCTGATCGGCCTGGTCCTGTTCGCCGCCCTCGCCGCGGTCGTCTGGTCGTACCGTGACGTCGCGAACCGTCACCAGGCCAAGGCGAAGGCCTACGCCGACGCTCACGGCGGCGCGCGCAGCGGCCACTAGACGATACAGCTCCCATCGAGACTCCCCGCCGCCCCCGCATCGGCGTGATGGGCGGAACTTTCGACCCGATCCACCACGGGCACCTCGTTGCCGCCAGTGAGGTGGCGCAGAGCTTCGACCTCGACGAGGTCATCTTCGTTCCGACCGGGCAGCCGTGGCAGAAAGCGGATGTGACGGCGAGCGAACACCGTTACCTGATGACGGTCATCGCCACGGCGTCCAATCCCCGCTTCACGACAAGCCGGGTCGACATCGACCGCACCGGCCCCACCTACACGATCGACACCCTGCGCGACCTGCATGCCGAACGGCCCACCGCCGAGCTGTTCTTCATCACCGGCGCGGACGCGATCCTGCAGATCCTCAGCTGGAAAGACGTGCAGGAGCTGTGGGATCTCGCGCACTTCGTGGCTGTGAGTCGTCCGGGACATGAGCTCAACATTTCGGGATTACCCAACCAGGACGTAAGCTTGTTGGAGGTTCCGGCTCTGGCGATTTCGTCAACGGACTGCCGGGCGCGTGTGAATCGGGGATTCCCGGTCTGGTATCTGGTCCCCGATGGGGTCGTCCAGTACATCTCAAAGCATCATCTGTATCGGAGTGTGGCATGACGTCGGGTAACAACCCACAGCCACTGACGCGCCGGCAAGCGCGGGAGTTGGCACACGGGAATCAACCTGCCGTCACGGATGTCGGCGCGACCGCCGCGCCTGCGCCCGCGGCCCCACAGCCGTCTCCCGTCGCCGCTCCCGCCCCTCTGGCGCCGGCACCCTCCGTCTTCGCGCCTCGTACGCCTGACGCCCCCGTGCGGGAACAGGCTGTTGCCGTCGACACGACCTCCGAACACACGATGACGCGGCGAGAGCTGCGCGCCCAGCAGGCCGCCCTGTCCGCAGCCGCGGAGACTGCGCAAACCGATATCGTGCCGGCCGAGACCGCACCCGCCGCGCAGTTCCCGCCGGTGGCCCCGGCCCCGGCCTCCCTCGGCCTGTCCGACCCGCGCGCTTTCGACATCGACATCGTCAACATCCCGGCGGCCCCGGCCCCGGTGGCTCCGCGCGTCGAATTCATGGTCGAAGCAGCGGGGAGCAAGGTCGGCAAGGCCGGCAAGTCCCGTCCCGGCGTTCTTCACCCGCCCGTCGGCCACTGGTCGCTCGCCCGGGACGAAGACGTCGACTCGCTTCCCGGAGTCACCCAGCTCGAGCCGTTCGACCAGATAGTGGCCCGCGGTATCAGTGCGGGCGGCATCCCGACCACCACGAACGCCCTGATCCTGCCGTCCATCCCGCACCAGGGCAACGCGTCCGGGCCGTTCACGAGCACGGGCGAGATCATGGTCACCGGCTCGATCGACCTGCCGCGCAGCCTTGGCTCCACCGGACAGCACCCGAACGTCTACGACTCGTCCGACATGGACCAGCTGCTCGACCAGCTCGACGACGTGGGACACCACAACGACGTCGCACCGGTGAGCGCCAGCCGTGCCGTCAGCACGCACGCGTCCACGCGCGGCGTCATGGCCCCACCGAGCAAACCCGGACTGACGCTGCCTATCGTGCTGACCATCACGGCTGGAGTGCTCGCCTTCGGCGTGCTGGCCCTGCTCGTCGCCGGCTACGTCTTCCGAATTTTCTAATGCCACCCATTTCACATTCACTAACTCAGGGATTCATTCGATGACCGCTTCTGCCCATGCTCTCGAGCTCCTCAAGGTGGCCGCCGCCGCCGCAGACTCGAAAGCGGGGGAGGACCTCGTCGCGATCGATGTGTCCAACCCCCTTCCTCTCACCGACATCTTCCTGATCGTCACGGGGCGCTCCGAGCGCAACGTCGTGGCTATCGCCGGTGAGATCGAAGACAAGATGACCGAGGCCGGGTTCAAGCCCCTGCGCCGCGAAGGACGCGCCGAGGGCCGCTGGGTCCTGGTCGACTTCGGCGACCTCGTCGTGCACATCTTCCACGAGGAAGAACGCGTCTACTACTCCCTCGAACGCCTCTGGAAAGACTGCCCGGTCATCCCCATCGAACTCCCCGCCCCCCGGGTCGCCGAGTAACAGTGGTCAACGGCACTCAAAACGTGTCGTAGACTAGACAAGTTGTTTCGGAGAGATCCGAAACACTATCTGGGTCCGTGGCGCAGCTGGTAGCGCACCTGCATGGCATGCAGGGGGTCAGGGGTTCGAATCCCCTCGGATCCACCAAGTAGCACAGTTACGACAGAAAAGGCCCCGACTTCGGTCGGGGCCTTTCTTTGTTGCCCGGTGCTCTGCCGCAGATACTTTCGGGTTGCGCCTTCGGGTTATTCTTCTACCCTCCGGAATCCGTGCAGCCCTAGCGCCCGTCCGCGCCCGGGGCGACCATGGCCGTATCGAGGAGGTGCGACGATGGTCGTTTTCACAGATCGAGCGGATGCCGGGCGCCAGCTGGCCGAGCAACTCGAGTACCTGCGCGGGCAGGACGTGGTGGTGCTGGGGCTTCCCCGTGGCGGGGTGCCCGTGGCCGCCGAGGTGGCCGAAACCTTGGACGCTCCGCTGGACGTGATCGTCGTGCGGAAACTCGGTGTGCCCTACCAGCCGGAACTGGCCATGGGCGCGATCGGCGAGCACGACGTGCGGGTGCTCAACACGCCGGTGCTCAATCTGACCCGGGTCACGGACGAGGAACTGGCCGACGTCGAGGCCGTGGAGCGCGCCCAGCTGCACGATCGCGTGGCCCGGTTCCGCAAGGGCCGGCAGCGCGTCGACCTGACCGGCCGGATCGCCCTCATCGTCGACGACGGCATCGCCACCGGGTCCACGGCCCGGGTCGCCTGCCTGGTCGCCCGGCAGCTCGGAGCGAAAAAGGTCATCCTCGCCGTACCGGTCGGTCCCGCCGACACGATTCATCACTTTCCGGGAGCCGACGAGGTCGTCTGTCTCTACGTGCCGGCGCAGCTGATCGCGGTCGGCAACCACTACTACGATTTCAGTCCGACCAGCGATTCCGAAGTGACCGTGCTGCTGGACGCAGCCGCAGAACGGATGCGCCGGATCACCACCGACACCGGCGACCCCGACCGGGAAGTCGAGATCCCCGCCGACGGTGTGCATCTGGGCGGTCACCTGCGCCTTCCGGCCGGAGCCACCGGGGTGGTGCTGTTCGCCCACGGCAGCGGCAGCAGCCGCTACAGCCCCCGCAACCGGTTCGTCGCCGAGGTGCTGAACCGGGCCGGCCTGGGCACGCTCCTGCTCGACCTGCTCACCCCGGAGGAGGAGCCCGACCGGGCCAAGGTCTTCGACATCGGGCTGCTCGCGAACCGGCTGGCCGCGGCCACCCGGTGGCTGGGCACCCAGCCGGACACCCGCACCCTCCGGGTCGGCTACTTCGGCGCCAGCACCGGGGCCGGAGCCGCTCTGTGGGCCGCGGCCGATGCCGCGCTCGGCACAGGCACAGGCACAGGCACGAGCACGGGCACCCAGGTCAGCGCCGTGGTGTCGCGGGGAGGACGCCCGGACCTCGCGGGGCCGCGGCTGGCCGGAGTCCGGGCCCCCACCCTGCTGATCGTCGGCGGGGCGGACACGCTTGTTCTGGAACTCAACCGCCAGGCCCGGGCCCTGCTGCGCTGCCCCAGCGAGCTGGCCGTCGTCCCCGGGGCCACGCACCTCTTCGAGGAGCGGGGCACCCTCGGCGAGGCCGCCGCCCTGGCCCGAGACTGGTTCCTGGAGTACTTGGCCCCGGCCGGTTCCGAAACGGAGCAGTCCCCGGAAGCCCGCGCCACGGGGTCGACGGAATGAGCCGGAAAACCGGGACGCCGCGTTGGGCCGGCTAGTGTCCGCCGCCGAGGTTTCCGGCCAGGCGGGCGCGGATATCGGTGCTGGCTTCGTTCATGCCCACGATGACGGCGCGTTTGCCGTGGCGCTCGTACTTGTTCGTGATGGCGTCGAGCGCGGCGACGGTGGAGGCGTCCCAGATGTGGGAGGCGGACATGTCGAGGACCACGCGGTCCGGGTCGTCCGCGTACTCGAACTGGGTGGTGAGGTCGTTGCTTGAGGCGAAGAAGAGTGCCCCGGTTACGGTGTAGTACGCGGTCGGCACGGGCTCATCGGTCGAGACGGTCCGTTCCACATCCACGAGGTGGGCGACCCGGCGGGCGAAGGCGACCATGGCCATGAGCACACCCACGACCACGCCGATGGCGAGGTTGTGGGTGAGCACGACGACCGCCACTGTGGCAAGACCATCGACACCCTGGAAGGCGCCAGCGAGGGTGCCGACACTGTCGCCGTGCGATCAGACCTGGATTCCTTC
This sequence comes from Cryobacterium shii, assembly GCF_004402595.1. Taxonomy (GTDB): domain Bacteria; phylum Actinomycetota; class Actinomycetes; order Actinomycetales; family Microbacteriaceae; genus Cryobacterium; species Cryobacterium shii. The sequence continues at coordinate 3,130 of NZ_SOFY01000069.1, read as the reverse complement.
ATCAGGCAAGCCGAAGAGCGGCGCCAAAAGCTGCAGGATCAGCTCGCGATGGCCGACGAATTCCTTGAGCTCCTGCGCCAGCAGTGAGACGGCGTTCCGACGCTCACCGCGCCCAGGCGCCGGTGTCGAGGGTTCGGGCGATGGCGTGAATGGCCTCGGGGATGACGCGGTAGTGCACGCTCATCCCGTGACGCTCCTTGGTCAGGATCCCGCTGGTCTGCAGCTTCTTGAGGTGATGACTGACCGTGGGCTCCGACAGTTTCACGACCGGGGCCAGGTCGCAGGTGCAGGCCTCTTGATTCGGCTGGGCCAGGAGGTATGCCAGCAACTGGAGGCGCACTGGGTCGGCCAGGGCCTTCAGGCGCACGGCGAGGGCGATCGCATCGTCAATTTCGAGGGTGGCGCTGTTCCCCAGCGGACCGCAGCAGATCGGCGAGACGTCATCGAGGAGCGGAAGCGTTTTGGGCATGGGAACAGTCTGTCACCTTCTTGACACATATCAAAGAGGTGGACATACTTGTAATTAGATGAACGTCGAAGAATTCGGCGTTCCCGGTCAAGGAGCAGTTGTGAGCATCGCGGAACGGATACCGACCACCACCCGTGGGCGGGTCGCCATCCTGATTGCAGGGGTGGGCCTCTGGGCTCTGGCCTACTGGGTCAACGAATGGTTCTGGGACGTCGTTCTCTACGACGCATTCGGCCTCGACCCGAAGAGTCGGGTCACCGAGACCATCCACTTCTTCATCTACGACTCGCTCAAGATCCTGCTGCTCCTGGCCATCATCATCTTCGCCTCGACCGTGCTCCGCTCCTTCATGAGCGTCGAGCGCACCCGGGCCTTCCTCGGCGGCAAACGCGAGGGAGTCGGCAACATCCTCGCCGCCGGCCTCGGCGTGATCACCCCGTTCTGCTCCTGCAGCGCCGTGCCCGCATTCATCGGCTTCGTCGCCGCCGGCGTGCCGATCGGCGTCACGATGAGCTTCCTGATCGCCAGCCCCCTGGTCAACGAGATCGCCATCGGCCTGCTGTTGACACTGTTCGGCTGGGAGATCACCGCCCTCTACATGGTATCGGGCCTCCTGATCGCGATCGTGTCCGGCTGGATCCTGGGCCGCCTGCACGTCGAGAAGTGGGTGGAACCCTTCGTCTTCGACGTCAAACTCGGAGGCCAGGTCATCGACCCCTCGCTCGGCCTCACCTTCGGGCAGCGGATGCAGATGGGCGTCGAAGAGGTCAAAACCATCATCCAGAAGATCTGGATCTACCTGCTCGTCGGCATCGGCCTCGGCGCCCTCATCCACGGCTGGGCCCCGGCCGATTTCTTCACCACCTACGCCGGCGCCGACAACCCCTTCGGCGTGCTGATCGCGGTCTTCATCGGCATCCCGCTCTATTCCAACGCCGCCGGCATCATGCCGCTGGTCGCCGCCCTCTACGACAAGGGCCTCCCGATGGGAACCCTGCTCGCGTTCATGATGGCCGTCGTCGCCCTCTCACTGCCGGAGATGATCCTGCTCCGCCGGGTGCTGAAGCCGCAGCTGCTCGCCATCTTCATCACGACCACCGGCCTCGGCATCATCGCCGTCGGCTACCTCTTCAACGCCATCCTGGCCTAACCATCACCTCTGAAAGGAACCATCCCATGATCATCAAGATCCTCGGTCCCGGCTGTGCCAATTGCGTCAACCTCACCAAGGCCGCCACCGTCGCCGTCGCGGAGCTCGGCCTGGACGCCACCATCGAAAAGGTCGAAGACTATGCCGCGATCGTCGGCTACGGCGTGATGAGCACCCCCGCGCTCGTCATTGACGAGAAGGTCGTCGTGTCCGGCCGGGTGCCGAACCTCGCCGAGGTGCGCACCCTCCTCACCGCCGCAAGCCAATAACCCCACCGAGGCGGGATGCTCAGCGCGCCCCGCCTCGATGCCGCCGCTCCAAAAAAAGGGAATCGTCAGACCATGAACATCAAGATCCTCGGCGCGGGGTGCACCAAATGCGTGAGTCTTTACCGTGTCACCACCCAGATTGTGCAGGAACTCGGCCTGGACGCCACCGTCGAGAAGATCGACGACTATGCCGTCATCCTCGGCTACGGCGTGATGAGCAGCCCCGGCCTCGTCATTGACGAGAGGGTCGTCTCGGTGGGCCGAGTTCCGACACCCGCTGAGCTCCGGAAACTATTGGACGCTCAGGCCTCGCGGTGACGACCGCCGTTCACGCCTGCTCTCCGACGGTACCGGCCGCTTGGGCCTCCTCGGCAGGTCCGGCACCCTCACCCGGCCAGGGGCAGTTACGTTGCGGCGCTGTAACCGGCCAGGCCGGAGCCGATGACAGTGACGTTCTCGATGCTCATGGTTACCGGTCCCGGGGTGTGAGGGTGTCCAGCAATCGTTCGACCCGGTCCGTGATCTCGTCCCGAATCACACGGACTTTCTCGAGCGAGCGGCCGGCCGGGTCCGTCAATGCCCAGTCCTGGTAGGTCTTCCCTGGATAGACCGGGCAGGCGTCACCGCACCCCATGGTGATGACGACATCCGCGGCCTGCACGACATCGTCGGTGAGGGGCTTCGGGAAGGCCTCGGTGAAGTCGAGCCCGATCTCGGCCATCGCCGCGGCGACCGTGGGATTCACCTCACGCGACGGGGCAGAACCGGCTGAGCGAACGTGCACGGCCCCGCCGGAGAGGGCGTTCGTGAACACGGCCGCCATCTGCGACCGGCCGGCGTTCTGCTCGCAGACGAACAACACCTCGGGCACAGAGCGCGCGATCGCACCCTTGGCCTGAGCCAGTGCGGTCACCCGGTCCGTGGCGAACCGGATCGTGTTGGTGGCCAGGTGCGCCTTCACCGTCGACGTGCGCAGCAGGGCCGTGAAGGACTCGAGCACATAGCGTTCGACCGTCTCGGCACTGAAGACGCCCGCGAACCTCACGGTCAGGTCGCGGGCAAGGCGCTTCAGATACTCCTCGGGGTAGGTCAGGCCCGGCAGTGACCGGCGAGCGCCGGTGTCGCTCATCGTGCGCTGGCCTTAGGCCGTGGCGGGGAGGATCTCGGCGAGCAGGGCCTGGATGCGGGCCTTGATCTCGTCGCGGATCGGGCGCACGGATTCGATGCCCTGGCCGGCCGGGT
>NZ_SOFY01000027.1 GCF_004402595.1 Cryobacterium shii | reverse complement strand
GGCCCGCACCTGGGTACCGGGCCAGGACCACCGCGCCCACCGGGCCAGCGGTGCCGGCCGCGGCAACCGGGCCAGGACCCGCGCCCACCCCCAGGCCACCGATTCCGCGCACTAGCCGAAACGGCTAGCCGGTCACGAGAGCCGAGGCATCGATGTCACGCGACTTCGATCAGACCGGAGCGGCCGGAGAATCGGCAGCGGCGCGGAGAGCCGCGATATCGAGGTTGCCCATCGGCAACATGGCCTGCATGACCCGGCTCGACCGCTCGGGATCGGGGTCGCCCAGCAACTCGACCAGAACCGGCGGCACGATCTGCCAGGAAAGCCCGAATTTGTCCTTGAGCCAGCCGCACCGGCCCGGTGAACCCCCCGCGGTCAGCTTCTCCCACAAATGGTCGATCTCGTCCTGGGTTTCGGCCCTCACGACGAAGGAGATCGCCTCGGTGAACGTGTACCGCGGTCCCCCGTTGAGCGCCTGGAACTCGAGCCCGTCGATCACGAAGGACACCGTCATCGCGGTGCCAGCCGGGGCGGGGGAACCCTCGGGATAGCGCACAACGCTCACGATCCGGGAATTTCTGAAGACCGAGACGTAGAAGGTGGCCGCCTCCTCAGCCTGATTGTCGAACCACAGGAACGGACTGATCGTCTACACGTCAGTGCCCCTTCTTCATTCCCAGTTCGTTGACCGCCTCATCCGGAGGCGTCGGCCTGGGATCCGCCGGGCAGTGCAGGACCGCGTTCGGACCCGAATGATCGATGGTGTGGTCGGCCATCGGCCGGCCGCACACGGGGCACGTGGCCTCGCCGACCCGCCGGACGACCGCATCGTATGGGCCCACCGGCGGCGGCCCCAAGGGACGTTTCAGTTTGGCGTCCATCCAGTCGATGAACCGCACGTAGCCGCCTGGATGGTGCCCACCGGAGGGCTTCTGCTCATTCATGCCGCCAGCGTACGCTCGGTCCGCCCCGATGAACAGAAAAAGCCCCGGATGCCCTCTGAACACTGGATCAGTGAACGAGGGATTCCGGGGACGGCTGCGGGCTCTCAAGTGCGGAGACGGTGGGATTTGAACCCACGGTACCCCGTGAAGGGTACTCCACCTTAGCAGGGTGGTGCACTAAGCCGTACTATGCGACGTCTCCTTGGTGTTCATTACAAACACACCTGAACAATCATAACCGTACTGACGGCATCCGCACGAACACACTGTGCGGATGCCGTTCACACGGCTACTGGTCTTCGAGCGTTCGCCCGACCGAACAGGTGTAGTCCCCGGCCGTCTGCCCGGTGGTCGAGTCTGACAGGACGGCGCCATCGGACGGATTCTTCGTCGCGGCCGGGTCCGGAACGGCACTCGGGTTCGTGGTGGCCGCGGGGTCGGCGGCCGCCGGGTCAGGCGTCGCCGCCACGGGAGCGTTCGGGTCCTGGGTCGCGCCGCCGCCGGTGGTACCGCCCAACTGGATCGGCTTGTCGGCCGCAACAGCCTCGAACAGGTTGTCGAAGTCGGATTGCAGGGGGATCACGCCGCCGTCGACGGTGCCGGTGGGAACCTGGACGAAGACAACCTTGTTCAGGTCGATGTCTTTCAGGGCCACCGCGATCGAGGCGAGCGTGGACACGTCGTTGAGGTTGGTCGAAAGCGTCATGTTCGCCGTCACGGCCTTGGCCAGCGAGTACACCTTGAGCGGGTCGGAGAGCGTCGACGCGCTCTTGATCGTGCGCACGAGCGAGGACATGAACACCTGCTGGTTGCTGATGCGGGTGAGGTCGCTGCCGTCGCCGACGCCGTGGCGGGTGCGCAGGAACTGGAGCGCATCCACGCCTTCCAGGGTGTGCATGCCGGCCTTGAGGAAGGTGCCGGTGTACTCGTCTTCGATGTCTTCCGCGACGCAGACCGGCACGCCGCCGACGGCCGTCGACATGGCCATGACGCCGCTGAACTGCACCTCGGCGGCGTAGGGGATGTTCAGGCCGGTGAGCTGCTCGACGGTGAGAACGGTGCAGGCCAGTCCGCCGTAGGTGAGCGTGGTGTTGATCTTCTGGCTGCCCATCGAATCGAAGGTGCCGCCGTCCGGGTTGGGGCATTCCGGGATCGGCACGTACATGTCCCGGGGAAAACTGATCACGGAGGCGTTGGAGTGGTCCGCGGAGATGTGCAGCAGCATGGTGACGTCGTTGAGGTCGCCGGTGGAGTCCTCGGGGCCGAATCGCGCATCCTGCCCCTTGCGGCTGTCGCTTCCGACGATGAGGAGGTTCACGCCGCCGGCGATCGCATCGATCTTCGGAGCGGGCCCGTCGGTCTCGCTGGCCAGTTTCACGCTCGGCTGCACACTGGCGGCGACGTCGTAGGTGGCGATGGCGGCGACGGAGACGCCGCTGACGAGGAGGACGGCCAGTGCCGCGGCGAGCACCTTGGCCACGGTGACGAACGGATTGGACCGGCGTAGGCGACCGTGCCGCGCGAGCGTCCGGATCTTCTTCGAACGCGTCGAGCGGGGGCGAAGTTGGTCGCTCACTCAGGTCCCTTCGTTAGTGCACCGTGCAGGATCGAGGTGCGGAGGGCGTGGGATTCGAACCCACGAGACATCTCTGCCCACCAGTTTTCAAGACTGGCTCCATCGGCCGCTCGGACAGCCCTCCCGTTCGCTGCCCAGCGGCGCCGATTGAACCTGCGCACGCTGACAAGCGAATACCGACCGATTCTAGCCGATTGGAGGTTCACCACTGTGCCAGAGGATGCTGGCAGCGCGCTGGACGCGGGCCGGAAGCGGTGCGGGGGCACGTTCCGGCATCCGTCGACACACTGCTGCGAACCTACAGGCTGCCGAGAATGACGGCGAGCCCGTCGTCCTGCACCGCGCCGGTGATCTCGCCGGCCGCCGTGAGCACTTCCTGCGGCGCCTGGCCCATGGCCACGCCTCGCCCGTGAACGGATGCCCATTCCAGCAGTTCGATGTCGTTGCGCCCGTCTCCGACCGCCATCACCCGGCTGCGCGGAATGCCGACCTCGGCGCGCACCCGTTCCATGGCGGTGGCCTTGTTCACCCCGTCGGGGGCGATGTCCAGCCACGCGGTCCAGCCGATCGCGTAGCTGACGCGGCTCAATCCCATCCGGTCGACGACCTGGAGGAAATCCTCCATGTCGTGGCCCGGCGAGATGACGACGACCCGGGTCGCGTCCTGGCGCAACAGGTCGTCGAAATCGACGTGTTCGCTGTCGAGCCCGATCGTGGCGTCCGGGAAGGCCTCGGTGTAGCGATAGAAACCGTGCTCGTCCTCGACGGCGTACCGGGCGCCGGTCAGGTGCGACCGGATGGAGAGGAGGACATCGGTTGGGTCGAAGGTTTCGACCCATTCGCGCCGGTATCCGGTCGGGGCGTCCGGGTCGCGGTGCAGGGTGATCGCACCGTTCGAGCAGACCACGAAGCGCGGGGTGATCTCGAGCCGGTCGAGCACGGGCAGCGTGGTCGCGGCCGAGCGGCCCGTCGCCAGCATGACCTCGTGGCCGGCCGCGGCGAGACGCTGCACCTGTTCGAGGACGCCATCGCTGATGGTTCCGTCCTCGTGCATGGTGGTGCCGTCGATGTCGAGCGCCACCAGCCAGGGCAGGTCCGTCCGGCTCATGGGGCGCCGACCGGCCGGATCACGTCGAGGCCGCCGAGCCAGGGCCGGAGCGCCTCCGGAACGATGACGGAACCGTCCGCCTGCTGGTGCGTCTCGAGAATGGCGACGATCCAGCGGGTGGTCGCCAGGGTGCCGTTCAGGGTGGCCACGGGCGCGGTCTTGCCCGACTCCGTGCGGTAACGGATGTCCAGACGGCGGGCCTGGTAGGTCGTGCAGTTGCTGGTGCTGGTCAGTTCGCGGTACGCGTTCTGGGTGGGAACCCAGGCCTCGATGTCGAACTTGCGGGCCGCACTCGAGCCGAGGTCGCCGGCCGCCACGTCGATGACGCGGTAGCTCAGGCCGAGGGACTGGAGCATGTCCTCCTGCAGCGCGACGAGGCGGTCGTGCTCCGCTTCTGCGTTCTCCGGCAGCACGTAGGTGAACATCTCCAGCTTGTTGAACTGGTGCACCCGGATGATCCCCCGGGTGTCCTTGCCGCCCGAGCCGGCCTCGCGGCGGTAGCAGGTGGACCAGCCGGCGTAGCGGAGGGGCTCACCGGCCAGGTCGAGGATCTCTTCGGAGTGGTAGCCGGCGAGCGCGACCTCGCTCGTGCCCGTGAGGTACAGCTCATCCGTCGGCAGGTAGTAGATCTCGTCGGCGTGCTCGCCGAGGAAGCCGGTGCCGTCCATGATCTCCGGCCGCACCAGGTTGGGGGTGATCAGGGGGATGAAACCGGCCGCGAGGGCCCGGTCGAGCGCCATGTTCATCAGGGCGATCTCGAGGCGGGCGCCGATGCCGCGCAGGAAGTAGAACCGTGACCCGGACACCTTGGCGCCGCGGGACATGTCGATGGCGCCGAGCAGTTCGCCCAGCTCGAGGTGGTCGCGCGGTTCGAAGTCGAAGATGGGCACGTCCCCGTGGGTGCGGAGCGTGACGAAGTTCTCTTCCCCGCCGGCCGGAACGCCGTCGATGATGGGGTTCGCGAGGGTGCGCACGACCGCGGTGAAACGGGCCTCGGCGGCGGACGCGGCGACCCCGGCGACTTTCACCTCGGCGGCCAGGCTCTGCGCCTGGGCGACGAGGGCCTTCTTCTCGGCGGCGGGCGCGGCGGCGACCTGCTTGCCGAACTGGTTCTGCGAGGCGCGGAGCGACTCGAACGCCTGGATCGTGGCCCGGCGTTCGCTGTCGGACGCGAGCGCGTCGTCGACGGCCTCGACCGACGCACCGCGCGCCTTCTGCGATCGCTTGATCAGGTCGGGATTCTCTCGCAGCAGCACAGGATCAATCACGGGGCCAGTCTACAAGCGCTGACCAGGCCGCCGCGCTAGCCTTGCCACCGTGGATACTCCCGGTCAGCCCCTTCTTGTGCAACAGGCTGCCGTGGTCTACAACCCGATCAAGGTCAATCTGGACCGGCTGCGGGCGAGCGTGGCCGCGGCAGAAACGACCGCGGGCTGGGCGGGGTCGCTCTGGTTTCCGACCAGCCCGGAGGATTCGGGCCGAGGGGCCGCCCTTCTGGCGATCGAGCAGGGAGCCTCCATGGTGCTCGTGGCCGGCGGCGACGGCACGGTTCGAGCGGCCGCCGAGGCACTGCGCGGCACCCGGGTGACCCTCGCCATCGTGCCGTCGGGCACCGGCAACCTGCTGGCCCGCAACCTGAGACTGCCGCTGTCCGGTCTTGACGAGGCCACCGCCATCGCGTTCACCGGGGTCGACAAGCCCATCGACGTGGGCGTGGCATCCGTCAGAACGGATGACGGCGTCACGGTCGACCACATCTTCCTCGTGATGACGGGGCTCGGCCTGGACGCCCAGATGATCGCCAACACCCGGCCCGATTTGAAGCGGAAGGTCGGCTGGCTGGCCTACGTGGATGCCGTCGCGCGGGTGCTGCCCACGGTCAAACCGTTCGGGATCCGGTACAGCCTGAACGGGCGACCGCATCGGCCGGCGCACGTCAGCATGATCCTGGTCGCCAACTGCGGCCTGCTGCCGGGGAACCTGCAGTTGCTGCCCGATGCGCGCATCGACGACGGCATCCTGGACATCGCGGTGCTGCAGCCCAAGGGCGTGCTCGGCTGGCTGGCGATCTGGCGCCGGGTGACCTGGGAGAACGGGGTGCTGCGGCGGTCGGCGGTGGGACGCCGGATCATCGAACGCACCGAATCGAACCGGGAGCGGGTGATGACCACGCTGCGCGGCGCCGACATCCGCATCGTGGTGGAGCAGCCGCAGGACTTCGAGATCGACGGCGAGTCCCTGGGCCCGGTGCGCTCGGTCTACCTGCGCGCGGACCCGGCATCCCTGATCGTGCGGCTGCCCGCCGGTTCCTGAGCCTCGCGGCCGGGCAGGCCGAGCAGCCCGCTCAGCCAGGCCCGGGCGCCGATGAACACGTCGTCGTCGTAGCGGGACGTGAACTCGATCGGCTGCTTGTCGGCGCGCGGATACGAACCGAGGAAGATCACCTGCGGGCTGAAGCGGCGCAGCCCCAGCAGGGCGTCGGCGACACGTTCGTCGTGGATGTGGCCGTCGGCGTCGATCACGAAGCGGTAACGCCCCATGGCGTCACCGATCGGGCGCGACTGGATCAGGCTTAGATTCACGCCCCGGGTGGCGAACTGCTCGAGCATCTCGAGCAGGGCGCCGGAACGGTCTTCGGGCAGTTCGACGATCAGGCTCGTCTTGTCGGCGCCCGTGCGGGGCGGCAGCGCGGTGGTTCGGCTGACCAGCACGAACCGCGTCACCGCGTTCGGGTTGTCGCCGATGCCCGCGGCCAGGACCACGACGTCATGGTGCTTCTCGATGCCGGGCGGGGCGATGGCGGCATCCGCCTGGTCGCTTATGAGCAGGGCCGAGGCGGCCGCCACGTTGCTGGAGGCCGGAATGTGGCCGTGGTGCGGCAGGTTCGTCTCTAGCCAGGTGTGACACTGGGCGTAGGCCACCGGATGCGCGTTGACGACCTGCACGTCGTCGAGCGTCGTCCCGGGACGCGCCACCAGGACGAAGTTGACCGGAACCAGGTACTCACCGATGATGCGCAGGTCGGGCACGCTCGCGAGGGCGTCCTGCGTGGCGGACACGCCGCCCTCGACCGAGTTCTCGATCGCGATCATCGCAGCCACGCTGCGGCCGGAGACGACGTCGGCGAGCGCTTCACCGACATTGTTCACGGCCCGCCAGGTCTGACCGCGGGCCGCGGTCACCTGAGCCAGGGCCGCCTCGGTGAAGGTGCCCGTGGGCCCGAGGAAGCTGTAGCTGACATTGCGCGTCTCGGACATGGCTCACAGCCTACTTGCAGTGCAAGACTGGGGACCATGAACCAACGAGCGGGAACCCCGGCCCAGGAATCTGATCTGATCGACGTCGATGCACTGGTGAAGGCGTACTACGACCTGAAACCGGATGTCACGGTGCCCGCCCAGCGGGTGGCGTTCGGCACCTCCGGTCACCGAGGCAGTTCGCTGAACACGGCCTTCAACGAAGACCACATCATCGCGACCACCCAGGCGATCGTGGAATACCGCGCGCTGCAGGGCATCACCGGGCCGCTCTTCATCGGCGCCGACCCGCACGCGCTCAGCGCCCCGGCCTACACGACGGCGCTCGAGGTGCTGGTGGCCAACGGAGTGCGCGTGCTCGTCGACGAATTCGATGACTACCTGCCCACCCCGGCACTCTCGCACGCGATCCTCGCCTACAACCGGGCCGGCAACAGCGACGAGGCCGACGGCATCGTGGTCACCCCCAGCCACAACCCGCCGTCCGACGGCGGCTTCAAGTACAACCCGCCGCACGGCGGACCGGCCGACAGCGACGCCACCTCGTGGATCGCCAACCGCGCGAACGAGATCATCCTGGACGAACTCGGCGATGTGCAGATGAGCGAGCCGAGCGCGGTCGAGACCTACGACTTCCGCAGCGCCTACGTGAACGACCTCGAGAACATCATCGACATGGCCGCGATCAAGGCCAGCGGGATCCGCATCGGCGCCGACCCGCTCGGCGGGGCGAGCGTGGGCTACTGGGGCGCCATCCGCGACCGCTACGAGCTCAACCTCACCGTGATCAACCCGCACGTGGATCCGACCTGGCGGTTCATGACCCTGGACTGGGACGAAAAGATCCGGATGGACCCGTCGAGCCAGTCGGTCATGGCCTCCGTCGCCGCGCACAAGGACGAGTACGACATCGTCACCGGCAACGACGCGGACGCCGACCGCCACGGGATCGTCACCCCGGACGACGGGCTGATGAACCCGAACCACTTCCTCGCGGTGGCCATCGACTACCTGTACAGCCACCGAGATGGCTGGCGTACGGACGCCGCCATCGGCAAGACCCTCGTGTCGTCGACCATGATCGATCGCGTCGCCGGGTTCCTGGGCCGCGACCTCTGGGAGGTGCCGGTCGGCTTCAAGTGGTTCGTTCCGGGCCTGATCGACGGGTCGGTCGCGTTCGGCGGCGAGGAGAGCGCGGGCGCCAGCTTCGTGCGCTTCGACGGAACCGTCTGGACTACCGACAAGGACGGCATCCTGCTCGCCCTGCTCGCCGCGGAGATCCTCGCGGTGACCGGCAAGACCCCGAGCCAGCGCTACGCCGAGCTCACCGCGCACTTCGGTGACCCGGCCTACGCCCGAGTGGATGCCGCGGCCACGCCGGCCCAGAAGGCCCAGCTCGGCAAGCTCGACGGCGAGGCGATCACCGCCGCCGAAGTCGCCGGCGAGAAGATCATCGCGAAGCTCAGCCACGCTCCCGGGAACGGGGCGGCCATCGGCGGCGTCAAGGTCGTCACCGAGAACGCCTGGTTCGCGGCCCGTCCGAGCGGCACCGAAGACGTCTACAAGATCTATGCCGAGTCCTTCAAGGGCCCGGAGCACCTCAAGCAGGTGCAGATCGAGGCCAAGGCCATCGTCGACGCCGCGATCGCGTAGCGCGCCTGTAGCGCCGTTCCGCGGGTGGCGCGCCACCCGCGGAACGGCGAAGGACCAGCGTGAGCCGTTGTCGAATCGGCAGTCGACTCCGGCAGCCGACTCAGCGGTCGGGCCTAGGGGATGCTCCAGTAGTACGCGGTGGCACCGGGATGCTTCACGGTGATCGCGTAGTCCACCGAGCGGAAGTCGGTGTCGTCGGTGTGGCCCGCGTAGAAGATCTCGATGTCCTCGCCCGAGCCCTCGATCCGGGTGACGACTCCGGTGTGGTCCCGGTCGCCGGAGTTGTCCCAGTCGAACTGCGCGACGTCACCGATCTTGACCAGGTCTCGCTGGTCATCCGTGAGCGCGGTTGCCCGCCCGGACTCCGCCAGGTAATTGCGGAAGGCCGTGGAGCTGATCCACGGCGACGAGTGCGTGAAGGATGAGCCCTTTCCGTCTGAGTACCACTCGTCGTCCATCTCCCAGCCGCGCTCGATCAGGGACTGGCTGGTGAAGTTGACGCAGTCGTTGTCGCTGATGACCCCGTAGTCCGCGGTGTTGTAGTTCGTCCAGTGGGCGAGCATGTAGGCCACCTGGGCCTGGGCGCCGGTGCTGACCGTGGCCGGGACATCCACGGCCACCGGGTCTCCACCGTCCGCCGGCACGGCGCGCGGCGCGCTTGTGGCCGCCGCCTCGGTGGGCGCTGCAACGGCCTTGCCCGGATCACCCGTCGACGAGGAAGCCGAAGGGTCCGCGGATCCCATCGCCGCCAGTGCCGCCGTGCCGGCGACAAGGCCGACGACCACGAGCACGACTACGCCGATGCGAAAGCGTCGGGTCAACACCACAGCTATCCTCTATTCGTTCGTTGGGGGCACCCCTTTTCCGGGGGGTCCTGGCTAATCAGAGTATTCGAGTCTCGGCGCGGCCGCAGCCGGCGCGGGCCCGGACTGCGCGCGCCTCCATGCTCCGAGAGGCAGGCGATGCGCTCCGGTCGTAGACGGGACTTCGGCGTGGGCCAGTGCCTCGTCGACCGGCTTGACGTGCGTATTCGCGGCCTGACCGGCATGGAAGGTGTGAATCCCGGCACAATCCCGGCGCTTCTGCGCTCTACCCGGGTCACGATTTCCGGCCGGTCGACCCGCGCGGTGAAGCACGCGCCTCACCTGTCAGAAAACTGTGCAAAGGCTCCGAAACCCCTGCATGGCGGCTGATCAGTTGTAGCCGGGCGCCGCGGGCAGGCCGAAGAGCTCCTCCAGCGTGGTCACCCCGCGGTCGTGCATCTCAGTCGCCAGTTCGACGCCGATGTAACGGAAGTGCCAGGGCTCGTAGCCGTAACCGGTCACCGGGACCTTGTCCGCCGGGTAGCGCAGCAGGAACCCGAATCGCCACGCGTTGCCCGCGAGCCACGTGCCGTGCGGGGTGTCGCCGAAGCAGGCCTCCAGAGAACAAATCCCGGGCAGTGCGCTGATGTCGATGGTCAGGCCGGTCTGGTGTTCGCTGGTTCCCGGCCGCGCCGTACTCGTGTCGGCGACGGCCTGGCCGTTCGAGGCCACGTCCTGGTTGTAGACGTCGACCTGGGTGCTGTAGCTCCGGTAGGAGCTCTGCGACTGAAGCTGCAGCCCGGTCTCCGCCGTGAAAGCCCCGAACAGGGCGACAACGGCATCCGAGGCCTCCCGGCGCAGCTTCGGTGCCCAGACATGGGGCACCGGCACGTCCACGAGGTCCGTCGGGGCGTAATCGGCCGGGTGAAGCGGCCGGGTCTTGTCCACGACGACCCACAGGCTGTTCGGGTCATCGATGGAGTGCGCGGACCGGTCGAAGGAGGGCGCCGCGGTGGGGTCAGGTGAGCCGGACGGGGCCGGGCGGGCGGGGTTCGGGCTCGCGGCGTTCGGGCTCGCGCTCGGGAACGTGGGGAGCGTCGGGGTCGGTGCGGGAGTCCCGCTCGGCGAGCGCGAGGAGCTCGATGCGGAGGTCGGTGAGGACGTCGGGACGGCGTGCGCGCTCGGTTCGAGGGCCGGTCCCCGGCCGGAGACGGCCCCGGCAGCCAGGGCGCCCGCGGCGAGCACGGCGACAACGGCGGTCACCGCAGCAATGCGCCTCCGTCGAAACGGATGCACCGCCCCCGGACGCACGTCTCCCACCACGATTGCGATCCTAGACCCGTGCGGTGAAGGGGCGTCTCCGACAGGCCCGAAGCCGGTTGAAGATTGTTTGCTCATGATGTAACTTTGCACACGATGCAAACTCCTCCCGCTCCCGTTGCCCCGCCACTGATGTCTCACCGGCAGATCCTCTTCGTCATCTTCGGCCTGATGGCCGGGATGTTCCTCTCCGCCCTCGACCAGACCATCGTGGGAACGTCGATGCGCACCATCGCCGACGACCTCGACGGCATGGCACTCCAGGCCTGGGTGACGACCGCGTACCTCATTGTGTCCTGCATCAGCACGCCGATCTACGGCAAACTCAGCGACATTTTCGGCCGCCGCCCGCTGTTCCTGATCGCGATCACGATCTTCCTGATCGGCTCGCTGCTGGCCGGCATGGCGAACTCGATGTACGAACTCGCCGTCTTCCGCGCCATCCAGGGCCTCGGCGCCGGTGGCCTGATGGCCCTCCCGCTCACGATCATGGGCGACATGCTCGCTCCCCGCGAGCGCGCAAAATACCAGGGCTACTTCCTGGCCGTCTTCGGTGTCTCCAGCGTGATCGGCCCACTCATCGGCGGCGTCCTGTCGGGCTCGGAGACCATCCTCGGCATCACCGGCTGGCGCTGGGTCTTCCTGATCAACCTCCCGATCGGCGTCATCGCCCTCTTCATCGTGCTCAAGTTCCTGCACGTCCCCCACTTCGCGCGCCCCGTGCGCATCGACTGGTGGGGCGCGGTGACCGTGATCCTCGCGGCCGCTCCCCTGCTGCTCGTGGCCGAGCAGGGCCGCACCTGGGGCTGGGGCTCGCCCGCCTCGATCGCCTGTTATGTGATCGGCACGCTCAGCATCGCGGCCTTCATCCTGGCCGAACGGATGATGGGCGACGACGCGCTCATCCCGCTGAAGCTGTTCAAGTCCGCGACCTTCTCGATGGCCACCGTGCTCGGCGTCTTCGTCGGGTTCGGCATGTTCGGCGCGATGATGACCGTGCCGCTGTACCTGCAGCTCGTCAACGGGGCCACTCCCACGGAGAGCGGCTTCCTGATGCTGCCGATGATCGCCGGGCTGATGATCTCCTCCATCGTCAGCGGCCAGCTGATCGCCCGCACCGGGCGCTACAAGATGTTCCCCACGATCGGCACCGCCTTCATGTCGGCCGGTTTCCTGCTCTTCACGTTCGCCACCGCCGACAAGCCGGTGGTGTTCATGATGGCCGGGATGCTCCTGATCGGACTGGGCCTCGGCCAGCTGATGCAGACGCTCACGATCGCCAGCCAGAACTCGGTCGGCCCGCGGGACATCGGCGTGGCCACCTCGGCCTCGACCTTCTTCCGCCAGATCGGTGGCACGCTCGGCACCGCCGTGCTGTTCTCCGTACTGTTCACGCGGATCCCCGACACGCTCGGTGCGGCGTTCGGCAACCCGACCCTGGTCGCCGGGGTCAAGGCCGCGGCGACGGACCCCGCTGTGCAGGCCGACCCGGCGAACGCCGGCATCCTGAAGCTTCTGGGCAACCCGGGCGGCGTCGGCGGCGCACTCGACGGCGACACCTCGTTCCTGAACACGGCCGACCCGCGGCTCGCGGAGCCGTTCCTGGTCGGGTTCAACGACGCCGCCGTCACGGTCTTCTGGGTGAGCCTGGCGGTGGTGCTGACCGCTTTCGTGCTCAGCTTCTTCCTCAAGGCTCCGCCGCTGCGCACGTCGTCGGCCCTGCAGGAGGCAGCGGACGAGAATGCCGCCGAACTGGCGGAACTCGCCGAACTGACCCGCGATGCCCAGCGCGCCGCCGACACGATGGGCGCCCTCGTCGAGCCCGGGATCGACGTCGACGAGTTCGAGCGAGAGTCGCGCCCGAAGCCCCGCTAGCGTCCTCACCAATTCGACGGAGATTTTGCTCCCACAAGGTCGTTTCGGGCCAAAAACGCCTGTTTTCAGCAGAATCTCCGTCGAATTCGCTCGGGGCGCCGGGGGTTTGGTCGGGGCCAGACGGCAGGGGCGGCACAGTGCCGCGGAAACTACTGGACGGCGGGAGTCGTGAGAGCGCTCTCATGAGGGAGAGGATGGAGGCCTCACCGGCCGGAGCATCCGCCGGGTTGACTCCACCGGAGGTTCGCATGCCCCTCGAGACCCTGGCCCCGCAGGCCGACTGGGACGCGACCGCGCCCCGCGACACCGAGGGCGCCGACCACGGCGACCACCCCGGCACCGACCACCCCGGCACCGACGCCGACAGCACCGACGGCACCGTCACCGGCGCTCCGGTCGACCTGGATGGCCGCCGGTTCTACCGGATCACGGCCTACGACCAGATGCCGCCGTTCTTCATGACCCTCGTCGGGGACAGCGACGTCTGGCTCTTCATCTCCAGCGCCGGCGGGCTGACGGCGGGCCGGGTGGATGCCGAGCACGCCCTCTTCCCGTACTACACGGAGGACAAAATCACCGAGAGCGTCGACCGAACGGGCGGGCTGAGCGTGCTTCGCGTGCGGCTCCCCGACGGCACGATGGCCCACTGGCAGCCGTTCGCTGAGTTGCGCCCCGGCGACCCCGCCGCGGCCCGCACGCTCTACAAGGACAGCCTCGGGACGACCCTGGTGTTCGAGGAGTCGCGTCCGGACCTGGCCCTGCGCCTGCGCGTGACCTGGCAGACCAGCGCCCGGTTCGGCGTCGTGCGCAGCTGCGCCCTGACCTCACTCTCCGACGACGAGCCGCGCGAGGTCGACCTGATCGACGGCCTGGTGAACATCCTCCCCGCCGGCGCGGGGGTGAAGACGCAGAACGAACTGAGCGTGCTCCTCGACGCCTACAAGCGGTCCGAACTCGACCCCGGGACGGGCCTCGGGCTGCTGACGCTCAACGCGACCCTCACCGACCTCGCGGAACCCAGCGAGTCCCTGCAGGCCAACGTCGCCTGGCAGATCGGGCTGGGCGCGGAGGAGCACCTGCTCTCGGTCAACCAGGTCCCCGCATTCGCCCGGGGCCGGGGCATCGCCGGCGAGACGGATGTCCGCGGCCGGCGCGGCGCCTACCTGGTCCACGCCCGGATCACCCTGCCGGCCGGGGCCGAACGGCGCTGGCAGGTCGTCGCCGACGTCGACCAGGACGCGGCGGACGTGGTCGGCCTGCGCGAACGGCTCCGCGACCCGGACGCCCTCGCCGCGGAGCTGGCGGCGGACGTCGTGCGCACCCGGTCGGACCTGGAGGGCATCCTCGCGGCCACCGACGCCGCCCAGCACACCGGCGACGAACTCGCGACGATCCACCACACCGCCAACGTGCTCTTCAACACGATGCGCGGCGGCGTCCCGGCCGAGGGCTACACGGTCGAGGCGCACGATGTGCGGGAGTTCATCGCGGAGCGGAGCCGGGCATCCGCCAGTCGCTGGGCCCAGGTGCTGGCGGCGCTGCCGGAGCGCCTGCGGGCCGACGAGCTCATCCAGGTCGCGGAGGAAACCGGCGACGTCGACCTGTGGCGCCTCTGCATGGAGTACCTGCCGCTCACGTTCAGCCGACGACACGGAGACTCGAGCCGGCCCTGGAACCAGTTCCGGATCGCCCTGACCGACGAGTCCGGTGCCCGCCGCCTGGAATACCAGGGCAACTGGCGCGACATCTTCCAGAACTGGGAGGCGCTGGCCTGGTCCTTCCCCGAGTACGCCGAGTACGCCGAGTCGATGGTCACCATTTTTCTCGACGCGACGACCGCCGACGGCTACAACCCGTACCGGATCTCCCGGGCCGGGATCGACTGGGAGGTTCCCGAGCCCGAGGACCCGTGGTCCAACATCGGCTACTGGAGCGACCACCAGATCGTCTACCTGCTCAAGCTGCTCGAAACGTCCCGGCGCTTCCACCCCGGGCGCCTCGACCCGCTCGTCAACCGGCGGGCCTTCACCCATGCGGACGTGCCGTACCGGATCGCGCCGTATGCGGACATCCTCACGGACCCGTACAAAACCATCACCTTCGATCACGAGCGGCACGGCCTGATCCTCGAGCGGGTCGCCGCCGAGGGCGCGGACGGCCGGCTCGTGCACGGCGCCGACGGCGACCTGGTGCGGGTCACCCTGGCCGAGAAACTGCTGCTGCTCCTGCTTGCGAAGCTGGTCAACCTGGTGCCCGACGGCGGCATCTGGATGACCACCCAGCGCCCCGAGTGGAACGACGCCAACAACGCCCTGGGGGGCCGGGGCCTGTCGGTCGTCACCCTCGCCTACCTCCGCCGCTACCTGGTCCTCCTGCAGGGCCTCCTGACCGTCGACGTGGAGCTGAGCAGCGAACTCGCCGCACTGCTGACCGCGGTGAGCGACGTACTCCTCCGGCACACGGATGCCCTGGCCGGCGGGTTCGGCCCCGAACGCCGCCAGGCCGTCATGGACGGCCTGGGCGTTGCCGGCACCGCCTACCGCGAGCGGGTGTACGCCGGGTTCGGCGGCGACTTGTGGACGGTCGCCGCGGGCGACGTCACCGCGCTGCTCGACCTGGCCCGGCGCTTCGTCGAATCCGGCCTTCGGGCCAACCGGCGCAGCGACGGCCTCGTTCACTCGTACAACGCGCTGGACCTCAGCGCCGACGGCGCCGAGGTGCGGCGGCTGGCGGAGATGCTGGAGGGCCAGGTGGCCATCCTCTCCTCCGGGACGCTCGGAGCGGAGGAGTCGCTGGCCCCGCTCGGGGCTCTCCGCACGAGCCGGCTCTATCGGGCCGACCAGCACAGCTACATCCTGTATCCGGACAAGGACCTGCCCTCCTTCCTCGCGCGCAACACGTTCAGCGCCGAGCGGGCCGACGCCTGCCCCCTGGTCGGCGAGCTCGTCCGGGCCGGGGACCACAGTATCCTCGTGCGTGACCTGCAGGGTGACCTGCACTTCGCCGCGGGCATCCGAAACGCCGGGGGCGTGGCCCGGGAATTGGACCGGCTCAGCCTGGACCCGGAGCTGCGCCCCGGCGTCGAGCGGGGCCGCGCCGAGCTGCTCTCGATCTTCGAGGAGGTGTTCCGGCACGCGGAGTTCACGGGGCGCTCGGGCAGCTTCTTCGCCTACGAGGGGCTCGGCAGCATCTACTGGCACATGGTGTCGAAGCTGCTGCTCGCGGTGCAGGAGACGCTCGAGCGCGCGGTTGCCGAGGGGGCGGACGACGCCACGATCCGTGGCCTGGCCGAGGGCTACGAGGACGTGCGGGCGGGCCTCGGCTACTGCAAGGACCCGGCGACGTACGGCGCGTTCCCGACCGACCCGTACTTGCACACCCCGGCGGGCCAGGGGGCCCGGCAGCCGGGGATGACCGGGCAGGTCAAAGAAGAGGTGCTCACCCGCCTCGGCGAGCTGGGTCTGCGGGTCGAGGACGGTCGTATCCGCCTGCGGCCCACCCTGCTCCGGGCCGACGAGTGGACGACCGAGACCGGCACGTTCGACTACCGGGATGTCCTCGGCCGCCCGTGCACGATCGAGCTGCCCGCGGACGCGTTCGCGTTCACGTTCTGCCAGGTGCCGGTACTGGTGCGCCGGTGCGGGCCGCTCGAGGTGATCGCGCACCTGGACGACGACACGCGGGTGGTCGGGGCCGACGGCGTGCTGGGCGCGGACCTCAGCGCCGGCATTTTCCGCCGGGAGGGTCTGGTGCGCTCACTCACGGTGACCGTGCCGCGGGAATGATCGGGGCGGCTGTTCCGTTGTCTTGAAGATGCGCATTGTCATTGCAGGTGGACACGGAAAAATCGCTCGTCAGCTGACTCGGGAGCTCGCGAAGGGCGGCCACGAGGTCGTCGGGCTGATCCGGAAGGATGAGTACCGGGCAGATCTGGTCGCCGACGGGGCCGTCCCGGTCGTGATCGACCTCGAGCGGTCCTCGGCTGCCGACGTCGCTCATTACCTGACCGGCGCCGACGTGGCGGTCTTCGCGGCGGGCGCCGGAGCGGGCGGCAGCGACGAGCGCCGGAAGGCCGTCGACCTGGGTGGATCCGTGCTCCTGGCCGACGCGGCCGAGGCCGCCGGCGTTGCCCGGATCGTGCAGATTTCCTCGACCGGCGTGGATTCGGTGCGGAACGGCGCCCGGCCCGCCGAGGTGCCGGCAGACTTCCTCTCCTACCTCCAGGCCAAGCTGGCCGCCGAGGAGGACCTGACGCGCCGCACCCTCTCCTGGACCATCGTCCGCCCCGGCGGGCTGACGGATGACGCCGGCACCGGCCTGGTCCACCTCGCCCGCACCGGGCAGGGCTTCACCGAACCGCGCGGCACGGTCCCCCGGGGCGACGTCGCCGCCGTGCTGGCGGAGCTGATCCGCACCGGAGACGGCGAGCGCGAGACGCTGCACCTGCTGAACGGCGCCGTGCCGGTGGCCGACGCCGTGGCGACCTTCGCCTGACCCGGAGCCGCACGCGCCCCTGAAGCCCGGCATCCGGACTGCAGGGGCTTTTTGTTGCCTCCGACAATTCGTGAGAGCGCTCTCAAAGCACAGCTGAGAGCGAACTCGCATCCATCCATCAGCACGCACACAAGGGAGTGACCCTGAAGCGTTTTCCGCGCAGCACACTTGCAGTTACAGTCGCCGGCGCAGCATCCTTCGCACTGGTCATGTCCGGCTGTTCAGCCGGCACCGGCGCAGAGCAGTCGAACGACAAGAACGTCAAACTGACCGTCGCCACGTTCAACGAATTCGGCTACGAGGACCTGTTCGCCGAGTACGAAAAAGCGAATCCGACCGTCACGATCACGCACAAGAAGGCCGCCACCACCAATGAGGCCCGCGACAACCTCACCACCCGCCTCGCCGCAGGCAGCGGCCTGAGCGACGTCGAGGCCATCGAGGTCGACTGGCTGCCCGAACTGCTCCAGTACTCCGACCAGTTCGTCGACCTCACCAGCGACGAGGTCAAGGACCGCTGGCTGGACTGGAAGACCAAGGCCGCCACGGATGCCGACGGTCGCCTGATCGCGTACGGAACCGACATCGGCCCGGAGGCCGTCTGCTACCGCTCCGACCTGTTCGCCGCCGCCGGTTTCCCGACCGACCGCGCCGAGGTCGCCGCGCTCCTCGGCGACAGCTGGGACAGCTACTACGCAGCCGGCGACAAGTTCGCCGCTGCCGGCACGAACGTGCCGTGGTTCGACTCGGCCGGAGCCACCTGGCAGGGCGTCATCAACCAGATCCCCAACCCGTATGAGAAAAAAGACGGCTCCATCATCGCCACCGAGAACCCGGAGGTGAAGGCGGCCTACACCAGCGTCCTCAAGGCCAGCAGCACGCAGTCCGCACATCTCGGTCAGTGGAGCGACGACTGGACCGCCAGCTTCCAGAACAACGGCTTCGCCACGATGCTCTGCCCGGGCTGGATGCTCGGCGTGATCTCCGGCAACGGTGACGCCTTTCAAGGGCGAGTCCTACTTCGCCATCAACGACGCCATGCAGCAGGCGCTCACCCGGGTCGAAGACGGCACGATGACCGCCGACGAGTCGTGGGCACAGTGGGTCACCGACGTCAAGGCGCTCGGCTAACCAGCACAATCCGCCGGCCGGGCCTGCCGAGATCAGTTCTCGACAGGCCCGGCCCCCGGTCTCGACCGGCAGGGCCGGCAGGGCCGGCAGGGCCGGCAGGGCCGGCAGGGCCACCGGGTCTCGACAAGCTCGACCACTGACTAGCAAGGACTGTTCATGACTACCCCCGCCGTCGCCATCGAGGTGAACGCCCGCAGCATCCGCCGCATCGCCCTCAGCCACAAACTGAGCCGGTGGGATGTGCGCTTCTCGCCCAACCTCTACATCTCCCCCTTCTTCCTCGTCTTCGGGGTCATGGGCCTCTTCCCGCTGCTCTACACGGCGTGGGTGTCGGTGCACGACTGGAACCTGATCGGCGGCCAGGGCGACTTCGTCGGCCTGGAGAACTTCGTCACCGTGCTGAGCCAGGGGTACTTCTGGAACTCCCTCCACAACACGTTCAGCATCTTTCTGCTCTCGAGCATTCCCCAGGTGCTGGTCGCGCTCGGCATCGCCGCCGTGCTCGACTTCAACCTGCGCGGCAAGACCTTCTGGCGCATGGGCGTGCTCCTGCCCTACGTCGTGGCCCCGGTCGCGGTCGCGCTGATCTTCAACGACCTCTTCGGTGACAAGTTCGGCCTCATCAACAGCGGGATCATGAGCCTCGGGCTCGAGCCCATCCGCTGGCACGTCGACGTGATCCCCAGCCACATCGCCATCGCCACGATGGTGAACTTCCGCTGGACCGGCTACAACGCCCTCATCTTCCTGGCCGCCATGCAGGCCGTGCCGCGCGACTTCTACGAGGCCGCCATCATCGACGGCGCCAACCGCTGGCCCACCTTCTTGTCGATCACCCTGCCGCTGCTGCGCCCGATCATCATCTTCGTCATCCTGACCTCCACGATCGGCGGGCTGCAGATCTTCGACGAGGCGCGCATGTTCGACAATGTGGGCCAGGGCGGGGCCAGTCGCCAGTGGCAGACGCTCACCCTGTACATCTACGAACTCGGCTGGAACCAGCGCAACTTCGGTCGGGCATCCGCCGTGGCCTGGCTGCTCTTCCTGATCATCATCGTGATCGCCGTGGCCAACTTCCTCATCACCCGGCGCATCGCGGGCACCGCTGTCCGCAAGCCGCGCGCACGCGCGAAAGGCATGAAATGAGCAAGACCATCATCGGCGGCCACGACCGTCGCCCCTCGATCTGGGTCTACGGCATCCTGATCGCCGTTCTCCTCGGTTCCGCCTTCCCGATCTGGTGGTCGTTCCTGATCGGCAGCCAGGACGCCTCCGCCCTGAACCAGAACGGCATGATGTGGCTGCCCGGCGGCAACTTCATCGCCAACGCCCTGACCGTCATCGACAGCATCCCGTTCTGGACCGCCCTCGGCAACAGCATCATCGTGTCCTCCGTGGTGACGATCAGCGTCGTCATGTTCTCCACGCTGGCCGGCTACGCGTTCGCCAAGCTCAAGTTCCGCGGCCGGGAAGGGCTGCTCATCTTCGTGATCGCGACCATGGCCGTTCCCACGCAGCTGGGCATCGTGCCCCTGTTCATCGTGATGTCCCGGCTGGGCTGGACCGGCAGCCTCTGGGCCGTCATCGCGCCCGGGATGGTCACCGCGTTCGGCGTGTTCTGGATGACCCAGTACCTGCGTGACGCCCTGCCCGACGAACTGATCGAGGCCGTGCGGATGGACGGCGCCTCCATGATCCGCAGCTTCTGGCACATCGGCCTCCCGGCCGCACGCCCGGCCGCCGCCATGCTGGCCCTGTTCACGTTCATCGGCACCTGGACGAACTTCTTCTGGCCGTTCATCGTGCTGGGCCCGGGCAACCCGACGCTGCCCGTGGCGCTACAGCAGCTGCAGGCCGCCTTCTACGTGGACTACTTGCTCATGCTCGCCCGCGTCGTCTTGTCGATCATCCCGCTAATCCTGGTCTTCATCTTCCTGGGCAAACAGCTCGTCGCCGGCATCATGCAGGGGGCGGTCAAGGGATGACCATGCTCCAACAGCCACCGATCGTGACCGAGAATAAGGCTATGACCACAACGGATGCACGCTCCTTCCCGCCAGAGTTCCTCTTCGGAGCGGCGACGGCCGCGTACCAGATCGAGGGCGCCGCCCACGAAGACGGCCGCACGGACTCGATCTGGGACGCGTTCAGCCGTGTCCCCGGCGCCGTGCTCGGCGCGGAAAACGGCGATGTGGCCTGCGACCACTACCACCGCTACCGGGACGACGTCGCGATGATGAAGGACCTGGGACTGCAGACCTACCGGTTCTCCACCTCCTGGTCACGCGTGCAGCCCGACGGCGGCCCGGTCAACCCGAAGGGGATCGATTTCTACTCCCGCCTGGTCGACGAGCTGCTCGGCGCCGGGATCAAGCCGTGGCTGACCCTCTACCACTGGGACCTGCCGCAGGCGCTCGAGGAGAAGGGCGGCTGGGCCAACCGCGACACCGCCGCCCTGTTCCGGGACTACGCCCTCAACGTGCACGACGCCCTCGGCGACCGCGTGGGCGTGTGGACCACCCTCAACGAGCCGTGGTGCTCCTCCTTCCTCAGCTACACCGGAGGTGTGCACGCCCCGGGCCGGCAGAGTCCCCGCGACGGCGTCGCCGCGGCCCACCACCTCCTGCTGGGCCACGGCCTCACCATCGAGGCGCTCCGCGACCGCGACCCGAAGCTCGAGCTCGGCATCACGCTCAACCTCACCGTCGCCAAGCCGGCCGACCCCACCCGCGCCGGCGATGTCGACGCGGCGCGCCGGATCGACGGGCAGTTCAACCGGGTGTTCCTCGACCCGATCTTCCGCGGCTCCTACCCGGAGGACGTTCTCCAGGACGTCGCCCAGTTCGGCCTGACCGATTTCATCCAGGCCGGCGACCTGGCCCAGATCAGCCAGCCGATCGACACCCTCGGCGTGAACTATTACCACGGCGAGCTGGTCAGCGATCGCCCGGCCGAACATCCGTTGCTCGCCCAGGCCCCGACGAGCCGACCGACCCGGTCGGCGTTCCCCGCCGCCGACGGCGTCTTCAACCACCCGCAGGGACTGCCGCTGACCGCGATGGAGTGGGAAGTGCAGCCCGACGGCCTGCGCGAACTGCTCGTGCACGTGAACACCGAGTACGCCGCACCGGCCGGCACCAGCCTCTACGTGACCGAGAACGGCGCGGCCTTCGACGACGTCGTCGCCGCAGACGGCAGCGTGCCGGATCCCCGGCGCACGGAGTTCCTGAAGGCTCACCTCGGCGCCGTGCTCGACGCCATCGATGAGGGGGTCGGTGTCAAGGGCTACTTCTACTGGTCGCTGATGGACAACTACGAGTGGGCCTGGGGCTACGATAAGCGCTTCGGAATCGTTCGGGTCGACTACGAGACGCAGAAACGCACCGTGAAGGACAGTGGACTCGCCTACGCGGAGATCATCCGCGACCGCGCGCTCTCCTGAGGCGGGGCCGGCGAGGGGTGCGCGAATAGACTGACGCCATGACAACCAGTGTGCGCCAGACGCGTCCCCCGCAGCCCACCCTGGAAATGGTCGCGGAGGTGGCCGGGGTCTCCCGCGCCACGGTGAGCCGGGTCGTGAACGGGTCGACCAGGGTGGGCCCGGAGATCGTCGCCGCGGTCACGACGGCGGTCGAGGAACTCAACTACGTTCCGAACCGGGCGGCCCGCTCCCTCGCCAGCCGCCAGACCCAGGCGCTGGCCCTGGTCGTGCCCGAGGACATGACGCGGTTCTTCGGGGACCCGTACTTCGCGGCGGTCGTGCAGGGCATCACCCGCCGGCTCGACCAGAGTGACTTCACGCTCAACCTGCTGGTCGCGTCGAGCGACCCGCAGCACAAGACCCTGCGGTATCTGCGCTCGGGCAACGTCGACGGCGCCCTGATCATCTCGCACCACACGGGCGACGATTTCGTGGCCGAACTGGAGACCACGATGCCGGTCGTGTTCGGTGGCCGGCCGGCGAACGCGGACAACCTGGAGGCGTACTTCGTCGACGTCGACAACGCGGCCGGCGCGGACCTCGGCACCCAGCGCCTGGTCGACCTCGGCCGCCGCCGGATCGGCACGGTCACCGGGTCGGCCGACATGCCGGCCGGCATCGACCGGCTCACCGGTTTCCTGCGTGCTCTCGAGCGGGCCGGGATCCCGACGGATGCGGTCGAGCACGGCGACTTCACGGTCCAGGGCGGCGCGGCGGCCACCCGTCGCCTCCTGGAACGGTGCCCCGACATCGACGGGCTCTTCGTGGCGAGCGACCTGATGGGCACCGGCGCCCTGGACGTGCTGCGGGAGCACGGCCGATCGGTGCCCGGCGACGTGGCCGTGGTCGGCTTCGACGACAGCCCGGCGGCGACGCGCGGCTCCGTCCCGCTCACCACGGTGAGCCAGCCGTCTGAAGAGATGGGTTTCGCGATGGCGGACGTCCTGCTGCGCCGCCTCGCCGACGACGCCGACGACGACGACGACGACGACGACGACGACGAGAGCGTGCCGCACCGCACCATCATGCCGACCCGACTGGTGCTGCGCGAGTCCGCCTGATCCACTCAGGTCCGCCCACTGTGCCCGTTCCGGTCGAGAGTGCCCGCTCGAGCGGGCACTCTCGACCGGAACGGGCACTTTCGCGGGCACGGGCGGCGCGGGGCGCGGGGCGTCAGGCGAGGGTGCGTCAGGCGAGCTGGGGCATGACCTCGCGGGCGATGAAGTCCAGGTGCTCGAGGTCGGACAGGTCCATGATCTGCAGGTAGACGCACTCGACGCCGTCCTCGGCGAGCAACCCGAGCCGGTCGACGACCTCGGAGGCGGTGCCGGCCACGCCGTGCTCCCGGAGCTCGGCCGGTTCACGGCCCACGGCCGCGGCCCGGCGCGCGAACTCGGCCTCGTCCCGGCCGGCGACGGCGATCAGGGCGGCCGAGTAGACCAGCTCCCGGGGGTCGCGGCCGATGGCCGCGCATGCCGCGCGCACCCCGGCGAACTTGCCGGGGACATCCGTGAACTCGGGGAACGGCAGGTTGAACTCGGTGGCGAAACGGGCCGCCATCGCGGGGGTGCGCTTCGCGCCGCCGCCGCCGACGATCACGGGGATGCGCTCCTGAACGGGCTTGGGCAGGGCGGGCGAGTCGACGAGGGTGTAGTGCTCGCCGGTGAAGCTGTAGCTGCCGCCGACGGGGGTCGACCAGAGCCCGGTGACGATCTCCAGCTGTTCCTCCAGCATGCCGAACCGTCTGGCCGGGAAGGGGATGCCGTAGGCGAGGTGCTCCTGCTCGAACCAGCCGGTGCCGAGCCCCAGTTCGACCCGGCCGCCGGACATCTGGTCGACCTGCGCCACCTGGATGGCGAGGATCCCCGGCGGCCGGTAGGTCACCGAGGAGACCAGGGTGCCCAGGCGGATGCGCTGCGTCTCGCGGGCGAGTCCGGCCAGGGTGGTCCAGGCATCCGTCGGGCCGGGCAGAACGGGGGCCGTGTCGCCCATCGCCAGATAGTGGTCGGAGCGGAAGAACGCGTCGAAGCCGAGGCTCTCCGCGGCCTGCGCGATGGCGAGGATGTCGTCGTAGGAGGCGCCCTGCTGCGGTTCGGTGAAAATGCGGAGTCTCATGCTCCCAGTCTTGTCTCGGCCCCGTCAGCCGCGAAATCCCCGTCAGGCAGGAACTCCACCTCCGGCAGCAGGGCGAACCGGGTGCGCATGACCTGGATCGACTCGGGGTTCTGGTCGACGAGCACGAACCGGCGGCCGAGCGCCGCGGCGACCGCGCCGGTCGTGCCGCTGCCGGCGAAGAAGTCGAGCACCCAGTCCCCCTCGCGGCTGGAAGCCTGGATCATGCGCCGCAGGATGCCGACGGGCTTCTGGGTGGGATACCCGGTCTTCTCCTTGCCGGTGGGCGACACGATCGTGTGCCACCAGACATCCGTCGGCAGCTTGCCCTTCGCGACCTTCTCCGGGGTGACCAGCCCGGGCGCCATGTACGGCTCACGGTCGACCGTGGTGGAGTCGAAGTAGTATCGCGCCGGATTCTTCACGTAGACCAGGATCGTGTCGTGCTTGGTCGGCCAGCGGTTCTTGGACTTGGCGCCGTAGTCGTACGCCCAGATCAGCTCGTTCAGGAAGCAGTCCCGCCCGAAGAGCGCGTCGAGCAGCACCTTCGCGTAGTGCGCCTCCCGGTAGTCCAGGTGCAGGTAGAGCGTGCCGTCGTCGGCAAGCAGGCGCCAGGCCTCGATCAGGCGCGGCTCGAGGAAGGCCCAGTAGTCCTCGAACTGGTCGTCGTAACCGAGCAGGTCACCCTTGATGCGCTCGTAGAGCTGCCCCTTGAACCCGGTGATGGTGCCCGCCGCGCGCGCGCCGAGGGCCACGGACGTCGCCGCGACGCTCGACCGCACCGAGGTCGTGCTCTGCCGGTTCTGTTTGCGCCCCGTGTTGAAGGGCGGGTCCAGGTAGATGAGCGTGAAGGCCTCGTCGGGCAGTCGCGGCAGAACGTCGAGGTTGTTCGCGTGGACGACACGGCTGGCGGAGGACGGGGACCACGCGGTTGGCATTCATTCATTCTGTCAGGCGGCTTAGGCTTGGGACATGACTTCAGACGCAACGGCCACCGAATCGACCCGGGTTGAGTTCCGCCACGAGCCGGCCCAGTCCCGGTACTCGCTCCGCATCAACGAGGAGACCGTCGGATTCGCCGACTACACCGTGACGGGCCCCGACGTGCTGTTCACCCACGTCGAGGTGGACCCGGCCCGGCGCGGCGAGAATCTGGCGAGCCGCCTGGTCGAACAGGCGCTCGACGACGTGCGCACGCGCACCGAGCTCACCGTCGTGCCGGTCTGCCCCTACGTCGTGCGCTGGATCGACAAGCACGCCGAATACCAGGACCTGCTCACGCGGGGCCGGTAGCCGGCTCGGCTCCGGCTTCCGCGGCTCCGGCCTAGGGAACGCGCCCGATCCATTCCTCGGTGCCGAACTTCGTCTCCACGAGTTCCCTCGCCCGGGCGTATTCCGCCTCGGTGATGTCCCCGGACACCGCGCCGTAGAGTCCGGTGAAGGTCTCCTTCATGCGATCGATGATCTCGTCCCGGGTGAGGCCGGTCTGGCTGCGCAGCGGGTCGACCCGCTTGGCGGCGCTCGTGATGCCCTTGTCGCTGAGCTTCTCGCGGCCGATCCGCAGCACCTGCACCATCTTCTCGCCGTCCATGTCGTAGCTCATGGTGACGTGGTGCAGCACGGCGCCGCTGCCGAGGCGTTTCTGCGCCGCCCCGCCGATCTTGCCCTTCGGGCTCGTGATGTCGTTGAGCGGCTGGTAGTACGCGTCGATGCCGAGCGACTGGAGCGCCGTGAGCACCCACTCGTCGAGGAAGGCGTAGGAGTCGGCGAAGGTCATGCCCTGGACCAGGTCGGTGGGCGCGTAGATCGAGTAGGTGATCACCGATCCGGCCTCCATGAACATGGCGCCGCCGCCGCTGATCCGTCGCACGACGGTGAAACCGTGCTTGGTGGCCTGGACCGGGTCGACCTCGTTCTTCAGCGACTGGAAGCTGCCGATCACCACGGCGGGCTCGGTCCATTCCCAGATCCGGAGGGTGGGGCTGCGCCGGCCCTCGCCGACCTCGATCGCGAGCACCTCGTCGAGGGCCATCTGCATCACCGGCGCGACGGCCTTGGAGTGGATCAGCTGCCACTCGTAGTCCCGCCAGCCGCTGGCCTGGGCCAGGGAGCGGCGGATCGCCACCGCCACCGACTCCGGCGAGAAGCCGAGCAGGGTGGCCTGCGCCGGGAGGGCGGCGCGCACGGCGGCGGCGATGCTGACCGCGTCGCTGTCGGCGGCGAGGCCGTTCACCGCCGCGTTGATGTCGCCGAGCGCACTGTCGGGCTCGAGGAAGAAATCACCGGCCAGCCGGAAGTTGACGATCGTGTTCTCGACGACGTCGAGATCGACGACGACGAGCTTGCCGCCTGGGACCTTGTATTCACCGTGCATGAGCCCAGCCTAATCAATCCTCCTAATCAATCCGCCTAATCAACGCCGCCCGCGCCCCGGGGCAGGGGCAGCCGTTCGTTCAACCAGCCGACCAGGTCGGCGACGACCTCGTCCCGGTTCGTCTCGTTGAAGATCTCGTGCCGGGCGCCGGGGTAGACGATGAGACGGATGTCCCGCAGCCCCGACCGCCCGGAGTAGGCCTTCACGAGCATGCGAGCGCTGCGTTCGCCGCCGACGGTGTCGTCGCCGCCGACCAGGATGAGCATCGGCAGGTCTTCCGGCAGCTGCCTCGCCGGGCGGCCGAACAGCCGGGCCGCGTCGCGCAGCCCGAACAGCTTCGCCAGCGGGGTGTTGGTGGTGAGCGGGTCGGCAAGGAAGGCCTCGGCGACCAGCGGGTCGCGGCTGAGCCACTCGACCCCGGTGGTGCCCAGTTTCTTGTGCCGGCGGTTCAGGTCGCCGCCGTCCAGGTAGCCCGGCATCCGGTAGGCGGTGCCGCTGAGCACGACGGCGTCGTAGTCGGCGGCGTGCTCGTTCACGATCATCTGCGCCATGAACGACCCCCAGCTGTGCCCGAGCAGCACGAGGGGCAGCTCGGGGTGGGCGGCGCGGATGATCCCACTGAACTGGTGCACGCCGGCGACGGTCGCCCGAAGCCCGCCCGGGCCCAGGCGGCCGAGCCGGGACAGGTCGCCGCCGTGCTGGTGCACCCCCGTCTGGCCATGGCCGCGGTGGTCGTCGGCGTAGACGGTGTACCCGGCCGCGTTCAACCGGGCGGCGAGCTCCGTGTAGCGCTGGGCGTGCTCACCGACCCCGTGGGCGAGCTGCACGACGGCCCGGGGCCGGTCGACGGCCCAGACGAAGTAGGTGATCGAGACGCCGAAGTCATCCGTGTAGGTAGGCACGGGGTCAGTCTGACAGGAGTCTCCCTGCGCATCTGCTGATTCCTGATCATCTTCCGCCGGCCCTGAACTAAGCTGGGAATACTTAGCAAGGCTAAGTGGTTAGAGTGGGTAGCTATGGAATCTTTGCCGACATCAACCGCGACCGCGCTGGTTGCGCCCGCGACGCCCGCGCCCGCTGCGCCCGCGCCCGCTGCGCCCGCCTCGACCGCGGTGCGACGCACGACGGTCGCGGAGTTGAGCCATGATTTCCGGCTGGCGAACGGCCGGCTGGCCCGGCGCCTGCGCCAGGAGAAGCCCGACAGTGAGCTCAGCAGCAGCCAGTTCTCGGCGCTCGGCTCCCTCTACTTCCACGGCCCGTTCACCCTCCGTGAACTCAGCGAACACGAGCGGGTCACTCCGCCGTCGATGAACCGCACGGTCAACGCCCTGGTCGAGGAGGGCCTGGTGGACCGGGCGGGATCGGTCGATGACGGCCGCAAGGTGGTGCTCACCGTGACGGAGCAGGGACGCACTCTGATGCGCGACACCCGCAAGCGCCGGGATGCCTGGCTCGCCCAGCGCGTCGGCAAGCTGACTCCCGAGCAGCGCCGCGTGCTCGGCGAGGCCATGGAGATCATGAAGGAGCTCACCAACAGTTGAACGCCATGTTCCGCTCCCTGAGCGTCGTGAACTACCGAATCTGGTTCGCCGGCGCACTGGTGTCGAACATCGGAACCTGGATGCAGCGCACCGCCCAGGACTGGATCGTGCTCACCGAGCTGACCGATCACAACGCCACCGCGGTGGGCATCGTGATGGCCCTGCAGTTCGGGCCCCAGCTGGTGCTGATGCCGTGGTCGGGCCTGATCGCGGACCGGTTCGACCGCCGCCGCCTGCTCATCCTCACCCAGAGCCTGATGGGGCTGCTCGCCCTCGGCCTAGGCCTGATCACGGTGACCGGCGTCGCCGAACTCTGGCACGTCTACCTCTTCGCCCTCGGCCTCGGGATCGTCGCGGCGATCGACGCCCCGGCCCGCCAGACCTTCGTCTCCCAGCTGGTCTCCGAGGACAACCTGCCGAATGCCGTGGCCCTCAACTCGGCGTCCTTCAACGGCGCCCGCCTGATCGGCCCGGCCGCCGCCGGTCTGCTCACGGTCGCCGTCGGCGCCGGCTGGGTCTTCCTGATCAACGCCGTGACGTTCGGCGCCACGGTGTTGGCGATGACGCTGCTGCGCACCGGGCAGCTCCGCCGCCAGCCCCGGGCCCCCCGCGAGCGCGGCCAGCTGCTGGGCGGCATCCGTTACGTGTCGCGGCGGCCCGACATCGTCGTCGTGCTGATCACGGTCTTCCTGGTGGGCACGTTCGGCTTCAACTTCGCGATCTTCACCGCGACCATGGCCACGGTCGAGTTCGGGATGGGCGCCAGCGAATTCGGCCTGCTCAGCTCGATCATGGCGATCGGGTCGGTCGCGGGCGCCCTGCTCGCCGCCCGCCGCGGCCGCCCGAGGCTGCGGCTGGTCGTCGCCGGGGCCGGCGCGTTCGGCCTGTCCTGCCTGATTGCGGCGCTGACGCCGAACTACCTGACCTTCGCGATCTCCCTGGCCTTCGTCGGGCTGTCGTCGCTGACCCTGATGACCACCGCGAACGCGTACGTGCAGACCACCACCCGCCCGGCCATGCGCGGCCGGGTGATGGCCCTGTACATGGCGATCTTCGCCGGCGGCACGCCGCTCGGCGCCCCCCTGGTGGGTTGGGTCGCCGACCAATACGGACCGCGCTGGGCGCTGGGCGTGGCGGCCCTGTCCGGGCTCCTGGCCGCCGCGGCCGTGCTGTTCTGGATGGTGAAGTACCGCAGCCTGCGGGTGCGGTACCGTCCGGGCGTGTCGCCCCGGCTCCGCCTGCACCACGACGGCGACGGCCGCGACGCCGAAACGGCCACCCGCGAGATCGCGATCGTCGAGGCGACGGCGACCCGCTAGCCGGGCGCCCGGCTGCCCGGGCGCCGGCTGCCCGGATGCTGCCTAGCGCACGCCGTTCATCAGCCGCAGGATCGGGCGCGCGATCAGGGCGAGCATCAGGCCGATCACGATGGCGACACCGCCAATCACGCTGAAGTACAGGGTCTCCGACACCGACGTGTACCACTCCGCCAGCCACCCGGACACCGCGGTGCCCAGGGCGATCGACAGGAAGAACAGGGCGACCATCTGGGTCTTGAACGGCTCCGGCGCCAGCTTGGTCGTGATGGACAGGCCGACCGGGCCGATCAGCAGTTCCGCCACGGTGAGCACGAACAGGATCGCGATCATGGCCGCCAGCGGGGTGGAGTTCGCGCCGCCGTCGACGAAGGGCAGGAACATCAGGAACGCGACGCCCATCATGCCCGTTCCGAGCGCGAACTTGACCGGGGTGGACGGCTGGCGGGAACCCCAGCGGGTCCACAGCGCGGCGAAGGCGCCCGACAGCAGGATGATGAAGACCGGGTTGAACGACTGGATCCAGGACACCGGGAGCTCCCAGCCGAACACGTCGCGGTTGAGTCGTTCGTCGGTGTAGATGGTGACCACCGTGAACTGCTGCTGCGAGAGGGACCAGAAGGCGGCGCTGGCCACGAACAGCGGCATGAACGCGAAGACCCGCTTGCGTTCGACGGCGGTGATCTGCCGGTTGCGCAGAATCACCACGAAGTAGGAGACGGTGGCCACCAGGGTCAGCGCGATCACGATGGTGACCAGACTGGATGCCGTGATCACGCCGAGCACGCTCAGCACCACGATCAGGGCGATTGCCGCCATAGCGGCGCCGAGGTACGCGGCGTAGCGCGAGGACGGCAGCGGATTCGGCACCTCGTGCACGATGGCCGGCAGCCGCTTGCGGCCGAAGGAGTACTGCACCAGTCCGATCGCCATTCCGACGGCCGCGAGGCCGAAGCCGAAGTGGAAGCCGAGGGTGGTCTGCAGCAGGCCGGTCATGACCGGGCCAAAGAAGGCGCCCAGGTTGATCCCGAGGTAGAAGAGGGAGAAGCCCGCGTCCAGCCGGGGGTCGTCCTTGGCGTAGAGGGAGCCCACCACGCTGGTCGCATTGGCCTTGAGACCGCCGCTGCCGAGCGCGATCAGGATCAGGCCGGTCGCCACCCCGCCGAACCCGGGGAGGAGGGCCAGTGCGACGTGGCCGACCGCGATGATGATCGCGCTGAAGTACAGCACCCGCTCGGAACCCAGGACGCGGTCGGCGACCCAGGCTCCCAGGATGGTCGACAGGTACACGCCGCCGCCGTAGGCGCCGACGATGCCGGCCGCGGTCGTCTGGGGGATCCCCAGCCCGCCGGCGGTCGCCGAGTAGTACAGGTACAACAGCAGGATGCCCTGCATGCCGTAGAAGGAGAAGCGCTCCCACATCTCCACGCCGAAGATGTTGGCGAGTGCACGGGGCTGCCCGAGGAAACTTCGATCTTCTCGGACAGGGGTTTGTTCAACAACCGTGCTCATTGATTGACCTTACCGCGAGCCCCCAGAAATGGGGGCATCGGGCCCGCGCCCCGGCGCAGGGTACGATTTTGCCCAGAACGCTATCGACGAACCCTGGGGGCCGGATTGGACGCACAGTCACTCGCGGCCCTGATCAGCGAGGTCCTGACCCTGGTCGGACTCGTCGTGGGCGCCGCCCTGTTCGCCGCCGGGCTCTTCGTGCGCGGCATCAAGGGCCGCTGGCTGCAGACGGATGGCGTCATCGCCTCCTCGGCATCCGGCACGGTCATCCGCTGGTTCGACACGCACGGCGAGGTGCACGAACGCCCGGCGGACACCCACGAGACGCACCGGCTGCCGCCCGGCGAGGACGTGCCGCTCTGGTTCAACGCGCGCACCCCGTCGCGCTGCCGCACGCACACGCCGGAGTCCGAGGGCAAGGCACTGCGCCTGACCGGTCTGGTCCTGCTGATCGTCGGGGCCGCGTCGGGCGTGCTCGGCATCGTGCTGATGTTCCTCTAGCGAGGCGCCCGGCGGGCAGATGCGCGCCGGCAGATGCGCGCCGACTTGATTGACCCGGTGCTTGTCCGACCCGGCCGAAAGGGCGATGCTAGGGGAATCCGGGCGCCCGGCATCCGTGCTGCCCGCACCCATCGATGCTCCGTCGACGCTCCACCGAGAGAGGCACCATATGCGCAAGATTCTCTTCCTGACCGGGACGCAGCCGAGACGCTCGAGGTCTTCTACCCGTACCAGCGCCTGCTCGAGGCCGGCTACGAGGTGCACATCGGGGCACCGGAGAAAAAGAAGCTCCAGTTCGTGGTGCACGACTTCGTGGACGGCTTCGACACCTACACGGAGAAGGTCGGCCACACCTGGGACGCCGACGTGGCGTTCGCGGACGTCGACCCCGCCGACTATGTCGCCATCGTGGTTCCGGGCGGCCGCGCCCCCGAGTACATCCGCAACGACGAGGACGCCAAGCGGATCGTGCGCCACTTCTTCGAGAAGAACGCCCCGGTGGCCGCGCTCTGCCACGGCCCGATGCTGCTGGCCGCCGCCGGTGTGCTGACGGGACGCACCAGTTCCGCCTACCCGGCGCTCGCGATCGACGTCGAACTCGGCGGCGGCATCTTCGAGGACGGTGCGGGCGTCGTCGACGGCAACCTCGTCTCCGGCCGCGCCTGGCCGGACCACCCCACCTGGATGCGTGAGTTCATGAAACTGCTGGCGGCGTCCGACGCGACCCGGCCGGAGCCGCTTCTGGAAGCGGTGAACTGAGCCGCGCCGCCTGAGCTGCTAGGGCCTGGGGGCGGGGGCCAGGTGTTCGCCGAAGAACGCTTCGATCCGCTGCCAGGCATCGGCGGCGGCTTCGGGGTCTGGCCCGGCCCCCAGGATGCGCTTGAGCACGAAACGCAGCGCCACCGGTCCGCTTTCGGCGTCGTTGAGGAAGGCATGCCCGGCATCCGGGTATTCCACCACGTCGTGCGGGATGCGCAGCCTGGTCAGTGCGGACTCGAGCGCGGCGGCGGCGCCCTTCAGTGACCCGTCGGCGCCACCGAAGCTGCCCACGACCGGGCACGCACCCGCCAGGGCGTCGTCGAGGTCCCGGGGCAGGCGCCCGTAATTGACGGATGCCGCGTCGAAGCCGCGTGTGGCGGCCGCCAGCGCGAACCCGCCGCCCATGCAGAAGCCGAGCACGCCGACCGCCCCAGAGCAGTCGTCCCGGCGGATCAGGAACTGGCGGGCGGATTCGATGTCGACGAAGGCGCGGCCCCGCCCCGACTGCAGGGCACGGAACGTGCCGGTCAGGCACTTGCGCGCGCCGCCCTCGGTGAAGAGGTCCGGCATCAGCGCGAGGTAGCCGGCCTCGGCCATCCGGACCACCTGGCGGCGCATCACGTCGTTCAGGCCGAACGCCTCGTGCACGAGCACGACCCCGGGCCAGGGCCCCGGGCCGGCCGGCACGCCGAGGAGCGCCTTCAGGCCGGCGCTGCCGCCGGGCCGGGCCGGAAGCTGCAGGTCGATGGTTTCAGGAGCGGTGTTCTCGGTCATGGGGACGGCCTCCCTGGCTGACTGAAACCCTAGCCGGTGCAGCCGGGCGCGCTCGTCGTTCACCTGCGGGACAGGTGGCCGCACCATCCCGGCCACGTCCGATTCCTACCGTGGACGCGGGGCCGCGCCACGCCGCCCCGATCGAGCCACACCAGGGGGGATCTCTTCATGCGCACAATCCTTGTTTCCGCGGCACTCACCGCCGTGCTCGCCACCACCATCGCCGGGACGGCCCTGGCCTCACCGGCCACGGCCGCACCGGCCGACCCGGCACCGTCCGAATCCGCACCGTCGGCACCGTCGACGCCGTCGGCGGAGAGGTCCGGCTCGGCCGGCCAGCCGCTCCGCACCAACGAGCGCAACGGCTCGTTCGACCTGCAATCCCACCGCGGCGGCCGCGGCGAGTGGACCGAGGAATCGCTCACCGCCTTCTCCCGATCGCTCGAACTCGGCGTCAGCACGCTGGAACTGGACACTCACCTGACCCGCGACGACCAGGTGGTGGTCTGGCACGACGACATCATGACGACGAGCAAATGCGCCGACACCGCCCCCACCTTCGCCGGCGACCCGGCCTTCCCGTACGCCGGCGACCGGGTGCGCGATCTGACTCTGGCCGAGATCGCCACCCTGGACTGCGGCTATCAGCAGTTGCCCGGCTTCCCCGAGCAGGCGAACACTCCCGGAAACCGGATCGCCACGCTCTCCGACGTGTTCGACCTCGTCCACGGCTACGACGCCCGCAAGGTGCACCTGAACATCGAGACCAAGGTGGAGGTGGCCGGTCCGGCCGGGACCGACGAGATGGCGGCCCTCACCCGCGCGGTCGTCGGCGAGATCGAGGCCTCCGGGCTGGCGGACCGGTCGATCCTGCAGAGCTTCGACTGGGCATCGTTGAACCTGACCCGGGAGATCGCCCCGGACCTCACCCTCGCCGCCCTCTCCAGCGGGGACGCCTGGCTGGGCGTCGACCAGCCCGGAATGAGCCCCAACCTGGGCGGCATCGACATCGACTCCTACGACGGCTCGCTGGCCCGCGCCGCCCAGGCGCAGGGGTACGACATCGTCTCCCCGGTCTTC
Source organism: Cryobacterium shii (assembly GCF_004402595.1). Lineage (GTDB taxonomy): Bacteria > Actinomycetota > Actinomycetes > Actinomycetales > Microbacteriaceae > Cryobacterium > Cryobacterium shii. The sequence goes on along the minus strand of NZ_SOFY01000027.1, from coordinate 2,860 downwards.
ACGTCGGTGACCCCGGCCATGATCGCCGACGCCCACGCGGCGGGACTGCCGGTCATCCCCTGGACGGTCAACCAGGCCGCGGACATCACCGCCCTGCTCGACCTCGGCGTCGACGGCCTGATCACCGACTACCCGACCCGGCTCCGAACGGTCCTCGGCGAGCGCGGGCTGAAGCTGCCGACGGCCTACACGCGGTAGCAGCGCGATAGCAGCGCGATAGCAGCGCGATAGCAGCGCGATAGCAGCAGCGCGATAGCAGCGCCGCTGCGAACCGGCAGCGAAAGCGCGTCCGGCCTCTGGCGCCGGCCGGGCGCCACCCTGTAGCATGTGGTCGGACCACAGCGGCGGCACGTCCGTCGCCGCTGCCGTCGGCCGCATCCCATCAGCATCCCATCAGCACCCCACCCCACCCCACTGTCGAGGAGGAGCCCGTGAGCATCGAGCCCCGTGCCTGGGAAATCGTGCTGCAGAGCATCGAATCGGATCTGCTCAGCGGGCGGCTGCGGCCCGGCGACCACCTCCAGCCCGAACGGGCCCTCGCGGCGGACCTCGGGGTGGGCCGCTCCAGTGTTCGCGAGGCGATTCGCGTGCTCGAGGTGCTCGGTCTGCTGCGCACCGCGGTCGGAAGCGGCCCCTCGGCCGGAGCCATCATCGTCGCACTGCCCGGCGGCGGCATGGCGGCGCTGATGCGCCTGCAGGTGGCCGCGCAGGGTTTCCCGGTGATCGACGTGGTCAAAACCCGGCTCGTGCTCGAGGCGTCGGTCGTGACCGAGCTGGCCGAGGCATCCGCCCTCTCCCAGACGACCATGGACGCCAACGCCTCCCTCCGACCCGATCTGACGGCGGCCCTGCAGCTGCTGGCCGCGATGGACTCCCGTGACCTGACCGAGGCCGAGTTCCTCGCCCTCGACGCCGAGTTCCACCTCGCGCTGGCGGAGGCCTCCGGCAACCAGGTGGTCACCGCCACGATGGCCGGGCTCCGCAGCACGATCGAGGCGTATGTGCAGGACGGGGCGTCGAGCCTCGCTTCGTGGACCGACACCTCCGCCCGCCTCCGCACCGAACACCGCGCCGTGCTCTCCGCGATCGAGGCGGGCGATGCCGAGGCCGCCCGCAGCCTGGTGACGAGCCACATCGCGGGCTACTACGCCGAAACGCAGCCGAACCCCCAGCCCACAGACCAGCACACGGATGCCCCCGGGCGGCCGGCGGCCCCGACAGAACGGACAGCCTGACCATGGTTCAGCGACGGATCCCCCGGATCAAAGACCTCGCACCCTTGATGCAGTTCAAGGCACCCGAGCTGAACGCGAAGAAGCGCCGGCTCGAAAGCGCCCTGACCATCTACGACCTGCGGGCCATCGCCAAGCGGCGCACCCCCAAGGCCGCGTTCGACTACACCGACGGCGCGGCCGAGGCCGAGATCTCCCTCAAGCGCGCCCGCCAGGCCTTCGAGGACATCGAATTCCACCCGTCGATCCTGCGGGACGTCTCGACCGTCTCCACCGGCTGGGACGTGCTCGGCGCCCCCGTCGCCCAGCCGTTCGGCATCGCACCGACCGGTTTCACCCGGATGATGCAGACCGAGGGCGAGATCGCCGGGGCGCACGCGGCGGCCAGGGCAGACATCCCGTTCTCGCTGTCGACCATGGGCACCACGGCGATCGAGGACGTCAAGGCGGCCAACCCGAACGGACGCAACTGGTTCCAGCTGTACATGTGGCGGGACCGCGACCGCTCGATGGCGCTCGTCGACCGGGCCGCGAAGGCCGGCTTCGACACCCTGCTGGTGACCGTGGATGTGCCGATCTCCGGCGCCCGGCTGCGCGACAAGCGCAACGGCTTCTCAATCCCGCCGGCCCTGACCGCGGGCACGGTCCTCAACGCGCTGCCGCGCCCGGAGTGGTGGGTCAACTTCCTCACCACCGAACCGCTCGCCTTCGCGTCCCTCGACCGCTGGAGCGGCACGGTCGGCGACCTGCTCGACACCATGTTCGACCCCACCGTGACCTTCGAGGACCTGGCCTGGATCAAGGCGCAGTGGCCGGGCAAGCTCGTCGTCAAGGGCGTGCAGAACGTGGCGGATGCGCGCACGCTCGCCGGCCTCGGCGTGGACGGCATCCTCCTCTCCAACCACGGCGGCCGCCAGCTCGACCGGGCGCCGGTCCCGTTCCACCTGCTGCCGCAGGTGGTGCGCGAGGTGGGCACCGACCTCGAGGTGCATCTGGACACGGGCATCATGAACGGCGCGGACATCGTCGCCGCCGTGGCGCTCGGCGCCCGGTTCACCCTGATCGGCCGCGCCTACCTCTACGGCCTGATGGCCGGCGGCGAGGCCGGCGTCGACCGGGCGATCGAGATCCTGTCCGAGCAGGTGTCGCGCACCATGCGGCTGCTCGGCGTGAAGTCCCTCGAGGAGCTCGAGCCCGGGCACGTCACGCAGCTCGCGCGCCTCGGCCGGATCGCGCCGCCGGTGGCGGCATCCGTGCCGCAGTAGCTCAGTTCCCGCCGAGTTCGCCAGTTGCGGTCGAGTTCGACCCGCGGAACTGGCGAACTCGACCGGAATCGCCGACTTCGGCGGCGCAGCGCCTGCCGTGGGAGTGGGAGTGGGTGCGGGGTGGGTGCGGGGTGGGTGCGGGGTGGGTGCGGGTGGGCATCCGTCGTGCGTGGTCAGTGTATGTGGTCGGGCCGCAGCGGACGTCGGCGGACCGCGCCGAGTTCGACACTTGCGGTCGACTTCGCCCGTTGGAACAGGCGAACTCGACCGAATATGGCGAACTCGGCGGGTGACGGATGGCGCGACGCGGCGGGCGCCGACGACGCGGCGGGCGCGGGCCGCGGCGGGCGCTCGGAGGCGGCG
>NZ_SOFY01000026.1 GCF_004402595.1 Cryobacterium shii | reverse complement strand
CCGGGGGAAGATCTGCTCGTGCTCGAGCTGACCGGCGGAAATGATCGTCCCGGCCTTGTCGAAGATGATCGCGCGGGTACTGGTGGTGCCCTGGTCGATGGCGATGACGTGTTCGGTCATGGACTAACTCCCTTGTCAGGTCGTAACGCTGCGTACTGGTGAGGCCGTGAGTGCTGGTGAGGCCGTGACTAGAAACGATAATCGGTGCGCACCCCCCACGGGGAAGGAACGACCGCCGCCCCCGGTGAGCCTGTGCGTCGCCGAGAGTCGACCCGGGCACTGTGCGAGCTGTGAACAGTCCGGGCCGGGAATTACCCGGCGACGGATGCGTTGAGATATAACTAGTAACAAGAAACGTGCTCCGGGGTCGGTGTGAATCCGAACCGGCGGTGAAAGTCCGCGACCCGTTCCGCTCCAGGGCGAAACGGTTGAGCTGGTGAAATTCCAGCACCGACGGTTAAAGTCCGGATGAGAGGCGCACGAGTCGATTGGCCTTCCCGGCCGATCGGCGGGTTTCGCCTTGCGCAACCCACACGGTGTTCAGCGCACCGAAAACCCGGAGTTCGTTCAGAAACGAACGAGGACCGGAAATGACCGACCAGGCGACGCTCGAGGCCGTTATGCGGCGTGCGCTCGAGTTGGCCGCGAACGGACCGGCCACGGGCCCGAACCCCCGCGTCGGCTGTGTCCTCCTCGACGCTTCCGGGCAGTTCCTGGCGGAGGGCTGGCACCGTGGCGCCGGCACGCCGCACGCCGAGGTGGATGCCCTCGCCCGGCTTTCGGCCGGAGCCGCCCGCGGCGCGACCGCCGTCGTCACCCTCGAACCCTGCAACCACACCGGGCGCACCGGGCCCTGTGCGCTCGCGCTGATCGACGCCGGCGTGGCCCGCGTGGTCTACGCGGTCGCCGACCCTGGGCCCGTCTCCGGCGGCGGAGCCGACCGACTGCGCTCCCACGGCGTCGACGTCGTCGGCGGGCTGCTCGCCGACGAGGTCGGGCCCTTCCTCGCCGACTGGCTCGTCGCGGCCCGGCTGGGACGACCGTTCGTTACGCTCAAGTGGGCGTCGAGCCTCGACGGCCGGGCAGCTGCCGCGGACGGGACGAGCCGCTGGATCACCGGGCCGGAAGCCCGCCAGGACGTGCACCGGCGCCGCTCGGCGGCCGACGCCATCCTCGTCGGCACCGGCACGGTGCTCGCCGACGACCCCGCGCTGACCGCCCGCGACGCCGACGGGCAGCTCCTGCCCGCGCAGCCGGTGCCGGTCGTGATCGGCGCCCGCGGCATCCCCGTGGGCGCCGCCGTGCGGGGCCACCCGCACTCGCCGCTGATCTTCGCCACCCACGACCTGCTCGCGGTGCTCGGCGAACTGCACCGGAGCGGCATCCGTCACGCTTTCATCGAGGGCGGGCCCACGCTCGCCAGCGCGTTCGTCGCGGCCGGCCTCGTGGACGAGTACCTCGTCTACCTGGCGCCCACGCTGCTCGGCGGCGGCCGGCTGGCCCTCGGCGACATCGGCGTCGCCGGCATTGACGAGCAGCGGCGACTGACCATCGAACACTACGTCCGGCTCGGCGAGGACCTCCTCGTCGTGGCCCGGCCCAGATAGGGGAAGCATGTTCACCGGAATCATCGAGGAACTCGGCCAGGTCGAGAAGGTCGAGCGCGGGGCGGATGCCGCCCGGCTCACCGTCCGCGGACCGCTGGTCGTGGCCGATGCGGGCCACGGGGACTCGATCTCGGTCAACGGCGTCTGCCTCACGGTCGTCGAGCGCACCGGTGACACGTTCACGGCCGATGTGATGGCCCAAACCCTCGCCATGTCCACCCTCGACGCGGTGCAGCCCGGCAGCCCGGTCAACCTCGAACGCGCCGCCCGGGTGGGCGACCGGCTGGGCGGACACATCGTGCAGGGCCACATCGACGGCACCAGCACCCTGCTGGGCGTCACCCCCGGCGATGCGTGGCGGGTGCTCCGGTTCAGCCTCTCCCCCGAACTGGCCCCGCTGGTCACCGGCAAAGGGTCAATCGCCGTCGACGGCGTCTCCCTGACCGTCAGCAACATCAGCCCGGCGAGCGAACCGGACCAGTGGTTCGAAGTCTCGCTCATCCCCGAAACCCTCACCGCCACGACGCTGGGACAGCGCGCGGCCGGCGATCGCGTCAACATAGAAACAGACATCCTGGCCCGCCACGTGGAGCGCATGCTCGCCCTGGCTGACGCAGGATCGAAAAGGAGCAACTCATGAGTCTCGCTGACATCCCCGCCGCCCTGGACGCACTCAGGTTGGGGAAACCGGTCATCGTCGCCGACGACGAGGGCCGTGAGAACGAGGGCGACGTGATCATCTCCGCCCAGCTGGCCACTCAGGAGTGGATCGCCTGGACGGTGCGCTACTCCTCCGGTTTCATCTGCGCGCCGATGACCAACGACCTCGCCGACAAGCTCGACCTGCCGGTGATGGTACTCAACAACGAGGATGCGCGCGGCACCAACTACACCGTGTCGGTCGACGCGGCGGACCGCCTCAGCACCGGGATCAGCGCGGGCGACCGCGCCCACACCCTGCGGGTGCTGGCCGACCCGGACTCCACGCCCGCCAGCGTGCACCGTCCCGGCCACATCATGCCGCTCCGTGCCCGGGACGGCGGCGTGCGTGAGCGCGATGGCCACACCGAGGCCGCCGTCGACCTGATGAAGCTCGCCGGACTCGTGCCGGTCGCCGCGATCTGCGAGATCGTTGCCGAGGACGGCGAGATGATGCGCCTGCCCGGGCTGCTCGAACTCGGCGAGCGCGAGGGGGTTCTCGTGATCACGATCAAGGACCTGATCGCGTACCTGCAGGAGTTCCACTGCGACACGGACCTGCCCACCGTCAGCCCGATCCTCGAGTCGCCGCGGGTGGACTTCGAGGTGGAGACCACCGTTCCCACCGTGCACGGGGCCTTCCAGGTGCGGGCCTACCGCGACCGGATGACCGGTGCGGACCATGTGGCCATCGTCTCCGGCACCCCCGCGAACGGCGCCCTCGTGCGCGTGCATTCCGAGTGCCTGACCGGGGAGGCGTTCGGGTCACTCAAGTGCGAGTGCGGACCCCAACTCGACGCGGCGCTCGAGACGATCCGGGTCGAGGGCGGAGTCGTCGTCTACCTGCGTGGCCAGGAGGGGCGCGGCATCGGCCTGATCAACAAGCTGCGCGCCTACAAACTGCAGGAGGAGGGGCTGGATACCTTCGACGCCAACCTCGCGCTGGGCCTGCCCGCGGATTCCCGCGACTACGGCGCCGCGACGGCCATCCTGCACGAGATGGGCATCTCCTCCGTGCGCCTGCTGACCAACAACCCGGAGAAGATGCGCCAGCTCGAGGCGCACGGCATCGAGGTGACCGAACGTGTGCCACTGGTGGTCGGCGTCGGCACCCACAATCAGGATTACCTGGCCGTCAAGCGCGACCGGATGGGCCACCACATCGCAGACAGCGACATGTTGAAGGGAATCACACTATGAGCGGAGCAGGCTCCCCCGAGATCAGCGTCGACGGAACCGGGCTGGACATCGTGATCGTCGCCGGACGGTGGCACGACGTGATCACCGACGGGCTGATCGCCGGTGCCACCCGGGTGCTCGAGGAATCCGGGGCCCGCCACTCCCTGGTGCGGGTGCCCGGCAGCTTCGAGTTGCCGGTGGCATGCAAGGTCGCCCTCGACAACGGCGCCGACGCGGTCGTCGCCCTCGGCGTGATCATCCGCGGCGGCACCCCGCACTTCGAGTACGTGTCGGCGGCGGCGACGGATGGCCTGACCCGGGTGGCGCTGGACGCCGGCAAGCCCGTGGGCTTCGGCGTGCTCACCCTCGACGACGAGCAGCAGGGCCTGGACCGGGTCGGCCTGCCCGGCTCGAAGGAGGACAAGGGCGCGGAGGCGGCTGCGGCGGCCATCGCGACCGCCCAGCTGTTGCAGAAGCTGCGGGGATACAGCTTCGACTGAACCCGTTCCGGTCGACAGTGCCCGTTCCGCGGGTCACTCTCGACCGGAACGGGCACTCTCAGTCGAGGAAGAGGGCGCGCAGGCGCCTGGTCGTGAAGACCAGGCCGAGCAGGATCATCACCAGGTAGTAGAGCACGTGCCAGAGCATGCCCACGTCGACCTGGCCGGTGGTCAGGCCGCGCACGAGCTCGATCCCGTGCCAGAGCGGCAGCACCTGGATCACGTACTGGATCGGCTGCGGGTAGACGCTCAGCGGATAGAACGTGGCTGAGAACAGGAACATCGGCAGCAGCAGGAAGTTGATCCAGTCCATCTGCTGGAACGTCTTCATGAAGCTCGTCACCGCCATCCCCACGCTCGCGAAGCCGAACGCGATCAGCAGCACGGCCGGCAGGGCGAGCAGCGCCCACCAGGACAGGTTCAGCCCGAGCACCTGCATCACCACCATGAACCCGGTGGCGTACAGCGCCCCACGGAGCAGGGCCAGTGAGATCTCGCCGAGCGCGACATCCAGCGGGCCCAGCGAGGTGGACAGCATCCCCTCGTAGAGCTTCGCGAACTGCATCTTGAAGAACACGTTCCAGGTGGAGTCGTAGATGGCGCCGTTCATCGCCGCGACCGCCAGCAGCGCCGGCGCGATGAACGCCGCGTAGGGAACCTCCTGGCCGGACTCGGTTGTGATCGTGCCGACCAGGGCGCCGAGGCCGAGCCCCATCGAGAGCAGGTAGAAGATCGGCTCGAAGAAGCCGCTGACCACGACCAGCCAGTTCGTGCTCCGCGTCGCCTGCCAGCCCCGCAGCATGACACTGCGAGCGTTGCCGGCGTAGAGGGCGCCGAGCGGGCGGGATGCCGCGGCATCCGTTCTCAGGTCGTCGATCCCGGTCATTTGTTCAGCCTCCTCGCGGCGACCCGGCGCGCCCAGGTCCAGCCCAGGGTCAGCAGAATCGCCAGGTAGAGCACGTGCGTCACACTCAGCCAGATCGGCTCGCTCGCCCCGTAGGTCAGCACCCGGGCGAGCTCGGTGCCGTGCCAGAGCGGGGAGATCCAGCCGATCCACTGCAGCCAGACCGGCAGCACGCTGAGCGGGAAGAAGGTGCCGGAGAACAGGGTCATCGGCAGGATGATGAACCGCATCACCATGGCCAGCTGACCGGTGTCCTCGGTCAGGGTGGCCGTGTACGCCATCAGCAGGGCGCCGAAGCCGAGCCCGGTGAGCAGGGCCGCGAAGACGGCCAGGAACCCGGCCGGGGACGGCACCGCCCCGAAGACCAGCATGAACGCGTAGTAGATGCCGCAGGTGACGCTCATCCGCAGGGCCACCGAGATGACGATGCCGTTGATGATCTGCCCGGGCTGGATCGGGGCGGCGTTCATGCCGTAGAACACCGGGTTCCACTTGAAGCCGAGCATGATCGGGTAGGTGAACTCCTCGCTGGCCACGGTGATCGCCGCGCTGCAGAGCAGGGCGGGGGCGACGAAGGCCAGGTAGCTGACCCCGGCCACCGCGTCCGGGCCCAGGTTGGCGTCGACGAGGGTGGCCAGGCCGACGCCCATCGCGTAGAGGTAGATCACCGGGTTGCCGATGGCGGTCACGACCACCGTCTGGGCGTAGGAGCGCATCACCCGGAAGCGGTGCTCGGCCACATACCAGGAACCCCAGCGCCGGGCGTGCCGGGTGGCACGGATGGCCTGGTCGCCGACGGAGCCGGGCGGGGGCGTGGGCGTGCTCATTCGATCAGGGTCCGCCCGGTCAGGCGCAGGAACACGTCTTCGAGGCTGGAGCGCCGCACCAGGCTGGTGATCGGTTTCAGCCCCGCGTCGATGATGCGCACCAGCTCGGACTCGCCGTTCTCGCTGTAGATCAGGATGCGGTCGGGCAGCACCTCGAGCCGGTCGCCCATCCCGGCGAGCTGCGCGGCCACGTCGGCGTTCAGGTCCGAGCCGAACCGCACCTCGAGCACCTCCCGGGACGAATAGGTGCGGATCAGCTGCGCCGGGGCGCCCTCGGCCATGATGACGCCCTTGTCGACGACGACCAGCCGGTCGCAGAGCTGCTCCGCCTCATCCATGTAGTGGGTGGTCAGCAGCAGGGTCGTGCCCTGTTCCTTGAGCCGGAACAGCCGGTCCCAGAGGATGTGCCTGGCCTGCGGGTCGAGCCCGGTGGTGGGCTCGTCGAGCAGGAGGATGCTCGGCTCGTTGATCAGGGCCCGGGCGATGGTCAGGCGCCGCTTCATGCCGCCGGACAGGGCGTCGACCCTCGCCTTCGCCTTGTCTTCCAGCTGCGCGAACGCGAGCAGCTCGTCGGCACGGCGGGCAACCTGGGCCCGCGGGAGGCCGAAGTAGCGCCCGTAGACGAGCAGGTTCTCCCGCACCCTCAGTTCGGTGTCGAGGTTGTCGGTCTGCGGCACGACGCCCAGGCGCGAGCGGATCTCCGGGCCGTACCGGTCCGGGTCCATGCCGAGGATGCGCAGGTCGCCGCCGGTGCGGGTGGAGACGGCCCCCACCATCCGCATGGTCGTGGATTTGCCGGCGCCGTTCGGGCCGAGCAACCCGAACGACTCTCCGGGAGCGACCTCGAAGGAGATGCCGTCGACGGCGGCGAAATCCTTGTACTTCTTGACGAGATTCTGGGCAACGATGACGGGCTCTGGCACAGTTCCCCACTGTAGACCGGGCGACCGACGCCGCGCGGGATGCGGTTAAGCTCAACTGGTGAGCACCCCGAACACGAACCCCCCGTCCTCTTCGACCCGCGAGGCATCCGCCCCGCCCGCCGCCCGGCCCGCCGCCCGGCCTGCCGCCCCGGCCGCTGCCCCGGCCGCCCGCGGGCGCATCGGCCGGATGGGGCGCCGCGGCGACACGAGCGGGCCGCGCGCGAAGTTCAGCCAGCTGCTCCCCTACCTGCTCGAGCACAAGAAGGTGCTCGGCTTCGTGATCGTCCTGAGCATCCTCGGCGCGCTCGCCAGTCTCGCCCAGCCGCTTCTGGTCAGCCAGGTCATCACCACCGTGCAGAAGAGCCAGCCGCTGGATGGCCTGGTCTGGGCGCTGATCGCGCTCGTGATCGTCTCCGGCCTGATCAGCGGCTACCAGCACTATCTGCTGCAGCGCACCGGCGAGGGGGTCGTGCTCTCCAGCCGCCGCAAACTGATCGGCCGGATGCTGCGCCTCCCGATCAGCGAATTCGACACCCGCCGCACCGGGGACCTGGTGTCCCGGGTCGGCTCGGACACCACCCTGCTGCGGGCCGTGCTCACCCAGGGCCTCGTCGAAGCGATCGGCGGGTCGCTCACTTTCGTCGGTGCCCTGATCGCGATGCTCGTGATCGACCCGGTGCTGCTCGGACTGACCGTGCTCGTGATCGCCGTGTCGGTGGTCGCCGTCACACTGCTGTCGCAGCGCATCCGTACCGCCAGCCTCGCCGCCCAGGCCAAGGTCGGCGACCTGGCCGCCAGTGTCGAGCGCGCCATCAGCGCCGTGCGCACCGTGCGCGCCTCCAACGCCACCGACCGGGAGGTCGCGGCCGTCGAAGAAGACGCCAAGGGAGCCTGGCGGATGGGCATCCAGGTCGCCAAGATCTCGGCGCTGGTCGTGCCGATCGCGGGCATCGCGATGCAGGTGTCCTTTCTGGTCGTGCTGGGCGTCGGCGGTTTCCGCGTCGCCAGCGGCGCGATCACGATCGCGAACCTGATCGCGTTCATCCTGTTCCTGTTCCTGATGATCGTGCCGCTCGGCCAGGCGTTCGGGGCCATCACCTCGGTGAACGCGGCGCTCGGCGCACTGGGCCGGATCCAGGAGATCATCGACCTGCCCGCCGAGGACCAGTTCGACCGCGACATCGCGCCGCTGGCCATGACGGTCGGCGCCGCGAACGAATCGGTGCGGCCGGATGCGCCGGCGATCTCGTTCGAGAACGTGCACTTCGGGTATGCGGTCGCGGCTCCGGAGTCGGCGGATGCGGCGTCTGGCGCCGGTACTGCGCCTGCTGGTGCTGAATCAGGTGCTGACTCTGGTTCTGAATCTTCGGCTTCGGAGCCCGGGTTCGTCGTGCCGCCCATTCTCGAGGCCGCCATCGTCGTGCCCGCCGTGTTCGAGGAGGTCCTGGCCGAACCCGACCTGATCGACGCCGATCTGGACGCGGCGGATCGCGAGTCCCCGGAGCGCGGGGCCGCGGAACGGGCGGCCGAGCGCGCCGACGCCGAGGCCGCCGGCGAACCCCGCCCGGTCCTCCGCGGCGTGTCGTTCAGCGCCCCGCGCGGACTGCGCACCGCGCTGGTCGGCCCGTCCGGCGCCGGGAAGAGCACGATCCTGGCCCTGATCGAGCGCTTCTACGATCCGACCGCCGGGGTCGTGCGCCTGGGCGGTCTGGACATCCGTACCCTCGACCGCGCCGCGCTCCGCTCCCAGATCGGTTATGTCGAGCAGGACGCGCCCGTGCTGGCCGGTTCGCTGCGGGACAACCTCACCCTGTCGACGCCGGACGCGACCGACGAGGAGTGCATCGCGGTGCTGCACGCGGTGAACCTGACCGAGGTGCTCGACCGTGACCCCGCCGGCCTAAACGCTGCGGTCGGCGAGTCCGGCGTCATGCTCTCCGGCGGCGAACGCCAGCGGCTCGCGATCGCCCGGGCGCTGCTGGCGGCCCCGCCGATCCTGCTGCTGGACGAGTCCACCTCGAGCCTCGACGGCGTCAACGAGCAGAAGATGCGGGCCGCGATCGACGCGGTCGCCGTCGACCGCACCCTGATCGTGATCGCGCACCGCCTGTCGACCGTGGTCGATTCCGACCAGATCGTGGTGCTCGACCACGGCCAGGTCATCGGCACCGGCACGCACTCCGAGCTGGTGGCGTCCACTCCGCTCTACCGCGAGCTGGCCAAGCACCAGCTGCTCGTCTAGCGCCCCCTGGTCTCGGGACTCGGCCCGTACGAATGGCCTGAACCAATTCGACGGAGATTTTGCTCTAGAACGCCGGTTTCGGGCCTGAAACGCCCGATTCGGCCAAAATCTCCGTCGAATTGGTCAGCCGGGCGGCCGGGTCCGGTTCGGCTGGCCAATGAACGAGCGGGCGCCTACGGGCGGGCGAAGCGCAGGGTGACCAGCTGGAAGGGACGCAGCTCGAGGGCCAGCGCGGGACCGTCCGCCGAGAGCGTGGCGGCGCCGGCGGCCAGGGGGCGTTCCAGGAGATCGGTTTCGGTCACATCCGTCGCCTCGAAATGACGGATGACCCGCGCCCGCGCCCGCGACCCGTGCGCCTCGTAGAGCCGCACGATCAGATCCCCGCTGCGGTCCTCGGCCAGCTTGACCGCCTCGACCACCACCGCCGGGTTGTCGACCTCGATCAGATGTTCCACGCGGGCGGCACTCACCCCGTCCACCGTGCGCAGCGGCCGGTTGAGCCGGTAGCCCTCCGCGACCGCCTCGGGGATGCCGGCGCCCACCCGCAGCGACACCCGCAGTTCGTGGCGCCCCTGGTCGGCGGCGGGGTCCGGGAACACCTCCGCGCGCAGCAGCGACAGCCGCACGGTCGTCCGGGTGCGGCCGTCCGGGCCGGTCGACCGGCCGATGTCGTGGCCGTAGGTCGAGTCGTTGGCCACGGCCACCCCGTAGCCGGGCTCGCCCACGTGCACCCAACGGTGGGCGACCGTCTCGAAGCGGGCGGCGTCCCAGGACGTGTTGGTGTGCGTGGCCCGGAACACGTGACCGAACTGAATCTCGGATGCCGCCCGGTCGGCGTGCAGATCCAGCGGGAACGCCAGTTTCAGCAGCTTCTGCTTCTCGTGCCAGTCGATCTCGAGGTGCAGGTCGATCGCCGGCGACCCGGCCGCGAGGGTGATCCGCTCCACCAGGCGGGAGGAGCCGAAGGTGCGCGTGACCCGAACGCTGACTTGCTCAGGCGCATCGGCGAACACCTCCACGGACTCGGCCGCGCTGAGGTCCACCGTGTTGCGCTTGTAGTGCTCGTCGATGTCCCAGGCGTCCCACTGGGTGGGGGTGTCCCGGTGCAGCTGGAGCAGGTTGCCGCGCGCGCCGCGGGGCATCAGCTCCCGGGCCGCGGCGAGGTCGACCACGGAGGAGAAGAGCCCGTCAGCGTCGATCGTGACGGCCACGAGGCCGTTGTCGAGCACGAGGCCGGCGGGCGAGCGGCGCACCGTGGCGCGGGGTGCCGGCGGGGTGCTGACGGCATCCGTCTCGGTCGCCTCGCCACCCCCAGCCCCGATATGCCTCCGACGGAATATGGCCCGGCGTTGAGCGTGACCGCGCCGTCACCGGCCCCGCACATCTGCCGCGCCGACACCTCGATCAGGGTGGTGAGGGCATCCGCGACGGCGGCGTAGTTGCGCTCCGCCTCCTGGTGCACCCACGCGATCGACGAGCCCGGCAGGATGTCGTGGAACTGCTGCAACAGCACGGTCTGCCAGGCCTGCTCGAGCGCGTCGTACGGGTACTCGGCGCCCGACGAGACGGATGCCGCGCACGCCCACAGCTCCGCCTCCCGCAGCAGGTGCTCGCTGCGGCAGTTGCCGCGCTTGGTGCGGGCCTGCGAGGTGTACGTGCCGCGGTGGAACTCGAGGTAGAGCTCCCCCGACCAGACCGGCGGCTCGGGGTACTCCGCCTCGGCCGCCTCGAAGAAGCGCCGCGGTGTCGACAGCTCTACCGTGGGCGAACCCCCCAGCGACGCGGTGCGGCGGGCGGCGGCGATCATCTCCTCGGTCGGACCGCCTCCCCCGTCGCCCCAGCCGAACGGCACGAGCGAGGTGTTGGCCGCGCCCTTTTCGGCGTACTGGCGCTCGGCCCGGGCCAGTTCCTCCCCCGACAGCTGCGCGTTGTAGGTGTCCACCGGCGGAAAGTGGGTGAAGATCTGCGTGCCGTCGATCCCTTCCCAGCGGAAGGTGTGGTGCGGCATCAAGTTGGTCTCGTTCCAGGACGTCTTCTGGGTCAGGAACCAGCGGGACCCGGCTGCCACCATGATCTGCGGCAGCGCGGCCGAATAGCCGAACGAGTCCGGCAGCCAAACCTCGAGCGGTTCCACCCCGAATTCCTCGATGAAGAAGCGCTTCCCGGCCACGAACTGCCGCGCCAGCGCCTCCCCGCCGGGCATGTTCGTGTCCGACTCCACCCACATCCCGCCGACGGGCACGAACCGGCCGGCCGCGACCTGCGCCTTCACGCGGGCGAACAATTCGGGGTAGTGCTCCTTGAGCCAGGCGTATTGCTGGGCGGATGAGGCGGCGAACGCGAAATCCGGATTCTCCTCCATCAGGGACAGCACGTTCGAGAACGTGCGGGCCACCTTCCGCACCGTCTCCCGAACCGGCCAGAGCCAGGCGCTGTCGATGTGCACATGCCCCACCGCGTGCAGCCGGTGCGCGCTGGCGTTCGCGGGGCGGGCGAGCACCGCGGCGAGGGCGGCCCGGCCGAGTCCGGCGGTGCCGGCCACGTCGTCGGGGTCCATCGCGTCGATACAGCTCTCGAGCGCCCGCCGGATCTCCGCCCGCCGGGCCAGCCCGACCGGCAGCTCCCGCATCAGCCCGGTCAGGGTCCAGAAGTCCTGGGAGAGTTGCCACACGGCCTCATCCCGGAGGGCGAGGTCCACCCGCTTCAGCCGGTAGATCTGATCGGTCCCGGCCGTGGCCGGGTCGCCCTGGTCGGTGGCCACGAACGTGAACCCGGAGGTGACGTCCGGGTTGGCGGCCGCCTCGATGTACAGGTCGACCTGTCCGCCGGGCCGGGCCCGGAGCGGCACGCTGCGGTTTCGCGGTTCGACCGCCTTGAGGATGATCCCGTCCGGGGTCCAGACCAGCCCCTCCGCCTGGAACCCGGGCGTCGCCCGGCTGAACCCGAGGTCGACGACGAGTTCGACGCGGGTGCCGGCCTCCCCCGCCCACTCGGCGGGCACCGTCCCCGTCACGTGGAACCAGGTCGTGCCCCACGGCCGGCCCCAGGCCCGGCCCGTGCCGAACGCCGTGTAGGACTGGCGCACGGCCTCGCTGAAGGGCACCGGGGCATCCGTCACCGACCAGGCGTCGACCCGCAGCGGCACGGATGCCCGGTGCACCGCCGGGCGCAGCCGCTCCCGAACGAACCGGTCGATGCGTTTCTCCACGAGCGCGCCGTCGTCATGCATGGGAACCTGCGACTTCCCGCCGGGACCCCGCCCGACTGGCAGCATTTTACGACCGTCCCCCGCCCGGCACCCAAACCTTTTCGCCGCCCCGAGAACCAATTCGACGGAGATTTTCGGTTCTGAAGCGGTTCAGACCAGCCAAACCGGCTTTTTAGCGCCAAATCTCCGTCGAATTCGTTGGGCGATCGCCTCGGAGGCCGCGAGGCCGCGGTGCTACGCCTTGCGTAGGTTGTAGCGCACGCTGGCCAGCTCGGCCAGGAGAGCCGGCGGCACGCGGTCGCCGAACTTGGCAAAATACTCCTCGGTGAGGTCACACTCGGCCAGCCACGACGTGTTGTCGATGTGGAAGAGCTGCTCCACCTCGGTCGGAGACAGGTCCAGGCCCTTGAGGTCGAGTCCGCCCTCGAGCGGGAGGTAGCCGATCGGGGTGTCCTGGGCATCCGCGAAGCCCTCGATCCGGCGAACGATCCACTCGATCACGCGAGAGTTCTCACCAAAACCGGGCCACAGGAAGCTGCCGTCGGGGCCCTTGCGGAACCAGTTCACCTGAAAGATCTCCGGTGCCTTGCTGCCCAGCCCCTTGCCGACCTTCAGCCAGTGCGCCCAGTAGTCGGCCATGTTGTACCCGCAGAACGGGAGCATCGCGAACGGGTCGCGGCGCAGCTCGCCCACGGTTCCCTCTGCGGCCGCGGTCTTCTCCGAGGAGATGGTCGCGCCCATGAACACGCCGTGCTTCCAGGAGCGGGCCTGGGCCACCAGCGGCACGTTCGTCGCCCGGCGGCCGCCGAAGAGGACGGCGTCGATGGGCACGCCGCCGAACGCCTCCCAGTTGTCGGCGATGGACGGGCACTGCGCGGCGGCGACGGTGAACCGGGAGTTGGGGTGCGCGGCGGGGCGGCCGGACGCTGGGGTCCAGTCGTTGCCTTCCCAGTCGATCAGGTGGCTGGGGGTGGTCTCGGTCAGACCCTCCCACCAGACGTCGCCGTCGTCGCGCAGGGCGACGTTCGTGAAGATGGTGTTGCCCCAGACCGTGGCCACGGCCGTGGGGTTGGTGACCTCGCCGGTGCCGGGCGCGACGCCGAAGAAGCCGGCCTCCGGGTTGATCGCGTACAGGCGGCCGTCGGGGCCGGGGCGCAGCCACGCGATGTCGTCGCCGATGGTCTCGACCTTCCAGCCCGGAATCGTCGGGCGGAGCATGGCGAGGTTGGTCTTGCCACAGGCGGACGGAAAGGCCGCGGCCAGATGGGACACGCCTCCTTCCGGCGACGTGACCTTGATCAGCAGCATGTGCTCGGCCAGCCAGCCCTCGTCGCGGGCCATCACGGATGCGATCCGCAGCGCGAACGACTTTTTCGAGAGCAGCGCGTTGCCGCCGTAGCCCGAACCGAACGACCACACCTCACGGGTCTCCGGGAACTGCACGACGTACTTGGTGTCGTTGCAGGGCCAGGTGGTGTCTTCGCGGCGGCGACCCTCGGCGTCGACCAGCGGGTAGCCGACACTGTGCACGGTGTGCACCCAGGGGGCTCCGGCCTCGATCATGTGCAGCACCTTTTGGCCCATTCGGGTCATGATGCCCATGTTCAGCACGACGTAGGGAGAGTCGGTGACCTCGACGCCGAGCTGGGAGATGGGGCCGCCGAGCGGGCCCATCGAGAACGGGACGACGTACATGGTGCGGCCGCGCATGCTGCCGGCGAAGACGCCCTGCAGCTCGCCGCGCATCGCGTCCGGGTCGGCCCAGTTGTTGGTGGGGCCGGCGTCGTCGGGGTCGACCGAGCAGATGAAGGTGCGGTCTTCGACGCGCGCCACGTCCGACGGGCTCGTGCGGGCCAGGTAGCTGTTCGGACGCCACTCGGGGTTCAGGTGGATGAGCTTGCCCTCGGTGACGAGCTGCTTCGCCAGGACGTCGGCCTCGCGAAGCGAGCCGTCGCACCAGACGATGGCGTCGGGCTGGGTCAGGCGGGCGATCTCGTCGACCCAGGCCTGAAGGTTGGGATCGGTGGTCCCGGCAGCTTTGCTGGACTCGCCTCCGCCGGTCTGTACGTGGGAATTCGCGATGGTCATCTCCTGGCCTTTCGTGGTCGATCCGGCGTGACACCAGCGGTGTGAAGTCGATTTGGGCAAGTAACTTCGCCCTCTGAATCAACAATGCGGCATGAATCGCAGCCGCTGCGGAGATAGCAGCGTTAAGAAACGCGATTCTTTCACTATCGTTAAGGAATGCCAACACGCTCATCAGACCTGATCACGCTGGGACTCCGCATCCGTCACTACCGGTCTGAGCGTGGGTTCACGCTCGACCAGCTCGGCGAGCGCGTCGGCCTGGCCGGCAGCCAGCTCTCACTGATCGAGAACGGTCGGCGGGAGCCCAAACTCTCCACCCTGCAGGCCCTGGCGACGGCGCTCGACGTGCAGGTCATCGATCTGCTGAACACTGAAGCGCCGAACACGCGGGCCGCCCTCGAGATCGAGCTGGCGCGCGCGCAGAAGAACCCGCTCTACGGGGCGCTCGGCCTGCCCCAGGTGAAGGTGACGAAGGGGATGCCGCTGGCGGCGATCGAATCCCTGCTCGGCCTGCACCGCGAACTCGCCCGCCGGGCCAGCGAGGCCATCGCCACACCCGAGGAAGCCCGTCGCGCGAACACGGAACTGCGCGAGCGGATGCGCGACCAGGACAACTACATGCCCGACATCGAGCAGCTCGCCGAGGACCGGGTGCGGGCATCCGGTCACGTCTTTGGCGCCCTCACCCACCGCGAGGTGAGTGTGATGGCCGAGCAGCTCGGCTTCAGCCTGATCTACGTCAACGACCTGCCGGGCTCGACCCGGTCGGTCACCGACCTCGTCAACCGCCGGATCTACCTGCCGCCGGCCTCCATCCCCGGCGGCCACGGCCTGCGCTCGATGGCCCTGCAGGCGATGGGGCACCGGCTGCTCGGGCACGAACGTCCGAACAGCTACGCCGAGTTTCTCTGGCAGAGGCTGCAGATCAACTACTTCGCGGCCGCCTGCCTGATGCCGCAGGATGCCTCGGTCGCCTTCCTCTCACACGCGAAGCGGGAGCGCGAGCTGTCGGTCGAGGATTTCCGGGACGCGTTCGGGGTGACCCACGAGGCCGCCGCGCTGCGGCTGACCAACCTGGCCACCTCACACCTGGACATGCCCCTGCACTTCCTGCGCGTCACGGGCGACGGCGCCCTGCAGAAGGGCTACGAGAACGACGGGCTCCCCCTGCCCGCCGACGTGACCGGGTCGATCGAGGGCCAGTTCGTCTGCAAGCAGTGGAGCGCCCGCAGCGCTTTCACCCACACCAACCGCACCACCGAGTTCTACCAGTACACCGACACCCCGGTGGGCACCTTCTGGTCGGCGACCCAGACCGGGGCGATGGATGGCGGCGAGTTCTCGATCAGCGTCGGCGTTCCGTTTGCGCAGGCCAGGTGGTTCCGGGGCCGGGAGACCACGCAGCGCGCGGTCTCCCGCTGCCCGGACGAGTCCTGCTGCCGGCGCCCGGCGTCGGACATGTCGTCCCGGTGGGCCGGCAAGGCCTGGCCGAGCGCGCGCCTGCACGCCCATGTGTTGTCCCCGCTGCCCAGCGGAACCTTTCCCGGCGTCGACGACACCGAGGTGTACGAGTTCCTGGAGGCGCACGCCGCGGAGTAGGAGGCGTGCGCCTCACCTGTCGCGGGGGTTGGTTGGAACACAGGGCCCCTGCAAAGAAGGAGGTGGCCCAAGCGAGAGAAGAAGTAAGTGGCGTAATCAGGATTTGAGCAGCCGGGTCCCATACTTAAGCGAGCCCGCATCTTTTACGCGAAGGCGACGGGGGAAGCCACGGAGACGGCAACCGCGATCCTGGAGCCTAGCTTGATGCCTGACTAGCAGGAGAAGTGGAGGAGGCGTTGCCGTTCGCCCCTGTAAGCGTTACGACAAAATTCCAGCCTCCGAGGCCCGTCGGGGACTGGGTCGCCCGTGCTCGGCTCACGGACCTGCTCCGCGCTGGTGAGCACCGCCGACTGTCGTTGATTCATGCCCCGGCAGGCTTCGGTAAGTCAACACTCGCCGCACAATGGCTCGCGGCGCTGGATGCACGTGGCGTGACCACCGTGTGGCTTTCGCTGGACCGCGATGACAACAATACGATCTGGTTCTTGTCCCACCTGTTGGAAGCGATCCGACGGGTAATGCCGGAGTTGGACGACGAATGGCAGGTTCTGCTCGAGGGACAGCCCGACGATGCTGAGCGCTACGTTGTTCCCGCCCTGGTCAACGCCATGGATGCCGCCGGTGAAAACATTGTCATTGCCCTGGACGACTGGCATCTCGTCACCGATTCCCGGACCCGTGCTGTCATTCATCGCCTTCTGGATGTGGGGAGTTCCCGCCTGTCCTTCCTGATCACCAGCCGATCCAGGTCTGGGCTCCCGCTTGGTCGTCTCATGGTGAGGAACCAGCTGTTGGAAGTGGACGCGAGTTCTCTGCGATTCGACGAGGACGAGTCGCAAGCATTGTTGGTGGACATCAACGGCCTGGACGTCAACCGTGACGACCTGGCCAGCCTGCACCGGACGACTGAAGGTTGGGTGGCTGCCCTCCAGCTGGTTTCGTTGTCGCTGCGCGAAAACCACGACGCGTCCGACCTGATCCGACGGCTCTCGGGTCGGCAGAAGTCGATCGGCGAGTATCTGCTCGAGAACGTGCTTGATGCCCTCGAACCGGACGTGGTTGATTTTCTGCTGACAACATCGGTGACTGAGCGTATCTGTGCGGAGTTGGCGTCGACACTCTCCGGTGTCGTGCGGGGTCAGGCCATGCTTGAGCGTGTTGAGGCTCAGAATCTATTCCTTCAGCCGCTGAACGAAGACGGAAGCTGGTATCGCTACCATCATTTGTTCGAAGATTACCTGCGGGGACGACTCGAACGGGACTTCCCGGGGCGAGCGGTGGAACTCAACCTGGCCGCTGCGCGTTGGTTCGCATCGAACGGCTATCCCAGCGACGCCGTTGATCACGCTCTGGCAGTCGGCCAGGTCGACTTCGCAGTCGACATTGTTGAGTCGCGCGCGATGTGGCTTGTCGAGCATTCCCGGATGGCGACTTTGCTGGTGCTGGTGGGAAAGATACCGGCCAGTTCCGTTGCGGATCAGGCCAAGCTTCAGATGGCAATCGCCTGGGCCAACACGCTTCTCCACATATCGGGCGCGGCGCAGATCGCCCTCGACAAGGTGGAGGCCCTGGTTCGGTGCGACGATTCTCTCAGTCAGGATGACCGGTTTGAACTCGGTGTTGAGGCCCTGGTCGTTCAATGCTGCATTGACATGTACGTGGACAGGCTCGACCTGGTCGACGAACTAGACCAAACCTGTTTTGCAGAAGCGAACCGGCTCCGTCCCTGGATTGTGTCCGTCGCCGCCAACATCTCCACCTTCCAGAAGATCCAGGAGGGTGAGTACTCACAAGCAACCGAGCAGCAGAACTGGGCGTCACAATTTCACGCGCTCACGTCCGGACCGTTCAGCGACGTCTACGGCCGATGTTTCGCCGGTCTGGCTGCCTTCGAGCAACTCGAAGTCGACGATGCAGAACGCCTCTTCAGATCAGCAGTTGAGCTTGCACGGAGCTCCGCTGGTCGACACTCTCATGCGGCGCAACTGGCCAGCTCGATGCTCGGCCAGCTTCTCTACGAACGGGGCGCGCTGGAGAAGGCTGAACTCTTGCTTGAGGAGGCTCACGAATTGGGATCAGAAGGCGGAGTGGTCGATTTCATGATCTCCGCCTTTGCGACCCTGGCCAGAATCAAGGCCCTGCGCGGCGATCACGTGGGGGCCAGGACGCTTCTCGATGAGGGCGAAGACGTGGCCGAGACTTTAGGGCTCACCCGGCTCGGACTGTGTATCGCCGCGGAACGCATCCAGCTCGGATTCAACTTCCAGCTACCCGACCGGACTCTGCCGGCCGGTCTGCACGACGAACAGCACCGGATCGGGGATCTGGGTAGCGGCTTGGCCGAAACGAATTACAGGATCGCCCTCGCAACCGAGATTCGAGCGGCCCTATCGCCGGATGCATCTCGAGATCTGGCCACGGCCTCCGCAGAACGTGCTCACGAGCTGCTCGACCGGACGAGAGCCCGCGGCGGAGCCCGTGCGCACTTGGGCGCCCAAATCCTACTCGCTGCAACGCTCCAGCATGCGGGTCGGCGCGTCGAGGCGATGGATGCCCTGACCCCGGCCTTGGTCACGTGCAACGCACTCGGTTTGGTGCGACCCATCCTCGATGGCGGTCCGGGGTGTCTTCAGATCGTGCAGGACGTCGCAGACAGGGTGAGAGGCGGGCGATGGGAGGGACCGCAGGCCCCCGGTCTTCCAGAGTTCCTGAGCCTTCTCCTCCAGAGCGCGACTACCTCCGCGCGCCTTCAAGAGACGACCTCATCAGGCGCCCAAATTACCGGTGCAACGTTGACCGAGCGCGAACACGAGATCCTGATACTGTTGGCCCAGGGGTGCTCCAATCGTGAAATCGCCCAGACCCTTCATCTGGGTGTCAACACGGTGAAATGGTACCTCAAACGTCTTTTCAGCACTCTGGGCGTTAGCGGACGTCAAGGCTGCGTGGATGAGGCCAGGCGCAGGAAGCTGCTGTCCACTCACACGAGTTGACGCGCCGCCCGCGCCGTTCAGCTCACCGCGCGCAAATCGGCCAATCTGACCGTGCGCATTTTCTCCTCGGCCAGCCAGCCGGGTATTTCCTTCGGGGGCCGCGGGCGAGACCACAAATAGCCCTGAGCCAGGCTGCCTCCGAGACGGCGAAGCTCGCTGAGTTGTTCCCTGGTCTCGATTCCCTCGGCCACGACGTCCATCTCCAGTGCGCGCGCCAGACTCACGATGGCGTTGACGAAGGCCGGCGCCTGGGGATCCTTACCCCCGAGTCCATCGATGAAGGAGCGATCAATCTTGATGGTCTGAACGGGCAACTGCTTGAGATAGGTGAGGGAACTCCAGCCGGTACCGAAATCGTCCAGGGAGAGCCGTACCCCGAGACCGCGCAACCCAGAGAGGGTGGCGGAGGCCAGATCCAGATTGTTGATGACCATGGACTCCGTGATTTCCAGGTGCACCGCCGAGGCGTCGATGCCCGACCGAGTGATGATGTCAGACACGACCTGCACAAAATTGGCATCCTGCAACTGTCTGGCCGATAGATTGACTGCGATCGTCAAGTCATGGCACTCAGCGAGCTGGCTGCGCCAGGCCTGGACCTGCCTGAGGGCCTCAGTCAGCACCCACTCGCCAATCGCAACAATCGACCCGGTCTGTTCAGCGATCGGGATGAATTCTGTTGGTGAAATGAAACCTCGGTCGGGATGCTCCCAGCGCACGAGCGCCTCAAAGCCGACCGTTTCTTCAGTCGAGATGTCCACAATCGGCTGGTAGAACACGCGCAACTCGTCACGGGAGATCGCGCGAGCCAACTGGGATTCGGTCTCAAGCCGCATCGACGCTCGATGGTGCATATCCTCGTCGTACATCACAACGCGAGCCCTGCCGTCCGCTTTCGCCCGATACATTGCAACATCTGAATGGAGGAGCATGGAGCTGGCATCGGCGTCGGCATCATCGTCAGCAAGAACGATGCCAACGCTCACGCTGACGAAGACTTCCTTGCCCTCGAACTCGAAAGGGTCCTTGGCGATTGTGACTATTCGCTCGGCCAACCGCTCCGCATCGTAGGGCGCGATGTTGTCGCAGACGAGTACGAACTCGTCGCCGCCGAACCGTGCAAGGGTGTCGCCGGGACGAACGATCAACTTCAACCGTCGCGTTAGTCCCACCAACAAGCGGTCGCCGGCCACGTGGCCTAATCCATCATTGATTACCTTGAACTGGTCCACGTCGATGAACAGCACACCCACGTAGCCGGCGGTCCTTCGTCCTGTTGACAAAGAGCGTTCGATACGTTCGACGAGTAGCTGACGGTTTGGCAGCCCCGTCAGGGGATCGTGAAGGGCCTGGTGAGCCAGGAGGTCCTCGGCGTATTTTCGGGACGAGATGTCCTGCATATGCAGTAAGAAATAACCCGGCTCGCCGTTAACGTCAGGCACAAGGGACATCGTTAGCTGCACCCAGACCGGCTGTCCGTTGGGTCGGGCATACTGAAGTTCCGCCTGAGTATCTTCGAATCCCCCACTCAGCCAACCGGAGAACGAGGCACGATCACCCTCATGGTGTGACGGATGCCGAAAATCCTGCGTCCGTTTGCCCCGGATTTCTTCGGGAGTTCTGCCCAGTATTGTGCACAGGGCCTCGTTTACCTGGAACAGTCGCCCATCCAAATCGGCCATCCCCATGCCAATCTGAGATCGGTCGAAACCCAGGCGAAAGTTGGTCTCGGCTTCTTGTTGTCGCGCCTCAGCTAGATGCAACTCGGTAATGTCCATGATCATGCCGATGATTTTGATTGGCGAACCATCCGCGGCCCTGATGACAACTGCGCGTGAGCGCATCCAACGAATTCCCCCGGACTGCAGAATGATGCGGAAAGTAAATTCCGGGGTCGGCCATCCTGAATCGAGCCGCCGCAGGAGACTCTCCACACGATCCCGGTCCTGCGGATGTACGCACGACAGAAGCAAATCGCGCGATGCCGGCTCAGTTCCATTGCGGCCGAGGATCCGCCAATACTCATCTGACCACCATCGCTGTCCGGTCGCACTGTCGATTTCATAGCTGCCCATCCCAGCCATCTGTTGGGCCGCTGCCAGGCGTGCCTGGTCAGTTTCTGAGGCAATCTGTCGACGCTTGGACTCCGAAATGTTCCGGGCTATTCCGAAGCAGCCCGCCACAATGTTGCGTGAGTCGAAGATCGGAGAGATCGTCAGCGAAATATCGACGATGCGTGATCCGTCCTTGTGCAGTGCGACCGACTCCAAACCGATCACGGACTCGCCGCCAGCGACCTGGGCCTGCAATTCGAGTCCTCGATCCCGGCCGTCAACCGTGACGATAAGGGTCTGATGCTGGCCGATCACCTCGGGCGCCGAGAATCCGAACATCGCTTCAGCCGCCGGATTCCACACGGTGATCAGACCGTCGACGTCGTAACCAAAAATGGCATCGTCGGAGGATGCGACCAGCATCGACATCATTCGCGTCGAAGCCTGGGCCTGGGTCCGTTCGCTGATATCACGGATAGAGCTGGACACGAGCGTTCCGCTGTCGGTCTCAAAAGGACTGAGCGAAATCTCTATCGGAAACTCCCTGCCGTCGCGGTGCAGACCCAGAAGTCCAAGGTCGGGTCCCATCGACCGTGCCTGTGCCTTCGTCTTTGTCTTGGCCGAGTACTCGGATCGATGGCTCAGATACCAGCCACGGAATTCGATCGGCATGAGGACCTCGAGAGACTGTCCGAGAAGTTCATCCCTCACGTAGCCAAAAAGCACCTCCACCTGTGCGTTGACAAGAAGGATCGTACCGTCAGCGTCGACGATCACCATCGCATCGGGAGCGGACCCGAGGAGAGCGCGGAACTGGCCCTCAGACCACGTCTTGTCACCGTTCGTGTCTGCAGCGGGGCGTCGTCGCGTCGGGAGCAGGCGCTCCCGATCAGGACTCGTGTTGCGCTTTTCAGTCATGTCCTCACCGCCCGAACCTGCTCGGTCAGTTCGTAGACGGTCCCGCCATGGCCGTCAGCAAGCCACATCCCTGCGATGACCTTTCCCTCGTGGTCAAGCGGGTCAACGAGAACTGCAGGCAGCTGTTCATGCCGGTTGACCTTGAGGATCACTGTGGATCGTCCGGAGGTCACTGGGTGGTTGAGGGTCACTGTGATCGTCGACATATTCTTGCGGCTGTCTTTCGTCATGCCCGCGCTGTCGCGGGCGTTGAATCGCGAAGATGTTGCGAGGGTGTTTCGGGGTCGAGATACGGCGTGCCCTTCAGGCCCAGAATTACTCCAACCACCCGTACCCGCCGCCGGTCACGCCCGCTTCGCTCTCCTCGGAACCTGTGCCTTATCGGTTCCTCCCTGCCGCGCCGCCCTACAGGCATGCTTTCGGCGTCGAGGTGGAGCCAGGCCATGAACACTCCCTCGTGGTGGACGGCACTAGGACGAAAAGTTGTGGTGGGTCCTGTGAATGGTAACCGCGTGCCACCGCCGCATCGCCTCGAATCCAACACTGGCGGGAGTGGTTGACGAAACGGGTGGGGTGGACGTTTCGGGGGGTGACCCACCACCCGGGTGGTAAAGCCCTTCCGAGCGGCTGAGTCTGAGAGGCGCGGGATTCACTGCGAGCGGCGCCTGGAGACCCCGAACATCGCCGACTGCCCCGCACGCACCGACATCGAAAGCCCGACCAGTGGGTCATTTGACACGTGTCTACCTGCCCAAAAGTGAGGCCGGGTTCGACATTGAGGGTCTCAGCCTGTGTTTAGAATGTTCCACGGGGGGTCCGGCTCGAGGTGCCGTCATTGACTCCCGAACCGATGGGAGCGACTCGTGAGCACGATCAGGCACAGCCGAAAGAGCATGGCGACTGGCATCGGTCTGGTGTTTGCGGTCGGTATGTTGTTGCCCGCGGCATCGGCGCAAGCGGCCACCACGATTGACGGGCCCGTCGACCTCGGCGCCTCTGCGGCCTTCGGGGTCCTCGGTGCCAGCACCGTCACGAACACGGGCCCCTCCGTGATCAACGGCGACGTGGGAGTCAGCCCGGGAACCTCGATCACCGGCTTCGGTGGCGCTCCGGACGGCAGCTTCACCGGGGCACTGCACCAGACGGATGGGAGCGCCGGCGCGGCGCAAAGCGACGTGACAACGGCGTACAACGCGGCCGCGGGCCTCACCCCGACCACGTCCGGTGTTGCCGAGCTCGCCGGCTTGTCGCTCAGCCCCGGTGTGTTCGCCGGTGGTGCACTGTCCCTGGCCGACAATGGCGTGCTGACCCTGGCGGGCAGCGCGACATCCGTGTGGGTGTTTCAGGTCGACAGCACCCTGATCATCGGGTCGGGCAGTCGCATCGAGGTCACCGGCGGCGCGAGCTCCTGCAACGTCTTCTGGCAAGTCGGCAGCTCAGCAACCCTCGGAACTGCGGCTCAATTCGTGGGCACAGTCATGGCGAACCAATCGATTACGGCGACCACCGGAGCCACCATCGCGGGCCGCCTCCTGGCGAACACCGCGGCGGTGACTCTGGATTCCAACGTCGTGACCGTGCCCACCGGCTGCGCGCCGACCGGCACCGTGGCCACGACCGATAGCCCTGCCTTTACCTCGCGCACGCCGCCGCGGGCCACGGTCGGAACCCCCTACGCGTTCAGAGTCACGGCCACCGGGACGCCGGCCCCGACGTTCGCCATTTCCCAGGGCGCACTCCCCGCCGGCCTGCGGCTCGATGGCGGCACGGGAGCGATCACCGGGATGCCCACAGCGGCCGGAACCTCCACGTTCACCATCACGGCCGTCAACAGAGTAGCCCCGGCCGTGTCCGCGGCCCATGAGGTCATCACCAGCGCAGCTGGACCGGCCCTGCCGCCCTCAATTTCGACGGACACGACCGCCACATCGGCAGTTCCCCCCTCCACGACGGCGGGTGCCTCTGTCCCGCTTCCGGCCCGCCAGCCCACGCTCGCGGCCACCGGCAGCGAGGTCGGGCTTCCGATCGGCGGCGGCGCGTTGCTGCTGGCTGCGGGCGTGATGCTTCTCAGCATCCGTCGCGCGCTCCGAAGGGTCATTCTGCGCTAGTGGTGGAGCTCCCTCCGGAGGGGCGATTGTCGCGCCAAACCTAGGGCAAGCCCCGGTCGCGTTGCCCACTTGGAGAACGGGATCGGCGGGATCTCGCCGGCGGGACCGAACGGAACCCGACCCCTGTCCGCAGCGACGTCATCACGCTAGGCTCTGGCCGGGATTCCGAGCGAAGGAGAACGCGGATGGGCTCAACGACCGATATCTGGGATGATATCTGGCTCTTCTTCTGGACCTACGTGTTCATCGCCTATCTGACGGTCATGTTCTCGATCCTCGCGGACCTGTTCCGTGACGACACCCTGAGCGGGTGGGCGAGGGCGGCCTGGGTGCTGTTCCTCGTCTTCGTGCCGTTCGTGACCGCCCTCGTGTACCTGGTCTCCCGCGGCTCGAGCATGCGGGAGCGGCGGGTGCTGCGGTCGGCGCCGTAGCCCGGGACCGGGCGGGCGCCCGGGGTGCCGGCTGCGCCACACACCGAATCCGCGGTTCCCTCGTCGGCCGGAGGTGCGCAACAACCGGCACGGATGCCCGGAGCGCACCGACTGCACCCCACCCTCTCCGACGGAGCCTTCCCTGGCTGAACCTCTCTGGCTAACCTCCTGTGGCGAACTCAGGAGATCCTGGCAAAGTGGCAGCGCGATCCGCACTGGTCTGTGGCCGCAGCAGGGCGGGCGCAGGGGTTTTCCTGAGTTAGCCCCGTCCCGTCCCGCCCCGTCCCCGGCCCTGCCGGGCCACGTGCGCCGAGCCCACCCGCAGCATCCCTCGCGCCCCGCCGCCCCTCACGCCCACGCCGACCTCGACCGGGTCCTAACCGCGGTGATTTTCGCGAAACGCCGCTGGCGGCGCCTTGGAATGCGGCGGGTTGTGAAAATCTCCGACTCAACGTGCGCGGGGCCCGCTACTCTGCAGGGCTGCAGCAGCGGGCCGAGTCGGATAGCGACCGGCGCGCCATCGGCCAGCTGGCTGGCTCAGGAGATCCAGTCGCTCTGGCGGAGCATTCGCACTGGTCTGTGGCTGACCTTCTGCGGCTAACTCAGGAGATCCGGGCGATCTTGCGGGGCGATCCGCACTGGTCTGCGGCGGCAGCGGGGCGGGCGCAGGGGTTTTCCTGAGTTGGCCCCGGGCAGGTCGGCGGTGCGGGGCGTTCCTGTGCGGGCGGGCAGCGGCGGGTCAGGCGTGGGGCGCGGCGAAAGCCGTGGCCGTGCCGCGGGCGGTGAGGTTGACGCTGCTGCCGACCACGGTGCCGGTGGTGCCGTGCTGGCGCACGTGGATGACGGTGCCGCCGGGAGCGTGAAGGGATCCGGTCGAAGCGGAACCGGCCGACAGGGAACCGGCCGAAAGGGAACCGGCCGACAGCGACCCGATCGAGTCAGACCCCGACGAGTTAGGCCCTGTCAACGCGGAACCACCGGAGAACAAGCGCACGGCGAGCTGCACTTCGGCCCCGTAGAAGTCGACGGCCTCGACCCGGCCGGTGCAGGTCGGGGCGCCCGGGGCATCCGTCGTCTCGCAGTGTTCGACGATGATCTGCTCGGGGCGGAGCATGATGCAGGCGTCGCCGCGCAGGGCGGTGGGAGCCACGGCGACCCGGCCCAGCGCGCACGACGCGAAGCCGTCGTCGATCGTGGCCGGCAGCACCACGGCGTCGCCGAGGAACCGGGCCGTGAACAGGTCGACGGGGCGCCAGTAGACCTCGCGCGGCGGGCCGACCTGGCCGAGGTGGCCGTCGCGGAGCACCGCGAGCTGGTGGGCGAAGCTCATGGCCTCGGCCTGGTCATGAGTGACGAGCACGGTGGTGATGCCCGCGCGTTCGAGCGTGGCGGCGACGATGTCGCGGGTGGCCGCCCGCAGCCCGGCGTCGAGGGAGGAGAAGGGTTCGTCGAGCAGCATCACCCGCGGCCGGCGGGCCAGGGCCCGGGCCAGGGCGATGCGCTGCTGCTGGCCGCCGGAGAGCTCGTCGGGGCGGCGCGCGGCGAAGCTCGGGTTCAGCGACACCATCTCGAGCAGCTCGTCGACCGCCCGCGCGCGCTGCCGGCGGGTGCCGCTGCGGAGGGCGGGGCCGAGGCCGAACGCGATGTTCTGGCCCACGGTGAGGTGCGGGAACAGCGCCCCGTCCTGCGCCACGAAGCCGATGCCGCGCCGGTGCGCCGCCACGGCCACGCCGGGTGCGGCGACCGTGCGCCCGAGCACGGTGATCGTGCCGGAGTCGGGCAGTTCGAACCCACTGATCAGGCGGAGCAGGGTGGTCTTACCCGAGCCGGACGAGCCGACGACGACGGTGCGGCTGCCTCCCGGCACCGAGAGGGCGATGTCCTCGAGGATGCGCGTGCTGCCGAAGCTCTTGTTCACGCCGCTCAGTTCAATGGCGGGGCGTTCACTGGCGGGGCTTTCGAGATCACTGGTTGCGCGTTCGATGGTCGGACTCTCGGTTTCGGCGGTACCGGCGGCGGGGCGCTCGAACTCGGTCACGAGACGCTCGTCAGTCGGGAGCGGGCGAACAGGAGATAGGTGACCGGCAGGCTGAGCACGATCATCAGCAGGGCGTACGGCGCCGCCCCGACGTAGTTGATGTCGTTCACCTTCGACCAGAATTGGATCGCGAGGGTGCGGGTTCCGTTCGGGGCCAGCAGCAGGGTCGCGGTCAGCTCGGTCACGATACCGAGGAAGACCAGGGCGCCGGCGGCGAGGGCCGACGGCACGAAGAACCGTGCGGTGACGCTCAGGAACGCGGCGACGGGATGCTTGCCCAGCGAGCGGGCGGCCTCTTCCAGCCCGACCGGCACCTGGGCGAGGCCGGCCCGCAGGTTGACCAGGGCGCGCGGCAGGAACATCATCAGGTAGGTCACGATCACCAGGATCGTGGTCTGGTAGAGCGGCTGCACGAAACGGATGCTGACGGTGACGAGCGCGAGGGCCGTCACGATCCCGGGCAGCGAGCTCGTGAGGTAGTTGACCGATTCGAGGCCGCGGGACAACCGGCTCGGGTAACGCACCGCGAGGAACGCGATCGGGAATGCGAGCAGGCAGGTGACCGCCGCCCCGGCGAGGCCGTAGCCGACGGTCTGCAGGAGCGCCTGGCCGACGACCGCGTCGGCCCAGACATCCGTGCCGCCCTGCACCAGCCAACGGATGACGCTCGAGAACGGCACGCCGATCGCCAGCACGAACAGGCCGCCGAGGAACAGGTAGCCGACCGGGGTGAACGCGCCGAGGGAGCGCCGCGGGGTGACCCGGGCCACGCCGGAGCCGATCCGGGCGTACCGGGAACGGCCGCGGGCGCCGGACTCCCCGATCAAAAGCACCAGGCAGAGCAGCACGAGCACGCCGGCCAGCGCGTTCGCCGCTGGGCCGTTGAACGTGGACCGGTACTGCTCGACGATGGCGGTGGTGAACGTGTCGAACCGGATCATCGCGAACGCACCGTACTCGGAGAGCAGGTGCAGCCCGACCAGGAGCGCGCCGCCGAGGATCGGCAGCCGCAGCTGGGGCAGGATGACCCGGAAGAAGACGGCCCAGGCTCCGCTGCCGAGCGACCCGGCGGCCTCCTCGACGGTCGGGTCGAGGCGCCGGAGCGCGGCGGCGCAGGGCAGGTACACCAGCGGGAAGTAGGACAGCGTCGCGATCAGCACGCCCGACCAGAGCCCGTGCAGTGAGGGGACGGCGCTCACCCAGCCGTAGCTGTTCACGAAGGCGGGAACCGCGAGCGGGGCGGCCAGGAGCACCGCGAACACCTTCGCTCCGGGCAGCGAGGTGCGCCCGACGAGCCACGCGGCGCCCACGCCGATGGCCACGCAGAGCGGCACCGTGATCAAGACGAGTCCGATGGTGTTGACGAGCAGCTCGCCGACCCGCGGCCGGAAGATCAGCGCCGAGAGCGCCGGCCAGCCGGTCAGTATGCCGGTGACGATCACATACCCAAGCGGCAGCAGCCCCAGCAGGGACACGGTGCCGGCGGCAGCCACGATGAATGGTGAGGGCCGTTTGGGGACCCGAGCCGGGGCATCCGTGCGCGCCGAACCGGCCCTGCTTTCGGTCGTGCCGACGGCACTCTCGGAGGCGGGGCCCTGGCTGTCGGGCGCCGTGTTCACGGTCGGAGGAGCTGCGGGTATCACCACTTTCAGCCTAGAGGAATCCGGCCTGGGTCATCAGCTCGGTGACCTTGGTGCTGTTCAGGTGGGACGGGTCGATGGCCGGGGCCTCGAGTTCGCTGAGCGGCATCAGTGCCGGGTTCGCGTCGACGCCGGCGGAGACCGGGTACTCGAACGAGGTGCCGGTCTTGAGGATCTCCTGGCCGGACTTGCCGGTGACGAAGGCGAGGAACGCCTGCGCGGCGACGGGGTTCGCGCTCGTCTTGAGCACCCCGCCGCCGGACACGCTGACGAACGCGCCCGGATCCTGGTTCTTGAAGTAGTGCATCTTCGTGGTCGAGCTGTTCTCGCCGGTTCCGGCCTGGTCGCCGAACCAGTAGTAGTGGTAGATGACGCCGCCGGGGATCTCGCCCGCGTTGACGGCCTTCATCACCGTGCTGTTGCCTTTGTAGACGACCGCGTTGTCTTTCATCGCGGCGAGCCAGGCGCTCGTGGCCTTCTCACCCTTGAGCTCCAGCAGCGCGCTGACAATCGCCTGGAAGTCGGCGCCGGAGGGCGAGGCGGCCCAGCGGCCCTTCCACGCCGGGTCGGCGAGGTCGAGCAGGGAGGCCGGCAGCTCAGCGTCGCCGAGCAGGCTCGGGTTGTACGCGAAGACCGTGGAGCGGGCGGCGATTCCGGTCCAGGTGCCGGTGGACGGCTGGAACTGCTCGGGCACCTGGGCGAGCGTGTCGGCGTCGACCGGGGCCAGCAGGTCGGCGTTGTCGACCAGGCTGATCGCCGGCGAATTCTCGGTCAGGAAGACGTCGGCCTTCGAGGCCGACCCCTCCTGCACGAGCTGGTTGCCCAGTTCGGAGTCGTCGCCGTTGCGGAGGACGACGGTGACGCCGGTCTCCTGGGTGAACTCGTCCGCCCAGGCCTGGGTCAGTTCCTCGTGCTGCGCGTTGTACACGGTGATGGATCCCGATGGGGTGGCGGAGGCGGTGTCGCTGGATTCCGGTCCGGATGCCGCGTCGGGCGACGCGCACGCGGTCGCTCCGAGCAGGGTGGCTGTTCCCAGCGCGGCGATCATGGCCCAGTTGCGTGTCAAAAGCATGATGTTGCGTGTCCCCACTGTCGGCGCTGTCGGCGGGCCTCACCCGCTTGTCTTTAGGTAAGCCTACCCTAAAAAAGCACGTCGGTGAGGTCTCCGAGGGGACGCACAGGGTCGGCGGAGGCGCGGGGCCGGGGCCGGCACTGGGCAGTCGGTCCCGGCTCTTGGTTCAGCGGGATCAGCGGGATCCGCGGGATCCGCGGGATCAGCGGGGTCAGCGGGATCAGCGGGGTCAGCGGGATCAGCGGGGCGGCATCCGGATGGCGCCGTCGAGGCGGATGGTGTCGCCGTTGAGCATCGGGTTCTCGACGATGTGCCGAACGAGCGCGGCGAAGTCGACGGGGTCGCCGAGGCGTGCCGGGTGCGGCACGGATGCGGCGAGGGATTCCCGCACGTTCTCGGCCATGCCGCGCAGCATGGGCGTGTCGAAGATGCCGGGGGCGATGGCCACCACCCGGATCAGCGACCGGGCGAATTCGCGGGCCAGCGGCAGCGTCATTGCGGCGACGCCGCCCTTCGAAGCCGAATACGCGGCCTGCCCGATCTGCCCGTCGAACGCGGCGACGGATGCGGTGTTGACTATCACGCCGCGCTCCGCGGTGCCCGTGTCGCCGGGGGCTGCGCCTGCGTCGTCTCCTGCGCCTGCCGCGTCTGATGCGCCTGCTGCGACTGCTTTTTCTGCTGGAGCCGCGCTGCCGCCGATCGGCTCCGTCTGCTGCATGGCCGCGGCGGCCAGGCGGATCACGTTGAACGTGCCGACCAGGTTGATCCGGATGACCCGGTCGAAGTCCGCGAGCGGCAGCGGGCCGTCGCGCCCGACCGTGCGGCCGCCCGGCGCGATCCCGGCGCAGTTGACCACGATGCGGAGCGGACCGAGTTCGACGGCCGCGTCGACCGCGGCCTGCACGTCCTCTTCCCGGGTGACGTCCCCGGGCACGAAGCGGGCCTGGCCGCCGAGCGCCGCCGCGGCCTCCTCCCCCGCGGCTCCCGGCAGGTCGAGCAGCACGACTGCAGCGCCCGCGCGGGCCAGGGCGGTGGCGGTGGCCAGCCCGAGGCCGGACGCGGCGCCGGTGACGAGGGCGGAGCATCCGTCGATGCGCATCTCAGAGCCTCTCGATGATCGTCGCGTTGGCCATGCCGCCGCCCTCGCACATGGTCTGCAGGCCCCAGCGGCCGCCGGTCAGCTCGAGGTGGTTGAGCAGGGTGCCGAGCAGCCGGGTGCCGGAGGAGCCGAGCGCGTGGCCGAGGGCGATGGCGCCGCCGCGGGGGTTGAGGAGGGCTGGGTCGGCGTCGAACTCCCGCAGCCAGGCCAGCGGAACGCTGGCGAAAGCCTCGTTCACCTCATACGCGTCGAGGTCGTCGATGCTCAGGCCGGAGCGTTCGAGGATGCGCCGGGTCGCCGGGATCACGCCGGTGAGCATCAGGAGCGGGTCGCTTCCGGTCACCGCGAAGCTGTGGAACCGGGCGCGCGGGTTGAGGCCGAGCTCATCGGCCCGCTTGGCGCTCATGATCAGGGCAGCGGAGGCCCCGTCGGTGAGCGGGGACGAGTTGCCGGCGGTGATGTGCCAGTCGAGTTTCGGGAAGCGGGCGGCGAGGGCATCCGTTCGGAATGCCGGCGGCAGCGTGGCCAGGGAGGCGAGCGTGGTGCCGGGGCGGATGGTCTCGTCGTCGGTGACGACCCGCCCGCCCGGCAGGGTCACCGGCCGCAGCTCGCCGTCGAAATCGCCGCGCTCGGCGGCGGCCGCGGCGAGGCGGTGGGAGCGGGCCGCGAAGGCGTCCAGCTCGCCGCGGCCCAGGCGCCACTGCTGGTTGATCAGCTCGGCCGAGACGCCCTGGTTGACCAGGCCCTGCGGGTAGCGCTCGTGCATCAGGGTGCCGTGCGGGTCCTGGCCGGGTGTCCCGCCGGACCCGCGTCCGAGCGAGCTGCCCAGCGGCACACGACTCATCGACTCGACGCCGCAGGCGATGACCACGTCGTAGGCGCCGGCCATCACGCCCTGGGCGGCGAAGGTGACGGCCTGCTGGCTGGAGCCGCACTGCCGGTCGATGGTGGTGCCCGGAACCGAGTCGGGGAAGCCGGCGCTGAGCAGGGCGGTGCGGGTCACGTTGTAGCCCTGCTCGCCGACCTGGCTGACGCAGCCGCCGATCACGTCGTCGACGAGGGCCGGATCGAGGCCGTTGCGGCTGACCAGTTCGCTCAGCACACCCGCCAGCAGGTCGGCCGGATGCACGCCCGACAGGGCGCCCCCCGGCTTGCCTCGACCTGACGCGGTGCGCACGACATCGACAATGACAGCCTCGTTGCTCATAACCTCAGCCTAGGCTTCCCGCGCTGCCGCCACGCTGAAGCGCGGGCGGGCGTGTGGCGGAGATCATGGCGCGGCGGTCGGCGTGGGGCTGACTCAGGAAATCCGGCACGGCATCCGTCGTTCTGTGCCTGCCGCCGCACTGGTCCGGGGGCCGGCGCAACGCGATCCCGCGGATCTCCTGAGTAAGCCCCCGGCGGCCACCGCCTGACTCCTGCGAATCGGTGCCCGGAGTCAGCCGGACAGCGCCCACATGGCGACGGCGCTGGCCGCGGCCACGTTGAGGGAGTCGATGCCGTGCTTCATCGGGATCTGCACCACGCTGTCGGAGGCCGCCAGGGCGTCCGGGGTGAGGCCCTCACCCTCCGCGCCGAGCAGCAGGGCCAGCCGGTCGTGTTCGTGGCCGGGGAAGTCGCGCAGGCTGACGGCATCCGCGCTGAGTGCGAGCGCGGCCACGTGGAAGCCGTGCCGGGTCAGCAGCGCGCGGGTGCTGGGCCAGTCGCCGACGCGGGTCCACGGCACCTGCAGCACGGTGCCCATCGAGACGCGGATGGCGCGGCGGTAGAACGGGTCGGAGCAGCGGGGCGTGACCAGGATCGCGTCCGCGCCGATCGCGCCGGCCGAGCGGAAGATCGCGCCCACGTTGGTGGGGTCGGAGACGTTCTCGAGGATGACGATGCGGCGCGCGCCGGCGAGCAGCGCGTCCGGCTCGGTCAGGGCCGGGCGGTGCATGGCGGCGATCACGCCGCGGTGCAGCACGTAGCCGGTCAGCTCGGCCAGCAGCTCCCCCGGGCCGACGAAGACGGGCACGTCGTTGCCGACGAGCGCGCGGGCCTCGTCGACGGTGTTGCCGAGCGCGAGCACCGAGCGGGGGCGATGCCCGGCCCGCAGCGCGCGCTCGAGAACCAATGCCGACTCGGCTATATACAGTCCGTGTTCGGTGCCCCGAGCCTTCTTGAGGGCGACGTCGGTCAGGTGGGCGTAGTCCACGAGACGCGGATCGCTGAGGTCGCTGATCTCGATGACGGGCATCCGCTCAGTCTAAGCGCGGGCCCGGGCGGGCGCCGGCGCGCGGTGCCGGTGCGCGGTGCCGGTGCGCGGTGCCGGTGCGCGGTGCCGGTGCGCGGT
>NZ_SOFY01000040.1 GCF_004402595.1 Cryobacterium shii | reverse complement strand
GCTGGCGGCGCACCGGCTGGCGCGGCGGCGCGGGGCGCGGCGGCGCGGGGCGCGGGCACTGTGCCATGCTGGCCGAATAAATGATTGGGGGCTCTCATTGGTGCGTGGCCACGGCGACGAAGACATTTTCGCTCGAGCGCAGCGTGATCCGGCCTTCCTGTCGGCGGTGCGGGTCGCCTATTCAGGTGACCAGCACGTGCTCAACGCTCTCTGGTGGGCGGCACACCCCGCGGACGCAGCACCGGATGGCACACCGTCCCCGGCCAACCAGCTGCGCGACCTTCAGAAGCGCGTTTTCTCTGCGAACGGCGACTCCGTTGGCGATCCACAGGCCACCCTCGCCCTGCGGGAGCTGCAGGCCACAGTTGCCGCCGACCGTGCCGCGATTGCCATCGCGGTCAGGTCGGCAGAATCCGGGGCCGTCACCCAGCCGGCCCGCTCCCCCGGCCCACCGGCGGCACCGAGTGTGGCTGGTCCCCGGACAGTGCACGAGGTGAGTTCCAAGGGTTCGTTCCAACAGCTTGTTGAGGAGCCACTCGACGAGACCGCGCTGCCCGGCGGGAGACGCAGCCGCAACGCCCTCCTGATTCTCGGCATCCTTATCGCACTTGGTGTCGGTTTCGTCGTCGGCACTCAAACGGATGCCTCGCTCGTCACCGCATCGCCTCCCGCCGCCACTGTGACCGTGGAGGAAACGTGCGCGCAGGTGAGTGACGTTTTCACATTTATGCACATTGTGCACGGTTCGCTCCTCGCAGAGCCCTCATTGCAGCAGGAGTTCGAAGGGGCCGCCCGGCTCGTCGCGCGACTGACGGCCCAAGTGGACACCGTGCCCGGCTCCGCGGTGGCCGACCAGGTGGAGGCCTTGAAGGACCTGTTGCCGTCGGCGGCCAACGAGCCAATCGATCCGCTGTCGCCAGAGTGGGGTCAAGCCCTGACCGGTGTCAGCGCGGCCTGCGGTGCTGCCGGGTTCGACATCAGCGTGGACGCCTGGACGGGCGGCTAGACAAACTACCCGGCAAGACCCCTGAGGATACGCGACCACGGTGACGCCACTCCCCCGGGACCTCGGAACCTCGGCGAATTGGCGCCGAATCTGCTGCCGTGGACGCCCGACTTATGGGCGATCTGGCACCCCCCTGATGAATCGCAACGATGCAGAAGTGTCCGGTCCTCGTCGACCCAGTCCAGCCCGCATCCGGAGCCACACCTGCTTGCCGCCCGTTACTGCTGCTGCCGGAGAGCAACCTGCTACACCCGCGCAATCGCTTGTGATTTAGGGCCGGATATCCAGAGTGATCGGTTCAGCTTCCATGGGTCCGCCACAGAGCTCCGAGCCGCCGACGCGTTTCCATTCAAAGATCACATCGCGCTCCGCGAGCACCTCACCGTTTGATGCGATGGCACGAACCGTTGCCCGGTCAGGAACGTCGAGCATAAATGACGTAGTCCAGGTATCGCCGTCGACCTGGGTCACGTTGGCATCCGTCACGTCTGCGGTGGGAACCGGTGTGGGTTCATTCGGGTTCTCGAGCCCCTTCAAGCGCTCTACCGTCCCGTCTTGACAAGGGCTGCCGTCGCAGAGCAGCTCAATGGTCTTAACGTCGCCAGTGTCGCCCGTCAGCTCAACTGACACTTTGCTTGCCCAAGCAACCGCAAGACAATCATCGCCGCCATCGATAGAACAACCAGCCATCGATGTGCTCAGCGCGAGGATCGCTAACAGGCGGACGCGGGTGCGTATCATTTCGCGAGTGTATCGAGCGCTGCGGGAATCCAGTTCACCTCGTTACTGAATCGTCACGGCCGATTGTCTTACCGCTTAGTGGCATTTCACTTTGGTGATTTTCACGTCAGTCGCGGCATCCTCGTGGATTGGCAAGGTTGCAATGGCTTTGTCGCCTTTGGCGAGAGAACCAGTGAACCCGTTACTGAATCCGACTACGACACCAGACTCGTCCATGGTGTCTGCCCTGACGTACACGCCGCTGGAGCAAGAATCGTATGCGTAGATCTCAATCTGGCTGCATCTGCCTTGTCCGCACTGTTCCTCGTCGACGAAGCGCGTCGCAACGCCGTCGCCGCGATCTTTGAAGCCCTCGGGGAGTTCTGGCGGGCTGAGAGTAGGAGTGCCCGTGCTGTCGGGCCCCGGTTCAGCAAAACCCGAACAGCCGGTCAAGAGCAACAGTGACGCGGCCACCGCGAAAAGGCCTATCGAGCAGCGATTCATCTGGTTCCCCCCAGGTCGATTGGTGTCGACACTACTAGCGCCTCACACCGGCCCACATCCCCAGGATCACGACTTGGTGACGATGGGCTCGACAGTACAGACCACGTGGGAGGCTCGGCGTACCAGACCTCGAATCCCAGTAGTCATGAGGGGGATGCCGGCGGTTTCGCTCTTCGCGACGCATCCGCAGTTCCCGGACGACTCGTTCACGCAGGGTCGCCGTCCGGATGAAAACGCTAAAAAGCTGTTGTCCAATGACATTCAACGAAGAGGATGAAATGGGTGCCGCAACGTCGACACGAAAACGGTTGATGGGTCTCGGCGCTGCGTTTCTTTTGACCCTGGCATTGCCCGGCTGCTCCGTTGTCTATGTGTGCCCGGCAATGGCGTGGAGCAACACCGTAGAGGTCAAGCTCGAAGGCCAAACAGAAGACGTCAGCGTCGTGGAGTTGTGTGCAGACGGCGTGTGTTCGGTACCCGCACCGGTCCTGCAGCAGTCAGACGACCCCGTCGGCCTTGAAACCCTCGATCCCCAGCAACTCGAGACTTTTACGCCAGAGCCTTCAGTAACTCGAATCCCCTATTTCGCTACCAAGATCGATGACAGCACCTGGAATATCTCGATGGAAATGGCAGCGCCGGACAAAGCGGTCCTGCGTGCCCTCTCGGAAAGCGGAGAGGTCCTCGCTGAGCGGGACGTTTCACTCAATTGGGTTCGCGTGGGCGGCACACAACGATGCGGCGGACCTGCCGAGGCCGGCCCAATCAGCCTCACCATTCCAGCCTGAAGGCGCTAACGTCACCCAAGTCAGGAGGGCGCCCGCAGAGGGTTCCCCTTGCGGGCACAACGATCCGTGCGGCTTCGCACGCGGCACCGCAATAAAAACTGGCTCCGCCTTCCTACAGTTTCAAGGCCAAGCTGGTGGCTGCTGCGCACCTTCAGCACGAGGGCAAACCCTTTCTCGCTACGGCAAAGGAGCACACGATGAACATGACGATCGACGCCACCATGGGGGGCGCCATCCTCACGATCGACCAGGCGGCGGCCTA
Organism: Cryobacterium shii; assembly: GCF_004402595.1. Lineage (GTDB taxonomy): Bacteria > Actinomycetota > Actinomycetes > Actinomycetales > Microbacteriaceae > Cryobacterium > Cryobacterium shii. Next base: position 25,315 of record NZ_SOFY01000040.1, on the reverse strand, counting down.
CCTCTCGATCCCGAAGGCGACCCTGTACACCTGGCGGACTCGACGAACGGGATTTGGCCCGCCAGCCGTGAAGCTTGGCGGATGCTTACGCTACCGTCGCTCTGACCTGGACGCCTGGGTCGCCGATCATGTCGAGAGCTTCGACGACCTCCCGGGCGGCCGCGAGGACGGAGCAGCAGGAGGCGTCTCCCTGTCCCGTGCTAGTCGGCCGCGCTGACAGGGCGACGAGATGGGACGCGGACGCCCACCGACATCGTTGGGCACCTGGGGAACGATCCGAACGACGCGAGTTCGCGAGGGTGTCTACCGCGCACGCACCCGGATCCGAGACAAGGACGGCGTGGCCCGAGAAGTCACAGCCACCGGCACGACCGTCGCGGCCGCGGAACGTGCCCTGCGCGAGAAACTGGTGGACCGCGCAACACCGACGCAACAGGCGATCACTGCCGCCACGACGATCGCCACGCTGTGGCTCAAGTACCTGCGCGATGAGGGCCGCATCGAGGGCACAACGATCAACGAGTACGAACGTGTACTCACCAAGGTCGTCATACCCGAATTCGGCGGACTGCGCCTTCGGGAAGTGACAACAAGTCGACTGGATCTGTTTCTGGTCCGGCTCCGGGCGACCAGCATCAGCCGTCAGCGCAAGACAAAGGTGGTGTTGGGCGCGATGCTGGGTTTGGCGGTTCGCCACGACGCGCTCGCCGTGAACCCCGTCCAGCAGACTTCACGCATTCACCGCGAGAGGTCTGAGCCCCGGTCGTTGAGCCTCGAGGACCTCAGCGCGGTGCGCAAAGCGCTCGGTGCGTGGACGGCTGAGCGACGGCCTGGACCGAAGGCGTCCGGCGACATGGCCGACATCATCGACCTCATGCTTGCGACCGGAGCGCGGATCGGCGAGATCCTCGCCCTGCGCTGGGAGGACATTGCCCTCGATGCCCTACGGCCCAACCTCACCATCAACGGCACGATCAAGACGGAGCCGGGCAAAGGCACATACCGAAAGGCCCGCCCGAAGTCGGACTCCAGCGTGAGAACAGTTGCGCTCCCGGACTTTGCCATCATCATGCTCAAGCGCCGGCGTACGGCATCGCCCGTGAACCCGATCGACGCGGTGTTCTCGACACGGAACGGCACTTGGCAGCAGGTCAACAACGTCGAGCGGCGCTGGCGGCAGATCCGTCAGGACACTGGACTCGACTGGGTCACGCCCCACACGTTCCGAAAGACCGTGGCCACTCTCATCTCCGAACGTGTCAACGCCGAGACCGCCGCCCACCAGCTCGGCCACTCCTCCCCCGCGATCACCCGCGAGTTCTACATTTCCAAACCGGCGATCGCCGCCGACGTTGCGCGCATTCTCGAGGAACTGGCTAGAGCCAATCCGGCAGCCACCGCGAATACTTCGCGAATAAGTAGGGAATAGCGGCTACGGGTTCAAATGCCAAACCGGCCCTGACTTCACGTTTCCGCAGATCAGAGCCGGTTCAATTGGTCGGGCTGACAGGATTTGAACCTGCGACCCCTTGACCCCCAGTCAAGTGCGCTACCAAGCTGCGCCACAGCCCGCCGCTCCTGCGCGATTTCAACGAGTGGAATCAACAGGAGACAACTCGAATAGCTTACCGCGTCCGCGGAGTGCTCGCGGACACCATCCGTCGTTTGAGCACGGGATCTGCAGACGGGTGGCCTGAACGTGCGGCGCCAGCGTCACGCGGGGGCTGCGCCGCTTCGCGGGTGCAGCGCGGCGAATCCGCAGCCGTGGGCGTAGCGTGACCCCATGACTGCTGACGCCCAGTTCAGGATCGAATCCGTCGCATCCGTGCCGTGGGTGGACCTGGAGCGAGTGTTAGGCACCCGCGGAGACCCGGCGGGGTGCTGGTGCCAGTACTTCAAGCTGCAGGGCAAGGCATGGGCGGAGGTCACAACCGACGCGTGCGCCGGGATGCTGCGGGAACAGGTGCGGGCGAGCTCCCCCGGGCCCGGCGTGGTGGCGTATCTCGACGAAGAAGCGGTGGGATGGTGCGCTGTTGAGCCGAAGACCGCGTACCCGCGGCTTCGCCGCACGAAGGTGGTCGTTCAGGGCAGCAGGCACGAAGCGGACCACGCATCCGTGTGGGCGGTGACGTGCTTCGTGGTGCGGGTGGGGTATCGGCGCCGCGGGGTCGCGGCCGCACTGCTCCGCGCGGCTGTCGAGCAGGCTCGCAGCCAGGGCGCCCGGGTGATCGAGGGGTACCCGGCGGCCGGGGGCGCCGTCGGCGGAGCTGTATCACGGCACGCAGACGCTGTTCACGGCAGCCGGATTCGCGGTGGTGTCACGGCCGACGGAGGACTGCTCGGTGATGGAACTGGTGCTGCAGGGCCGAGCGGCCGCCTCGAGTCAACCGAAGACCTAGCCGGCCGGTGTCGGCGCGGGCGTCGGAGCATTCGTCGTCGCCGCGGGTGCAGGAACGACGGGTGCAGGAGCGAGCGGCGCAGGCACGACCGGCGCCGGCGGCGGGGTCGCCAGGAGGGCGGCCACCTCGGCTGCGCTGAGCGGGGTCCACGGGGAACCGTCGGGGTTCGAGAAGGCCGCCTCGGGGCTTTCGGCCTGGTTCCACCACTTGGCCTCGAAGGGCGCTCCACCCAGCAGGATCCGGTCGCCCTTCTGGTAGGTGGCGGCGCCGTCCCAGCTCGGGTAGGTGCCGGCCGGCAGGGAGGGCGCCTGGATCGGCTTCTCCCCCGGCAGCACCGGGCCGATCAACGTCCACGGCGTCTCCCACGCGTTCAGAACGGGGTTGTCGGGCAGGTCGCCGCGCGTCCACCACTTGGCCTGGTACACGTTGCGGTGCCAGACGATCTTGGTTTCGGACAGGTAGGAGGCCTCCGCGGCCCAGATCGGGTACGGGCTGGTCTCCGGGTCGTCGGTGAGGTCACCGATCTTGTCGGTCTCGTCTGTGGTCGTGGTCGACGCGGATGCCTCCGGCCGCCCCGTGAACCCCTTGGCGAGCAGATCGGCGAAGCGGGTCTCGCCCTGGCTGACGCCGCTGCAGGAGTCGGACACCCGTTTGAGGTCGGCGTAGTTCGAGCCGCAGGTCTGGTCGCGGTTCAGCGACCACATCGACATGCGCCCGATTTTGTTCTCCTGCGCGAACCTGCTCAGCCTGGTGGCGTCCTTGAGGCTGAAGACCTCGCTCGGCACGTCGTTCTGGCCGATCATCGGGGTGGCGCCGATCTTCGACCACAGGGTGGCGTCGGTGAGGTCGGTGCCGGCTCGCGCGTACAGGGCGCCTAGCTGCCGGTGGTCGGCCTTGAGGGCGGCGATCGACGCGGTGGCCATGCTGTCGCCCTCGGCGCGGCTCGAGCCGTAGTCCATCGTCATCAGGTTGACGCCGGCCAGGTCCACCCCGGCGTTCAGCATCTGGCTGACGGCATCCGTGCCCTGCTCCGTCATTCCGGCGGGCGCGACCGGCAGGGTGAGCCAGACGGCGAGGTCCTTGCCGTCTTTGCGGCGCTGCTCCTGCAGGGTCTTGATCGCGGTGGCGCGGCGGAGGCCGGCGGCGGTGTCGCTGAGGTTCTCGGCCTCGATGTCGAGGTCGATGGTGGTCACCTGGTAGCGGTCGACCACGGCCGCGTAGGCGTCGACCAGGTTGCCCGGGTCGGTGCACACGGTCGAGAGTTCGTCGTTGCGCAGCCCGCCGAACGAGACCACGACCTGGCCGCCGAGCTTCTCGGTGCGGGCCAGCCGGCGGTCGAGGTCGAGGGATTCCGAGGCCTCGTCGAGGGTGAACGCGGTGCCCCAGGTCGGCACGCAGGGCGCGTCGGTGGCCGCCACGATGAAGGACAGCACCACGTCACGGCCGGCATTCGACGCCGGGGTCTCGAAGTTGAAGGTGGGCGTGGCCGTGACATCCGTGTAGCCGGCGAACCAGGGCGTGTACGCCTCGGATGCCCGGGCGGCGGTCCACATCTGCACGCCGAGGTAGCCGCCCACGCTGAGCACGCCCACCAGCAGCATCGAGAGCAGGACCCGCACCGGGGACAGCCGGCGCGAGGCCCGGGGCGGGTCGGCCTGCACCGCGTCGGCCTGCACCGGCACCGCCTCACTCATGAGGCGACCCGCACGTTCTGCAGGGAATGCCGGTGCACGGATGCCCCGTCCACGCCCGCAGGCACCGCACCCGGCGCGTAGCCGTGATAGATCACCGCGCGCCAGTCCAGCGCCGGTTCCGGCTGCCCGCCGGCGGTACCCGGCGAGGCGGCGCGGGGCTTACGTTCCACGTAGAGCCAGCGGGTGCAGCCGAGCCAGACGTCGACGACGGAGTTCCAGAGACCGATGGTCGCGAGGATCGCCGCACCGGCCAGCAGCAGGTTGAACGCCGCGAAGGCCGCGTTGCCCCAGTTCTGGGCGAGCACGTCACGCCACAGGGTCAGGCCGGAGAACGCGACGATCAGGTAGGGCGTCAGCACGAACAGGAGCGGCGCGGCGGTGCGGTTCTTCACCTTGGGCGTGCGGGCGAAGGGGATCTTCTTGCTCGTGATCGCCTGCTCGAGGGACTTCAGCACCCCGGCCAGGTTCACCGGCAGCAGCACCAGGTTGAAGCCATAGATGCGGAAGATGTCGCTGGCCTTCTAGCCGCAGTAGCGCAGGTCGCTGCCCATGGCGAGAAAATATGGCAGGGCGGCGAACACCACGACGGGGCTGAGCAGCCGGCTGTCGTAGGGGTAGGCCAGCAGGAACACCAGGCCGAAGCTGGCCCAGGCGATCGAGGTCATGTAGTTCACCCGCAGGAACAGCTCGGTCAGGCTGACCGGGTGACCCTGGCGGCGGCGCTCGCGCAGCTGTTGCCAGAGCTTCGGCAGGATCAGCAGCCCGCCGTTAGCCCAGCGCCGCCTCTGCACGATCAGCGAACCGAAGTCGGGCGGGGTGGCGCTGTAGCTGAGGCGTTCGGGGTAGTTCACCAGGGTCCAGCCGTGGGTGCCGAGGTCGATGCTCGACTCGGTGTCCTCGATCACGGTGCGGTCCTGCACGTAACGGCGCACCTCGAAACCGCCGACGGTCTCCACCTCGACGATGTCCTCGAGGGCGCGCTTGCGGATGACGGCGTTCGCCCCCACCCAGAACGTGGCGCCGTAGTGGGACATGCCCTGGTGCAGGATGTGCTGGATGTCGGTGGTCGCCCCTGCGAGCCGCTCGATGCGGGTGGGCGCCCCGCGGAACGACGAGTACGGGGTCTGGGTCACGGCCACGCGGGCGTTGTCGGGCTGCTCGAGGAAGTAGACCAGGCGCAGGCAGTAATCGCGCAGCAGCAGCGAGTCGGCGTCGAGGGTGAGCAGGTAGTCGGAGTCCGACACGACGAAGTCGGCGTCGGCCCGGTCGGCGACGGGACGGAGGATGGTGCCGTCCGGCCCCTCCTCGCGGCGGAAGAAACCGCCCATCAGCCCAATGTAGGCGTTGAGGTTCATGGCCTTGTTCGCCTCGTGCTACAGCGAGGCGTAGAGCTTGCGCTCGAAGGTATCGAGCTCGGCGGAGAAGGTCCAGACCAGGCGGCGGTGGAGTTCCAGCATCCGTTCTTTCGTGGGCGCCGTGTTCTCGTCGGCGGCCGCGTTCAGGGCTGTCGCGGTGAGGGCCAGCTCGGCGGACAGGCCGCCGAGCACCTGCTCGACGAAGAAGGTGTCGACGTGGTCGGTGACCTTCTCGGCGGCCTTCATGCGGTCGAGCCAGCCGGCCGCCCAGGAATAGTGGCCGGCCAGCTCCCGCACGGCCTCCACGGACACCGCGGGGTCAGCGGCCAGCTCGAGCTCGCAGATCAGCAGCTCGTCGCTGAATCGCACCCTCGGTTCGGCCAGCGCGGCCTCGATCTGCTGGGCGATTCCCCGCGAGTAGGCGAGGCGCTCGGCCACGACGGCGTCGGTCGGATGCGGCGGGTCGCCCAGGAGCAGCACGACGCGCAGGGCGGGGTACTCCTGCAGCGCCGCCGACCAGAGTGTGGCCCGCACGACGGCGGGTTCCTCGCTGTAGGACGGCACGAGCACGGTCATCGACCGCTGCTGGGCGCCGAAGTGGCTGTCCAGCTCGGCGCGGGGAACCCGCACGTGGTCGCGGAAACGCTGCAAGGCGCCCTGGCGGGCGACCAGGTACATCAGCGCGGAGAAGGTCAGGAATGTGACCACGACGAGATAGGAGATCGCCTCGGTGGTGAAGCGGAAGCTCTGGGTGCCGTTGTTGAGGAACTCGCGCATGATCGTGTACACGAGGTAGTTCAGCCAGGCCAGCACGGTGACCAGGATGGCGAGGCGCCCCCAGGTGATCTTCGAATCACTGGGGCGGTCGTGCACGATCGGGAGCGGTGTGGTGCTGCGTTCGGAACCGAATTGCCGTTTGCGGGCAGGCGAAGCTAGGGACTTCGTAGGCATGGAGAAGCATCCTCGAGGGGCAGGATTGGAACGATTCGCGCGAGTGGAGGGTCTGGCGAACCTGTGGGGCTGTGGGCACAGACGTGCCACGAGAGATCGGGCACCTCGGATTTCGGGTCCGGTGCCGTGGGGCGTTAGGGCGGGGGGAATGTCAGATGGGTCGTGAATCGAGCTGTGAAAAAACTCGATACGAAAAATGTCGGTGCAGGGCCCGGCAACGTAAAAGACCCCGAACGGGGGTGCCGTTCGGGGTCTTTCAGGTTCGCTGCTGAGGGCTGCGGCTTAGCGCTTGCGCTTCTCGCGCACGCGCATGCTGAGGTTGATCGGGCTTCCCTCGAAGCCGTAGACCTCGCGCAGGCGACGCTGGATGTAGCGACGGTAGCCCGGGTCGAGGAACCCGGTGGTGAAGATGACGAAGGTCGGCGGGCGACTGGAGGCCTGGGTGCCGAACAGGATGCGCGGCTGCTTGCCGCTGCGCACGGGGTGCGGGTGCGACGCGGCGAGCTCGGCCAGGAACGCGTTGAACTTGCCGGTGGCGACGCGGGTGTCCCACGACTCCAGCGCCAGTTCTAGTGCGGGGACGAGCTTCTCCATGTGGCGGCCGGTCTTGGCCGAGATGTTCACGCGCGGGGCCCAGGCGACGTGCGCCAGGTCCTGCTCGATCTCACGCTCGAGGTAGCGGCGACGGTCGTCGTCGATCTGGTCCCACTTGTTGAAGGCGAGCACCAGGGCGCGGCCGGATTCGAGCACCAGGTCGATCACGCGCACGTCCTGCTCGCTGATCACCTCGGTCACGTCGATCAAAACCACGGCGACCTCGGCCTTTTCGAGGGCGGCGCTGGTGCGCAGCGAGGCGTAGAAGTCGGCGCCCTGCGAGAGGTGCACGCGGCGACGGATGCCGGCGGTGTCGACGAAGCGCCACACCTTGCCGCCGAGCTCGACCTGCTCGTCGACCGGGTCGCGGGTGGTGCCGGCGAGCTCGTTGACGACAACGCGCTCCTCGCCGACGACCTTGTTCAGGAGGCTCGACTTGCCCACGTTCGGGCGGCCGAGGATGGCGACGCGGCGCGGTCCGCCGACTTCCTGCTTGGCGACGGCGGAGATCTCGGGGAGTTTCTCGAGGATCGCGTCGAGCAGGTCGGCGACGCCGCGGCCGTGCAGGGCAGAGACTGGCCAGGGCTGGCCGAGGCCGAGCGCCCAGAGGCTGGCGGCTTCGGGTTCCTGACGGATGTCGTCGACCTTGTTGGCGACGAGGAAGACGGGCTTGCCGGCCTTGCGCAGCAGGCGCACGACGGCCTCGTCGGTGGAGGTCGGCCCCACGTTGGCGTCGACGACGAACATGACGACGTCGCAGAGTTCGATGGCCAGTTCGGCCTGAGCGGCGACGGAAGCGTCGATGCCCTTGGCGTCGGGCTCCCAGCCGCCGGTGTCGACGAGACTGAAGCGGCGTTCGTGCCATTCGCCCTTGTAGGTGACCCGGTCACGGGTCACGCCGGGGGTGTCCTCCACGACGGCCTCGCGGCGGCCGAGAATGCGGTTCACCAGGGCGGACTTGCCCACGTTCGGGCGGCCGACGATGGCGATGACCGGCAGGGCCGGCAGGTACTGGATGGCGTCGGGGTCTTCGGTCACCGTGTCGAGGACGTCGAAGTCCTCTTCGTCGAGCTCGTACTCGTTGAGTCCGGTGCGGAGTGCGGCAGCGCGTTGCGTCACCAGGTCTTCATCGAGGTCGTCCAGGCGTGTTACCAGCTCGGTGTCGATGGCTGGGATCATGTCGTCGAAGTCGTTGTTGTTGGTCATGCGATGGCCTCGCGGTAGGTATTGATGACGTCGAGGACCGCGTCAATGGTCGCTTCTAAGTCGAGATGAGTGGAATCGACGGTGGTCACACCGTCTGCGGCGCTCATGAATTCGACTACCTGTGAGTCAGCGCGATCCCTCGATCGCATCTGTTCCGCCACGGTTTCAGCCGATTGGGTCGATATTTCCGCAGAGCGCCTAGCCATTCTAGCCTCCTCGGAGGCGGTGAGCAGTATGCGGATCTCGGCGGTGGGGGCCACCACGGTCGTGATGTCCCGGCCTTCGATCACGATTCCGGTGCGCTTCGAGCTCGCGGCGATCGTGCGGAACAGCTGCGTGAGGTGCGCGCGCACCTCCGGGATGCGGGCCACGGAGCTCACGATCGCGGAGACGGCGGGGTCGCGGATCGCGTCGGTGACATCCGTTTCACCGACCCGGACGAAGTGCTCGTCGGGGGCGATTCCGATGGAGTAGTCGAAGTCGGCCAGGGCGGCCACGACGGCGTCGGTGTTCTCCGCGTCGATCCCCCAGTCGTTCACGAACCAGGCGAACGCCCGGTAGGCGGCGCCCGTGTCGAGGTAGTCGAAGCCGATGCGCAGGGCCGCGGCGCGGCTGACGCTGGACTTGCCGCTGCCGGCCGGTCCGTCGATGGCGACGATGTGGGGGCTTGAGTGACGACCCATATTAACCAGCAATCCGCCAGCCGCGGGCGGCCAGCTCTTCAGTGAGGCGGGAAACGGCCTCGGGGAGTACGGAGATTTCGGCCAGGCCGATCGGGGCGCCCGGCGAGTGCTCGAGGCGCAGGTCTTCCATGTTCACGTTCAGCTCGCCGATCTCGTTCAGCAGCCGGGCGATCTGGCCGGGCCGGTCGTCGATCATCACGATGAAGGAGGCGTAGCGGCGGTCCTGGCCGTGCTTGCCCGGCAGCCGGGAGACGCCGGCGTTGCCGCCGGCGAGTTCCTCGGCCACCTTGCGCCGGGCGCCGGGGGCGGCCGGGTCGGCGAGGGCGTCGATGAACCGGTCGAGGTCTTCGCGGTAGGCGACCAGGATGTCGCGCACCGGGGCGGCGTTCGCGCCCAGGATCTGCACCCACAGTTCCGGGTCGCTCGCCGCGACCCGGGTCACGTCGCGCAGGCCCTGCCCGGCGAGGTTCAAGGCGGAGCCGGGGGCATCCGTTAAACGGCGCGCCATGATCGTGGAGACGACCTGGGGCACGTGGGAGATGAGTGCGACGCCGCGGTCGTGCTCTTCGGGCGTCATCTCGACCAGGGTCGCGCCCAAGTCGAGGATGAGGTCGTCGATCGCGGTGGCCTGCTGGTAGCTGATCGCGTCGTGTGCGGCGACCACCCACGGGCGCCCGACGAACAGGTCGGCGCGACCGGCGAGGGGTCCCCCGCGTTCGCGGCCGGCCAGGGGGTGGCCGCCGATGTAGCGGGACACGTCGGCTCCGCGTTCGCGGAGCTCCTGCAGCGGGGCCAGCTTGACGCTCGCGACATCCGTCACGATCGCCTGCGGGTAGGCGGCGAGTTCGCGCGCGACGATCTCGGCGGTCACGTCGGGCGGCACGCAGACCACGATCAGCTGCGGGGCGTCACCGGGCAGGGCGGCGCGGCCGGCGCCGTAGTCGACGGCGATGCTCAGGTTGGTCGGCGAGGCGTCGTCGAGGATGACGTCGATTCCGCGCGCGCTGAGGCCCAGGCCGACGCTGGTGCCGAGCAGCCCGGCGCCCACGACGCGCACGGGCCCGATCAGGCGGGATTCAACCACGTGGGGACTCCTGACGGCCGGCCTAGTTCTTCGTTTCGGCCCGCGACACGGTGAGCAGCTGACCGAGTTCAACCTTAGTCAAATCGCGCGCATCGCCGACCCGGAGGGTGCCGAGGTGCAGCGGTCCGAACTGGCGGCGCACCAGGTCGACGACGGGGTGGCCGACGGCCTCCATCATGCGGCGCACGATCCGGTTGCGGCCGGAGTGCAGGGTGAGCTCGACCAGGCTGAAGCCGTCGCCGGGAGGACTGGTCAGGATGCGGGCCTTGTCGGCGGCGATGGGGCCGTCGTCGAGTTCGATGCCGTTCTGCAGCAGCTGGATGGTCTGCGGCGACACGCGGCCCTCGACCTTGGCGATGTAGGTCTTCAAGACCCCGAACGACGGATGCGCGAGCACGTGTGCGAGGTCGCCGTCGTTGGTCAGGATCAGCAGGCCGCTCGTCATCGCGTCGAGGCGGCCCACGTTGAACAGGCGTTCCTCGAACTGGTCGGTGAACTCGCGCAGGTCGGGGCGGCCGCTCTCATCCTGCATCGAGGAGACGACGCCGACGGGCTTGTTCAGCATCACGTAGCGGCGGCTGGTGTCCAGCTGCACGGCGATGTTGTCGACCATGATCTGGTCGGAGTCGGGGTGGATGCGGCGGCCCAGTTCGGTGACGACCTTGCCGTTCACGCGCACGCGGCCGGCGGCGATCATGTCTTCGGACACGCGGCGGGAGGCCACGCCGGCGGAGGCCATGACCTTCTGCAGGCGCACGCCGTCGGCGGCGGCCTCCGGGTTGGTCGGCGTGCCCTGGGGCGGAGTCCCCGGTGTCTCCTGGTAGTCATTCGTCATGGCAGATCCTCAAATCCGTTGGCACCGTCATTGAGCAACGGCGATATATAGGGCAACTCGTCGAGCGAGTTGATTCCGAGCTGGGTGAGCAACAAGTCTGTGGTGCCGTAGTTGATCGCACCGGTCTCACTATCGGTGAAGGCTTCGGTGATCAGACCGCGGCCCAGCAGAGTGCGCACGACCGAGTCCACATTAACGGCACGAATCGAGGCTACAGCCCCGCGGCTGATCGGTTGCTTGTAAGCGATCACCGCGAGGGTCTCCAGTGCGGCCTGCGAGAGCCGGCTGGGGTTCTGGGTGACCACGAAGTCGGCCACGGCCAGGTCGTGCTCGGCGCGCACGTAGATGCGCCAGCCGCCGGCCACCTCGCGCAGTTCGAAGCCACGGCGCACGGTGCCGGCGAGGCCGTCGAAGTCGGCCACGAGCCGGTCCACGGCCGCGCGCACCCGGGGCAGCGGGGCGTCGACCGCCGCCGCGAGGTGCAGCAGGCTCTGGGGCTCGTCGGCGACCATCAGGATCGCCTCGAGGGTGCGTTCGAGGGCCGGCTCGACGGCATCCGTCGGCTGCGTGTTCTGCTCGGCCCGGGCTGGCTGGACGGCGTGAGCGTTACTGGTCATAGTCGGCTCCGAGGTTGGCGAGGGTGTCTTCACTCCAGGATTCGGCGCTCCAGTGCAGGCTGAGGTCGCCGAGCGGTTCGAGCTGGTCGAACGAGATCGCGCCGAGCCGGTAGAGCTCGAGCACGGCCAGGAAACGGGCGATCACCATGCCTTTTTGCGGGGTGTCGACGATCAGCTCGCGGAAGGTGAGGGTCTCCCCCGGGCGCAGCATCATTACGATCCAGGCCGCCTGTTCACGGATGCTGACCAGCGGCGCGTGCAGGTGGTCGAGCCCCACGGTGGGCAGCTCCCGCGGGGTGAGGGCCAGCGCGGCGAGGGCGCCGAAGTCGGCGAGGGAGAGGGTCCAGACCAGCTCGGGGGTCTGTTGCCGGAACTTCTCCTCGAGCCGCACCGCGCGCACGTGCCGGGTGGATTCGGTGTCGAGGTGCTCCTGGAACCAGAGCGAGGCGGTCTTGAACGCGCGGTACTGCAGCAGCCGGGCGAACAAAAGGTCGCGGGCCTCGAGCAGGGCGGCGTCTTCCGCGTCGACGAGCTCACCCTGGGGCAGCAGGCCGGCCACCTTCAGATCGAGCAGGGTCGCCGCGACGACCAGGAATTCGGTGGCCTGGTCGAGTTCCTCGGTCTGGTCGAGGCCGCGCAGATAGGCGATGAATTCATCCGTCACCCGGCTGAGCGAGATCTCGGTGATGTCGAGTTCGTGCTTGCCGATCAGGGTCAGGAGCAGGTCGAACGGGCCCTCGAAGTTGCCGAGGGCAACCGAAAATGTCTTCGGAGCGGCCGCGTCAGGCGACGGCGCCACGCTGGATCAGTTCCCGCGCCGCCTGCTTGTAAGCCTTGGCGGCCGCGTGCTCTGGCGCGAATTCGGTGATCGGCACCCCGGCGACGCTGGCATCGGGGAACTTGACCGTGCGGCCGATGACGGTCTCGAGCACGCTCTCGCCGAAGGCGTCGACGACGCGCTCGAGCACCTCGCGGGAGTGCAGCGTGCGGGAGTCGAACATGGTCGCGAGGATGCCGTCGAGCTCGATGGCGGGGTTGAGGCGGTCGCGCACCTTGTCGATGGTCTCGATCAGGAGGGCCACACCGCGGAGGGCGAAGAACTCGCACTCGAGCGGGATGAGCACGCCGTGGCTGGCGGTGAGGGCGTTCACGGTGAGGATGCCGAGCGAGGGCTGGCAGTCGATCAGGATCACGTCGTAGTCGGCGGAGATCTTGCGCAGCACCCGGGCGAGGATCTGCTCGCGGGCGACCTCGTTGACCAGGTGCACCTCCGCGGCGGACAGGTCGATGTTCGCCGGGATGATGTCGAGGTTGTGCACGGACGTCTTCTGGATGGCGTCGTGCGGGTTGACCGATCCGCTCAGGAGCAGGTCGTAGATGGTGGTGACGTCGTGGGTGGGCACGCCGAGACCGGCGGACAGTGCGCCCTGCGGGTCGAAGTCGATGGCCAGCACGCGGCGGCCGTAGCCGGCCAGCGCGGCACCCAGGTTGATGGTGGTCGTCGTCTTGCCGACGCCGCCCTTCTGGTTGCACAGGGAGATGATCCGGGCCGGGCCGTGACTGACCAGTGTCACCGGCTCGTCGAAGTCGCGCTTCGGGCGCCCAGTCGCACCGACTGGTACCTCGTCCAGACCGGGGAGTCGTACCCGGTCATCTTGCTTGCGCGCCACTGAGATGTCCCCGATCCGTCCTGCACCAATCACTGTGTTCGAGTGTACCGATTCACGGGGGCACATTTGGGCAGGGATCGCCGAAAAGGCCGGTCTGCCAGCCAAATCCGGGGGTAAATCCGCGTCTGGGGGGACGCTGTGAACCGGCACAGGGGGCGTCACAGGCTGGTGAGTTAAGATTTCACAGTGCCTCACCTCTCTGCGCCCGTCCCTGCGCCTCTCCGTATCGCGCTCGTCTGCCTGCACACCTCGCCGGGTGCCGAGCCCGGTTCCGGCGACGCCGGCGGCATGAACGTGGTCGTGCGACACCAGGCCGAGGCCCTCGCCGCCGCCGGGCACCAGGTCGAGATCCTCACCCGGCGCTCCTCGACCGAGCTGTCCGACGTGCAGCTGACCCCGGGGGTCACCCTCCGGTTCCTCGACGCCGGCCCGGCCCGTCCGGTTCCCAAGGGCGACCACGAGGGCTTCATCGACGCGTTCCGGGTGCGGATGGCCGCGCTGGGACCGTACGACGTCATCCACTCGCACCACTGGTTCTCCGGCATGGCGGCCCTGCCGCTGGCCCGCCTGCGCGGTGTCCCCCACGTGCAGAGCTTCCACAGCATCGCCGCGGACGAGTCGACGCCGCTGTCGGCCGGCGAACGCGCCGAATCCCCGGGCCGGATGGCCGGGGAGGCCTGGCTCGCCCAGACATCCGACGCCATCGTGGCGATCAGCGAAGCCGAGGCCGACACCGTCGTGCGGCGGCTCGGCGGGTCGCCGGACCGGGTTGCGATCGTGCTGCCGGGCGTCGACGGGACGCTGTTCCGGCCGACCGGGGTCGCTTCGGCGGCCGGGGTCGCTTCCCCTGCCGAGGTCACTTCCCCGGCCGGGGCCACCTCGCCTGCCGGGCGGGGCTACGCCGTCGTCGCCGCGCGCCTGCAGCCGCTCAAGGGTCTGGACCTCGCGATCGAGGCGATCGCGGCCGTGTCGGCGGAGCTGCGCCCCGAACTCGTGATCGCGGGGGACGCCTCCAGCGACTACGACGGGTACATCGACGAGCTGCAGGCCCTCGCGGCCCGCCACGGGATCGCGTCGGGCGTGCGTTTCGTCGGCCCGCAGTCCCGCGCCGACCTGGCCGGGCTGCTGCGCGGCGCCCGGGTGGTGCTGGTGCCGTCCCACTCGGAAACGTACGGCCTGGTCGCGCTGGAGGCTGCCGCCAGCGGCGTGCCCGTCGTCGCCGCCGCGGCCGGCGGGTTGCGTGAGGCCGTGGTCAACGGGGACACGGGGGTGGTGCTGGACTCCCGGGATCCCGAGGTGTGGGCGGAGGCGCTCACCGGCATCCTCTCGAACCCCGCCTTCGCCCGCCGGCTGTCCCTGGCCGCCCGGGAGCGGGCGGAGCACCTGGACTGGCCGCGCTCGGCGGAGGGTCTGCTGGCGGTCTACCGTTCGCTCGTGGGCCCCGGCGACGAGGGTTGGCGGCACACGCTCCTGAGCGCATGAGCGGGGCTGGCGGCGCTGCTGATTTTGACCGGCCGGGCTTCGGCGGGCCGGATTTTGACGGGCCGGGCCTTCTGGACGGGGTGGCGTCGGTGCTGTTCGTGCACGCGCACCCCGACGACGAGACCATTTCGACCGGCGCTCTGATCGCGGAGCTGGTGGCCCGCGGCATCCGGGTGTCGCTGCTGACCGCCACCCGCGGCGAGCAGGGCGACGTCGTGCCGGGGCCGCTGTCGGTGCTCGAGGGCACGGATGCGCTCACGCACGAGCGCGAGCAGGAGTTGCGGCGGGCCGCGGAGACTCTCGGCATCGCTGCGCGGTTCCGGCTCGGTGAACGTCCCGCGCGGGCCGGTCACCTGCAGCGCCGCGTCTACCGTGACTCGGGCATGAAGTGGATCCGCCCCGGGCTCGCCGGGCCCGCCGACGACATCGACGATGACGCCCTGGTGCGGGCGCCGCTGGCGGAGGTGGCCGCCGATGTGGCCGCGCTGATCGCGCAGCTTCGGCCCGACCTGGTGATCAGCTACGACAACGGCGGCGGCTACGGGCATCCGGACCATGTACGCATGCACGAGGCGACCCTGGCGGCCTGCCGGGCGGAGAGCGCACCGTTCGCCGAGGTCGTGCACGATCCGGCCCCGGACGCGGAGTGGTTCGCCCTCGACCGGCACCTCGCCACGGTGACCGCAGCCCTCCGCTGCCACGCCAGCCAGCTCACCGTCGACGGCGCGCACATCGTGCACTCGGGCGGGCAGCGCGAGCCGATCACCCTGGCCGTGGGCCTCCGCGCCCTCTGACCCGGTCTGCGCCGCTCCCACGGGGGCCGCGATAGTTCCCGTTCCGGTCGAGAGTGACCGTTACACCGGGCACTCTCGACCGGAACGGGAACAGTTAGGCGGGGTCTGGCCCCGAGGGCGGGATAGGTGAGACGGGCGGGACGGGCGAGGACGGGACCGGCGAGGCCGGCGGGACCGGCGGGACCGGCGGGACCGGCGGGACCGGACGGGCGCGGGGGTGCGCGGTCGTGTACATGTCGCGGAGGGTGTCGGCGGTGACCAGGGTGTAGATCTGGGTGGTGGCGACCGAGGAATGGCCGAGCAACTCCTGCACCACGCGCACATCGGCCCCGCCCTCGAGCAGGTGGGTGGCGAAGGAATGCCGCAGCGTGTGCGGCGACACGTGCCCCTCGAGTCCGGCCCGCTCGGCGGCGGCACGGATGATCAGCCATGCATTCTGCCGGCTGACCCGCTGTCCGCGGAGGCCGAGGAACAGGGCCGGAGTGGCCTTGCCTCGCCCCGACAGCAGGGGCCTCCCCCGAACCAGCCAGATGTCGAGGGCCGTGCGCGCGAAGCTGCCGACGGGCACGATGCGCTGCTTGTTGCCCTTGCCGGTCAGGCGCACGACGTCGGGCTCGAGCACGTCGTCCACGTTGAGATTGACCACCTCGGACACCCGTGCGCCGGTGGCGTAGAGCAGCTCCAGCAGGGCCTTGTCGCGCAGGTTCTGCACCTCGTCGCCGTCGGTCGCCGCGAGCAGGGCCGTGACCTGCTCGACCGAGATGGCCTTGGGCAGCCGGGTGCCGAGCTTCGGCGGCTTGGACTCGTGCGCGACATCCGTCTCGACCACGCCCTCCTCGAGCAGGAACCGGTGGAAGCCGCGCACCGTCGACAGGATGCGCGCGATCGACGCCGCCGTCAGCGGCGACTCCTCCCGGGAACCCAGGAACCGCACGAACTCGGAGATGTGCTGCGCCGTGATCCCGGCCAGCGCGGCGAGGTCGGCGGCGGCGAGCCAGCGGCCGTAGATCACGAGGTCGCGCCGGTACGCGGCGACGGTGTTGGCGCTCAGCCCGCGCTCGACCGCGACGTGCCGCAAAAAGGAATCCATGGCCGAAGCCACGGCCGGAGCAACCGTCGGAGTATCAGCCGGAACCACGGCTGAGCGCGCAGCCGCAGTCGCAGCCGAAGGCACAGCCGCTGCCGGCACCACAGCCGACTCCCCGCCCGCAGCCGCCGGGGCGGTCACACCTCGTGGTCCCAATTGGTCGGATGCCGCGGCCACGGCGTGTCCGCCGGCGCGAGGCTGCTCCACCCGCGGGCCCGGGCGGCGTGCGCGGCCAGGGCGCCGATCACGAGCGACGGGTTCTGCACCTTGCTCGCCAGGATGGCGTCGACGCACTCGTCAAGGGGAACCCAGCGGATCTCGATGTCGGCTTCCTCCTCGGTGCGCGCGAAGACGTCGTCGGCGACCGCCAGGCCGCGGGCCAGGTAGATCCGGATGACCTCGTTGCTGCCGCCCGGCGAGGTGTAGAACTCGCTGAGCATGTCCCAGCGGGTCGCCGTGAGGTCGGCTTCCTCGGCCAGCTCCCGCTGCGCGCCGACGAGCGGGTGTTCCCCGGCTTCGTCGAGCAGGCCGGCGGGCAGTTCCCACTCCCGCACGCGCACCGGATGCCGGTACTGCTTGATCAGGAGTACGCGGTCCTGCTCGTCGAGGGCGAGGATCGCCACGGCGCCCGGGTGGTCCAGGTACTCGCGGATGATGCCCGAGCCGTTGTAGCCGAAGGTGTCGCGGCGCACGTCCCAGACCTTGCCGTCGAAGACGATCTCGGTGGCCGTGACCGGCGCGAACGCGAACTCGTCCGCCAGCGCCGACGGGTCGGATCCGGTGGAGTTGTCGGCGCTGACCGAGGTCTCAGTCACGGCGTCAGACAACGGCCGGGACGTCGAGATCGTCGACGGCTTCGCCCGCCTCGACCTCGAACAGACGGCTCGACTGCTGGCGGTCCAGGGCGGCGCCGATCAGGCCGCGAAACAACGGATGCGCGTGGCTGGGCCGGCTGCGCAGCTCCGGGTGCGCCTGCGTGCCCACGTAGAACGGGTGCTCCGAGCGCTTCAGCTCGACGTACTCGACCAGATGGCCGTCGGGCGAGGTTCCGGAGAACCACAGGCCGGCATCCGCGATCTGGCCACGGAACGCGTTGTTGACCTCGTAGCGGTGGCGGTGGCGCTCGGACGCCTCGGGGGCACCGTAGAGCTCCGCGACGATGGATCCCTCGGCCAGGGCGGCCGGGTAGAGGCCCAGGCGCATGGTGCCGCCCAGGTCGCCGCCGGCGATGATCTCGACCTGCTCCTCCATGGTCGCGATCACGGGGAACTCGGTGTCCTCGTCGAACTCGGAGGAGGAGGCGCCGGTCAGACCGGCCTTGTTGCGGGCGTACTCGATCACCATGCACTGCAGGCCGAGGCAGAGGCCGAGCACGGGGATCGCGTTCTCGCGGGCGAACTTGAGGGCACCGAGCTTGCCCTCGATGCCGCGCACGCCGAAACCGCCGGGAACGCAGATGCCGTCGAGCTCGCCGAGCAGGCGGGCGGCGCCCTCCTCGGTCTCGCAGTCGTCGGAGGCGATCCAGGTGACGTTGACCTTGGTCTGGTTGGCGAAACCGCCGGCGCGCAGCGCCTCGGTCACGGACAGGTAGGCGTCGGGCAGGTCGATGTACTTGCCGACCAGGCCGATGGTGACGGCGTGCTTGGGCTCGCGCACGGCGTCGAGCACCTTCTGCCAGCCGGTCCAGTCGACGTTGGTGACGGGCAGGCCGAGGTGGTCGGTGATGTAGCGGTCCAGGCCCTGGTCGTGCAACATGGTCGGGATCTCGTAAATGCTGGGCACGTCGATCGCGTTGACCACGGCGTCTTCGTCGACGTCGCACATGAGCGCGATCTTGCGCTTGTTCGAGTCGGAGACGGGACGGTCGCTGCGCAGCACGAGCGCATCCGGCTGGATCCCGATGGAACGCAGGGCGGCGACGGAGTGCTGGGTCGGCTTGGTCTTCTGCTCGCCCGCGGCGGCCATGAACGGCACCAGCGACACGTGCACGAAGAAGACGTTGTTGCGGCCGAGCTCGTGGCGCACCTGGCGGGCGGCCTCGAGGAACGGCTGCGATTCGATGTCGCCGACGGTGCCGCCGATTTCGGAGATGATGACGTCGGGGCGCAGCTCGTCGCTGGCCTGCAGGCGCATGCGGCGCTTGATCTCGTCGGTGATGTGCGGGATGACCTGCACGGTGTCGCCGAGGTATTCGCCGCGGCGTTCCTTGGCGATGACCTGCGAGTAGACCTGGCCGGTGGTGACGTTCGCCGCCTGGCTGAGGTTGATGTCGAGGAACCGCTCGTAGTGGCCGATGTCCAGGTCGGTTTCGGCGCCGTCGTCGGTCACGAAGACCTCGCCGTGCTGGAACGGGTTCATCGTGCCCGGGTCCACGTTGAGATAGGGGTCGAGCTTCTGCATGACGACGCGGAGACCGCTGGCCGTCAGGAGATTGCCGAGGCTGGCCGCCGTCAGGCCCTTGCCCAACGAAGAAACGACACCACCGGTCACAAAGATGTGCTTGGTCGTGTCGTCGCGTGCTGAGCCGTCAGAGCGTGCTGAGCTGTCTGAATTGTCCGAGATTTTATTTTCCACCACGGGCTTCGACTCTATCACCTGGGTTCAGCCTAACGGTTGGAGTGGGCAAGGTTCATGAGTTCGCGCGCGTGTTCGAGCCCGCTTTCGGAGTCGGGCAGTCCCGACAGCAGCCGGGCCATCTCGGCTGCGCGTTCGTCGCCCTGCAGCTGGCGAACGCTGCTGGCGGTGACGGAGCCGTCGCTGTCCTTGACGACGCTGAGGTGGTTGCCGGCGAAGGCGGCGACCTGCGCCAGGTGGGTGACCACGATCACCTGCGCGGTTTCGGCAAGCCGGGCGAGTCGGCGGCCGATCTCGATCGCCGCGGCCCCGCCCACTCCGGCGTCGACCTCGTCGAAGACGAAGGTCGCCACCGGGTCGGTGGCGTTGATGACGACCTCGATCGCGAGCATCACCCGGGACAACTCGCCACCGGATGCCCCGCGGGCCAGGCTGCGCGGCTCGGCGCCCGCGTGGGGTCGGAGCAGGATCTTGACGAGGTCGCGCCCGGTGAGCGAGATCTCGGCCCGGCTGTCGACCTCGACGACGAGGGCGGCATTGGGCATCGCGAGGGCGGCGAGTTCGCCGGTGACGGCGGCCCCGAGCGACGCGGCCGCCGTGGTGCGGATGGCGGTGAGGCGGGCGGCGAGGGCGTCCATGGCGGCGCGGTCGGCGTCCGTCTCGGCGCGGAGGGCGTCGATCCGGTCGGTGTCGCTGTCGAGTTCGAGCAGCCGGGCGCTGCCGGTGTCGAGGAAGTCGATGGCTTCGTCGAGGCCGCCCACGTATTTTCGGGCCAGGGCGGTCAGCGCGGCGCGGCGTTCCTGCACGACCTCGAGTTCGCGGGCGCCGTCGGCGTCGAGGCCGGCGAGGTAGCTGGAGAGCTGTGCGGCGATGTCCGCGACCAGGAAGCCGGCGTTCGCGAGCGCCTCGGCCAGGGGCGGCAGGGCGGGGTCGTGCTCCCCGGCGCGCTCAAGCCGGCGTCGGGCGGAGTCCAGCAGGGAGACGGCGTCGGGCAGTCCTTCGGGGTTCTCTTCGGCGGAGAGCAGTTCCCGGGCCTGGGCGGCGGCGAGGCGCAGTTCTTCGAGGTTGCCGAGGCGTTCGGCCCGTTCGCCGAGCGCGTCGTCTTCGCCGCGTTGCGGTGCGACGAGTTCGACCTCGGCGATGGCGGCGCGCAGCTCTTCGGCTTCCAGCCGGCGCTGCTCCTGCTCGTCGACGAGACGGTCGAGGTCGGTCTGGTTGCCCTGCCACCGGTGGTAGGCGAGCTGGAAGAGGTCGAGGGTCTCGGCGAGGTCGGGGCCGGCGAACCGGTCCAGGGCCGCGCGCTGGGCGACGGCCGACCGCAGGCGCACCTGGTCGGACTGCCCGTGCACGACGACCAGGTCGCCGCCGAGGTCGGCGAGCACACTCGCGGGAGCGCCGCGGCCGCCCACGACGGCCCGGCTGCGTCCCTCGGCCGAGACCGATCGGCTCAGGAGGAGCTCCGGCCCGTCGAGGTCTCCCCCGGCGTCCCGCACGCGCTGCGCGACGGCGCCGTCGGCGGGGATCAGCCAGCGGCCTTCGACCCAGCTCTGCGTCTGGCCCTGACGCACGAGCCCCGGGTCGGCCCGGTCGCCGAGCAGCAGGCCCAGCGCGGTGACGACCATGGTCTTGCCCGCGCCGGTCTCCCCGGTCACGGCGGTGAAACCGGGGCCGAGCGGCAGGGTGGCCTCCCGGATCACGCCGAGATCCCGGATCACGAGTTCCTCGATCATGCGGAACCCCTATTCACGGCCGACCGGGCCTCTCCAGCCCGTCACGGGCAGGTTGAACTTGTTGACCAGGCGGTCGGTGAACGGGGCGACGTGCAGCCGGGCCAGGCGCACCGGGACGGGCGAACGGCGAACGATCACGCGCGACCCCGGCGGCAGGTCCTGCACGCGGCGGCCGTCCGCGCAGAGCACCGCGGCCCCGCCGGTGCGGGCGAGAACCTCGACCGCGAGCGACGAATCCGGGCCGACGACGAGCGGCCGGGCGAAGAGGGCGTGCGCGCTGAGCGGCACGAGCAGGAGGGCGTCGAGCGTCGGCCAGACGATCGGGCCGCCGGCCGAGAAGGCGTAGGCGGTGGACCCGGTCGGCGTGGACATGACCACGCCGTCGCAGCCGAAGGAAGAGAGCGGCCGGCCGTCGACCTCGATCACGACCTCGAGCATCCGTTCGCGGCTGGACTTCTCGACGGTGGCCTCGTTCAGCGCCCAGGTCTCGTAGATCACGTCGTCGCCGAGCTTGACCCGCACGGCCAAGGCCATGCGTTCCTCGACCAGGTAGTCGCGGGACAGGGCGCGGCGCACGGCCTCGCCGAGGTCGTCGCGTTCGCTCTCGGCCAGGAAGCCGACGTGGCCGAGGTTGATGCCGAGGAGGGGAGCGGAGCAGCCGCGCACGAGCTCGGCGGCGCGCAGGATTGTGCCGTCGCCGCCGAGCACGATGGCGAGTTCCAGTTCGGTGGTCTCGACGCTCTCGTGCAGGATCGCCAGGCGATCGGTGAGTTCTGGGCAGGATGCGAGCAGGTCGGCCCGCTCCTCGCGGGCCATCACGGGCGCCGCACCGGCGGCGAGGAGCTGCTCGCAGACGGTGACCGCGGCCTCCAGCGAGTCCCGGCGCCCGGTGTGGGCGACGACGAGGAAGTGGCGGGGTGCTTTGCTCATTTCGTCACTCCCACCAGTGCAGTCGTCTGCTCGATCCATTCTGTCGGATTGCTGCCTCCCGTGCTGGTCAGCCAGCACAAATACTCGCGGTTCCCGGCCCCACCGGCGATCGGCGAGGCAATCAGGCCGCGGGTGCCGAGGCCCAGGTCCCAGGCTGCCCAGAGCACCCCGGCGATTGCGTCGGCCCGGAGGCCCGGATCGTGCACGACCCCCTCACGGATGCTGCCCTTGCCGACCTCGAACTGCGGCTTGATCAGCAGCACGAAATCGGCGCCGGGCAGGGCGGTGGCCACCAGCGCGGGCAGAACGGTGGTCAGGGAGATGAACGAGAGGTCGCCGACGACGAGGTCGGCGCGCTGCGGCACCCCGCAGGCGGCCGCGATGGACTCGGCGGTGGCGTAGCGCAGGTTGAAACCCTCGACGAGCACCAGCTTCGGTTCATTGGCGAGCAGAGGCGCGAGCTGCCCGTGCCCGACGTCGACCGCGATCACCTGGCCGGCGCCGCGTTCGAGCAGCACCTGGCTGAAACCGCCCGTTGACGCGCCGGCATCCAGCACCGTGCGGCCGGCCACCGGCAGCTCGAAGACGTCCAGCGCGGCGATGAGCTTGTGGGCACCGCGGCTGACGTAGTGGTCGGTCGCCGCCACCTCGATGGTCTGGTTCTCGCGCACCTTCACGGATGCCTTGACCACCGGTTTGCCGTCGACCGTGACCAGCCCCGCCACGATCAGCTGCGCGGCCACGGTTCGCGACCGGGCCAGCCCGCGTTCGGCGAGGGCCGTGTCGAGGCGCTGCGGCTCAGGTTCGGGCATCTCGTCGGGTACAGGGGATTGGTCGGGCATCTGTCCCTCGGTCATGAGTTCGTCGATCGTGGAACGTCTCCACCCTCGAGGTGGTCGCGCAGCCGGTCGTGCACCTGCACGTACGCGGCTGCGCGCTCCTCCAGGGGCTGGTCATCGATCGCGGCGAGCTGGCCGACGAGTTCGTCGGCCAGCCCGTCCGCGGTCGAATCCTGGTTCACGTCGTCTGTTTTCACGACTTCAACGTTACCGTCCGAGATACAGTCGCTCCGGGACGTTGAGCCCGTAGATGGGGCGACCGGATGCCCAGATCACGGCGCAGGCGGCGCGGAGTAGGTTGATGGCGCCATCCCCCTCGGCCACGATCTGCACGTCGGCGCCCTGGATCCGCACCGTCGCCCCGGCGACCGTGGCGGAGGTGCCATCCTTGGAGAAGACGGTCTCCGGGTACGGTTCGTGCAGCTGGCGCAGATCGTCGAGGATGAACTGCGGCCGGGAGGTGGGGTCGGCGGCCAGGGCCTGCTTGGCCTTGTCGATGCCGGTGAGCACCAGTACGGCCGGGATCCCGGCGCGGTTGGCGCCGAGGATGTCCGTGTCGAGGCGATCGCCGATGAAGAGCGGCTGGGCGGCCTGGAACCGGTTGACCGCCTCCGTGAAGATGGCGACCTCCGGTTTGCCGGCCACGATCGGCAGACGCCCGACCGCGGTGTGCACCGCGGAGACGAGCGTGCCGTTGCCGGGAGCGATCCCCCGGGCG
Organism: Cryobacterium shii; assembly: GCF_004402595.1. Taxonomy (GTDB): domain Bacteria; phylum Actinomycetota; class Actinomycetes; order Actinomycetales; family Microbacteriaceae; genus Cryobacterium; species Cryobacterium shii. The sequence goes on along the minus strand of NZ_SOFY01000040.1, from coordinate 2,073 downwards.
ACCGGGATGGTCCAGTCGGTGTTGGTGGCGATCCAGGGGATCTGCACCCCGTCCTCGTTGGGGTGAAGAGCGAAAGCGGCTTCCGCGAGGTCCTTCCAGCCGAGTTCGGGCGAGAAGCCCTGAATCACGGCGGCCGGCTCGTCGTCGGCGGACCGGGTGACGACGAAGCCACCCTTTTCGACCTCGGTGACGAGCCCCTCTCCCCCGACGACGAGGATGCGGGATCCGGCGGGCACCTCGTTCGCGAGCAGCCGCACGGCGGCCTGGGGCGAGGTGACGACATCCGTCGCCGTGGCATGCAGGCCGAGCTCGGTCAGGTGCGCGGCGACGGACCGGTCGGTGCGAGACGCGTTGTTGGTGAGGTAACCGACCCGGGCGGTTTCCGCCGCCCGGTTCAGGCTCTCCACGGCGAACGGGATCGCCCCCGGACCGGTGTAGACCACACCGTCCAGGTCGGCGAGGACGACGTCGACGCCGGTCAGCGGGGTCACCGGCTCAGGCACGCGGCGACGCCTCAGCATCCTGCTCCGCCCCGTCGTCGGGGTCGGACGCGGAGTCGCCCTCGTCGTCGGTGTCTTCGTGGTCGTCGTCGTCTTCCTCTTCGGTGTCTTCGTCGTCGTCACTGTCGGCAACGTCGTTCTCGCTGACGTCGTCGCCGAGTTCAGTTCCCTCGAATTCCTCGTCTTCGTCGTCTTCTTCGTCGATCTCGAGGATCTCCATGGTTTCATCCAGGTCGGTCGTGCCCGAGACGGCCGAGTCGGCACGTTCGGCCCGCTCGTTCCAGAGTTCGGCTTCGTCTTCACGGCCGAGCTCGGCCAGAACCTCGGCGTAGGCGGCGAAGAGTTCGGCGCTGTAGGAGTACGCGGTCTTCGGGTCCAGCTGCGGGATCTGCAGTTCGCTCAGAGCGGCCTCGGTCTCGCCGAGGTCGAGGCGTGCGCCCGACATTGCGATGGCCAGGGCCACCTGAACGGATGCCGGCAGCGAGGAACGCTCGACGGAGCGTCCCAGCTCCAGCGCCCGGTCGGGGCGACCGACACCACGCTCGCTGTCGACCATCAGTGCCAGCTGGTCGTTCGAGCCGGAGATGCGACGGTAGGTGCGGAGTTCCCGCAGTGCGAGGGCGAAATCGCCGGTCGCGTAGGCGGTGATCGCCAGGCTCTCGCGCACCACGGCGATGCGCCCGGCCCGACGGGCGGCGGACATCACGTGGCGGTGGGCGAGTTCCGGATCCTCGTCGATGACGCGCGCGGCCATGGCCAGGTGGCGGCCGACGGCCTCCGCGTTGTCCTTGCTGAGGGTCTTGAGTTCATTGCGGGCGATCCGGTCCAGATCCTGCGACGTGATGTCGTCGGGCAGTTCCGGGTCGTCGTGACGAGGCCGCACGGAGCGGAGCTCGCGCTGCATGCGCTGCTCTTCGGTCATCTCCTCTTCGACGACGCGCGCATCGCGGTCGCCGCGGGCCGGAGCGCCGTCGCGGGTCCACAGCTTCTTGCCGGCGTCGCCGCGCGGTGCACCGGCGCGGTTCGGCGAACCGCCGCGCTGGGTCCACGGCTTGTCGCCGCCCTGCTGGGGGCGGTCACTGCGCTCGGGACGTGCGCCATCCTTGGTCCACGGCTTGCGCTCCGCGCCGCCGCTGGGTCGGTCGCTGGATCGGTCGGAGTTGCCACGGTTGTACGCAGGACGCTCGCCGTCCTTCGCCCACGGCTTGCGCTCCGCGCCGCCACTGGGCCGGTCGGAGTGGCCACGGTACGGAGGACGCTCGCCATCACGCTGCGGACGGTCAGAGTTCCCACGGTACGGAGGACGCTCACCATCGCGCTGCGGACGATCAGAATTGCCGCGGTAGGGGGCACGCTCGTCGCCGCCGGTGGGGCGCTCGGAATTGCCACGGTAGCCGCCCGTGGACGGGCGATCGGAGTTACCACGGTAAGGAGGACGCTCGCCGCCGCTGCTGGGACGCTCGGAGTTTCCACGGTAGGGGGCACGCTCGCCGCCACCGGTGGGGCGCTCGGAGTTGCCACGGTACCCACCCGTGGACGGACGCTCGGAGTTACCACGGTAAGGAGGACGCTC
>NZ_SOFY01000035.1 GCF_004402595.1 Cryobacterium shii | reverse complement strand
TGCGGCTTTCCGCACCTGTGGGGTACGTTTGAATACATTACGGTCCCCCGGCGGGCCCGTCAAAACCAGTGCAACCCCGGGCGTGTCACGCCCCGCGGCTACTGAACGAAAACGCCGGCCAGGGTCTTCTTACCGCGGCGGAGAACGGCGACGCCCCCGGGAAGCACGGCGCCTTCGATCGTCTGATCGTCGCTCAGCACCTTCACGTTGTTGAGGTAGACGCCACCCTGGCTGATCGCACGCCGGGCTTCGCTCAGGCTGGCGGTGAGCCCGGTGTCCACCAGCAGCTGCACCACGGGTGCGTGCGGAGCGGTCGTGGTGTTGGGGAGTTCCCGCAGCGCCGCTTCCAGCGTGGCCTCGTCGAGGTCGGCCAGGTCACCCTGACCGAAGAGTGCGTGCGCGGCCTGGATGGCGGCATCCGTCGCATCGCGCCCGTGCACGAGGCTCGTGACCGACACGGCGAGGGTGCGCTGGGCCAGCCGTTTGAACGGCTCGGTCGCCACAGCGGTCTCGAGCTCCTCGATCTCGGCCCGGGTGAGGAAGGTGAATACCTTCAGCCGGTTGATCACGTCGGCATCGTCGGTGTTGAGCCAGAACTGGTAGAACGCGTACGGGCTGGTCAGGGTGGGGTCGAGCCAGACGGCGTTGCCCTCGCTCTTGCCGAACTTGGTGCCGTCACTGTTGGTGATCAGGGGGGTGCCGATGGCATGCGCGCTCTCCCCCTCCGCCTTGCGGATGAGGTCGATGCCGCTGGTGAGATTGCCCCACTGGTCGCTGCCGCCGGTCTGGAGCACGCAGCCGTAGGTGCGGAAAAGTTCGAGGAAGTCCATCCCCTGCAGCACCTGGTAGCTGAACTCGGTGTAGCTGATACCGGCGTCCGAGTTCAGACGGGCGCTCACGGCATCCTTCTTCAGCATGCTGCCGACGCGGAAGTACTTGCCGATGTCCCGCAGGAAATCGATGGCGCTGAGCGGGGCGGTCCAGTCCAGGTTGTTCACGAGGGTGACGGCGCTGTCGCCCTCCGAACTGAGGAAGCGGGAGACCTGGGCCTGGAGGTAGCCCACCCACTCGTTGACGACATCCCTCGAGTTCAGGGTGCGCTCGGCGGTCGGGCGCGGGTCGCCGATCAGGCCGGTGGATCCGCCGACCAGCCCGAGCGGTCGGTGCCCGGCCAGCTGGAGGCGGCGCATCAGCAGCAGCTGAACGAGATTGCCCAGGTGCAGGCTGGGTGCGGTCGGGTCGAAGCCGCAGTAGTACGTGACCGGCGGGCCGGCGAGCAGCGCGCGCAGTTCGGCGGCATCCGTCGAGACCTGCACCAGGCCACGCCAGGAGATCTCCTCCCAGACGTCGTCGAAGGTCGGGTCATTGGCTTGCAGGGCGAGGATCGCTGGATCTGACACGAGCCAAGGCTACCAGCGCCCGAACTGGGCCCGCCGGATCACCTCTGAACCTTCATTGCGAATTATTAAGTCTGCAAGCTGAACTGGTGTATATTCAGCCTGGACACTTCATCTGTTCCCGGTGCGAGAGGAGTCTTCCGTGTTTGTGATCACCGCTGACCAGATCGACAGCCGCAACGATCGCGATCGTGCCGGCGAGATGATCGACGCCCTCATCGCCCGTTTCCCCGGAGCCTTCATCCTCCCGCCCGATCAGACGGCGGGCGACGAGATCCAGATGCTGCTGACGGATGCCCGCAGCACCCTAGACGTGATCCTGGACCTACAGCGTTCCGGGCATTGGAGCATCGGGCTCGGGATCGGCGAGGTGCGCCGCCCCCTGCCGGCCTCGGCCCGCCAGGCATCCGGGCACGCGTTCGTCGGCGCCCGGGCCGCGGTGACGCGCGCCAAGAAAGCGGAGGGCCGGTTCGGCCTCGAGCTCGCCGGCCCGACCGGCGCTCCCCCGCTGCTTGGCGCCGAGGAGGTCGAGGCCCTCGTGACCACGCTGTTGCTGCTGCGCCAGCGCCGCACGACGGAAGGCTGGGCGGCCGTGGACCTGCTCGGCCGGGGCCTGACCCAGGTGGAGATCGCCGCGGCGCTCGAGATCTCGGCGGCGGCCGTCAGCCAGCGACTCCGCAGCGCCCTGTGGCGCGTGGACCAGTCCGCGCAGCCCGCACTCGTTAGGCTCTTGGAGAACCTCCAGCACGCCACGACAGAAACGGGCCCTGCCGCATGACCTCTTCGTCCTTCCAGATCGTGGCGTACCTGTACTGGCTCCTGCTGATCCTGGTCACGACGGGTTCGCTGTTCTTCGCGGTCCTGGCGTTCCGGCAGCACAAGCAGCAGTTCGCCGCCATCGCCGCCGGCGGCCTGGCCGCGGCCCTGCTGATCGCATCCGTGCCCGCCCCCGGCGGCGCCAGTGTGTTCGGCACCATCCTCGGCATGCTGGCCCTCGGCCTGGCGGTCGTCGGCGGCGGGCCCGCAGCGCTGCTCGCACTCCGGCTGGCCACGCACAACAGCGTGACGCCCGGCCAGCACGGCGGCATCCTGGTGGAGAACGCCGGGTCGGCGGCCTCTGACTCGGGGGTTCCCGCCCAGGCCGGCACCGACGAGCCCGGCACCGGTGAGGCCCGCACCGACCAGGCGAAGCCCCAGCACGCGGTGCACGAGGTGCTGCGCGGCGGCCTGATGATCGGGATCCTTGAGCGGCTGGCCGTGGCGGGCGCGATCCTCGCCGGCTTCCCGGAGGCCCTCGCCATCGTCGTGGCGATCAAGGGCGTCGGCCGGTTCACCGAGCTGGCCGCCGCCGAGGCGCGGGAGCGATTCATCATCGGCACCCTCGCCAGCCTGATCTGGGCCTGCGCGTGCGCGGCCCTCGTGCAGATCGCGGTCGCCTAGCGAGTCTTCGCGGCCTCGGAATCGGCCAGCGGCACCGCTGGGCGTCGCGGCGCACCCTGTGGTCGCGGGCGCACGTTGTAACCAGCGCCCGCGGCAAGAGGGTGGGCCGCGAGCCTCGGGTGGGGTCCCTTGGGGCGCGGTGGCTCGCCGCGGCCAGGCGACCCGGATCTGCTGCCCGGCCCGGGACATCCGTGGCCACCGCGTTCAGCAACTGCGGAGATTTTCGCAACACGCCGTTGGGGCGGGCGCCGAAAGCGGTGATTCTCGAAAATCTCCGAGATCACGTGACGACGGATGCCCCGGCCGGGTCCGTCTGCGGAATGGCATGGCGGGGCGTCGCGGCGCACCCTGTGGTCGCGGGCGCACGTTGTAACCAGCGCCCGCGGCAAGAGGGTGCGCCGCGAGCCTCGGGCTGGGCTGGCTGGCCGGTTGGGCTGGGTCGGGTCCCTCGGGGCGGGCCGGTTGGGCTGGGTCGGGTCCCTCGGGGCGGCGTGGGACGGTTTCCTTGGGGCGCGGTGGCTCGCCGCGGCCGGGCGACCCGGATCTGCTGTCCGACCCGGAACATCCGTGGCCACCGCGTTACTAGCTGCGGAGATTTTCGCAACACGCCGTTGGGGCGGGCGCCGAAAGCGGTGATTCTCGAAAATCTCCGAAATTACGTGACGACGGATGCCCCGGCGCTGGCCCAGGGATGGCCCGGACCTAACGACGGTGGGGCTCAGTGCCCCGCTTCGGATGCGGCCGGTAGGGCGACACCGACGCGTCATCGGGGATCCAGAATCGCCACGGGTACTCGGCGCCTCCGCCGGGGCCGCTCACGCCGGTTCGGGGGCCGCTCCGGAATTCGCTCGGCTGCTCCGGCAGGGTGAGCTCGAACGGGGCCCGGCTGAGGTCCGCGCCGTCGTCGGCGAGCCCGATGCCGAGCGCCACCGTGAGCCGGGCCGGGCCGCGCCCGAGGTCGCGGTCGCTGCGTGCGGTGGGGCGTCGCATCCGTGCCTCGTCGACACCCGCGATGATCTCGCCGGCGCGCAGCAGCACCGCGGACGCCTCCCCCGGCTCCGAGCAGACGATGTTCGCACAGACGTGCATGCCGTAGCTGAAATACGCGTACAGGTGACCGGGCTCGCCGAACATGGCCGCGTTCCGCCGGGTCTGCCCGCGGAAGGCGTGCGATCCGGGGTCGAGGCCGAGCCCGAGATAGGCCTCGACCTCGGTGATGCGAAGCAGCACCCCGTCCCGGCCGATCACCGCGCCCAGCAGTAGCGGCGCGACCTCCAGTGCGGGTCGCGCCAGCAGGCTGCGGCCGGGGATCACACCCGGAGAGCGGCCGCCAGGACCCCCACCCTGGCGACCAGCACGGCGCGCTGCTCGGCCACGCGCACCGGGGCGGTGCCGCCCTGGCCGTCGCGGCGGGAAACCGAACCGGTGATGGTGAGCACCTCGCGCACGTCCGGCGTCAGGTGCGGTGACAGCGCGAGCAGCGCCGCGTCGTCCACCTCGTGCAGGTCGAGCCCGTTCTGCTCCGCGTGCTTGACCAGCGCGCCGGTGATTTCGTGGGCGTCGCGGAAGGTGACCTGATGCTTGACCAGCCACTCGGCGACATCCGTTGCCAGGGAGAAGCCCTGCGGCGCCAGCTCGGCCATGCGGTCGGTGTGGAAGGTCAGGGTCGCGATCATGCCGCTGAAGGCCGGCAGGAGCACCTCGAGGGTCTCGATCGAGTCGAAGACCGGCTCCTTGTCTTCCTGCAGGTCGCGGTTGTAGGCCAGCGGGAGGCCCTTGAGCGTGGTCAGCAGCCCGGTCAGGTTGCCGATCAGGCGGCCGGACTTGCCGCGGGCGAGCTCGGCGATGTCCGGGTTCTTCTTCTGGGGCATGATCGAGGACCCGGTCGAATAGGAGTCGTCGAGGGTGACGAAACCGAATTCGCGCGTGTTCCAGAGGATGATCTCCTCGGCCAGGCGGGACAGGTCGATCCCGATCTGGGCGGTGATGTACGCGAACTCCGCGACCAGGTCGCGGCTCGCGGTGCCGTCGATCGAGTTCTCGACCACGGCGCTGAAGCCGAGGTCGGCGGCGACCAGGTTGGCGTCGAGGCCCAGGGTGTTGCCGGCCAGGGCGCCCGAGCCGTAGGGCGAGAAGTCGGCGCGCTTGTTCCAATCGGTGAACCGCTCGAGGTCGCGCACGAGCGGCCAGCAGTGCGCGAACAGGTGGTGGGCGAGCAGCACCGGCTGCGCGTGCTGCAGGTGGGTGCGGCCGGGCATGATCGCGTGCTCGTGCGCTTCGGCCTGCGACGCCAGGGCGTCGATGAGGTCGACGACGTGAGCGGAGAGGGCAACAGCCTTGTCGCGAAGCAGCATCCGCACCAGGGTCGCGACCTGGTCGTTGCGGCTGCGGCCGGCGCGGAGCTTGCCGCCGAGTTCGACGCCGACGATGTCGATCAAGCCGCGCTCGAGCGACGAGTGAACGTCTTCGTCGCTCTCCGCGGGCTGGAACCGACCGTCGAGCACGGCCTCGACGAGGGCGTCGAGGCCGGCCACCATGGCGACGAATTCGTCGTCGGTCAGGTAACCGGCCGCGGCCAGGGCGTGGGCGTGGGCCTTCGAACCACGGATGTCATAGGGGGCCAGCGGCCAGTCGAACTGGGTCGACTTGCTCAGCTTCGCCAGTTCCGGCGACGGTCCCCCGGCGAAGCGACCGCCCCACAGGGCGCCCGCCTTGCCGGCACGATTCTCGTTCTTGTCTCCAGCCACGCCGATGCCCTACTTGCCGGCGAGGTCGCGGCGAGCCGAGATCTTGCTCGGCAGCGACCACAGCTCGATGAAACCCTTGGCCATGGACTGGTCGAAGGTGTCACCGGTGTCGTAGGTGGCGAGGTTGAAGTCGTAGAGGCTCTGGGTGGACTTGCGGCCGGTGACGACGGCGGTGCCGGCGTGCAGCTTGAGCCGGATGTCGCCGGTGACGTGCTTCTGCGTCTCGTCGATGAACACGTCGAGGGCGCGCTTGAGGCCGGAGAACCAGAGGCCGTCGTAGACGAGCTCGGCCCACTTGGACTCGACCGTGCGCTTGTACCGGGCCAGGTCGCGCTCGACGGTCATGTTCTCGAGCTCTTCGTGTGCGGCGATCAGGGCGATGCCGGCCGGAGCCTCGTAAACCTCGCGGCTCTTGATGCCAACGAGGCGGTCCTCGACGATGTCGATGCGGCCGACGCCCTGGTTTCCGGCGAGCAGGTTCATCATTTCGATGGCCTGCAGCGGGGTGACGGGCACGCCGTCGATGGCGACGGGGACACCCTGGTCGAAGCTGACGACGACCTCGGTGGGCTCGCGGGTCACGGCCGGGTCCTGCGTGTACGTGTAGAGGTCTTCGATCGGGGCGTTCCACGGGTCTTCGAGGAAGCCGGTCTCGACCGCGCGACCGTACACGTTCTGGTCGATCGAGTAGGGGCTCTTCTTCGACTGCGCGATCGGCAGGTTGTGCAGGGCCGCGTATTCGATGGCTTTGTCGCGGGTGAGGGCGAAGTCGCGCACCGGGGCGAGGGAGGTGAGGTCGGGCGCGAGGGCGGAGACCGCTGCCTCGAAGCGAACCTGGTCGTTGCCCTTGCCGGTGCAGCCGTGCGCGACGCTGTCAGCGCCGAGCTCCTTCGCGGTCGAGGCGAGGTACTTGGCGATCAGCGGGCGGCTGAGCGCGGACACGAGCGGGTAGCGCTTCTGGTATAGCGCGTTGGCCTTGAGCGCCGGCACGATGTAGTCGTTGGCGAATTCGTCCTTCGCGTCGACGACGATGGCCTCGACGGCGCCGCAGTCCAGTGCGCGCTGACGGATGACATCCATGTCCTCGCCGCTCTGTCCGACGTCGATGGCGAGGGCCACGACCTCCTTGCCGGTCGCATCCTTCAGCCAGCCGATGCCAACCGAGGTGTCAAGTCCACCAGAGTATGCGAGCACAACACGTTCAGCCATGGTTCTCCCTAAATGTAGATCTGTTCAAGTTTACGGTGACGCTGTCACGCCCGGGCGTGCCCGTTCCGGTCGAGAGTGCCCGTTAGACCGGTCACTCTCGACCGGAAAGGTCACTATGCGGGGGCGTTTTGGGCGTTTTGGGCGTTTTGGGCGAGCAGCCAGACGAGCAGGGCCTTCTGGGCGTGCAGCCGGTTCTCGGCTTCGTCCCAGATGATGCTCTGCGCGCCGTCGATGACGTCCGCCGTGACCTCGTAGCCGCGGTCGGCCGGCAGGCAGTGCATGAAGTGCGCGTCGGGCTTGGCGAGGGCCATCAGGGCGGCGTCGACGCGGTACGCGCCGAGCGTGCCGAGACGCTCCGTCTTCTCCTCTTCCTTGCCCATCGACACCCAGGTGTCGGTGATGACCACGTCGCAGCCGGCGACGGCCTCGGCCGGGTCGGTGAAGAGCGCCACGGAGCCGCCGGTGCGCGCGGCGATGGCCGCGGCATCCGTCACCACCCGCGGGTCGGGCGTGTAGCCGACCGGGGAGGCGATGCGCACGTGTATGCCCGCCGTGGCGCCGGCCAGCAGGTAGGACTGGGCCATGTTGCAGGCGCCGTCGCCGAGGAAGGCGAGGGTCTGGCCGGCGAGATCGCCGCGGTGCTCACGGATGGTGAGCAGGTCGGCGAGCAGCTGGCAGGGGTGGAAGTCGTCGGAGAGGGCGTTGACGACCGGCACGGTGGTGCCGAGGGCCATCTCTTCGAGGCCGGCCTGGCCGTAGGTGCGCCAGACGATCGCGGCGACCTGGCGTTCGAGCACCCGGGCCGTGTCGGAGGCCGTTTCCTTGCCGCCGAGCTGGCTGCTCGCGGTCGTGATGATCAGCGGGCTGCCGCCGAGGTCGGCGATCCCCACGGCGAAGGACACCCGGGTGCGGGTGGACGACTTGTCGAAGATCACCGCGACCGTCTGCGGGCCGGCGAGGGGTTTGGCCGCGAATCGGTCTCGCTTGAGCACCAGGGCCAGTCCGAGGATCTCGGCCTGTTCGGCCGGTGAGATGTCGTCGTCGCGCAGGAAATGGCGGGTCACGGAGTCACTTTCGGTTTTCGGCAATAGACTGTCCAACTCTAGAGGCTGGCCAGTGCGAGCCCGAATCGGCGCTCGAACTCGGCCAGTTCGGCGTCGCCCACGATCAGCGGTGGGGCGATCCGGATGGTGGATTCGTTCGCGGCGTTCACGATCAGCCCGTGGGACAGCGCCGCGGCGGCGAGCCTCTGCGCGACCGGCTCGGTCAGCCCGACGCCCAGCAGCAGGCCGCGGCCGCGCACCTCCGCGATCAGCGGGGAGCCGAGGCCGGTGATGATCTCCCGCAACTGGTCGCCGCGGTGGGCCGCGTTCTCGACCAGGCCGTCGCGCTCGATCGTGCCGAGCACGGCGTTCGCGGTGGCCGTGACCAGCGGGTTTCCAGCGTAGGTCGAGCCGTGCTGGCCGCGCTGGAACAGCTCGGATGCCGCCCCGAAGGTGACCAGGGCGCCGATCGGCAGGCCGCCGCCGATCCCCTTGGCCAGGGTCGCGGCATCCGGCTGGATGCCGTCGTGCTGGTAGGCGAACCAGGCGCCGGTGCGCCCGGCGCCCGTCTGCACCTCGTCGATGATGAGCAGCACGCCGTGCCGGGTGCAGAGTTCGCGGGCGCGAAGAAGGAACCCGTCGGGCAGGTCGATCACGCCGGCCTCGCCCTGCACCGGTTCGAGGAAGAGGGCGGCGACGGTGTCGTCAAGGGCGGCCTCGAGCGCGGCCAGGGTGGCGTCGATGTGCTCCACCCCGCCGGGGACGGGCAGGAACGGCTCGCGCATGGCCGGTTTGCCGGAGAGGGCGAGCGCGCCCATCGTGCGGCCGTGGAAGGACTCGTGCAGGGTGAGGATGCGGGTGCGGCGGCCGCCCGCGGTGTTCAGCCGGGCCAGTTTGAACGCGGCCTCGTTGGCCTCGGCGCCGGAGTTGCAGAAGTAGACGCGTCCGGCCGGGCCGGTGCCGGTGATCCGCTTCAGCCGTTCGGCCAGTTCCAGCTGGGGCGGGGAGGCGAAGTAGTTGGCCACGTGGGCCAGGCGGCCGACCTGGTCGGTGACGGCGGCGACGAGGTCCGGATGCGCGTGGCCGAGCGAGTTCACGGCGATGCCGGCGAGGAAGTCGAGGTATTCGGTGCCCTCGTCGTCCCAGACGTAGCAGCCCTCGCCCCGCACCAGCATCGCCAGCGGCGGCGCGATCGTGTGCATCATCGCGTCGCTGAATCGGTTGCGCCAGTCTTCGGTGCCGAAGTCTGCCATGGGTTTGGTGCTCACTTCTGTGTCGGTCGTGCTTGTGTGTGTCGGTCAGGGTTGGGCGGGGACGACCTCGGTGCCGATCCCGCTGCCGGTGAAAACCTCCAGCAGGATCGAGTGCGGCACGCGGCCGTCGATGATGGCCGCCTTCGCGACGCCGCCCTCGACCGCGTCCAGGCAGGCCGTCATCTTGGGGATCATGCCCGACTCGAGCTCCGGCAGGAGGGCGCGGAGGGTGTCCACGTCGATGACCGACACCAGCGAGTCGCGGTTCGGCCAGTCGCTGAAGAGCCCGGCGACATCGGTCAGGATCACCAGTTTCGCGGCACCGAGGGCGACCGCAAGGGCCGCGGCGGCGGCGTCGGCGTTGATATTCAGGGACTGGCCCGGGACATCCGTGTCGGGAGCGATCGAGGAGACGACCGGGATGCGGCCGGCCGCGAGCTGGGCGTGCACGGCCTCGGGGTCGACGCCGATGACGTCGCCGACGAGGCCGAGGTCGACCTCTTCGCCGTCGATGACGGTGCCGCGGCGACGGCCCTGGAAGAGCCCGGCGTCCTCACCGCAGAGCCCGGCGGAGAGCGGGCCGTGCGCGTTGATGCGGCTGACAAGTTCACGGTTGATCTGCCCGGTCAGCACCATCCGCACGACGTCCATCGCCTCGGGGGTGGTCACCCGGTAGCCGCCGCGGAACTCGCTCTCGATGCCGAGCCGGTCGAGCATCGCCGAGATCTGTGGGCCGCCGCCGTGCACGACGACGGGGCGGATGCCGCAGTAGCGCAGGTAGACCATGTCCTCGGCGAACGCGCGCTGAAGTTGGTCGCTGACCATGGCGTTGCCGCCAAATTTGACCACGATGATCTGGTCGTGGAACCGTTTGAGCCACGGCAGGGACTCGATCAGGGTGGCGGCCTTGACGGCAGCCTCGGCCCGGCTGTTCTGCGTCTCGTCCGCCGGAATCAACTCGAGTACGCGCTGTTCTCTTCGACGTACTCGTGGGTCAGGTCGTTGGTCCAGATCGTGCCCGTCTCGGTGCCCTCGTGCAGGTCGATCAGCACGGTCACCGACCGGGGCGTCAGGTCGACGAGTTCGCGGGGCTGGTCCGGCTCCCCCGCCGTGCAGACCTGCACATCGTTGATCGCGACGTCGATGCCGTAGGGGTCGAAGGCGGCATCCGTGGTGCCGACGGCCGCGAGCACGCGGCCCCAGTTGGGGTCGTTGCCGAAGATGGCGGTCTTGAACAGGTTGCTGCGGGAGACCGCGCGAGCCACGTTGACGGCGTCGTCCTCGGTGGCGGCGTTCCGCACCGTGATGGCGACGTCGTGCCCCGAACCCTCGGCGTCGGCCTGGAGCTGCAGGGTGAGGTCCTGGCAGATGGCGATCAGCGCATCCGTGAATTCGGGCAGGTCGGCGGCGACCCCGCTGGCACCGGAGCCGAGCAGGCTGACGGTGTCGTTGGTGGACATGCAGCCGTCGGAGTCGAGCCGGTCGAAGGTGACCCGGGTGGCTTCGCGGAGGGCCACGTCGAGCTGCTCGGAGTCGAGTACGGCGTCGGTGGTCAGCACGACGAGCATGGTGGCGAGGCCGGGCGCGAGCATGCCGGCGCCCTTGGCCATGCCGCCGATGGTCCAGCCGGCCGTGGACGTGAGCAGGGTCTGCTTGGGCGTGGTGTCGGTGGTCATGATCGCCTGCGCCGCGGCGAGGCCGGCGGCATCCGAGGTGGCGGCGGCGGACTGGAGCGCGAGGGTCGCATCCCAGACGCCGGCGGTGATCTTGCCCAGGTCGAGCTGCTCGCCGATCAGGCCGGTGGAGCAGACGAGCACCTCGCCGGCGGAGATCTCCAGGCGGTCGGCGATGGCCTCGGCCGTGGCGTGCGTGGTCTGGAACCCGATGGTGCCGGTGTAGCAGTTCGCCCCGCCCGAGTTGAGCACGATGGCCTTGACCCGGCCGCCGCGCATGACCTGTTCGCTCCAGAGCACGGGGTTGGCCTTGCACCGGTTGCGGGTGAAGACGCTGGCCGCGCTGGTGAGCGGGCCGAGGTTGTGCACGACGGCGAGGTCGAGGCCGCCGGACTTCTTCAGGCCGGCGGTGACTCCGGCGGCGGCGAACCCGGCTGGGGCGGTGACACTCATGGGGCTACTCCATTCGTGCTCAGGCCCGTGGTTTCGGGCAGTCCGAGCGACAGATTGGCGGACTGGATTGCGGCACCGGCGGTGCCCTTGACCAGGTTGTCGACGGCGGTGATCGTGACGACTCGGCCGGCGGCCTCGTCCACGGCCAGGCCGATCAGGGCGGTGTTGGCGCCGAGCACATCGCTCGTTCGCGGGAACCGACCCTCCGGCAGCACGTGCACGAACGGTTCATTCGCGTAGGCCTCCTCCCAGGCGGCGCGCACCGCGGCCGCGGACGTGCCGGGTACGAGGCGGGCCGTCGCTGTGCAGAGGATGCCGCGGGACATCGGCACGATCACCGGGGTGAAGGAGATGGTCGGGTTCGCGGCCCCGGCCCAGCGCAGGCTCTGCTGGATTTCGGGGATGTGCCGGTGCCCGCCGCCCACGGCGTAGGGGTTGGCGGAGCCGAGGACCTCGCTGGCCAGGTTCGGCCGCCTGAGGCTCTTGCCGGCACCGGACGGGCCGACCGCGAGCACGGCGACGATGTCCTCCGGCTCGATCACGCCGGCACGGATGCCTGGAGCCAGGGCCAGGGCCACCGTGCTGGCGTTGCAGCCGGGGGCGGCGATGCGGCGGGAGCCCCGCAGCCGGGAGCGCTGGGTGCCGCCGGCGACAGGGAGCTCGGGGACCCCGTAGGTCCAGGCGCCGTAGTAGTCGCCGCCGTAGAACGCGGCCCAGTCTGACTCGCTCTCCAGGCGGTGGTCAGCGCCGCAGTCGACGACGAGGGTTTCGGCCGGCAGGTGCGCGGTGAGGGCGCCGGATGCCCCGTGCGGCAGGGCCAGGAAGACGACGTCGTGCCCGGCGAGGGTCTCGGGGCTGGTGTCGACGAGGGTCAGGTGGGCGAGGGAGCGCAGGTGCGGCTGCACGTCGATCAGGAGCTGCCCGGCATTGCTGTGGGCCGTGACCGTGCGCACCTCGAACTCGGGGTGTTCGGCCAGAAGCCGCAACAATTCGCCGCCCGCATAGCCGCTCGCACCTGCCACCGCCACCGAAAAAGCCATGTGACAAACTTAGCGCGCCGCCCCGCACGCCGAGAATCGCCGTTCGCGCCGATAATCGCCGCTCGGGCGGCGACTGTGGGCAGAAACGGCGACGCTCGGCGGGTGCTCCGCCGCACTGGGCTCCCCCGCCGACTCCGCCGCGCCGGGCTCCCCCGCCGACGTCGCCACTTGCGGTCGAGCACGCCCGGTGTGCGGGGCGAACTCGACCGGAAGTGGCGAAATGGGCGAAATGGGCGGGCGGCCGCACGGGCGTCGAGCGAGCAGCCGGACGAGCAGCCGCACGAGCGCCGAGCGAGCAGCCGCACGAGCAGCCGCACGGGGGACGAACGAGCAGCCGGGCCGGCGCTACTCGCGCAGGGTCGCGCCGAAGCGGGCGGCGGTCACGGACACGCCGGCGAGCTTGGCGTCGCTGGCCTCCGCGGCGGTGAGGGTGCGGTCCGGCGCCCGGAAGCGCAGGGCGAAGGTCAGCGACTTGCGTCCGGGCAGGATGCCCGTGCCCCGGTAGTCGTCGACGAGCTCGGCCTGGTCGAGCAGCGGACCGCAACCCTGGCGCACGGCCTGGAGCACCTCGCCGGCCGGAACCTGAACGTCGACCACCAGGGACAGGTCCTGGGTGGCGGCGGGCATGGTCGCGATCGGGATGGCGTGCAGCTCGGTGCCGGCCTGCGCGAACACGGCCGACAGGTCGATCTCGGCGACGGCGACGACCGCGGGCAGGTCGGCGTCGCGGGCGATGCGGGGCAGCAGTTCGCCGGCGATTCCGACCGAGGTGAGCCCGGCATCCGTCGTCACGAACAGTTCCGCGGTGCGTCCCGGGTGCATCGCCTGGTGTGAGCCCTGGCGCACGGTGATGGCGACCCCGGAGGCGAGCGCGACCTGGCGTACCGCCGCGAGGGCGTCCTGCCAGCCGGCCGCGACCGCGGGCTGGCCCGGCTGGTGGCGCACGGTGAAGCCGGTCAGCGCGATGGCCACCGAGAGCGGCTGCGGGGGGATGCCCGCGTTCAGTTCGGCTTCCAGCTGCCGGCTCGGGCGCACCGCACCGGGAGGAACGACCGAGCTGCCGTAACGGATGCCGGCCACCGGCCGGAAGACCGTGCCCAGTTCGAAGACGGCCAGGTCGGTGATCCCGCGAGAGCGGTTGCGGTGCATGATCTGCAGCAGCCCGGGCAGGATCGAGGTGCGCAGGAACGGCGCCTCCCCGTCGAGCGGGTTGGCGACGCGGATCTGCGGCACGCCCGTTTCGGCAGTGCCGCCCGTTCCGGCCGTGCCGGCCGGGAGCCCGAACAGGTTGTTGGACTTCTCCGAGACGAACGGGTACGCGAGCACCTCGGTGTGGCCGGTGGCAGCGAGGGTCTGGGCGACCTGGCGGCGCAGGGTCTGCGCGTGGGTGAGGCCGCGGCCGGGCGGGGCGACCGGCAGCACCGACGGGATGCGGTCGTAGCCGACGATGCGGGCGACCTCTTCGGCCAGGGTCCACTTGTCGGTCAGATCGGGGCGCCAGCTGGGCGGCGTGACGTTCAGGCCGGTCTCGGTCTCCTCGAGGGAGGCGCCGATCTCGGCCAGCGAGGAGCGCACCTCGTCCGGGGTGTACTCGAGCCCGATCAGTCCGGAGATGAAGCCGGTGGGCAGAATGATGGGCGCGGCGTCGGGGGTGGCGTCGTGCAGGGAGCCGAGGCCGTCGGCCTCTCCCCCGGCGAGTTCGACCAGCAGCTGCACGACGCGGGCGGCGGCGACGGCGGCGACGGCCGGGTCGACCCCGCGCTCGAAGCGGCGGGAGGCCTCGCTGGGCAGCTTGTGCCGGCGGGCCGTGCGGGCGATCGACACCGGATCGAAGTTCGCGGCCTCGATCAGCACATTCGTGGTTCCGGAACCGATCTCGGTGCTCTGGCCGCCCATCACGCCGGCCAGGCCGATCGGCCCGGATTCGTCGGTGATCAGGAGGTCTTCGACGTTCAGGGTGCGGGTGACGTCGTCGAGGGTGACGAGTTTCTCGCCCGGCTGGGCGCGGCGCACGGTGATACCGCCGGCGAGACGGTCGAGGTCGTAGCCGTGGATCGGCTGGCCGAGCTCGATCATCACGTAGTTGGTGACGTCCACGATCAGCGAGATCGAACGGATGCCGGCCAGCTTCAGCCGGGCGATCAGCCAGGCCGGAGACGGCCGGGTCGGGTCCACGCCGCGCACCGCGCGGGTGACGAAGACGCTCGCGCCGACGCGGCCGCGGATCGGGGCCTGATCGTCGATCGTGACCGGGAAGGCGACCGTGGAGGCGACGGGCGAGATGGCCAGGGCGGGGTCGCGGAAGGCGGCCCCGGTGGCGTGCGCGTACTCGCGGGCCACGCCGCGGATCGAGAAGGCGTAGCCACGGTCGGGCGTGACGTTGATCTCGACGGCCGTGTCGTCCAGGCCCAGCAGGCTGATCGCATCCGTGCCGATCTCGGGGTCGAGCCCGAGGCTGCCGAGCACCAGGATGCCATCGTGCTCGTCGCCGAGGCCGAGCTCGCGGGCCGAGGCGATCATGCCGTCGGACACGTGGCCGTAGGTCTTGCGCGGGGCGATCGGGAACGGGCCGGGCAGCACAGCGCCGGGCAGGGTCACGACGACCTTGTCGCCGACGACGAAGTTGTGGGCGCCGCAGACGATGCCGTGCACGGCGGGGCCGCCGTCGGCCGCGAGCTCGTCGCCGGGCGCGACGCGCACCTGGCACCAGTTGATGGTCTTGCCGTTGGTCTGCTCTTCGCCGACGAACTCGAGCACCTGGCCGACGACGATCGGTCCGGTCAGCTCGAAGCGGTGGATCTCTTCCTCTTCGAGGCCCACGCTCACCAGGGCGGCGTGCACGTCTTCGGGCGTGGTGCCCGGGGCCAGGTCGACGAACTCGCCCAGCCAGCTCAGTGGGACGCGCATCAGACGGTCATCCCGTACTGCTGGCTGAACCGGACGTCGCCTTCGACCATGTCGTGCATATCCTTCACATCATTTCGGAACATCAGGGCCCGTTCGACGCCGACGCCGAACGCGAAACCGGAGTAGACCTCCGGGTCGATCCCGGCGGAGCGGAGCACGTTGGCGTTGACCATGCCGCAGCCGCCCCACTCGATCCAGCGGGCGCCGTCCTTGAACGTCGGGTGCCACAGGTCGAGTTCGGCGCTCGGCTCGGTGAACGGGAAGTAGTTCGGGCGCAGGCGCACCTTCGCCTCCGGGCCGAACATGGCCTTGACGAAGTGGTCGAGGGTGCCGCGCAGGTGCGCCATGGTGAGTCCCTTGTCGATGGCGATGCCCTCGATCTGGTGGAACACCGGCGTGTGCGTGGCGTCGAGCTCGTCGGTGCGGAACACCCGGCCGGGGGCGACGACGTAGACCGGCAGCTCGCGGGACAGCAGGGCGCGCAGCTGCACCGGGGAGGTGTGGGTGCGCAGCACCAGGTGCGCCTCGGGCGGGTCGATGAAGAAGGTGTCCTGCATGGCGCGGGCGGGGTGGTCCTCGTCGAAGTTGAGCGCGTCGAAGTTGAACCACTCGCTCTCGAGCTCGGGGCCCTCGGCGACCTCCCAGCCCATGCCCACGAAGACATCCGCGACCCGTTCCTGCAGCAGGGTGAGCGGATGCCGGGCGCCCGGCGTCCAGGTTGACGCCGCCGCGGTCACGTCGACCGTTTCGGCCGCGAGCTGTGCGGCGGCCTCGGCCTCGGTGATCGCGGCCTCGCGGGCGGAGAACGCCTGTGCGACGGCTCCCCTGGCCTGGCCGAGGAGCTTGCCGGCGGCAGCCTTCTGGTCGCCGGGCACGCTGCGCATCAGCGCGTTGAGCCGGGCCAGCGGGGACGCCTCCCCGGTGTGCTGGGCACGCACGGTTTTCAGGGCCGCGGAGTCGTTCGCGGCGGCAATGGCGGCGAGAGCGGCGTCGACGGCCGCGCTCACGGCTGGTTCGGAGATCTCAGTGGGGTCAGACACAAGTCCCAAGTTTAGCCTCGCCGGACCTGGTCGCCGCCCATCTGGTTGCCCAGCGCCGCGGGGTACGCCAGCTCGGGTTCGACCGGTTTCTCCGGCGGGGTCTTGGTCTTCGGCGTCACGCCGCCGGACTTGGACCCGGTGCGCCGGGCGATGACGCGGGCCAGCCAGGACAGCGACAGGTTCATCGCCAGGTAGATCGCCAGCACGACGAGGAAGAAGGAGAACGAGTAGCGGCTGCCGAAGAAGTTCGTCAGGCCCTGCCCGCTGCGGAGGAGCTCCTCGTAGCCGACCACGAACGCGAGGGAGGTGTCCTTGAGGAGCACGACGAGCTGCGCGATGATGATCGGCAGCATCTGCCGGAACGCCTGGGGGAACTCGATCCGAAGCCGTGTCGCCACGGGGGTGAGCCCGATGGCCAGCCCGGCCTCGCGCTGCCCGCGGGGCAGGCTCTTGATGCCGGCCCGCAGCGCCTCGCCGATGATCGCCCCGTTGTAGACGGACAGCGCGGCGACGCCGGCCCAGAAGGAACCGGTGGAGAAGACGAGGAGGATGAAGAGCATCATCAGCAGCACGGGCATGCCGCGCACGAATTCGAGCACGACCGTGGTCGAGATCCGAAGCCACCTGGTGTCGGACACGCGTCCGAAGGAGAACAGCACGCCGAGCGCGAGCGCGAACACGGCGGCGACACCGGCCATCCGGAGGGTGTTGAGGGCTCCGCGGCCGAGGGTGCGCCAGACCTCGCGGTCGGAGAAGACGTCCCAGCGGGTCGCATCCCAGAGGCCCGGCTGCTCGGCCCCGTTGGCGCTGGTCTTGGGAGCGCCCAGGGCCAGGATCAGCCAGGCCAGGCCGGCGGCGATGATGAGTCCGGTGACCACGGAGAAGATCCGCGACCGCATGATGGCCTTCGGGCCCGGAGCGTCGTAGAGCACTGACGTCATCGGAGGACCGCCACCTTCTTCTCGACCCGCGCGGCGATCACGCCGAGCGAGATGGTGACCAGCAGGTAGAAGGCGGCGACGGCGAGGAGAATCGCGAGCACCTCGTCCCCGCGTTCGTTGGTGACCTTGCGGGCGGCACCGAACAGTTCGAAGACGAAGAACGCGCCGGCGACCGAGGTGTTCTTCGTCAGGGCGATGAACACGTTGATCAGCGGCGGGATGACCATGCGCACCGCCTGGGGCATGACCACGAAGGACAGGGTCTGGGTGAACGTCAGGCCCACGCTGCGGGCGGCCTCGGCCTGGCCCACGTGCACGCCGTTGACGCCCGAGCGCAGTGCCTCGGCGACGAAGGGCGAGGTGTACACGGTGAGGCCGATCATGGCGAGCACGAAGTAGCCCGGGGAGAACTGCAGGTACGGGAGGATGAAGGCGCAGAAGAACAGCACCAGGGTGAGCGGGGTGTTCCGCACGATCTCGGTGTAGACCGTGGCGAATCCGCGCAGGGATGCGACCGGCGAGATGCGCATTGCCGCGATGATGATGCCGAGTACGAGCGCTCCCGTGCCGGACAAAAGAAGAAGGCCCAACGTGTTCTTGAAGCCTTCCAGGAACACGGGCAGGTTTTCGATGACTGCGTCCACAACTCACCTCCTCTTCTGTGTTGTCTGGTTCTGATCTGAACTGAGCGTGGGGTGCCTGGGTGACAGGCGAATGCACTGGTCGGGGCGACCGTTCTGACGTCCGGCCGCCCCGATCAGGTTCGAGCAGGTGTTACTAGTACCGGTTGACGGCCGGCGGGGTGGGGGTCTCGAGCACCGTACCGGCGGTCTTTTCCCAGGCCTTGGCCCACGTGCCGTCCTTGAAGGACTCCTCGAGCGTGTCGTTGATGAAGGTGCGGAACTCGGTGTCGCCCTTCTTCAGGCCGATGCCGTAGGGCTCCTTGGTGAAGGGCTTGTCGACGACCTCGAACTCACCGGCGTTCTGGTCGGCCAGGCCGGCCAGGATGACGTTGTCGGTGGTCACGGCGACGACCTCGCCGCTGCGCAGCGGGCCGAGGCAGTTGGAGTAGGTGTCGGTCGCGAGCACCTTGTCGGTGTAGGCCGTGATGTTCTTCTCCGACGTCGATCCGCTGACGGTGCAGACGGACTTTCCGGCGAGGTCTTCCGGGCTCTTGATCTTGTCCGGGTTGCCCGCGAGAACGAGGAGGTCCTGGCCGGCTTCGTAGTACGGTCCGGCAAAGTCGACGACCTGCTTGCGCGTGTCGTTGATCGTGTACGTGGCGACGACGAGGTCGACCTGGCCGTTCTGGATGAAGGGCTCGCGGTTGGCCGACACGGTCTCGGTCCACTTGATCTTGTCGGCGGGGATGCCGAGCTTGGACGCGATGAGCGTGCCCATCTCGACGTCGAAGCCGACCGGCTGGCCGTCCGGGCCCCTGAGGCCGAACAGCGGCTGGTCGAACTTGGTGCCGATGGTGATCGATCCGGCTTCGCTCAGCTTCGCCATGGTGGTGCCGGCCGCGAATGTCGGCGCCTTCTCCACGGGTGCGGCGGTGGGCTTGGCGGCCGAGTCGGTGCAGGCACTGAGGGTGAGCACGCCGGCAAGGGCAATGGCCGAAAGCATTAGACCTTTTTTGAGTCTCATGGTGTTTCTCCTGATTGCTGTGTCATCCTGCGCACCGGTTAGTGGGCAAGTATTTTGGAGAGGAAATCTTTCGCTCTCGTGCTCTGGGGGTTCGTGAAGAACTTCTCCGGCGTCGTCTCCTCGACGATCTCGCCCTCGGCCATGAAGATCACCCGGTCGGCCGCCTTGCGGGCGAAGCCCATCTCGTGCGTGACGACGATCATGGTCATGCCGTCGCTGGCGAGGTCGATCATGACCTCGAGCACCTCGTTGATCATCTCGGGGTCAAGCGCGCTGGTGGGCTCGTCGAGCAGGATCACCTTGGGGTCCATGGCGAGGGCACGGGCGATCGCCACGCGCTGCTGCTGGCCGCCGGAGAGCTGGGCCGGCATCTTCTTCGCCTGGTTCGCGACGCCGACGCGTTCGAGCAGGACCATGGCCTTCTTCTCGGCGTCGGCCTTCGACAGGCCGCGCACCTTGATCGGGCCGAGCGTGACGTTCTCGAGCACGGTCTTGTGCGCGAACAGGTTGAACGCCTGGAACACCATGCCGACGTCCGCGCGCAACCGGGCGAGGTCTTTGCCTTCGTCCGGCAGCTTCACGCCGTCGATGGTGATGACGCCGGCGTCGATCGTCTCGAGCCGGTTGATGGCGCGGCAGAGGGTGGACTTGCCCGACCCGCTCGGGCCGATCACCACCACGACCTCGCCGCGATTGACGACGGCGTTGATCTTCTTCAGCACGTGCAGGTCGCCGTAGTGCTTGTCGACGTCACTGATGACAACTAGCGGCTCACCGCGCAACACCGTGATGTTGGACGTCGCCGGCGCAGACTCTGTAGGCTCCATGTCCCCCAACCTAAGGCACAAAGAAAGACGGCCGCACCACAAATTTTGTGGTATGGCCGTCATCGATCGGATCAGCTGCGCTGCGCGAAGGCACTTTCATACAGGCAAACGCTGGCCGCAGTGGCGAGGTTCATCGATTCCGCGTGACCGTAGATCGGCACCGAAATGGAGCGGTCGACCTTGGCCAGGTCTTCTTCGGTGAGCCCGCGGGCCTCGTTGCCGAAGAGCCACGCGGTCGGCGCGACCAGGAGGCCCTCGGTGCGGGCGGCCAGCAGATCGGTGCCCTTGATGTCGGCGGCAAAGACCTGCAGACCGGCCTCTTTGGCGCGCTCGCGCACGTCCTCGAGGGTCGCGCTCACGGCAACGGGGAGGTGGAAGATCGACCCGGTCGACGACCGCACCACCTTGGGGTTGTAGAGGTCGACGCTGCGACCGGTGAGGATGACGGCGTCCGCGCCGGCAGCATCCGCTGCACGGATGATGGTGCCCGCGTTGCCGGGATCGCGCACCTCTTCGAGGATGGCGATGAGTTTGGGGCCGTCAGCGAAGATGTCTTTCACCGAGGTGGGGAACTGGTGGCACACGGCCACGAAGCCCTGGGGGGTGACCGTGTCTGCCATCGTCTCGAGCACCTGCTCGGTGACGAATTCGACCTCGACGCCCGCGTCTTTCGCGGCGTCCGCGATGTCGGTGTGGCGCTCGAGTGCGGTGGGGGTGGCGAAGAGTTCGAGCACGAGGTCGGGACGGAAGTTCAGGGCCTCGGAGACGGCCTGCGGGCCCTCCAGGAGGAACAGCCCCGTCTCGGATCGAGCGGCTCGATTCGCCAGTTTCGCGACGGCCCGCACACGCGGCGAACGGGGATTATCTAACATGCGTCCAGCTTAGTTGCCGAGGCCCGCGGGTGATGCCCCCGCGCGGGGCACAGCGGAACCGGTCGGATCGGGCGCCCGGGCACGCAAAACGGGAGCGGGCGCCAGGCCCGCTCCCGTGAAGAGTGCGACGTTCAGGTGGTGCTGAAGTGCTGCGTGCCGAAGAGCTGCGAAAGCTACGCGGCGACCTTCGGTGCCGACGTGTCGGCGGGCAGTGCTGCCTTGGCGCTCTCGACGATGGCCGCGAACGTGGCGGGCTCGTTGACGGCCAGTTCGGCCAGGATGCGACGGTCGACCTGGATTCCGGCCAGGGCGAGGCCCTGGATCAGACGGTTGTAGGTCAGGCCGTTCGCGCGGGACGCAGCGTTGATCCGCTGGATCCACAGGCGACGGAAGTCACCCTTGCGTGCACGACGGTCGCGGTAGCTGTAAGTGAAGGAGTGAGTGAGCTGCTCCTTCGCCTTGGTCACCAGACGCGAGCGCTGGCCGCGGTAGCCCTTGGCGCGCTCGAGAATTACGCGACGGCTCTTGTGGGCGTTTACGGCCCTCTTTACTCTTGCCATTTTTATTGATCCTTACGGGGTACGGGGTCTAGCGACCGAGAAGCTTCTTGATGACCTTGATGTCGGCCTTGGCCAGCACCTGGTCCTGGTTCAGGCGGGACTTGCGCTGGGTGCTCTTGACCTCGAGGTTGTGGCGCAGGCCGGCCTGCTGCTTCATGATCTTGCCGGAGCCAGTGACCTTGAAGCGTTTCTTCGTCCCGGAGTGGGTCTTCATCTTAGGCATCTTTTTCCTCCAGTTTCGCTGCCTTATCAGCAACTTTGTCAGCCTTGTCGGCAACCTTTTCTGCCCGGTCGGCAGCCTTGTGTGCGTTGATCTCAGCCTTGGCTTCCGCTTTGTTCTTCAGCGGGCCAACAACCATGACCATGTTTCGCCCGTCGATGGTCGGGCTCGATTCCACGGAACCGAACTCGGCGACATCCTCGGCAAATCTTTGGAGCAGACGTACGCCCTGGTCGGGACGGGACTGTTCACGGCCACGGAACAAAATCATGGCCTTGACCTTGTCGCCGGCCTTCAGGAAGCCTTCGGCGCGTTTGCGCTTGGTCTCGTAGTCGTGCTTGTCAATCTTGAGACGGAAACGAACCTCTTTCAGGATCGTGTTCGCCTGGTTGCGCCGGGCCTCCTTGGCCTTCTGCGCAGCCTCGTACTTGAACTTGCCGTAGTCCATGATCTTGGCAACGGGCGGCTTCGAGGTCGGTGCAACCTCAACGAGGTCGAGGTCGGCCTCCTGTGCCAGGCGCAGCGCAACATCGATGGCCACGACTCCGACCTGTTCGCCGTTGGGACCAACGAGACGAACTTCGGGGACGCGGATACGGTCATTTGTACGGGGATCGCTGATGCGTCTCTCCTCTTCTCATTCATCGTGGCTACAGCCAGGTGACGGATGTCGCCCGGAGACGAAGAGAGGAAAAATAACGTCTGGACTGCCGGTCACAAATGCCCGGTTGTCACAGACGACACCCTGTCTACCTTCGCGCATCGTGATCTTGTGACGGATCCAGTGCCGCGACGGCGGAGTGCAACTACCCGGTAACCTTTATGAAGCGGTATGCGCGGGTGGGAGATTATCCACTTTCGTACCGAGACTTGCATCTCGGAGCCCGGATAAGTCTAACAGAGGAATACAGTGACCAACAGCAACGAGCAGGATGCAGTCCAGGCAACACGCGATATCGCCGATGTGGCAGCGGTGGAAATCATCACAACGGCATCCGTGCACCTGATGAGTGCGGCCGCGGTGAAGGTGGGACTGGCCGACGACCCCGAGAACCAGATCGACCTGGACGAGGCGCGCAAGCTGATCACCGCGCTGGCCGGACTGATCACCGCGGCCGCCCCGGACATCGCCGACATGCACGCGCGGAGCCTCCGCGACGGGCTGCGTTCGCTCCAGCTCGCGTTCCGCGAGGCGTCCGCCATCCCGGATGCCATCGGTCAGGGCCCGGGCGAGAAGTTCACCGGCCCGGTCAACTAGAAGGTCGTCGCCTGGTCGCCTGGTCGCCTGGTCGCCAGGTCGCCTGGTCGCCTGGTCGCCGCTGCGCCACGGCGCCGAACCGTGAGTTCGGCACCGTTTCGGGCACGGAAAACCGGCCAAACTCACGGTTCGGCGGGGATAGGCAGCATGAGGGACGGGGAATCATGGAGTTGAGGCTGTTGGTGCCGTTCCGGCGGGATGCTGCGGTCGCGCAGCGGGCCACACCGGAGCGGCGGCGCTTCACGTCGTCCGTGCTGGTGCCCTACCTGGGCACCCTGGTGCTGACCTGGCCCGGCCTGGTCCCCAGTTGGGTGCTCTGGCCGGTGATGGTCCTCGTCTTCGGCACGATGACCGTTCTCGGCAACGTCTGGGCGGACCAGGACGCCCTGGACGCCCTCAGGCGACCCCGACACGGATGCCGGCGGGCACGCCGGCGCGGACCGCGACGGCGACCTCTAGGCCAACACGGCGTCCACACGTCCAGCACGGCGTCCGGCGAACCAATTCGACGGAGATTCTGGCCTAAAACGCCGCATTCCGAGCTGGCGGGCCCGATTCGGGCAAAATCGCCGTCGAATTCGTTCGGGCTAGGTCTGGCAGCGCGGGCACCAGAAGGTGTTCCGCAGCTCGAGCTCTGAGCGGCCCAGGGTGCCCCGCTCGATCAGGGTGCCGCAGCGCCGGCACGGCTGGCCGGCCCGGGAGAACACCCAGCTCTGCATGCCCCGGCGGGCGTTGCCGGTGGTGATGCGCTCGGTGCGGTCACGGTTGGCCAGGATCAGCCGGCGGGCGAGGTCGACGAGGGCCGGGACATCCGTCGCCTCACCGACCGGCCGGGTGGGCAGCAGCCCCCGCAGGAAGCACAGCTCGTTGACGTATTCGTTGCCGAGTCCGGCCAGGTTCCCCTGGTCGGCGAGCGCCACCGCCACCGGCCGATCGGGGCGCTCCCGGATGCGGCGGGTCGCCTCGGCCGCGTCCCAGTCGGCACCGAGAAGGTCGGGCCCGAGGTAGGCGAGCAGTTCGGCCTCGCGGTTCAGCGGCACCACCTCGAGCACACCGAGCTCGAAGCCGACGGCCACCCATTCGGCCGTCTCCAGCACGATGCGAGCCTGGAAGGCCGGGCGCTTCCAGGCGCTGCCGTGCCGGTAGAGGTGCCAGGAGCCCTCCATCTTCAGATGCGAGTGGATGCTGTACTCCCCCACCCGCATCAGCAGATGCTTGCCGCGGCTGACCACTTCGTGCACGATCTCGCCGGTCAGGTCCACGGTGGCGTACGCCGGAACCCGCACGTCGCACCGGGTGAGCCGGGCGCCGTGCAGCGCCGCGTCGAGATTGTGCGCGGTGCGATAGACGGTGTCGCCCTCAGGCATGGCTCTCCTCAGGCATGGTGCTTGTCACGCGGTGCCTCCCGGCACGGGTTCGGCACGGGTTCGGCACGGGTTCGGCACGGGTTCGGCACGGGTTCGGCACGGGTTCGGCACGGGTTGCCTCAGACGTGCAGGTTGTTACGCGGTGGCTCCGGGCACGGCGTTCCTCAGGCATGCAGCTTCAGCCCCCGCGGGGTCACGCCGAACCCGGCCGCCTGCAGTGCGGCGCCGAGCGGGGTGCCCATCACGAAGACCCCGTTGACGGTCTCGACACCGAGCTTGGGAACCCGACCGGCCTTCACCGTGCCGGCCAGGGAGAGCGCGGCGGCCGTCACTGCGGAGTCCGGTTCGCCAGGCTCGAATGCGAGCACGGACTTGCCGCCGCGCTCGACGTAGAGCACCAGCGCCCCGTCGACGATCACGACCAGCGCGCCGGCCTTCCGTCCGGGGCGGTGCCCGGTGCCGTCCGGCAGCGGCGGCCAGGGCAGCACGGAACCGTAGGGGTTGGCCGGATCGGTGGCGGCCAGCGTCACCGCGCTCAGCGCGGCGCCCGATCCCGAGCCCGAACCTGAGCCCGAACCCGCGTCGGCGACGAAGGAGCGCAGCCGGTCGACCGTGCCGACGGTGGCGAACTGGGCCGCGCCCAGCCCCTCGATGAAGTAGCCGCGGCGGCACCGCCCCATCTCCTCGAAGCCGCTGAGGGTGCGGTAGGCGAGCGCGAAACCGCCCGTCACGCCCTCGCCCATCACGGCGCCGCGGGTGACGACGCCGTAGCGCTCCAGCAGGGTCTCGCCGAGGGCGTGCGCACGGCGGGTCGGGGAGTCGTCGGCCACCGGCACGACGGACCAGCGCCCGGAGACGGTCGGCGGGCCGCCGCGGGCCGGCAGGGTCGGCCGGGCCAGGATTCGGCCGCCGTGCAGCCGAGCCCGCGGGGCAGCCCGGCGGGTGCCGTGCGCCGCCTTCCCGCCGGAAAGGAGCGCGCGCACGGGCGCGAAGGTGTCGTTGCCCACCAGACCCGCCCAGACCAGGTCCCACAGCGCGGCAGCGAGCCCGGCGTCGTCCTGGCTGCCGACGGCATCCGCCAGCTGCCGGAAGAAGAAGGCGCCCCCGCCGCCCAGGGTGGCCAGGATCTCCTGCTGCAGCGCCGTGGTCTCCAGCGGCGGCGGCAGCGGCAGGGTGAGCGGCGCGGTCTCGCTCAGGTGCAGGCTGATCCAGCCGTCGTTGCCGGCCAGCGTGCCGGAGCCGGCCCAGAGCACCTCACCCGCATTCGTGAGTTCGTCGAGCATGGCCGGCCGGTAGTCCTCGATCCGGGCCGGCAGGATCAGCGACTCCCACGCCGAAGCGGGGATGCGGGCTCCCTCCAACTGCTCGATCACGGATGCGACGCCGTCCACACCGCGCAGCCGCCCGCCCACGTGCTGCCAGGCCGGCAGGAACCGCCCGACGGTCACCTGGTCGACCGGCTCGACCTCATGCCGGAGTGCGGCCAGCGACCGGCGGCGCAGGCGGCGGAGCACCTCGGCGTCGCACCACTCGCTGCCGGTGCCGTGCGGCCGGAACTCGCCCTCGACGACCCGGCGGGCGTTGGCGAGCCGGCGGAGCGCCCCCAGTGCCACGGCGGGGCCGAGGCCGAATCGTTCGGCCACGTCGGCGACCGTGAACGGGCCGTGGGTGCGGGCGTACCGGCTGACCAGGTCGCCGAGCGGATCGAGCACGGGCTCGGTGAACACGGCCGGCACGCCCTGCGGCACCGGCACGCCGAGCGCGTCCCTGAGCCGGCTGATGTCTTCGACGGCCGCCCAGCACGGCCGGCCGGCGACGCCGACGGGCAGCACCCGCCGGGCGGCGACGAGAGCCTGCAGGCCTTCGGCCGCCGCCGGTCCGCCCTGCGGGTCGAGTCGGGCGGCGACCTCGTCGGTCGTCAGCGGGCCGAGGCCGCGGAGCAGGTCGGCGATGCCCTCGATCCCCCGCGCCTTTCGGTCGGCCGGCAGCCGCTGCAGTTCCGCGTCGGTCTGCTCGATCACCACCGGGTCGAGCAGCTCCCGCAGCTCCACCCGGCCGAGGAGCTCGGCCAGCAGGCTGGAATCGATCGAGAGCGCGGTGGCTCGGCGCTCGGCGAGCGGGGAATCCCCCTCGTACATGAACGCGGCCACGTAACCGAAGAGGAGGGTGCTCGCGAACGGGCTCGCGGCATCCGTCTGGATTTCGACCAGGCGCAGGGCGCGGCTGTCGATGCGCCGGGTGAGGTTCAGCAGCGCGGGCAGGTCGTAGACGTCCTGCAGGCACTCGCGCACGGTTTCGAGGATGATCGGGAAGGTCGGGAAGGTGCGGGCCACGTCGAGGAGCTGGGCGGCCTTCTGGCGCTGCTGCCACAGGGGCGAGCGCCGCCCGGGGTTGTATCTCGGGAGCAGCAGCGCGCGCGCGGCGCACTCACGGAACCGGGCCGCGAACAGGGCGGAACCGCCGACCTCGTCGGTGACCAGCTGCTCGAGTTCGTCGGGGTCGAAGACGAAGAGGGAACTCTCCGGGGGTTCGGACTCGGTGTCGGGGATGCGCACGACGATGCCGTCGTCGCTGGCCATGCAGGCCCCGTCGATGCCGTAGCGTTCCCGCACCCTCGCGCCAACCGCCAGCGCCCACGGCGCGTGCACCTGCAGGCCGAACGGGGAGTGCAACACGACCCGCCAGTCCCCCAGCTCGTCCCGGAAGCGCTCGACGACGAGGGTCTGGTCGGTGGGCAGGTTCCCCGTCGCGGCGCGCTGCTCGGCGAGGAACGCGAGCAGGTTGTCGACGGCGCGCTCGTCGAGGCCGCCCGCCCGGCAGCGGGCCCTGGCGCCCTCGGGCGGGAGCGCGGACACCTCGCGCAGGAACGCGCCGATCGCCTCGCCGAGCTCGGCCGGACGGCCCAGGCCGTCGCCCTTCCAGAACGGCAGCCGGCCGGGCTCGCCGAACGCCGGCAGCACCAGCACGCGGTCATGGGTGATCTCCTGGATGCGCCAGCTCGTCGTGCCGAGGGCGAAGACGTCGCCCACCCGCGACTCGTAGACCATCTCCTCGTCGAGTTCGCCCACCCGGCGGCCGGTGGCCTGGTCGCCGCCGACCATGAACACGCCGAACAGGCCCCGGTCGGGGATCGTGCCGCCGCTGGTGACCGCGAGCCGTTGCGCGCCCGGACGGCCGGTGAGGATGCCCGTCTCCCGGTCCCAGACGATGCGGGGGCGCAACTCGGCGAACTGGTCGGAGGGGTACCGGCCGGCGAGGAGGTCGAGGGTGGCCTCGTAGGCCGAGCGCGGCAGGGAGTGGAAGGGGGCGCTGCGGCGCAGGGTGTCGAACCATTCCTCCGCGTCGATGGGTTCGAGCGCCGTCGCGGCCACGGTCTGCTGGGCGAGAATGTCGAGCGGGTTGGACGGCACCGACAGGGATTCGATCAGGCCGGCGACCATGCGCTCGGCCGCGACGGCCGCGTGGATGAGGTCGGCCCGGTGCTTGGGGAAGATCACCCCGCGGGATACCTCCCCCACCTGGTGCCCGGCCCGGCCCACCCGTTGCAGCCCGCTGGCCACCGACGGCGGCGACTCCACCTGCACCACCAGGTCGACCGCGCCCATGTCGATGCCGAGTTCCAGGCTGGAGGTGGCGACCACGCAGCGCAGCCGCCCGGCCTTGAGGTCGTCCTCGATCAGCGCCCGCTGCTCCTTGCTCACCGAGCCGTGGTGAGCGCGGGCCAGCAGCGGCTCGGCCCCGGCGGACTGGCCGCTCGCGCCCATCAGGGCTGCGGGCGGGCCGGCGGGCGCGGCGGCGGTTGCGGCGGCGGGCG
>NZ_SOFY01000083.1 GCF_004402595.1 Cryobacterium shii | reverse complement strand
GGTGCGCGGTGCCGGTGCGCGGTGCCGGTGCGCGGTGCCGGTGCGCGGTGGGCGCGCGGCGGGCGCGCCCGCGCAGCCCGGTCAGCCCGGGTCCCTCTGCATAACTCCTGCAGATTCGCGCCGCGACGGATGCGCATCCGCGGAATTCCGGGGCCGGCCCAGGCCGGCGAGACCGAATTGCATGAGTTATGCAGCGGTGCGCTCGGCCACCGGGGGGGCTAACTCAGGAAAACCGGGTGCGATGGGCACCCGGCACCCGGATCAGTGCGGCGACGTACGGATGCCGCGGCGGATCTCCTGAGTTAGCCGCACGGGCCGGTCGGCGAGGCGCCCGCCCGGCGAGGCGAGGCGACCCGCCGCTCCGCCGCTCCGCCGACCCGCTGCTCCGCCGGCGAACCCGCCCTGCGACTACCCGGCGAAGGGGTCCGGGGTGAGGGTGTACTTCGTGGAGAGGTATTCGTGGATGCCCTCGAGTCCGCCCTCACGGCCCAGACCGGACTGCTTGACCCCGCCGAACGGAGCCGCCGCGTTGGAGACGACACCGAGGTTGAGGCCCATCATGCCCGTCTGCAGGCGCTCGATCATCCGCTGGCCGCGGGCCAGGTCCTGGGTGAACACATAGCTGACCAGCCCGTATTCGGTGTCGTTGGCGATGCGCACGGCGTCGTCCTCGTCCACGAACGGGGTGATCGCCAGGACCGGTCCGAAGATCTCCTCGTGCAGGATGTTGCTGCCCGGCGTGACGCCGGAGATCACGGTGGGCTGGTAGAAGGTTCCGATGCCGTCGATGGCGGAGCCGCCGGTGAGGAGCGTCGCGCCCCGGTCCACGGCATCCTGGACCAGCGCGTCAGCCTTGGCGACCGCGGCCTCGTTGATCAACGGGCCGATGTTGACACCGGCCTCGGTGCCGCGTCCCACCGTGAAGTCGTTGACGCGCTCGGTGACCCGGCGGGCGAACTCCTCCGCGATCGACTCGTGCACGATGAACCGGTTCGCTGCCGTGCAGGCCTGGCCCACGTTGCGGAACTTGGCGGCGATCGCGCCTTCGACGGCCTTGTCCAGGTCGGCGTCCTCGAACACGACGAACGGGGCGTTGCCACCGAGTTCCATCGAGGTGCGCAGCACGCCCTGCGCGGACTGCTGGATCAGCTTCTGGCCGACCGGCGTGGAGCCCGTGAAGCTGAGCTTGCGCAGTCGGGGGTCGGCGATGATCGGGTCGGACACCGCGCCCGAGGTCGACGTCGTGATGACGTTCACGACGCCGGCCGGGAGTCCGACCTCCTCAAGCAGTTTCACGAAGTAGAGGGTGGTCAACGGGGTGAGCGCGGCCGGCTTGATCACGACGGTGCAGCCCGCGGCGAGCGCCGGGGCGATCTTGCGGGTCGCCATCGCGAGCGGGAAGTTCCAGGGGGTGATCAGGAAGCACGGCCCGACCGGGTGCTGGGACACGATCATGCGGCCCGTGCCCTCGGGGTTGGTGCCGTAACGGCCCGTGACGCGCACGGCCTCCTCGCTGAACCAGCGCAGGAACTCGCCGCCGTAGGCCACCTCGCCGTATGCCTCGGAGAGCGGCTTGCCCATCTCGATCGTCATCAGCAGGGCGAATTCGTGCTTGCGCTCCTGCATCAGGTCGAAGGCCCGGCGCAGGATCTCGCCGCGAACGCGCGGCGGGGTGGCGGCCCAGCTGGCCTGCGCGTCGACGGCGGCGTCGAGGGCGGCGGCGCCATCCGCGACCCCGGCGCTGGCAATGGTCTTGATGACCTTGCCGGTGGCCGGGTCGTGCACCGTGAGGGTCGCCCCGTCGGCGGCCGGCACCCACTCGCCGTTGATGAACAGTTCGTTGGGAACGTGCTGGAGCAGCTCCGCTTCGGTCACGTGCGTCATTGGTTCTCCCATGGTCGTGTCTTCCCGTCGGTTGACGGTGAAATTCTATCCAAGCCACCGGCTCCGGGTGCGTCCCGGGATTCCGGAGCGCGGCGCATCCGTCGGCCGGCCGCCGGCGCGTCGCCCGGCAGTCAGGTTCCGAACAGGGGCAGCAGCATCCCGCCGGCCATCATCGTCATCGCGAGCGCCATGCTCACGTGCTGGGCTGCCTCCAGCCTGTCAGCAACCGCGATCCCCCGCGACCCCGCCGCGCGCCGCGCCGACCGAACGGCGCTGACCGCCAGGGCGACGGATGCCGCGGCCGCCAGACCGCCGAGCAGCAGTCCGCCCGCTCCGGACAGCGCCAGGCCGTGCCCGCCGTGTGCCGCCGCGTGCACCGCGCTGTGCACCACGCCGTGCAGCACGCCGTCGCTGGCGGGGCTGCCCGCGGCGACCAGCCCCGCCGGGCCGGATGCGGTGACGGATGCGACGGTACCGGCACCTGTACCAGTAGCGGCCGGCAGCATGGCGACCCACATCACGGCCATCAGCAGCAGGGCTGTGGCATGGTGCGCGGCCGCGACTCGCCGTCGCCGGTCGAGCAGGGCCAGCAGCGCCGCGGCGACCATCAGCGCGACCCAGGCCAGCGGGTGCAACCCGGGCGTCCCCGGCAGGACCATGTCCACGGTCGAGGCCGCCATGAGCACCATGGCGGGCACGGCCACGAGGGTGCGGCCGGGTCCGCGCAGCGCGGCCAGCGCGCACACGACGCCCAGGCCGGCCGCCACGATGGCAGCGACCACGCACACGGACACGGACACCCAGATCGCACTCATTAGACCCCAAGATAGGGCGGTCTCGCCCGGGAGTCTTGCCTGTCGGCGCACGGATCCAGGGCGCCAGCGCACGGGTGTCTCACTCGTCCGGAGTTCCAGCGCGCCAGCGCACGCGTGTCTCACTCACCCGGAGTTCCGGCGCGCCAGCGCACGGTGGCCAACTCAGGAGATTCGTTATGAGACCCGGTTGCCGCCGCACTCGTCCGGGCGGAATCGGCCGCCCGCGACCGAATCTCCTGAGTTAGCCCCGGGAGGCAACGCATAACTCCTGCAATTCGGCCTCCGCCGCGGCAGGGTCCCCCGGAAATCCGCGGAAGTTGCTGCGCGGCCCGGCAATCTGCAGGAGTTAGCACGGGCGAAGGTTACGGGAGGTGGGAGGAGGCATGGGCGAGGGCGAGCGCGAGGGCATGGGCGAGGGCGAGGGCATGGGCGACGGCATGGGCGAGGGCGACGAGAACGCGGGGCCGCGGGGCCGCGGGGCCGCGGG
The DNA here is from genome assembly GCF_004402595.1 of Cryobacterium shii. Taxonomy (GTDB): domain Bacteria; phylum Actinomycetota; class Actinomycetes; order Actinomycetales; family Microbacteriaceae; genus Cryobacterium; species Cryobacterium shii. The sequence goes on along the minus strand of NZ_SOFY01000083.1, from coordinate 23,307 downwards.
TGCGAGAATGGCGACGTGTCGACGCCAACGAGTGAGATCAGCCAGCCCGCTGCGAAAGCGGTGCCGCATTCGCAGACCCTGTCCCGCGGCATCCGTGTGCTGGAGATTCTGGCGGACTCCGACACGCCCCTGACCATCGCCGAGGTGGCCGCCGCCCTCGGCGTGCACCGCTCGATCGCCTATCGAATCCTGCGCACGCTCGAAGACCACGGGGTCGTGATCCGGGATGCCGCCGGCGCGGTCCGACTCGGCCCGAGGATGGCCGCACTCGCCCGCGGCGTCTCCCGGGGCCTGCAGTCCGCGGCGCTGCCCGAACTGACGAGCGTCGCCAACGACCTAGGCATGACGGCGTTCGTCGCCGTGCTCGACCGGCGGGAGGTCGTCACCCTGGTCAGCGTCGAACCCAGGCAGGCGCATGCGACGGTCGCGCAGCGCCCGGGCACGCGGCATCCGCTCGATCGCGGGGCGCCGGCCATCGCCATCCAGTCGGTGCTCTCCGCTGACGAGTGGGCCGGGCTGGGCGACGAGGCGCGCCGCAGCGAGGCGCACTCCGTGCGAGAACGGGGCTTCGCCACCAGCCACGACGAGGTCATCCCGGGGCTGGCGTCGGTCGCCGTGCCGCTGACGGTTCCGGGCGAGGCGCCGGCAGCCCTCGCCGTGGTCTACCTCGGCACCGGGCGCAGCGCCGCCGAGATCGGCGCCCGGCTCACGGCTGCGGCCGCCGCCATCACCGCCGACCTGCGTTAGGCGCCCAGACTTCCAGCGGCCCGGTCCCGCGGCATCCCGCAGCATCCGGTCGGGGCCCGCGCCCTCGACCGGCATTCCGCCCGGCACGCCCGGCACGCCCGGCACGCCCGCCCGCAGCATCCGGTCGGGGTCCGCCCCGTCGACCGGCATTCCGCCCGGCACGGCCAGCGGCCCGCACACCCCGCCGGGCTACCGGCCGCCCCAGGCCACCTCGCCCAGAATCCCCTTTGGATAATATACGATCTGTGATACCGTTCTGGAATCGCGCGAGATCGCGCATGAACCCGCAGTGAATTGCAGCTGACACAGCACTCACACAGCACAGACCGCAGTGAAATACGAAGGAGTATTCCATGGCATTGACGACCGATCACACCCAGGCCGAGAACAGGACGAACGCCAAACGGCGCGAGGAACGCCGCGTCCTGGCCGGCACGATGGTGGGCACCACCATCGAGTGGTACGACTTCTTCATCTACGCGCAGGCGGCCGGCCTCGTGCTGGCCGGGCTGTACTTCGCCCCGCTCGCCAATGACAACGCCGGTCTGGCGCAGCTGATCGCCTGGGCGTCCCTCGGCATCAGCTTCCTGTTCCGCCCGCTGGGCGCCGTGGTCGCCGGGCACCTGGGCGACCGCCTCGGCCGCAAGGCCATGCTCGTGCTCACCCTCGTCATCATGGGCGCGGCCACCGCGCTGATCGGCCTTCTGCCGACCTTCGAGCAGATCGGCGTCTGGGCACCGATCCTGCTCATCCTGCTGCGCATCCTGCAGGGCTTCTCGGCCGGCGGCGAGTGGGGCGGAGCCGCGCTGATGAGCGTCGAGCACGCCCCGGTCAACCGCCGCGGATTCTTCGGGGCCTACCCGCAGATCGGCGTGCCGACCGGACTCATCCTGGCGACCGGCGTGATGCTGCTCGTCACCTCCTCGATGAACGAGGAAGCCTTCCTCTCCTGGGGCTGGCGCATCCCGTTCCTCGTCTCCCTGCTGCTGATCATCGTCGGCTTCGTCATCCGCCGCTCCGTCGACGAAAGCCCCGTCTTCCAGGAGATGCAGGACCGCAAGAAGGAATCGGCCGCCCCGCTGCGCCAGCTCTTCTCCGACCACTGGCGCCAGGTCATCCTGACCGCCCTGATCTTCATCGCCAACAACGCGGCCGGTTACCTCCTGATCGCGTTCTTCTCCTCCTACGCCACGAAGCCGGTCGAGGCCGGCGGCCTGGGCATGGAACGCTCCCCGGTGCTGCTCGCCAGCACCATCGCCGCCGTGTTCTGGCTCGCGTCGACGATGTTCGGCGGCATCCTCTCCGACCGGATCGGCCGCATCCGCACCTTCCAGTTCGGCTACGGCTGGCTGTTCATCTGGGCGATCCCGATGTTCCTGCTGATCGACACCGGCAACATCCTCTGGTTCACGGTCGCGCTCGTGGTCCTGGCCAGCGGCCTCGGCTTCTCCTACGGACCGCAGGCCGCCCTGTACGCGGAGATGTTCCCGGCCCAGGTGCGCTACTCCGGCGTCTCCATCGGCTACGCCCTCGGCGCCATCCTCGGCGGCGCCTTCGCCCCGCTGATCGCACAGCTGCTGCTGGACGAGACCAGCTGGTCCCCGTCGATCGGCATCTACATCATGGTGCTCGCCACCATCTCCTTCATCGCCGTGACCGCGGTGAAGGAGACCCGCGGAGTGCCGCTCGGCATCTCCCAGCACGACTAGACCCGACCAGCACGACCAGCACGACCAGCACCACCCGCACCACCCGCACCACCCGCACCACCCGCACCACCAGCACCACCCGCACCACCCGCACCACCCGCACGACCAGACGCGACACACGCCAGCACGACGAGAAGGGCCGCCGCACTTGACGACATCACCCACATCCGCCAGCACCCTCGGGACGCCGGGCAAGATCATCGCCCTGCACCTGAACTACCCGAGCCGGGCCGCCCAGCGCGGCCGCACACCCAGCCAGCCGTCCTATTTCCTCAAGCCGGCGTCGTCGCTCAGTTCCAGCGGCGCGCCGGTCGAGCGGCCGGCCGGATGCGAGTTGCTGGTGTTCGAGGGCGAGATCGCGCTGGTCATCGGGCGCCGCACCCGCGGCGTCCCACCCGAGGACGGCTGGGCGGCGGTCTCCCACGTCACGGCGGCCAACGACTTCGGCGTGTACGACCTGCGCCACGCGGACAAGGGCTCGAACCTGCGCTCGAAGGGCGGGGACGGTTTCACCCCGGTCGGCCCGGCGCTGCTGTCGGCGCAGGACCTCGACCCGGCCGCGCTGCGCATCCGCACCTGGGTGAACGGCACCCTCGCCCAGGAGGACACGACCGCCGACCTGCTCTTCGGGTTCGGCCGGCTCGTGGCCGACCTGTCCCAGCTGATCACCCTCGAACCCGGCGACCTGATCCTCACCGGCACGCCCGCCGGATCCTCGGTGGTCGTGCCCGGCGACACGGTCGAGGTCGAAGTGGATGCCCCGGGCGCGCCGGGAGCGCCGAGCACCGGCCGCCTGGTCAGCCCGATCACGGCGGGATCGGTGCCGTTTCAGGACTTCGGGGCGAAGCCGCTGGTCGACGATCTGCAGCGCACCGAGGCCTGGGGGTCGGCCGAGGCGGCCGGGCTCGCCCCGGCATCCGTCGCCGCGCCGGCGTTCGACCTCACGGCCGAGCTGAAGGCCCGGATCAACAGCGTCGGCACCGCCACCCTCAGCGCCCAGTTGCGCAAGAGGGGCCTCAACGCCGTGTCGATCGACGGCCTGGGGTCCACCCGGCCGGACGCCCGCCTGGTCGGCCGGGCCCGCACCCTGCGGTACATCCCGGCCCGGGAGGACCTGTTCGAGTCGCACGGCGGCGGGTACAACGCCCAGAAGCGCGCGTTCGACTCGCTCGGCACCGACGACGTGCTCGTGATCGAGGCCCGCGGCGAGCTGGGCACGGGCACGGTCGGCGACATTCTGGCCCTGCGCGCCCAGGTGCGCGGCGCCGCCGGGATCGTGACGGATGGCGGCGTGCGCGACCTCGCGGCCGTCACCGCCCTCTCCATCCCCACTTACCACGCCGGACCGCACCCGGCCGTGCTCGGACGCCGGCACGTGCCGTGGGACACCGACCTGACCATCGCCTGCGGCGGCGCCTCCGTGCAGCCCGGCGACGTGATCGTGGGCGACGCGGACGGGGTGCTCGTGATCCCGCCGCACCTGGTCGAGGAGGTCGTGGCCGCCGCCATCGTGCAGGAGCACGAGGAGACGTTCATCGCCGCCATGGTCGCGGCCGGGCACGGCGTCGACGGGCTCTACCCGATGAACGCGGACTGGAAGGCGCGCTTCCGGGACTGGGCGAAGGAGCAGGCATGACGATCTCGACCGGCGCCCAGACCACGGATGCGTCCCTGAGCAAGGCGCAGCTCGCCCACCAGTGGATCCGGGAGCGCATCACCGACGGCAGCTTCAGCCCGGGCTACCGCCTCGTGCTCGGGCAGATCGCCCGCGAGCTGGGCGTCAGCACGGTGCCGGTGCGGGAGGCCATCCGTTTGCTGGAGGCCGAAGGCCTGGTCACGTTCGAGCGCAACATCGGCGCCCAGGTGGCCATGCTCGACGCCACCGAATACGTCTACACGATGCAGACCCTCGGCCTGGTCGAGGGCTACGCCACGGCGCTGTCCGCGCCGCTGATGGACGCGGACACGCTCGAACGCGCCCGGCTGATCAACGCGGAGATGGCCGACTGCCTGGACCACTTCGACCCGGTCAGTTTCACCCGGCTCAACCGCGACTTCCACTCGGCCCTGTTCGAGGCGTGCCCGAACGCGCACGTCCTCGATCTGGTGCACCGCGGCTGGAGCCGGCTCGGCACCCTGCGCGAATCGACGTTCAGTTTCGTGCCCGGCCGCGCCCAGGAGTCGGTCGCCGAACACGCGGCCCTGCTCGACCTGATCGAGAACGGGGCCGACCCCCTGCAGGTCGAACTCGCCGCGCGCAACCACCGGCTCGGCACCCTCGACGCCTTCCTGGCCCGGCAGCACCCCGCCGCCGCCGCATCCGCAGCAGCACCCGCACCCGCACCCGCACCCGCACCCGCACCCGCACCCGCACCCGCCTAACCCACCTCTACCTGTTCCCGTTCCGGTCGAGAGTGCCCGTTGCACCGGTCACTCTCGACCGGAACGGGCACACTCACCGGGTCTTGAACGACTTGACCACACTTGCTCCGAAGGGAAAAACAATGAAGTTCCGCACCGACCCGAGCCAGATCAAGGGCTCCATCGCGCCGCTGATGAGCCCGTTCACCGCCGACGGCGCCGTCGACCACGCCGGACTCACCAACCTGGTGAACTGGCAGCTCGCCTCCGGCACCCACGGCATCTCGCTCGGCGGCTCCACCGGCGAGCCGAGCTCGCAGACCATCGCCGAGCGCGCCGCCGCCATCCGCACGGTCGCCGCCGCGATCGGCGACCGGGTGCCCTTCATGCCCGGCACCGGTTCCGCCAAGCTCGACGAGACCCTCGAGCTGACCGCCGCGGCCCGGGACGCCGGCGTCGACGCCGCCCTGATCATCACCCCCTACTACGCCCGGCCCACCCAGGAAGCCCTCTACGTCTGGTACAAGACCGTCGCCGAGGAGTTCCCGGACCTGCCGATCGTGGCCTACAACGTGCCCAGCCGCACCGCCGTGGACATCGCCCCGGAGACCATCAATCGGCTCTACCGCGACTTCGACAACTTCGTCGGCGTCAAGGAGACCACCAAGGACTTCGAGCACTTCTCCCGGGTGCTGCAACTCTGCGGCCCCGAGCTGCTGGTCTGGAGCGGCATCGAACTGCTCTGCCTGCCCCTGATGGCCCTCGGCGGCATCGGCTACATCAGCGCCACCAGCAACATCGCGCCGGTCGCGCACGTCGAGATGTACAACGCATGGATGGCCGGCGACATCGAGACGGCCCGCCGCATCCACTATGGCCTGCACCCCCTCGTCGACCTGCTCTTCGTCGAGACCAACCCGGCACCGGGCAAGTGGGTGCTCGAACAGCGCGGCCTGATCGAGAGCGGCTTCGTGCGCCCACCGCTGATCACCCCGACGGATGCGGGCATCGCGAAGATGAAGACGCTCCTGGCCGCCGGCGAACCGTACCTCTCCCCCGTCGACGGCTTTCAGGTCGCCGGCTTCACCCCGAAGGCGGCCTGAGCCATGACCGAGACAGTCCAGACAGCGCCAGCCACCGCAACGGCGACGGCGACCACGCCGGTCAGCCGGCACGTGCCCGAAAACCTGCCCACCCGCATCCAGCACTTCATCGGCGGACGCTTCGTCGACAGCGTCTCCGGGGCGACCTTCGATGTGCTCGACCCGGTGTCGAACCAGACCTACGCCACCGCCGCCGCCGGCCAGAAGGAAGACATCGACCTCGCCGTCGCCGCCGCGACCGAAGCCTTCGTCAACGGCCCGTGGCCCGGCATGAAGCCGCGCGAGCGCTCCCGCATCCTGAACAAGATCGCGGATGCCGTCGAGGCCCAGGACGCCCGCCTCGCCGAACTCGAGACGTTCGACACCGGCCTCCCGATCACCCAGGCCCTGGGCCAGGCGAAGCGCGCGGCGGAGAACTTCCGTTTCTTCGCCGACCTGATCGTGGCGCAGACCGACGACACCTACCAGGTGCCGGGCAGCCAGATCAACTACGTCTTCCGCAAGCCGGTCGGCGTGGCCGGACTGATCACCCCGTGGAACACCCCCTTCATGCTGGAGAGCTGGAAGCTCGCCCCCGCGCTGGCCTCCGGCTGCACGGTCGTGCTCAAGCCAGCCGAGTTCACGCCGCTGTCGGCGAGCCTGTGGGCCGAGATCTTCCGCGCCGCCGGGCTGCCCGACGGGGTGTTCAACCTGGTCAACGGGCTCGGTGAAGAGGCCGGCGACGCGCTGGTCAAGCATCCGGATGTCCCCCTCATCTCGTTCACCGGCGAGACGACCACGGGCCAGACCATCTACCGCAACTGCGCCGCGAACCTCAAGGGCATGTCGATGGAGCTCGGCGGCAAGTCCCCGGCCGTCGTCTTCGCCGACGCCGACCTCGATGCCGCGCTCGACTCGACCCTGTTCGGGGTGTTCTCGCTCAACGGCGAGCGCTGCACTGCCAGCAGCCGGATCCTGGTGGAACGCCCCATCTACGAGGACTTCTGCGACCGCTACGCGGCCCGCGCAGCCAACATCGTGGTCGGCGACCCGCACGATCCGAAGACCGAGGTCGGCGCGCTCGTGCACCCCGAGCACTACGCGAAGGTGATGAGCTACGTCGAGATCGGCAAGTCCGAGGGCCGGCTGCTCGCCGGTGGCGGTCGCCCGGAGAACCTGCCGGAGGGCAACTACGTCTCCCCGACCGTGTTCGCGGATGTCGCCCCGACCGCCCGCATCTTCCAGGAGGAGATCTTCGGACCCGTCGTGGCGATCACCCCGTTCGACACCGACGAGGAGGCCCTCGAGCTGGCCAACGGCGTCAAGTACGGCCTGGCCGCCTACATCTGGACCAGCAACCTCACCCGGGCGCACACCTTCGCGCAGTCGATCGAGGCCGGCATGGTCTGGCTCAACTCGCACAATGTGCGGGACCTGCGCACCCCGTTCGGCGGGGTGAAGGCCTCCGGTCTCGGCCACGAGGGCGGCTACCGGTCGATCGACTTCTACACCGAGCAGCAGGCCGTGCACGTGACCCTCGGGTCCGTGCACACCGCCCGCTTCGGCGCGCACTAACCCCCTTCCGATCGCGTGAGGGGTCCCATATCGACCTTCCTTGGCCCTGCGAAGGTCGATTTGGGACCCCTCACCTGATTCCCCGCCACTACGCCAACCGACTGAAACTCAACGAGGAGGATTCCATGACCACCACCCCCATCCCCACGCCCACCGCGACCCCGCCGGACATCCTGCGCTGCGCCTACATGGACATCGTCGTCACCGACCTGGCCCGCTCGCGCGCGTTCTACGTCGACGTGCTCGGCCTCGTCGTGACCGAGGAGAGCGACACCGAAATCTACCTGCGCAGCTTCGAGGAGTTCATCCACCACAACCTCGTGCTGCGCCAGGGCCCCGTCGCCGCCGTCGCCGCGATGGCGTTCCGGGTGCGCGCCCCCGAAGATGTGGGCCTGGCCGAGGCCTGGTACCAGGAGCTCGGCTGCCGCACCGAGCGCCGCACGAACGGGTTCGTCAAGGGCATCGGAGACTCCGTGCGGGTCGAGGACCCGCTCGGCTTCCCCTACGAGTTCTTCTACTCCGTGGAGCACGTCGAACGCCTCGCCTGGCGCTACGACCTGCAGGGCCCCGGCGCCCTGGTGCGCCTGGACCACTTCAACCAGGTCACCCCCGACGTGGGACGCGGCCGCGGCTACCTCGAGGACCTCGGCTTCCGGGTCACCGAAGACATCCAGGACGATGACGGCGTCACCTACGCGGCCTGGATGCGCCGCAAGGACACCGTGCACGACACCGCCCTGACCGGCGGCGACGGCCCGCGGATGCACCACATCGCCTTCTCCACGCACGAGAAGCACAACATCATCTACATCTGCGACAAGCTCGGCGCCCTGCGGATGTCCGACGTGATCGAGCGCGGCCCGGGCCGCCACGGCGTCTCGAACGCGTTCTACCTCTACCTGCGCGACCCCGACGGCCACCGGGTGGAGATCTACACGCAGGACTACTACACCGGCGACCCGGACAACCCCGTCGTCACCTGGGACGTGCACGACAACCAGCGCCGCGACTGGTGGGGCAACCCGGTCGTGCCCAGCTGGTACACGGATGCCTCGCTCGTGCTCGACCTGGACGGCAACCCGCAGCCGGTGATCGCCCGCACCGAGTCCAGCGAGATGGCCGTCACGGTCGGCGCCGACGGCTTCTCGTACACCCGTAAGGACGACGTCGAGCACGGCTTCAAGCTGGGCAACACGCTCTAGCGGCCCACTCCGGCCGCCCGTTCCGGCCGCTCCCCGTCTCGTGAGTGTGCCCGTTCCGGTCGAGAGTGCCCGTTGGAACGGGCACTCTCGACCGGAACGGGCACTATCGGGGGCGGACTGCGGGCGGGTCAGACTCTGCGGAGAGGGTGGGGCGGAGCGGGTCAGCGGGTCAGACTGTGCGGAGCTCGCCGCGCACGATCGAGTCGCCGGAGTGCGCCGGGTTGCCGTCGTCGGGCTCGGCGGACACGTCGACCAGCGGGAACTCGGACAGGTCCACTCCGTCCGGAATGGCGAAGTGGCCACTGTCACCGTCGAGCAGGCCGATGCTGATCAGCCCGGACGCGTCCGACTTGATCAGCCACACTTCCCGGAGCCCGGCATCCGTCGCCCCGGTGACATCGACCACCACCTCGCGGTGGCCATCGGCCGTCTTCTCGACCTGGGCGACGCCGCTGGCCGTCCAGCCGGGGAACGGGTCCAGTTCGGCCGTCGCAATCACCGGTGCCGGGGCCTGTTGCCGGAGGGATTCCCACCAGATTCCGCCGCCGATTCCTCCGACGAGGCCGACGATTCCCGCCGCCACCGCCACGGGCAGCCAGACCCGGCGACGACGGTGACGGGCGTGCGATCGCGACCCGGCCCCGATATCGGTGACGGATGCCGACTGTCCCGCCTGGTCAGGACCAGGGGTCGGTCCAGGCTCGGCTACGGCGGCGCGCTCGGGCTCGGGCTCGGCAGTTGCCGACGGCTCGGCTCTCGCTCCCGGCTCGGCAGGCTCTGCAGCTGCGGACGGCTCGGACTCCGCTCCCGGTTCGGCGAGCTCGGCCGGCTCGGCAGGTTCGGTGAGCTCGGCCGGCTCGGCCGGCTCGGCCGGCTCGGCCGGCTCGGCCGCCGAAGCGTAGTCGGCGAGCCGCGGCGACGCGGCAACGGCGTCGGTCAGGCCGAGTGCGGAGTGGATCCGCCCCCAGACCTGGTCGCCGGGCTCGACGAGTCGCACTGTGCGGACGGACCGGCCGACGGCCACCGTGTGCTGGAGCGAGATCAGTTCCAGGGCGCACTCGGGGCTTCGCCCGGGGCGGGGGTGCAGCCGGTGAGCAGCACGAGAGCCACAGCGAGCGCTGGGATGCTGCCCGCTGTGGCTCTCATGGTGTCTGTTCCTCGTCCGGCGGGTGTCAGCGGCGGGCGCCGGCGGCGCGGCGCATGCCGACAACGGCTGCGGCGACGAGCCCCATCATGAGGGCCGCGAAACCGCCGACCATCAGTCCGGTCGATTTGCCGGTCTGGTTGGTGGCGACGAGGCCGCCCTCACCGGCGGGGATGCTGTCCGGGTTCGAGTGGAGCCCGTTGATCGTCTGCACGGCGAGCGCCAGGTTTTTGTCGGTCAGGCTGCCCCAGGCGTAGACGATCGTGTTCGTGCCCTCGGCGACGTTGACGTCTGCCGGGCCGATCACCGGGTCGGTGGTTCCGGTCGCGGCGACGGCGGCCGAGATGGTGCCGGCCGGCAGCACGAGCATCGACTCGTTCGGGTTCACCAGATTGGTGATCGCCGCGGCGCCGTTGGCCAGGACGTCGACCGCGGGGGCGGCGGCCACGTGGCGAACCGTCAGACGGCCCTCACCGGCGGCGAGCTGCGAGATGTCGTTGGTGAACAGCGTCGCGGTGGGTTTGCCGTCCGCCTGGAGGTGAGCCGCGGCGGTGTAGTTCTTGCCGGCCTCGAGCGGAAGGTCCACCGGCCCGATCACGGGAGCGCTGGCATCCGTCGCATCGGATGCGGTGATGGCGACCTTGTAGGTGCCGGCGGCGAGATCGAGCGGGCCGGCGAGGTCGCCCGGCTTGAAGTCGTCGAGGGTGAGCTTGTCGTTCACGTAGACGTCGACGGTGAGGCCGGGAACTCCGTGCAGCACGGACAGCTTCGCGACGTCGTCGGCCGCCTGGGCCGGTGCGATACCGCCGAGCGCGACGAGGGCGCCGAGGGCCCCGGCCGTCATGCCGATCTTGAGGGACTTGTGCATCGTTTCCTCCTGCTTGGGTCTGTAAGGGGGGTCATTCTGGGGAGGGAATCTGTCCCTCTCTTACCCTTACTTCTCCCGCCAGCCCGAAAACGGATGCACATGCATAGAAAAACATTTCGGTGCGGCTGGATTTCGGTGCGGTCAGACGGATGCGTCCCGGGCGGCCGCGCGGTGCAGCGAGATGTCCCGGCGGAAGATGACCATGACCAGCCCCAGCGACACCGCCGACACGGCAGCCCCGCCCGCGAACATGACCTGGTAGCTGAGCCAGGGCTCGAGCAGGGACAGTCCCAGCGGCACGAAGAAGCCGAGGTAGGTGATGCCGTAGTAGACGGCGGTCAGCCGGGCCAGGTGGTCCGGCGGCGCGATCCGCTGCACCTCCTGCAGGCCCGACACCATCAGCAGGCCGTAGGCGGCGCCGAGGAGGGCCGCGGCCGGCAGGATCAGCCACAGCCGGGGCGGGTTCACGGCGACGGATGCGAGCAGCAAAGACCCAACGGTCAGCATCAGGGCGACCATGATGCCGCGGGCGTTGTGCCCCGCGGTGATGCGGTGGCTGAACAGTTGCAGGGACGCGCCCGCCACGAGTGCCACCACGCAGAGCAGGGCCGCGAACGCGACCGGCGCGGACGGGATCTGTCCGGCGGCCAGTGCGGGCAGCACGGCGTACGCGGTCGTGGCCGTTCCGAAGACCCAGGGTGCCACGGGCACGATCAGGAGCAGGAATCGCGGGTACGGGGAGGTGGCCGGGTGGGCCGCCGGCAGGGGGCGGGCCGCGATGCCCCGGCCCCGGGACTCCGGGGTGCGCAGCAGCAGCAGGCCGAACACCACGGCGATGACCGTGTGCGCGGCGTAGGGCAGCACGCCGGGGAAGGGGGCCCACTGGGCCAGCGCGCCGGAGCTCGCCGCCCCGAGGGCGAACCCGAGGGACAGCGCGATCGTCGCCCGCCGCGCCCCCGAGGCCCGGTCGGCCCGGAGGTCGAACGGTTTCGCGGACAGTTCCTTCACCCAGCTGGTGCCGACGGCCATGGCCAGGCCGAGGGCGACGCCGGAGAGGATGCGGCCGGCCAGCAGCATCGGCACGTTGCCCGCGGACAGCGCCAGCAGCACGCTCCCCCCGATCGCGATCCAGGGCGCGGGCAGCATCAGCGGCCGGCGGCCGAACCGGTCAGACAGCGGTCCGGCGATCAGCAGCGCCGGGATGATGCCGAGCACGTAGGCGCCGAGCAGCAGGTTCGCCAGCTGGTTCGAGAACCCGTCGGCCTGGCGGTACATCACCAGCAGCGGGGTGAACTCGTTGCCGCCCCAGGCGACCGCGAAGATCGCCGCCGCCGGTGCCAGCCAGTGCCGCCCGGCCGTCGAGCCCGCACCGGTGGTCGGGCCGGTCGAGACCGCGCCCATCGGCGTTTTTCGCGTCGCATCCTGGATGTCGGTTGTCATGACGGTCCCCCGGTCGGCATTCGGCGGCTTCGGCGGCGAGGCACGCATTGCCCACCCTACGGGAGGCAGCACGGCTCGCTTCGCCAGACGGCGGTGAACCAATCACTGGCGACGACGTCCCGTCGGGTGTACCGTTCCTTTAGCCGATCGACCCCGTCTACACCCCACGTTAATGGGAGTCTCCCGTGCGCCGTATGCCGAGCACCCTCTCCGTCGCCATTACCGCAGCCGTTGCCGCCGCCTCGATCCTCGGCCTGGCCGCCCCCGCCGCTGCGGCCGATCCGCTTACGTTCGCCGTCATCGGGGATGTCCCGTACGGCTCGACGCAGCTCAGCCAGCTCCCCACCGAGATCGCGAACATCAACGCAGACCCCGCGGTGCAAACCGTGTTCCATGTCGGCGACATCAGCAGTCCGCTGGACTGCTCCAATTCCTACTACTCCCTGATCAGGAACCATTTCAACACCTTCTCCGATCCGATGATGTACACCCCCGGCGACAATGAGTGGGCCGACTGCTCACGCGCCCTGGTCGGAGCCGGCAACCCGCTCGAGCGTCTGGCGGCGCTCCGCTCCATCTTCTTCCCGAACCCCGGCGTCACGCTCGGCCAGAACAAGATGGCGGTGACCGCACAGGCGGGCTACCCGGAGAACGTCACCTTCCAGCAGGGCGCCCTGACGTTCGCGATGCTGCACATCGTCGGCAGCAACAACGACCTCAACACCTGGTCCGGCTCATCCAGCGTGGGCACCGCCCAGAGGGACGAGGTCACCGCCCGAACGAACGCGGTCATCTCCGAGATCCACACCGCCGTCGCGAACGCGAAGGCCAACGGCAGCCGCGCGGTGGTCTTTCTCACCCAGGCGGATATGTTCATCCCGGGCACCGGGAACTCGACCTACAAGCAGGCGTTCCAGCCGATCGTGACGGCACTCGCGACGGACAGCCTCAGCTTCGGCAAGCCCGTCTTCCTGTTCAACGGCGACACTCACGGGTTCGTCAACGACCAGCCTCTCAACCGGACCGACAACAAGTGGACGTCCTTCTACGGCACGGTGAAGGTGCCGAACTTCACTCGCATCACCGTCCAGGGCGGAACGTCGGAATGGGCGAAGATATCGGTGGTCGGTACGCCGAACGTGCTGCAGATCCAGCGGATTCCGTACAGTTCGACCCCGCCGCCGCCGCCGGCGAACGTGGCGCCCGTGGCGGCGTTCTCCAGCACCGTGGCCGACCTCACCGCGTCGTTCGACGCGTCCGGATCGAGCGACTCGGACGGCACGATCGCGTCCTACTCGTGGGACTTCGGCGACGGCGCGACCGGCACCGGGGCAACGGCAAGCCACCCGTATGCCGCGGCGGGCACATACCAGGTGACCCTGACCGTTCAGGATAACGGCGGGGCGACCGGGACGATCACGCACGGCGTCACCGTCACCGACCCGGGCACCCCTCCGCCGCCTCCGCCTCCGCCTCCTCCGCCGCCGGCCGGAACCGCCTACGCGACGGACTCGTTCACCCGCACCGTGGCGAACGGGTTCGGCACCGCCGACACGGGTGGGGCCTGGACGACCAGCGGCACCGCCGCGAACTTCTCCGTCACCGGCGGCACCGGCACCATCGCCCTTCCCCGCGGCGCGAACCGATACGCCTACCTCACCGGGGTGTCCGCCACCGACACCGAGATGACGGCCACCGTTACGTTCAACCGGCCCGGATCCTCGAGTGCCTACGTGGGCCTGATCGGCCGCCGCGTGGGCACCGGCAGCTACGGCGCCCGGGCCGTCGTGAGCTCCGCCGGATCCGTTCAACTGCAACTCCAGCGCAGCACCGACACCGTGCTGCGCTCGGTCAGCGTGACCGGCCTCACCTTCAACTCCGGCGACCAGCTCCAGTTCCGGCTCCAGGTCACCGGCACCTCACCGACCACCATCCAGGCCAGGGTCTGGAAGACCGGCACGACCGAGCCCGGAGCCTGGCAGGCCAGCATCACCGACACCACCAGCGCACTCCAGACCGCCGGCTCCATCGGCCTCTACAGCTACCTCAGCAGCAGCAGCACCTCCACCAGCCTCCCCATCACCTTCGACAACCTCTCCGCCGGACCCACCGGCTGATCGCCGGCTCGTCGGGGGGCCGACCGAATTGGGTAGCTTTTCGGTGAGTCTCCGGATACTGTCCCCTGCGACGCCGTCCACCCGAACGGCGCGGGCTGCCGGCTACCCACCGGGGCTCCCACCTTCCATTGAAGGGTCATCCAATGACGGCTGGACGAGTGGCGCGCGGCGCCTCCATCGCTGTTGTTCTCGCCACGATCGCCGGATCGGTGCTCGTCGCCACCCCGGCATTCGCCGAACCCGGCGGGGTGGTGATCTCCGAGATCAATTACCACGCCGCCTCAGACCTGGACGCCGACGACTGGTTCGAGCTGACGAACACGTCCTCGAGCGCCATCGACGTCTCGGGCTGGACCATCACCGACGCCGTCACCGCGACGTTCCCCGCGGGGTCCACGATTCCCGCACACGGCTACTTCGTCGTGGCGGCCAATGCCGTCCAATTCCAGACGACCAACGGGTTCGCACCCAACGCCGTGTACGGCGCCTTGACGAAGTTGAAGAACAGCACCGGCATCATCACCGTGAAGGATGCCTCGGCGGCCACCGTCGACACGGTGACGTACTCCGACGCCGGCCTCCCCGGCTGGCCCGCGTCCCCCGACGGAACCGGACCGACGCTCGAGCTTAGCGACCTCCTCTCCGACAACACGCAGGCGGCCAGCTGGGGCGCCAGCGCCGTGAACCTCGGCACCCCCGGCAAGGTGAACTCGATCAACGGCGCGGGCCCAACCCCGGAAATCACCGAGGTCACCGCCACCCCGGCGCGCCCGGCACCCAACGAGCCCATCACCGTCTCGGCCCGGCTGAAGCCCGGATCGAGTGCGAACCTCGTCTACAAGGTCATGTTCGGCGCGGACGCCTCCCTCCCGTTCCGCGACGATGCGGCTAGCCCGGGCGGAGCGGGTGACGGCGTCTACTCCGCCACCATATCCGGCCAGGCTGCCGGCAATCTCGTCCGGTACCGGATCGAGGCCGACGCCGCGGGCGTCGCGTATTCCCTTCCCGCGGACGGTGCGTCGATCAGATACCTCGGCGTCGTCGTGACGTCGGGCGTCAGCACCCAGCTGCCGGTCATCGAGTGGTTCATGGCCGATTCCGTCTACAACGACATCCTCGCCAACCACCGGACGGACGACTTCCAGGGTGCGGCCGTGTGGTCGTACAACGGGCAGGTCATCGACAACGCGCTGATGAACGTGCGCGGAAACACCTCACGCACGGCCGCCAAGGTCAACTGGAAGGTCGAGCTCCCCAAGGGGTACACGTTCGACCTGGGCGGCGCGCTCCCGTACCCGCTCGACGAGTTCGCCCTCCAGAACTACTCCGACAACTTCGCCGACGTCTCCTGGGCGACCGTGCGTGCCGCCGGCAACCGCGGCCTCAACATCCTCCCCGTCCGCACCCAGCGGAACGGCGCCTTCTGGAGCCTCGGCCGCATCATGGAGACCATGGACGGCTCCTGGCGCGACGCCCAGGGCGTCAGTGACTGGGCGATCTACAAGGGCGATGCCGGAAGCCTCGGCGCGACGTCCTCCCCGGCCGTCCTCGAGGCGAACGCCTGGCTGGACAAGAAGACCCGAAAGAGCGAGGACTTCACGGATGCGTGGACCCTGTCCAACACGGTGGACGCCAACCCGTCCGCCGCGCAGCAGGCCTGGATCTACAAGAACGTGAACGTCCCCGAGCTCGTCAACTACATGGCGACCAACTCGATCATCCGCCACCAGGACAGCGGGTGGTACAACTGGTGGATCGCGCGCGACACCGCCGGCACCGGCCGTTGGGAGATGTGGCAGTGGGACCTCAACTGGACCTTCACCACGCCGGCCAGCGACGGCAAGGGACTGTTCCTGACCCCGGACACCTCCAATAACTTCACGCAGGCGATGCTCGCCTACCCCGAGATCAAGGAGATGTTCTACCGCCACCTCCGCACCCTGGCCGACCAGTTCCTCCCACCCGGCCAGTACGAGGCGCAGTGGGACGCGATCACGTCCAAGACGCAGGCCGACTGGAACCTCGACCGTGCCAAGTGGGGCGGTTACACTCCGGCGTCTGCCCGGACGGCCTTCCTCGCCGGCCTGGCCGACCGCCGCAACGCGATCAACAACAACACTGGCACCGGAAAGCCGGTCCCGACCTCACAGTCGGCGAACGCTGCCGTCGTGATCAACGAGATCATGCACAGCGCGGCGAACACCGGCGGCGACTGGCTGGAGCTCGCGAACCCGGGCACCACGGCGGTCGACATCTCGGGCTGGAAGATCAGTAACGGGGTCAACCTGACGATTCAGCCCGGCACGGTCATCCCGGCCGGCGGTCGCATGGTGTTCGTCGAAAACGACAAGGCCTTCAGTGCCGCGTACCCCACCGGGAACCGGCTGGTCGGCGGCGAGTTCGTCGGCGACCTCAGCGGCGACGGCGAGGCGCTCACCCTGATGAACGGCGCGAACGTCGTCGACACGGTGACCTACGGCGCGACCGCGCCGTGGCCGGCGGCAACCGGCGGCCCCTCCCTGGAGCTGGTGTCACCGACCGCGGACAACGCGGACCCGGCCAACTGGCGGGCGACCTCGACCACGGGCGGCACCCCCGGATTGGTGAACACCGCGGGTGGCACACCGACGAACACCCCGCCGACCGCCGCGTTCACCGCGACCCCGAACGGGCTCGGAGTGAGTGTGGACGGCTCCACGTCGAGCGACCCGAACGGATCCGTCACCGGCTACTCCTGGAACTGGGGCGATAACACCGCCGCGGGCACCGGGGTCACGGCGACCCACACCTACGCCACGGCCGGCACCTACACGGTGACGCTCACGGTGACGGACAACGGCGGCGCCACGGGCACGACCATACGCTCGGTCACCGTCGGGAGCGTCACACCCCCCGCGGGCACGGCGCTGGCGCAGGACTCGTTCACCCGGTCGAGCACCAACGGGTTCGGCACCGCCGAGACCGGTGGGGCATGGACCGTCAGCGGAACCGCGAGCAACTTCGCGGTGAGCGGCGGGACGGCGAACATCACACTGCCGCAGGGCAGCAACCGTTTCGCCTACCTGGCGTCGGTGTCCTCATCGGATACCGAGGTGCGGGCGACCGTGGGGTTCCCCCGACAGTCCGCGAGCAGCAACTACGTCGGCCTGATCGGCCGCCGGGTGGGCACCGCGACCTACGGGACACGAGCCGTCATCGGCGCCAATGGGTCGGTGCAGCTGCAGCTGGTGAGAAACACCGATATCCAGATGCGGGCGGTGACCGTCGCCGGTCTCACCTACGCCACCGGTGATCGGCTCCAGTTCAGGCTACAGGTGACGGGGACGTCTCCGACCACCATCCAGGCGAAGGTCTGGAAGGTGGGCACCGCGGAGCCGGCGAACTGGCAGGCCACCGTCACCGATGCGACCGCCGGACTGCAGTCGGCCGGCTCCATCGGCCTGTACAGCTACCTCAGCAGCTCCGCCACGCCGACCTCACTCGTCGTCTCCTTCGACGACCTGTGGGCCGGTGCGACGGGCTCGGCCCCGACGGAACCCCCGGCGACCAACGCCGCACCGACGGCGGAGTTCACCGGGACCCCCAACGGGCTTGCCGCGAGCTTCGACGGCAGCGCCTCGAAGGACTCGGACGGGACGGTCGCGTCCTACGCCTGGGACTTCGGCGACGGGACGACGGCCACCACCGCCACACCCACCACGAGCCACACCTACGGCGCGGGCAACACCTACCAGGTCAGTCTCATCGTGAAGGATGACAAGGGCGCAACGTCGGCCCCGGTCACCCACCCGGTGACCGTGACCGGGCCGGTCACGCCGCCGCCGCCGGGGCCGGCCGCCTTCGCCACTGACGCCTTCGGTCGCACCACGACCAACGGCTTCGGCAGCGCGGACACGGGCGGCGCCTGGACGGTGACCGGGACCGCTTCCGACTTCGCAGTGAACGGCGGAACGGGCACGGTCAACGTGGCGGCGGGGGCGATCCGCACGGCGGTCCTCGGGGGCGTGTCCTCGACGAGCACCGACCTCACTGCCTCGGTGGCGTTCCCCCGACCCACGGCGAGCAGCGTCTACGTGGGAGTGATCGGCCGGCAGGTCGGTACCAACTCCTACGGTGCGCGGGTCGTGGTGGGCACCACCGGGGCGGTCCAGCTCCAGCTGGTGCGCAACAACGATCAGCTGATCGGCTCCACGATTGCCACCGGTGTCACCCTCAACACCGGGGACCGGCTGCAGTTCCGGGTGCAGGTGACCGGGACGGCTCCGACCACCATCCAGGCGAAGGTCTGGAAGGCGGGGGCTGCCGAGCCGGCGACCTGGCAGGGAACGCAGACCGACAACACCGCGGGGCTGCAGTCCGCGGGATCCCTCGGGCTGTACACCTACCTGAGCCGCACCGGGATGCCGGCCCCGATGACCATCTCGTGGGACGACCTGCGGGCGGCGCCGACCGCCTGATCGGGTGGCTCAGACAGTGGTGGGCGGGCTACGGCTCGCCCACCACTTCTGTGTGCGCCTGAACGTGGAGCATGCATCCGCCCCGGCGATGACCTGGGCAGGGGCTCAGGCCAGGAACTCCAGCGCGGCCCGTTTGAACTCGCGGGAGGTGAGCGTGTTCACGTGGTCCCGGCCGGGCAGCTCGCGGTACTCGGATCCGCGCGCGCGGGCGAGGTCGGCCACCCCGGTGGGGATGGCGTCCGCGCCGCCGGCGACGTAGAGCACGGGGATCTCGGCGGGCACGTCGAGCGTGGCGCCGGCCACACCCAGCACGCAGGCCGCGAGGGCCTCACGGTCGGCGCCGGCTCTGAACGCCGAACCGAGCACCGCCGCGATCGTCGGTTCGGTGGGGAGGGTGTCGTCGGCGACGAAGCGGCGCACGGCATCCGTGTCCCAGGTCTCGAACAGTTCGACCGGTCCCGCCCCGCCGAGAACCATGCGGCGCACCCGATCCGGGGCCAGCCGGGCCAGGGCCGCGGCCACCCTCGCACCCATGGAATAGGCGACGACGTCGACCTGGTCCAGGCCGAGGGCGTCGAGCACGACGACGAGGTCGGCGGCGAGCTGCCGCGGCACGTAGTCGATGCCGCGATGCGGTTTGTCGCTGCGGCCGTGACCGCGCAGGTCCGGCGTGATCACGCCGCGCCCCGCGTCCTGCAGCGCCCGCACCCAGCCCGTGCCGGCCCAGGTGATCTCGGCCGTCGACGCGAACCCGTGCACCAGCAGGATGGGGCGCTCCCCCGGCGCGACGTCGTACGCAATGCGCACGCCGTCGAGGCGCCGGGCGTACGCCGTGTCCGCGGCCATGCCGATGCCGGCGCCGGCCCCCGAATCCGACCCGTTGGTTGAGCCTTCCCCGACCACGCCTAGTCGACCACGTCGGACGTGACGAGCACCGCACCGGCGTGGGCCAGTTCGGCCAGGGCCGCGTCGCTCGATTGCGGGGCGACGCCGGCCACGAGGTCGGTCAGCACCCGCAGGTGCTGCCCGTGCTCGAGCGCGTCCAGGCCGGAGGCACGCACGCAGTGGTCGGTGGCGAGGCCGACGATGTCGATGTCCGTCACGCCGTTGGCGATGAGCAGCTCGCCGGTCTTCTCCCCGCCCTCCGAGACGCCGTCGAAGATCGAGTAGCCGGGTCGGCCCTGGCCCTTGCGGATGTGGATGGTGGTATCGGGCAGCAACAACGACGGGTGGTACTCGGCGCCGGGGGTCCCGGCCACGCAGTGCACCGGCCAGGTGCCCGTGAAGTCGGGCTCGCCCGACAGGGCGAAGTGGCCGGCGTTGTCGCTGTCGGGGTCGTGCCAGTCGCGGGACGCGAAGACGGCGTCGTAGGCATCCGGATGCGCCGCCAGCAGCGCACTCACTCCCGCGGCGACCGCAGACCCGCCCTCCACGGCGAGGGCACCGCCCTCGGTGAAGTCGTTCTGAACGTCGATGATGAACAGGGCCCTGGTCACGGGGTGGCTCCTTCGCTCGGCGGATGCGTCGATCAGCCGGTCAGTGGCTGACTGGTCAGGTGTTGGCTGGTCAGGTGTTCGACAGGTTGTCGCCGCAGCGGAAGAAGCCTGCGGTGATGGTGTCGAGCGCCTGCTTCGCATTATCGCTCACATCACCGAGCGCGTAAACGGCGAAGGTGAGCGGCGTGCCGTCGGCGGCGTGGATGATTCCCGAGAGCGTGTACCCGGTGTCGATCCAGCCGGTCTTGGCGAAGACGGCGCCGTCGGCGACCGCGTTCTCGCCCGTGAACCGGTCGCTGTAGGACAGCGATCCGCTGGGCCCGCCGGCCACGGGCAGACCGTCGAAGATGACCCCGAGGTTGCCCTCGCGGGCGTTGATCTTGATGAACAGGCGGGTCAGGTAGGACGGCGGCACGGCGTTGTCGTCGCTCAGTCCCGACCCGTCGGCGATCAGGATCCCCGAGGTGTCGAGGCCGTAGGGGGCGAGTCCGGCGACGGTGGACTGCTGCAGGGACTCGAACGTGTTGCCGGCCCCGGACTTGACCGCGACCAGGCGGGCGAGCATCTCCGCGAGCGCGTTGTCCGAGACGGTCAGGGACTGCTGGATGAGCGTCGACACCGGCTGCGACTGCACGGATGCGAGCTGGCGGGCGCCGGCCGGGGCCGTGCCACGGCTGACGCTGACACCGCCGCCCAGCTCGTCCGCGAAGGCCGCACCGGCCCGCCCGACCGGGTCGCCGCTGCGCGCGGAGGTGCTGCGCGAGGGGTTGTCCCGGTCGCCGTCGACCTGGAGCGCCGTGATCTCTGGCATGTAGCCGTCGGAGAGTTCCTTGCGGTCCCAGCTCGGGTCCCAGCCGGGGCCGCCGAACAGGGAGGAGTCGAGGATGAGGGAGGTGAGCGGCGGGTTCGCGGGGTCGGCCTGCCAGGCCGCGATGGTCTGGTCGGCCAGCTGGTCGAGATGGGCGGCCCCGGCGTACACGGATTCTTCGCCGGAGGGCGTGCGGGACAGGGTCAGGTCTCCCCCGCCGACGAGGACCACCGATCCCGGCGCGCTGCCGGCGACCACGGTCGTCGTGGCGCGGTAGTCGGGGCCGAGGACGCGGAGCGCGGCCGCGCTGGTCAGCACCTTGAGCACGCTGGCGGTGCGCGACGGGGTGTCGCCGCCGCGGTCGAAGAGCACCTCTCCGGTGGTCGCGTTGACGACCTGGGCCTGGAAGTTCGCGAGCCTCGGATCGGCGGCCAGGTCGGCGACGGAGCAGGTGCGCAGCGGGCTTGCCGCCGTGGCCGCGGTCGGCACCGGGCGGGCCGGCGGGGGCGCCTCGCTCGGAGCGGGCGTGCTCGTGGTCGTGCTTGTGCTGCTTCCGGCCGCCGCGGGTCGGAGAGGCGCCGGGGCGCCGGTGGCCGCGCTGGCGACAACGGCGCCGGTGCCGAGCAGCGCAAACAGGCCGGCAGCCGCCGCGATCCGGGTGGCGGTACGGTGCCGGGCGAAGAAAGCGGCGATCCCGGCGCGCGCTCGGGCAGGGCGGTTCAGCGGGGGATCCTGGTCTGACACCCCCGTACTTTACCGTCCCCCTACGTGTCAGGGTGAGTTGAGGCCAGTAGCTCAGAGCAAGTCCGCCGTTTGACGTAGGGCGAGAATCAGGAAGTCCCACCATGTCCAGCCCATCGTTGATCGCCGTGCGCGACGATAGTCCCATGAACAACAGCAGTCCTGGCCCCCGCGCGGGCGGCCCCACGCCCCGGCGGTCGTTCACGCCGAAGCAGAAACTCGACCACCTCGCCGCCTACGAGGACGCCATCTCCCGGAACGGCGGCGGCGCGTATCTGCGGGAGCAGGGCATCTATTCCTCCCAGATCACGGAGTGGCGAAAACTACGCGATGCCGGGGTGCTGCAGGGCAAGAAACCCGGGGAGAAGATCGGCCGGCTCACGCCCGAGCAGGCCGAGATCGCCCGGCTCCGCCGCCAGCTTGAGTTGACGGAACGGAGGTTGGAAACGACGGGGGTGGCGTTGGAGACCATGTCAAAAATGCACGAGCTACTCGAAAATCTTTCGAAGAGCTCGCGGGACGAAACACCACACACGAAACCGTGATGACCACCTACCGCGACCTCACCAGCCACGGCATTCCGACGCGGACGGCCGCCAGCCTGGTCGGGTTACCGCGGGCGACCGCGACCCGGACACCCCGCACCCGGGCCGCCCGGCAGGTGGTGGTGCCGGCGAACCGGCTCGATGTCCTCGCGCGGGCCCGCATCCTGACTGTGGTGAACTCGGCCCGGTTCGTGGATTTGCCGCCGATCCAGATCTACGCGCAGCTGCTCGACGAGGGCGTGTATCTGGCGTCAATCTCAACGATCTACCGGGTATTGGCCGAGAACAAGCAGGTCAAGGAACGCCGCCGACTGGCCCGCCACCCGGCCCGCGCGATCCCAGAACTTGTCGCCACAGCCCCCGGCCAGGTCTATACGTGTTATGCCGACATTGTGATTATGCCGATGTTGGTCTCCGATCCCAGCTTCCAGGCGGGGACTGGGCTGAAAAGGTCGGCATAATCAAGCGCAAGTACTTCGACGCCTACGTGATGATCGATATTTACTCCTGCTACATCGTCGGCGCGAAGGTCCATCCGGCGGAGTCCGCGGTCCTCGCCACCGAGATGATGACGGAGACCTTCTCCATCCATGGCACCCTGCAGGTCGTCCACGCCGACCGGGGCACGTCGATGACGAGCAAGACCGTCGCCGCGCTGCTCTCAGATCTGGAGGTCACCAAGTCGCATTCCCGGCCTCGGGTCAGTAACGACAATCCGTTTTCGGAGGCGTGGTTCAAGACGCTCAAATTCGCCCCCGTGTTCCCGGAATCCTTCGGCAGCCTCGGCGATGCCCGACGCACCCAGGATTACGTCGTCAAACGCACCAGCGAGGGCAAAGGCGAGAAGGAGATCATGCGCTGCCTCAAGCGCTACGTCGCCCGCGAAATATACCGCGTCCTGCAAAACCCACGGCTCGGCCTGCTAACCAACGACCTGCGTCCACGGCGCCTCGCATTGCACCTCACCCAGACCGCAGTAGCACTCGAGCTGAGCGCCTGGCCCAAAGCCATCTCG
>NZ_SOFY01000030.1 GCF_004402595.1 Cryobacterium shii | reverse complement strand
TGAGTTCTTTGATCGGTACTCACTGACCATCCCACGGTGGCTCCTCACGTTGACGAAGCAACGCTCAAGAGCGGGAAATCACACCACTCACGGGGACGTAACCGGACAGTCCAGCACCAGTGCCCTCTACGAGGATGACCAACGTCTATCCAATAGACACAAGTACAAGATCGTCTTTGCGTTTCCCAAGTGCCACCGGCTCGGACTCTGCTGACGACATTCTGCCGTCGCGCGTGGGGTCATCCGCTGTCCCGTAAGCCGGACCAACCGCGCACATGACGAGTGAATGGCGGGCCGCGGCGACCGTCTGGTAGAACTTTGTTCCGCATGCCCCGGCAGAAAAAAGTTCGCGCCCAGGCGCGCAATGTGCGACAGCGTTCGTTCGTGGGAAGAGCCCGAATCAACATATCGGCCGCACTGCTGGCCTGGCCGGCCGGATTACCGTCACCGTCGGCATTGCCGACGCCATCCGTGTCGGCAACGACGGTGGACTGCCCGCCCCCCCCCCCCGCTGACAAAGGTGCGGATGAGCACGGGCCGTTAGCATTACAGGCGTGTACTTGATTGGACTGACCGGCGGGATCGCATCCGGAAAGAGCACTGTGGCGCGCCAACTCGTGCAGCACGGCGCCGTGCATATCGACGCCGACCATCTGGCGAGGCTCGCGGTCGGACCGGGCACCCCGGCCCTCGCGCAGATCGCCGATGCCTTCGGCCCGGGGGTACTCAATGCCGAGGGCGCCCTGGATCGAGCGGCCCTGGGCGCACTGGTCTTCGCCGACCCGGATGCGCTCAGCCGCCTCAACGCGATCGTGCACCCGGCGGTGCGGGCGATGTCCAACGCGCGCATCAGGGAGGCAGAACGAGCCGACCCGGAGGCAGTCGTCGTCTACGACGTGCCCCTGCTCGTGGAAGCCGCCGTCGACCATCCGTTCGACCTGGTCGTGGTCACCCAGGCCGACGAGGAGACCCGGGTGCGCCGCATGGTGGATCTGCGCGCGATGGATGCCGGTGAGGCGGAACGCAGGATCCGCTCGCAGGCCAGCGACGCCGAGCGGCTCGCAATCGCCGACGTGGTCCTCGAGACCGGAGGCACCCTCGAGCAGACTCTCGAGCAGGTAGACCTGCTCTGGGAACAGATTCACGCCGGACGCGAAGACCGTACTGTCAGGGCTGCTCCTTAGACTAGATATCATGGAACCCACGCGCTCAGTGCATCCGTTCGAGGTGGTCAGCGAGTACACACCGAGCGGCGACCAGCCCACCGCGATCGCCGAACTGGCCGGCCGGATCAATGCCGGGGAGACCGACATCGTGCTGCTCGGCGCCACCGGAACCGGCAAATCCGCGACCACCGCCTGGCTGATCGAGCAGGTGCAGCGCCCGACCCTGGTCCTGGCCCACAACAAGACCCTGGCAGCTCAGCTCGTGAACGAGTTCCGCGAGCTGATGCCCAATAACGCTGTCGAATACTTCGTGTCCTACTACGACTACTACCAGCCCGAGGCCTACGTGCCCCAGACCGACACCTTCATCGAGAAGGACTCCTCGATCAACGCCGAGGTCGAGCGGCTGCGGCACTCCACCACTAACTCCCTGCTCAGCCGGCGGGACGTCATCGTCGTGTCCACCGTGTCGTGCATCTACGGTCTCGGCACGCCCGAGGGCTACCTTCAGGCGATGGTCGCCCTGCAGGTCGGCCAGCAGATCAACCGGGACTGGCTGATCCGCAAGTTCGTGGCGATGCAGTACCAACGCAACGACGTCGACTTCTCCCGGGGGCATTTCAGGGTGCGCGGCGACACCATCGAGATCATTCCGATGTACGAAGAGCTCGCGATCCGGATCGAGATGTTCGGCGACGAGATCGAAGCGCTGTACAGCCTGCATCCGCTCACCGGCGACATCGTGAGGAAACTCGAGTCGGTGTCCGTCTTCCCCGGGTCGCACTACGTGGCGAGCACGGATGTCATGCAGCGCGCGATCGTCACCATTCAGGAAGAACTCGCCGAGCGGCTGGAACAGCTCGAACGTGAAGGCAAGTTGCTCGAAGCCCAGCGCCTCCGCATGCGCACGACCTTCGACCTCGAGATGATGGAACAGATCGGCTTCTGCTCCGGGATCGAGAACTATTCCCGGCACATCGACGCCCGGGCCCCGGGGGAGGCCCCGCACTGCCTCCTGGACTACTTCCCCGACGATTTCCTGATGGTCATCGACGAGTCCCACGTGACGGTGCCGCAGATCGGCGCCATGTACGAGGGCGACTCGTCCCGCAAGCGCACCCTCGTCGAACACGGATTCCGCCTGCCGAGCGCCCTGGACAACCGGCCGCTCAAATTCTCCGAATTCAAGGGACGGGTCGGCCAGACCGTCTACCTGTCCGCGACGCCGGGAAAGTACGAGATGGGCATCGCCGACGGTGTCGTGGAGCAGATCATCCGCCCGACCGGGCTGATCGACCCGCAGATCGTCGTGAAGCCGAGCAAGGGCCAGATCGACGACCTGCTCGAGGAGATCCACAAGCGTGTCGAACGGAACGAGCGCGTCCTGGTCACCACTCTGACGAAGAAGATGGCGGAAGAACTCACCGACTTCCTGACCGAGGCCGGTGTCCGGGTGCGGTACCTCCACTCCGACGTCGACACCCTGCGCCGGGTCGAGCTCCTGACCGAGCTCAGGGCCGGTGTCTACGACGTTCTCGTCGGCATCAACCTGCTCCGGGAAGGGCTCGACCTTCCCGAGGTGTCGCTGGTCGCCATCCTCGACGCCGACAAGGAGGGTTTCCTCCGGTCGGCGACGTCTCTCATCCAGACCATCGGGCGCGCGGCCCGCAACGTCTCCGGCGAGGTGCACATGTATGCCGACCGGCTCACGGCCTCGATGGAGCGTGCCATCGACGAAACCGATCGTCGCCGCGAGAAACAGGTCGCCTACAACACGCTGCACGGCATCGACCCCACCCCGCTCCGCAAGCGCATCGCGGATATCACCGAGGTTCTGGCGAGGGAGGAAGCCGATACGGCCGAGCTCCTGGCCGGCCGCGACGCGCGCCGGAAAAGCGTCGCTGCGACCCCGCGCCGGCAGGGACTGGCCGCGAACGGCGCCAACGACCTCGAATCCATCATCGCCGACCTGAACGGCCAGATGCTCGAGGCGGCCGGGGAACTCAAGTTCGAACTCGCGGCCCGGCTGCGCGACGAGGTCTCCGAGCTCAAGCGTGAGCTGCGTCAGATGGAGAAGGCCGGCCACATCTGACCGGCTTCCGAACAAAAATTCGAACACGTGTTCGCTCAGAGCGTTGTTCTGGGTGTATCAGTGTCGGCGCACTGCATAGACTCGAAAAGTGTCAATTTCCAAGGTAGAGTCCGGGTCAAAACTCAACGTCCGCGGTGCGCGTGTGCACAACCTGCACAACGTCGACCTGGAGATCCCTCGGGATTCGCTTGTCGTGTTCACCGGGCTGTCCGGCTCCGGCAAGTCCTCCCTCGCGTTCGACACCATCTTCGCGGAGGGCCAGCGGCGATACGTTGAGTCGCTCTCCGCCTACGCGCGCCAGTTCCTGGGGCAGGTGGACCGACCCGACGTCGATTTCATCGAGGGCCTGAGCCCGGCCGTCTCAATCGATCAGAAGTCGACCAACCGCAACCCGCGCTCGACCGTGGGCACCATCACCGAGGTCTACGACTACATGCGGCTGCTCTGGGCGCGCATCGGCATTCCGCACTGCGCGGTCTGCGGTGAGGTCATCCAGGCGCAGACCGTGCAGCAGATCGCCGACCAGCTGATGGAGCTCGAGACGGGCGTGCGGTACCAGGTACTCAGCCCCGTGGTCTCGCAGAAGAAGGGCGAATTCGTCGACCTGTTCAAGGAACTCGCGGCCGGCGGCTATTCCCGGGCCATCGTCGACGGCACCCAGATTCAGCTCAGCGAGCCGCCCACCCTGAAGAAGCAGGTCAAGCACGACATCTCCGTGGTTATCGACCGGCTGGTCGCCGCACCCGAGCTGCTCAGCCGGCTCACGGACTCCCTTGAGACCGCGCTCAAACTGACCGACGGAATCGTGCAGATCAACTACGTCGACCTCGAGGGCGACGAGGCCTGGCAGAGCTACTCGGAGAAGCTCTCCTGCCCCAACAACCACCCCGTGCAGCTGACCGAGATCGAACCCCGCACCTTCTCATTCAACGCCCCGTTCGGCGCCTGCCCCGAATGCTCCGGTCTCGGCACGCGCATGTCGGTCGATGCCGACCTCCTCCTCGGTGATCCGCAACTGAGCATCGCGGAAGGCGTGGTCCTGCCCTGGACCACCCAGGGCAAGGGCCTGTTCCAGTACTACGAGAAGCTCCTCGACGGCCTCGCCCGCGACCTGGACTTCTCCCTCGACACCCCCTGGGGCGACCTCCCCGAGGAGGTGCAGAACGCCGTGCTCCGCGGCGACAACTTCGAGGTCAAGGTGAAGTGGAAGAACCGCTACGGCCGGGAGATGAGCTACACTTCCGGCTTCGAGGGTGTCGTCCCCTACATCGAGCGCCAGTACCTCCAGGCCGAGTCCGACACGCAGCGGGCACGCTGGGGCGAGTACCTGCGCGAGGTCGACTGCCCCGTCTGCGCCGGCACCCGGCTCAAGCCCGAGGTGCTCGCGGTGCTCGTGCACGACGCGAGCATCGCGGATGTCTGCAACCTCAGCCTCAGTGACGCGCGAGTCTTCATGAACAAGCTCGAGCTCACCGACCGGGAGGCGGTCATTGCGGCCCAGGTCCTGCGGGAGATCAAGGCACGCCTGGACTTCCTGATCCGGGTCGGCCTGAACTACCTCAACCTGGCCCGCGCCGCGGCGACCCTCTCCGGCGGCGAAGCCCAGCGCATCCGGCTGGCGACCCAGATCGGCTCCGGACTCACCGGCGTGCTCTATGTGCTGGACGAGCCGAGCATCGGCCTGCACCAGCGCGACAACCGGCGCCTGATCGAGACCCTCGTCACGCTGCGCGACCTCGGCAACACCCTGATCGTGGTCGAGCACGACGAGGACACCATCAAGACGGCGGACTGGATCGTCGACATCGGCCCCGGGGCCGGCGTCAACGGCGGGCATGTCGTGCACTCCGGCTCGTACGCCGACCTGCTCACGAACACCGCGTCTCTGACCGGCGACTACCTGGCCGGCCGCAAATCGATCCCCACGCCCACGACCCGGCGGGAGATCGACCCCGCCCGGGAGATCACGGTCGTCGGCGCGGAGGCGAACAACCTCAGGAAGGTGACCGTCAGCTTCCCGCTCGGTACCTTCACCGCGGTCACCGGGGTCAGCGGATCGGGCAAGTCGTCGCTGGTGAACGACATCCTGTACCGCGTCCTGGCCAACCGGCTCAACGGCGCCCGCAAGCTTCCCGGGCGCCACACCCGCGTCACTGGACTCGACCACCTCGACAAGGTCATCCACGTCGACCAGGCGCCGATCGGGCGCACCCCGCGCTCGAACCCGGCGACCTATACCGGCGTGTTCGACAAGATCCGCACCCTGTTCTCCGAGACCGTCGAGGCGAAGGCGCGCGGGTACCTGCCCGGCCGGTTCAGCTTCAACGTCAAGGGCGGCCGCTGCGAGGCCTGCTCCGGCGACGGCACGATCAAGATCGAGATGAACTTCCTGCCGGACGTCTACGTGGCCTGCGAGGTCTGCGGGGGATCCCGGTACAACCGAGACACCCTCACCGTGCATTACAAGGGCAAGAGCATCGCCGAGGTGCTGGACATGCCCATCAGCGAGGCCGCCGACTTTTTCGAACCGATCTCCGCGATCCACCGCTTCCTGAAGACCCTCGTCGAGGTGGGGCTCGGCTACGTGCGGCTCGGCCAGAGCGCGACCACGCTCTCCGGCGGCGAGGCCCAGCGGGTCAAACTCGCCACCGAGCTGCAGCGGCGCTCCAACGGCCGCAGCGTGTACGTGCTCGACGAGCCGACGACCGGCCTGCACTTCGAAGATGTGCGCAAGCTGCTGCTCGTGCTGAACAGCCTCGTCGACAAAGGCAACACGGTGATCGTGATCGAGCACAACCTCGACGTGATCAAGTGCGCGGACTGGGTGATCGACCTGGGCCCCGAGGGCGGTTCCGGCGGCGGCCTCGTGCTCGCCACGGGGACGCCGGAGCACATCGCCACCGTGAAGAAGAGCCACACCGGCACGTTCCTCAAGGAGGTCCTGGCAGCGCAGTAGGCGCGAGCAGGGATACCATGTCCGACGCGCTGAGCTACCGGCCCAAGACCGGAGAAATCCCCACGAGCCCGGGGGTCTACCGGTTTCGCGACGAAACCGGACGGGTGCTCTACGTCGGCAAGGCCAACAGCCTGCGGGCCCGTCTCGCGAACTATTTCGCCCCGCTCAGCAGCCTGCACGAGCGCACCCGGCGCATGGTCACCACGGCCACCTCGGTCGAATGGACCGTCGTCGGCACCGAGGTCGAGGCGCTCCAGCTCGAATGGACGTGGATCAACGAGTTCGACCCGCCGTTCAACGTGAAGTTCAAGGACGACAAGTCCTACCCCTACCTCGCCGTCACCCTCGCCGACGAGGCCCCGCGCGCCCTTGTCACCCGCACCACGGGAATCCGCAGGGCCCGGTATTTCGGTCCGTATCCGAAGGTTTGGGCCGTGCACGAGACCATCGAGCTCATGCTCAAGGCCTTCCCGATCCGCACCTGCAACAACTCCAACTACAAGCGCGCCATGCAGTCGGGCAAGCCGTGCTTCGCGGGCCAGATCGGCCGCTGCTTCGGTCCCTGTTCCGGCAAGGTGACCATCGAGGAACACCGGGTTATCGTGAACCAGTTCGTCAGTTTCATGGGTAGCCAGGATCGAAAGCTGATCAACACGCTGACCGCGGAGATGAAGGATGCCGCGGCGCACCAGAACTACGAGGTCGCCGCGAAGCGCCGGGACCAGGTCCTGGCCCTCAACGCCGTGCTGGAGAAGAGCGCCGTCGTGCTGCGGGACAGCGTCGACATCGACCTCTTCGCCATCGAAGAGGACGAGCTGGCTGCCGCGGTGCAGCTGTTCATCGTCCGGGGCGGGCGCATCCGTGGTGTGCGCGGTTGGATGGTCGACAAGGAGCTCGACGTGTCGACGGGTGAACTGATCGACTCGGTCATGCAGACGGCCTACGGCGGGGGTGCCGTGCCGCCGCGGGAAATCGTGGTGCCGCTCCTGCCCGACGACGCCGAGGCGCTGGAGATCTGGCTGGCCGGCCTGGCCAAGCGCAAGGTCAGGCTTGTCGCGGCCCAGCGGGGGGAGAAGGCGGCCCTGCTCGCGACCGCCACGCAGAACGCCAAGCACGCCCTGATGCTCTACAAGACCCGCAGAAGCTCCGACTTCGTCGCCCGGTCCAAGGCGCTGGAAGACATCCAGGAGGCGCTGGAGATGCCCTCGGCCCCCCTGCGCATGGAGTGCTACGACGTCTCCCACCTGAGCGGCACCAACATCGTCGCGTCGATGGTCGTGTTCGAGGACGGCCTGCCGCGCACCGACGAATACCGCCGGTTTAGCATCCCGGAGTCGACCGATGACACCGACTCCATCTACCGCACCCTCACTCGCCGCCTGGCATACCTGGTGCCCGAGGAGGGGGGGGCCGACGCCGAGACTGCGACGACGGATGCCCCGGTCGGCGACGCCTCGGGGAAGCGCAAGAAATTCAGGTACCAGCCGAACCTCCTGATCGTCGACGGAGGCCAGCCCCAGGTGGCCGCGGCGACCCGGGCCCTGCGCGAATCCGGCGTCACGGGCATCCAGCTCTGCGGCATCGCCAAGCGGCTCGAGGAGATCTGGCTGCCCGACTCCGACTATCCCGTGATCCTGCCCCGCAACAGCGATGCACTGTTCCTGATCCAGCGCATCCGCGACGAGGCCCACCGGTTCGCGATCGTGCACCAGCGCACCAGGCGCAAGCGCGACATCAACACGGTGCTGGGGGAGATCCCCGGGCTCGGTCCCGCCCGGGTGAAGGTGCTGCTGCAGCATTTCGGCTCCGTCGCGCGTCTCAAGGAGGCCCCGGCGGACGCCATCTCCGAGGTCCGGGGCATCGGACCGGTGCTGGCGACAGCCATCCACGAGCATTTGCGCTCCTGAAGCGCTCTGCTGATCGGTAGGCTGGTCACTCAGGCCACATCCAACCGAAGGCGCAGTTCAGAATGACAACGGAGAACGACAGGCAGGAAATGCTTATCGTGACGGGCATGTCCGGGGCAGGTCGCTCGACCGTCGCAAATGCCTTGGAAGACCTCGGCTGGTACGTGGTCGACAATCTGCCGCCGCAGATGCTGCGCCCGCTCGTCGAACTCGTCGGCCGCGCCGGCACGAGCCTGCCGAAGATCGCCGCCGTGGTCGACATCCGCGGGCGCGACTTCTTCACCGACTTCCAGGAGATCGTGCACTCGCTGCGCAAGAGCGCCCAGGTGCGGGTCATCTTCCTCGAGGCGCGGGACGACGTGCTCGTGCGCCGCTTCGAATCCGTGCGGCGGCCGCATCCGCTGCAGGCCGACGGCACCATCCTCGACGGCATCTCGGCCGAGCGGTCCAAGCTCAGCGCCGTGCGCGAGTCGTGCGACCTCGTGATCGACACGTCCGACCTGAACATCCACCAGCTCGCCACGACCATCACCGAACGCTTCGCGGCCGCGGACGCCGCCG
This sequence comes from Cryobacterium shii, assembly GCF_004402595.1. Classification (GTDB taxonomy): domain Bacteria; phylum Actinomycetota; class Actinomycetes; order Actinomycetales; family Microbacteriaceae; genus Cryobacterium; species Cryobacterium shii. The sequence continues at coordinate 16,031 of NZ_SOFY01000030.1, read as the reverse complement.
GGGTGCACGTGACCCTGATGAGCTTTGGTTTCAAGTACGGTCTCCCCACCGACGTCGACATGGTGGCCGATGTCCGCTTCCTGCCGAACCCGTTCTGGATCCCCGAGCTCCGGGCGCACAACGGGCAGGACGCCGAGGTGCGGGACTTCGTGCTCGAACAGACCGGCGCACGGGAGTTCATCGCGCACTACGCCGCCGCCCTCGAACCGGTGCTCGCGGGGTACCAGCGGGAGAACAAGCGTCACGCCACCATCGCCGTCGGCTGCACGGGCGGCAAGCACCGCTCGGTTGCCATGGCCGCTGAAATCGCGGCTCTGATCAAAGACTTCCCCGGCGTCGCCGTCAGCCTCAAGAATCGCGACCTCGGCCGAGAATAGCCACGGCCATCGATGCCTGCGTCAAGCAGACGCCGACACCGGCCAGTACGAACACAACGTCCAGAACCCTGGGCCAGGACGACAGAATGGACAAGCGATTGGCACTCACCGCCGACGTTAAAGACGAGCTTGCTCGCGTTGAAGTTTCAAAGACCACGGTGCGCGCCGCGGAATTGGCGACGATCCTCCGGTTTTCCGGGGGCCTGCACATGATCTCCAGCCGGATCGCGATCGAATCCGAGCTCGACACCGCACTGCTGGCCCGCCGGGTGCGGAAGGACCTGGCCGAACTGTACGGCGTGCGCAGCGACGTTTCCGTGATCGACGCCTCCGGCCTGCGCCGCAATAGCCACTTCCTCGTTCGCGTGCTCGAGGGAGGCGAGACCCTCGCGCGGCAGACGGGTCTGCTCGATGCCAGGCGACGCCCCATCCGCGGGTTGCCGAACCGCCTCACCACCGGGTCCCGGGAGGAAATCGCCGCCGTCTGGCGCGGCGCCTTCCTGGCCAACGGGTCGCTCACCGATCCGGGGCGCTCCGCAGCGCTGGAGGTCACCTGCCCGGGGAACGAGTCCGCCATGGCGCTGGTGGGCGCCGCCGGACGCCTCGGCGTGGCCGCGAAGGCCCGCGAGGTGCGCGGCGTGCACCGCGTCGTGATCCGTGACGGCGACGCGATCGGCGCGATGCTCGTGCACATGGGCGCGCAGGAGACGGTGCTCAACTGGGAGGCCCTCCGCCAGCGCCGCGAGGTGCGAGCGACCGCCAACCGCCTGGTCAACTTCGATGACGCCAACCTGCGGCGCTCCGCCCAGGCCGCCGTTGCTGCGTGCGCCCGGGTGCAGCGGGCCATGGAGATCCTCGGCGAGGACATTCCGGAACACCTGCGCTACGCGGGCGACCTGCGCCTCTCCTTCCGGGACTCCAGCCTCGACGAGCTCGGTCACCACGCGGACCCGCCGATGACGAAGGATGCCGTCGCTGGCCGCATCCGCCGGCTGCTGGCCATGGCCGACAAGAAAGCCGCAGACCAGGGGATCCCCGGCACCGACGCCAACCTGCCCGCCGACCTCGACGACGTCTAGCGGCGTCCAGCTTTCCCACATCCCCGTCACAGGTCCACCCCATCCTGAGTAGACTGAAATAGTTGCTCACGAACTGGTAGCGGCGCATTTCGCGTCGTCCACTACAGAGGAGATGCACATTGGCTGAATACACACTTCCGGCTTTGGCCTACGACTACTCGGCCCTCGCGCCGAGCATCAGCGGCACCATCATGGAACTGCACCACGGCAAGCACCACCAGGCGTACGTGACCGGGGCTAACACGGCCCTTGCACAGCTGGCCGAGGCCCGCGACGCCGGCGACCTCACCTACGTGAACAAGCTCGAGAAGGACCTTGCGTTCAACCTCGGCGGTCACGTCAACCACTCGATCTTCTGGACGAACCTCTCCCCGGACGGTGGCGACAAGCCCACTGGCGAGCTGGCCGGCGCCATCGACGACAACTTCGGCTCGTTCGACAAGTTCCGCGCGCACTTCGCCGCGGTGGCGCTCGGTGTGCAGGGCTCCGGCTGGGCGGTGCTCGCCTGGGACTCCATCGGCCAGCGACTGATCATCCAGCAGTTCTTCGACCAGCAGGCGAACTTCGCCGCCGGCACCATCCCGGTGCTGATGCTGGACGTCTGGGAGCACGCGTACTACCTCGATTACCGCAACGTTCGTGCCGATTACGTGAAGGCCTTCTGGAACATCGTCAACTGGGCGAACGTCCAGGAGCGCTTCTCCGTGGCACGCGAAAAGACCAACGGACTGCTGCTCCTCTCCTAGAGGAGCCGGGCCCCTCCGGGGGCCCGCAGCCCGTCCCGTTTCAACCATCAAAACGCGCTCCGGCGCACAAATATTAGGAGTCATCTGTGTCTGTAAAGATTGGTATTAACGGATTCGGCCGCATTGGCCGCAATTATCTTCGCGCTGCCCTCGCCCAGGGCAGTGACATCGAGATCGTCGCTGTGAACGACCTCACCGACACGAAGACGCTGGCTCACCTCCTTAAATATGACTCCATCACCGGTCGCCTGAACGCCACCGTTTCCGTTGAGGGTGACTCGATCATCGTCGACGGCAAGCCGATTAAGGTCCTCGCCGAGCGCGACCCGGCCAACCTTCCCTGGGGCGCCCTGGGCGTCGACATCGTGATCGAGTCGACCGGTCGCTTCACCAAGGCCGAGGACGCGCGCAAGCACATCACCGCCGGCGCCAAGAAGGTCATCGTCTCCGCTCCCGCCACAGGCGACGCGGCCACGATCGTCATGGGCGTCAACGAGCAGGACTACGACCCGGCCAAGTTCGACATCATCTCCAACGCGTCGTGCACCACGAACTGCCTCGCGCCGCTCGCCAAGGTCTTCAACGACAACTTCGGCATCAAGTCCGGCCTGATGACGACCATCCACGCGTACACCGCCGACCAGAACCTGCAGGACGGCCCGCACTCCGACCTGCGTCGCGCCCGTGCCGCAGCCGTGAACATCATCCCGACGTCGACCGGTGCCGCCAAGGCCCTGGGCATCGTCCTCCCCGAGCTCAAGGGCAAGCTTGACGGCTTCGCTTTACGCGTTCCGGTTCCCACCGGTTCCATCACCGACCTCACCGTCATTGCTGAGCGTCCGGTCACGGTCGAGGCCATCAAGGCTGCGTACAAGGCTGCCGCCGAGGGCCCCCTCAAGGGAATCCTGATGTACACGGAAGATGAAATCGTCTCCAGCGACATCGTCACCGACCCGCACTCCTCCATCTTCGATGCCGGCCTGCTGCGCGTCATCGGCGACCAGGTCAAGCTGTCCTCCTGGTACGACAACGAGTGGGGCTACTCCAACCGCATGGTTGACCTCACCGCGCTCGTCGCCAAGAGCCTCTAACGGGGTCCGCAGTGACGCTGCGTACTATCGAATCACTGGGACAGCTGAGCGGAAAGCGCGTCATCGTCCGTTGTGACCTCAACGTGCCGTTGAAAGACGGCGAGATCACGGATGATGGCCGCGTGCGGGCGTCCCTGCCGACGATCAAGGCTCTGCGTGAGCAGGGTGCCCGAGTTGTGATCGTTTCGCACCTCGGACGCCCCAAGGGCGCCCCGGAAGCCAGGTACAGCCTGGCCCCGGTGGCGGTCCGACTCGCCGAACTGCTGGGCGCGGACGTGGCCTTCGCCACGGACACGGTCGGTGCTTCGGCTCAGGCCGCCGTGGCCGCCCTCGCCGACGGGGAGGTCGTCGTTCTCGAGAACCTCCGCTTCAACGCGGGGGAGACCGCGAAGGATGACGCCGAGCGCGGCGCGTTCGCCACGGAGCTTTCCGCTCTGGGCGATGTGCTCGTGTCCGACGGCTTCGGCGTCGTGCACCGCAAGCAGGCCAGCGTGTTCGACCTCGCGGGGATTCTTCCCAGCGCGGCCGGCCTCCTGATCGCCGCGGAGCTCGAAGTCCTCGACCGCCTCACCGAGAAGCCCGAGGCTCCGTACGCGGTGGTCCTGGGCGGCTCGAAGGTCTCGGACAAGCTGGGCGTCATCGGGCACCTGCTGCCCCGCGTCAATTCGCTGCTCATCGGCGGCGGCATGGCCTACACCTTCCTCGCAGCCCAGGGTCACAAGGTCGGCGCAAGCCTGCTCGAAGCCGACCAGATCGAAACCGTTCGCGGTTACCTTCAGGAGGCTGAGCGCCTGGGCGTGAAGATCGTGGTCCCGACGGACGTCGTCGTCGCCTCGAAGTTCGGGGCCGACGCGGAAATCGCAGTCACCCCGGCCAGCGGCATCGAAGACACCACCTTCGGAGCCTCAGGTCTCGGCCTGGACATCGGGCCGGAGACGGCAGCGGCATTCGCTGACATCATCCGGGCGTCCAAGACGGTCTTCTGGAACGGCCCGATGGGCGTGTTCGAGCTGGCCCCGTTCGCGGAGGGCACCCGCACGGTTGCCGCCGCGCTGACCGAGGTCGACGGTTTGAGCGTTGTCGGTGGCGGAGACTCTGCCGCCGCGGTGCGCACCCTCGGCTTCACCGATGACCAGTTCGGTCACATTTCTACCGGCGGCGGCGCGAGCCTCGAGTTCCTCGAGGGTAAGCGCCTGCCAGGACTGGAGGTCCTCGGATGGCAGTAAACGAACACCCACGGCGTACTCCGCTGATTGCAGGCAACTGGAAGATGAACCTGGACCACCTCCAGGCCATCGCCTTCGTGCAAAAGCTCGCCTGGAACCTGAAGGACGCCAAGCACGATGTCGCAGCGGTCGAGGTGGCGGTTTTCCCGCCGTTCACCGACCTCCGCTCGGTGCAGACGCTGGTGTCCGCCGACAAGCTCCCGATCGCCTTCGGCGCCCAGGACCTGTCGGCACACGATTCAGGCGCGTACACCGGCGAGATCTCCGGTGCGTTCCTGGCCCAGCTTGAGTGCAAGTACGTGCTCATCGGGCACTCCGAGCGGCGCACGCTGCACGCGGAGACCGACGAGCAGGTCGCGGCCAAGGTTTCGGCAGCGCTCAAGCACAATTTGGTACCAATCATCTGCGTCGGCGAGACCGCCGCGGACCTGGAACTGCACGGCCCGAGTGCGGTGCCGGTTGCCCAGCTGCGTGCGGCCCTGTCCGGTGTCACTGACGCGGCCGACTTCGTCGTCGCCTACGAGCCCGTTTGGGCGATCGGCTCCGGCCAGGCGGCAACGCCTGAACAGGCCGAGCAGGTGGCGGCACAGTTGCGTCTCGTGCTCAAGGAAACGCTCGGTCAGGATGTGGCCGACAAGACGCGCATCCTGTATGGCGGTTCGGTGAAGGGCGTCAACATCGCGGGTTACATGCGCGAGCCCAACGTTGACGGCGCGCTCGTCGGCGGCGCCAGCCTGGACATCGACGAGTTCTCGAGCATCGTCCGGTTCCAGAAGCACGTCGGCCTGTAGGGGTTCATCCCCGACGCTGGTAATGAACCAACCCGTCGGCCCCCGTTCCGGGGGTCGGCGGGTTGGTTCGTGATGCAGGCTATGATTATGACTGATCTTGGTGGGGCTTTTGCTGCCACCGCACTGTGAAAGGTTTCGCGTGGAGATTCTCCAGGTTGTACTGCAGGTATTGCTCGGAATTACGAGCCTGCTGCTCACCATGCTCATTTTGCTGCACAAGGGGCGCGGTGGAGGCTTGTCCGACATGTTCGGCGGTGGTGTCACCTCGAACCTCGGGGCTTCAGGCGTGGCGGAGCGCAACCTCAACCGCATCACGGTCATCCTCGCCCTGCTCTGGATAACCTGCATCGTGATCCTCGGGTTGATCACCAAATTCGACGCGGGACTGTAACGCCCGCTCCACAGTTTTGACGAGTACCAGCTCATTCGGCCGATCGGCTTCAGGCCCTTTTCAAGCGGAGGAACAACATGGCATCTGGTGGCAGCGCAATCCGTGGCTCCCGTGTAGGAGCTGGCCCCATGGGCGAGCAGGACCGCGGTTTCCACGCGGACCGCATCAAGGTGTCCTACTGGGACGCCCTCGGCAACGAGACCGTTCGCTACTTCGCGGCCAATCTGCCCGACGACGAGATCCCCGAAACCATCGACTGCCCGTTTTCCGGCCTGCCGGCCGGACGCGACAAGGAAAACCCGCCCTCGGTCGTCAAGCTCGAGCCGTATAAGACCCACCTCGCGTACGTCAAGGAACGGCGCACGGTGGAGGAAGCGGAATCCCTGCTCGAGGAGGCACTCCAGCAGCTTCGCGTTCGCCGAGGAAAGCTGACGGCCACGAACTGACCTGACGTCACCACGAACCAGAAAAGGTCCCGACGATGTCGGGGCCTTTTTCGTGCCTGTTCGGCGTGACCCGGTCAGAAGGAGGACGCGGTGAGGTTCTCGGGAACCTCCGCGGCGGCCTCACGGTCGACGAAGAAGTTCGTGTACCGGCGACCTTTGATCCCGGCCACGGGGACCTCATCCCGGCTGGCTCCCGCGAGGGCGAGGCCCAGGGCCGAGGCCTTGTCCGGGCCGGCCAGGACCATCCAGATGCACCGCGACGAGTTGAGGGCCGGTCGGGTGAGGCTGAGGCGCTCCGCCGGGGGTTTCGGCGAGGAGCGCACCGCGATCACGCTGGCGGCGTTTTCCCGGATTCCGGCCTGATGCGGGAACAGGGACGCGACGTGGCCGTCGGGGCCCACACCGAGGAACGTGACGTCGAAGCGCGGCAGGGCCGTTCCTTCGATCGAGTGGGACTCCAGCTCGGCGGCGTAGCTGGCGGCGGCCTCGTCCAGGTCGAGTCCCTCGTCCGACGCGGCGAAGGGGTGGATGTTCCCAGCAGGAATCTCGATGTGGTCCAGCAGAGCCGTGCGGGCCTGGAGCTCGTTACGTTCGGGGTGGTTTTTGGGCACCCAGCGTTCGTCGCCCCACCAGAATGCCACCTGCTCCCAGTCGATGGTGTCGCGGGCCGCGGAGGCGTTGACGGCCTCCAGCACTTCGACGGCCACGGACCCCCCGGTGAGGACCACGTTGAGGTCGCCCTGCTCGTGCAGGAGGTCAACCGCGGTGGTGATGAATCTAGCGGCGACCGAAGCCGCCAGGGCAGCCCGGTTAGGGTGCACCAGTACTCGTCGTTCGTTGGTCACGATCGTCCTCCGGTTAATTCTGCGACCACATCGTCAAGGTGCGGTAGGCCGCGCGTGATGACTTCACCATACAGTTCGTCTGGATCCAGGCGGCGCAGCTCATCGCTGAGACAGTCCCGCAGGCTTCGACGTTTGAGGGTGAGGTCCTGAACCGGTTGACCCGGCTGGGTGAGCGTCGCGATGTCGGGGACCTCGCGTTCGAGGGAGATGACGCCGGCCGAGCGCGTCAGGTGCACGCAGCGGATGCCGTGGGACATCGGTCCCGTCGTGAATTCGTAGTCCACCGGGACCTGGAGCTGCATCGACAGCCAGGCGGCGAGCAGGGTCGTCGACGGCGAGTCGGCGGCGCCTGACACCCGCACCGCCGTGACCGGCAGATACGGGGGCTGGTCGAGCACGGCGGCGAGCTGGGCGCGCCAGAGGGTCAACCGGGTCCAGGCGAAGTCCGTGTCGCCGGGACGGTACGAGGCGCACAGGTGGTGCAGGGCCGCCTGCGGGTCCGGCTGGGCGGAGGCGTCCGTGATGCGCCGGTAGGCGATCCGCCCAAGCGGGGACTCGGCGGGCACGACCGGGGCCACACCGGGCCACCAGGCCACGACCGGGGCGTCCGGTAGGAGCAACCCCGTGACCAGGCTTTCCTGGTCGCTGGCGGCGTCGCCGTAGGCACGAAGCACGATCACCTCGCTCGCCCCGGCGTCACCGCCGACCCGGATTTCGGCATCGATCCGGGCGGAGGCGTGCGGGTCGGTCGGGTCGGACTCGGGCGTGGACATCACGATGACCCGCATCGGGTGTTCCCTCGAGGCATCGTTCGCCGCCTCGATCGCCTCTTCCTCGTGACCCATCGTCGACGCGATGATCAGCGTCAACACGCGGCCGAGGGCGACGGCGCCGCCCTCCTCGCGGATCCTGACCAGGGCTTTTGAGATCTTGGACGTGGTCGTGTTGGGCAGATCGACGATCATGGGCGTCTCCAGTGTCGGCCGTCGCGGGCCAGAAGTTCATCGGCGGTGGACGGACCCCAGGTTCCCGGCCGGTACTGCTCGGGTTGTCCCTGCGTCGCCCAGAATTCCTCGATCGGGTCGAGGATCTTCCAGGACAGTTCGACCTCCTCGTGCCGGGGGAACAGGGGCGGATCGCCGAGGAGCACATCCAGGATCAGACGTTCGTAAGCTTCCGGGCTGGCCTCGGTGAAGGCGTGCCCATAGCCGAAGTCCATGGTCACATCCCGCACCTGCATGCCGACGCCGGGCACCTTGGAGCCGAAACGGATGGTGACGCCCTCATCGGGCTGCACCCGGATGACCAGCGCGTTCTCGCCGAGGGGAGTCGTGTTGGCCTTGGCGAAGAGATGCTGGGGGGCGCGTTTGAAGACAACGGCAATCTCGGTGACCCTGCGGCCGAGGCGCTTTCCCGCGCGCAGGTAGAAGGGGACCCCTGACCAGCGACGCGTGTCGATGCTCAAGCGGATCGCAGCATACGTCTCGGTGAGGGACTCGGGGTCCATCCCATCCTCGTCGAGGAAGCCGGGAACCTTCTCGCCGCCCTGCCACCCGCCCGCGTACTGGCCGCGAGCCGTGCCGGTGGCCAGGTCGTCCGGGAGCCGCACGGAGGCCAGTACCTTTTCCTTCTCGGCGCGCAGGTCCGTCGCGTCGAACGAAATGGGCTCTTCCATCGCGGTCAGGGCCAGGAGCTGGAGCAAGTGGTTCTGGATGACGTCTCGGGCGGCGCCGATGCCGTCGTAGTAGCCGGCGCGGCCGCCCACGCCGATGTCCTCCGCCATGGTGATCTGCACGTGGTCGACGTAGTTGGCGTTCCAAATCGGCTCGTAGAGCTGATTGGCGAAACGCAGCGCAAGGATGTTCTGCACCGTCTCCTTGCCCAGGTAGTGGTCGATCCGAAACACGGAGTCGGGGGAGAAGACCGACTCGACGACGTCGTTCAGCTTTCGCGCCGTCTGCAGGTCACTGCCGAACGGCTTCTCGATGACGACTCTGCGCCACTGCCCGTCCTTCTGTTCGGCGAGCCCGGACCGCCTGAGCTGCTCGGTGACGAGGGGAAAGGCCTTCGGCGGAATCGAGAGGTAGAACGCATGGTTGCCCATCGTGCCCCGCTCCCGGTCCAGTTCTGCGATGGTCTCCTTCAGCAGTTCGAAGGAGGCATCGTCGTCGAAGGAACCGGGGACGAAACGGATTCCCTCGGCCAGCTGTGCCCAGACGTCCTCGTGGAAATCGGTGCGCGCGTACTGCTTGACGGAGTCGTGCACCACCTTCATGAAGTCCTCGTTGTCCCAGTCTCGCCGGGCGAAGCCGACGAGAGCGAAGCCGGGAGGCAGGAGACCTCGGTTGGCCAGGTCGTACACCGCCGGCATGAGTTTCTTCCGCGACAGATCACCGGTGACGCCGAAAATGACGAGGCTGCTGGGCCCGGCAATCCGGTTCAGACGGTGGTCGGACGGCGATCGCAGCGGATTGAACTCCGGGGTGATTTCCACCGGGGGCATGCGGCTCCTTCAGGATGGGGCGGTGAGGCGGTGAGGCGGTGCGGCGCTGAGTCCGTCCGGCGGAAACGATGACGGCGCCGGCCCCGGAAGGGTCGGCGCCGGATCGTCAGCGCAGGGCGTCGAACAGGGTTGTGATGTTCTTCTGCGGCTGGGTCAGCGTCAGCGTCAGGACCGGGCGGCCGTGTGCGGCAAGAACGCTGGCGTCGCCGCTGGCCTGGGCCTGGATGAGCTCGCCGAAGGTGAACGGGCGCTCCGGGATGTCCAGGTCCACCTCGGGGGTCGTCAGGATCTGCAGGAAGACGCCGGTGGTCTGGCCGCCCTTGTGCAGCTGACCGGTGGAGTGCAGGAACCGGGGCCCCCAGCCGAATGTCACCGGACGCTTCGAGAGCGCGGCCAGGAGGCTGCGGATCTGCGCGAGCTGCGGCAGTTCCAGCCGGTTCACGTAGGCCTGCACGGAGATGAACCCGTCCGGGCCGAGCTCCTCGATCAGGGCATCGATGGCAGACGCGAGGTCGCTCGCGGCGCCGATGACGTGGGCTGTGCCCCGGATCTCGATGCCGTCCGAGATGAAAGCGGCCGGGGCGGGCTCGGGGCGGGAGTCGAGAAGTCCACGGGTCGCGATCTTGGCGGCCTCGACATCCGGCTGATCGAACGGGTTGATGCCGAGCAGACGGCCCGCGACGACGGTCGCGTACTCCCAGACCAGGAACTGGGCGCCGAGGGTGCCGCTGACGCGGATCTCGCCCCGTCCGTCGTGGTCGGCGAACAGGTGAAGGCCGGCGTCGTCGACGAGGCGCAGGATCTGCACGTCGGGCAGGTTCTCGGTCAGTTCGGGTGCGGTGGGGTCGAGGACGACGGGGAGGATTCCGGTGCCCTGCTTGCCGGTCGACTCGGCGATGAGCTGTTCGGCCCAGTCCGGGAACCCGACGATGTGGGTGCCGTCGGCCACGAGGGCGAGCTTGTCCTTGCGCGGGTTCGTCGCCGCGATGGCCGCGCCGAGGATGAGTCCGGGGTTTTTCGGGCTGTCGATGGCGAGCGAGAGCGAGATGGACTCGGCTTCATCGAGGAGCTCCGCGATGTCCACGCCGGCGAGTCCGGACGGAACGAGTCCGAATGCCGTCAGTACGGAAAAGCGCCCGCCGACGGTGGGGTCGGCGTTGAACACCCGGTAGCCGACCGAGCGGGCATCCGCGTCGAGCGGGGAGCCCGGGTCGGTCACCACGATGATCCGGTCGACCGGGTCGATCCCGGCCTCACGGAAGGCCCGCTCGAACACGCGGCGCTGGCTGTCGGTTTCCGCCGTCGAACCGGACTTGGACGAGACGACCAGAGCGGTCTCGGCGAGGTGATCGCCGAGGGCGGCGAGCACCTGGCCGGGGTCCGTGGAGTCCAGGACCGTCAAGGGAACCCCGGCGGTGCGCGTGATGACCTCGGGGGCGAGGGAAGACCCGCCCATGCCGGCGAGGGCGATGCGGGTGACTCCGGCGGCGCGCAGCGAATCGCGCAGGGCCAGAATCTCGGGGATCAGCGGGCGGGAATCGGCGACGGACTCGGTCCAGCCGAGCCGTTTGGCGGCTTCGGCTTCCGCGTCGGGGCCCCACAGGGCGGGGTCCAGCGCGGTGATGCCGGAGGCGACGAGGTCGGCGACGAGGGTGGGGACGGTGGCGCGCACGGCGTCGGCCGCGGCGCCACTGACGGAGATGCGGAAGCTCACCGGTCGGCACCGTTTCGGGTGGCGGTCTTGGCGGCATCCAGCGCCTGGGTCACGGTGTCCAGCAGCTCGTTCCAGGACACCACGAACTTGGAGACGCCCTCGGTCTCGAGCACCTGGGTGACGTCGGCGTAGGAGATGCCTTCGTTGGCGAGGGCGTCGAGGACGAGGTTGGCCTCGTCGTACGCGCCGGTGACCGAGTTCGCGGGGATGATTCCGTGGTCGAGGGTCGCCGCGAGGGTCTTCTCCGGCATGGTGTTGACGACCTCGGGGGCAACCAGGTTGGTCACGTAGAGGGTGGCGGGAAGCGTGGGGTCCTTGACGCCGGTGGAGGCCCACAGCGGGCGCTGCTTGTTGGCGCCCGCGCTCAGCAGGCTGAGGGCACGCTCGGTCGAGAATGCTTCTTCGAAGACCTGATACGCGAGTTGGGCGTTCGCGACGCCGGCCTTGCTCTTCAGCGCGAGGGCCGAGTCGGTGCCGATGGCCTCGAGGCGTGCGTTGATCTCCGTGTCCACCCGCGACACGAAGAACGATGCCACGGAGTGGATCGTGGACAGGTCGATGCCGGCGGCCTTGGCCTTCTCCAGGCCGGAGAGGTACGCGTTGATGACCTGGCGGTGCCGCTCGAGGCTGAAGATCAGGGTGACGTTGACGCTGATGCCGAGCGCGATCGTCGCGGTGATGGCGTCTAGCCCTTCAACGGTGGCCGGGATCTTGATCATGGCGTTGGGACGGTTGACCTTCGCCCACAGTTCCTGGGCCTGCGCGATGGTGCCGGCCGCGTCGTGGGCGAGGCCAGGCTCGACCTCGATCGAGACGCGTCCGTCGACGCCGTTGGTGCGATCGTAGACCGGGCGGAAGATGTCGCTGGCCGCGGTGACGTCATCCGTCGTGATCTCGAACACGGCATCGTGCACACTGGTGCCGGCGGCCGCGAGGGCGGCCACCTGCTCGGCGTACGCCTCACCCTTACTGAGGGCGCCCGCGAAGATCGTCGGGTTGGTGGTGACGCCGACGACGTTTTTCGTGTCGATCAGGTTCTGCAGCCCGCCGGAAACGATCCGTTCGCGGGACAGGTCGTCCAGCCAGATGCTGACGCCGGCGAGGGAAAGTTCGGCGAGGGGAGTGTTCTCTGTCATGTCTCTAATCTCCTAAAAAATGTGCAGGTTGTTCCGAATGTGGTGCCGCCGACCGTTGAGTCAGTGGGCGGCGAGGGATTCCTTGGCTGCGGCGACGACGGCCTCGGTGGTGATTCCGAATTCGCGGAACAGGGTCTTGTAGTCGGCCGAGGCGCCGAAGTGCTCGATCGAGACGCTGCGGCCGCGGTCGCCGACGTAGCTTGTCCAGGTCAGGGCGATGCCGGCCTCGACCGACACCCGGGCCGTGATCTCACGGGGGAGCACGCTTTCGCGGTACTCCGCGGGCTGCTCCTGGAACCATTCGAGGCTGGGAGCAGACACGACACGGGCGTGGATGCCGTCGACCCGCAGTTGCTCACGGGCGGCCAGGGCGAGCTGCACCTCCGAACCCGTGCCGATCAGGATCACGTCGGGGGTGCCTCCCGGCGCTTCGGCGAGGATGTAGGCGCCCCGGGCGACGTTCCGCGCGGATGCGAAAACCTCACCGTGGGCATCGCCGTCGCCACGCGGGACCACGGGAATGTTCTGGCGGGTCAGCACGATCCCGGCCGGTCCCTGGCGCCGTTCGAGGATGGTCTTCCAGGCCCAGGAAACCTCGTTGGCGTCGCCGGGTCGCACAACGTCGAGTCCCGGGATGGCGCGCAGGGTCGCCAGCTGCTCGATCGGCTGGTGTGTGGGGCCGTCCTCGCCGAGTGCGACGGAGTCATGGGTCCAGACGAAGATCGAGGGAGACTTCATCAGGGCGGCCAGGCGGATGGCCGGTCGCATGTAGTCGCTGAAAATCAGGAACGTTCCGCCGAACGGGCGGGTGTTCCCGTGCAGCACGATGCCGTTCAGGATGGCCGCCATGGCATGCTCGCGGATGCCGAAGTGCAGCACCCGGCCATAGGAGTTGCCCGTCCACTCGCCGGTGGAGTGCTCGCTCGGAATGAACGACGCCGCGCCCCCGATGGTCGTGTTGTTCGATTCGGCGAGGTCGGCGGAGCCGCCCCAGAGCTCGGGGATGACGGTGCCGAGGGCGGTGAGCACCTTGCCGGAAGCGGCACGGGTCGAGACCTCGATGTCGGCCTCGAACACGGGCAGCGCCGCGTCGACGCCCTCGGGCAGGTCGCCGGCGAGAACCCGGTCGAGCAGCGCCTTCCGCTCCGGGTTGGCGGCAGCCCAGGCGTCGAACGCGGTGGTCCACTCCGCGTGGACCGCGGCGCCGCGCGCCACCGCCTGGCGGGTGTGGGAGATGACCTCGTCGGACACCTCGAAGTTCAGCGCCGGGTCGAAACCGAGCACGGTCTTGACGGCGGCCAGCTCGTCGGCGCCGAGAGCAGAACCGTGGATCTTTCCGGTGTTCTGCTTCTTCGGGCTGGGCCAGCCGATGATGGTCTTCAGGATGATCAGGGACGGCTTGTCGGTGACGGCCTTGGCCGCCTCGATGGCGTCGTTGAGGGCGGCGACGTCTTCGACGTAGGCACCCGTCTTCTTCCAATCGACCGTCTGCACGTGCCAGTGGTACGCGTCATAACGCGCGGCCACATCCTCGGTGAACGCGATGTTGGTGTCGTCCTCGATCGAGATCTGGTTGCTGTCGTAGATCGCGATCAGGTTGCCGAGCTGCTGGTGGCCGGCGAGGGACGAAGCCTCGCTCGTGATGCCTTCCTGCAGGTCGCCGTCGCCGGCGATCACGTACACGAAGTGGTCGAAGGGGCTCGTGCCGGCGGCGGCCTCCGGGTCGAACAGTCCGCGTTCGAAGCGGGACGCGTAGGCGAAGCCGACAGCGGAGGCGAGGCCCTGTCCGAGGGGACCGGTCGTGATCTCGACCCCGTCCGTGTGGCCGTATTCCGGGTGGCCGGGGGTTTTGGAGCCCCAGGTGCGCAGAGCCTTCAGATCGTCGAGCTCGAGCCCATAGCCGCCCAGGTACAACTGCACGTACTGCGTGAGGGAACTGTGACCGACGGAAAGGACGAACCGGTCGCGACCCAGCCAGTCGTTGTCGGACGGGTCGCGGCGCATGACCTTCTGGAACAGGAGGTAGGCGGCCGGGGCAAGGCTCATGGCCGTGCCGGGATGCCCGTTCCCGACCTTCTCCACGGCGTCGGCCGCGAGCAGGCGTGCGGTGTCGACCGCCTTGTTGTCAATCGAATCCCACTGCAATGCTGCCACTTGGTATTGACCCTTCTGGATACAAAGGGGGCAGGTTGTCGAGAACCCGCACCCGCTGGTGTGCGCGCCCGTGGACATCAGCGTCATCATGGTTTCGCAGCAGAGGCCATTTCCGGTGGATCATGCCTGCATGCACCGTGATTGGCGAGCATCCCCAGTATAGGCAACCCGCGGTTGGGCCGGAGTATGGGGCGCCCCATAATCCTCCGGCGCACTACCGTTTGGCGACGAGGTCGGCCGGTGATGATCCGGGGGAGACCGTGCGGGTGTCGATGGGGGCGCTCAGATTCAACAGGAGCGCGGTCATCACGGCCGCGAGGATGCAGGACAGCACCATATGGATGCCGACCAGGCCGGCCGGCAGTCCCGTGTTGGCCTGGATCAGGCCGACCCCGACCTGCACGGCCTCGACGAGCAGCAGCAGCATCGCCCAGCCTCGCGTCTGCAGGCCGCGAGACACTCCGGTGACCATCAACACCAGGGTGAAGGCCACGGTCAGGTAGGCCGGCCAGCTGTGGATGTGCTGGAGGAACTCCGGGTCAAGGCCGGTGCGCGGGGCGTCCACGTCGCCCGCGTGCGGGCCGGAGCCGGTGGTGAGGATCCCGACCAGGATGGTGAGGAGCACGAAGGCGCTCGTGACCCACGCGACGGCACGGTACCAGCGCGGCACGGCGAGGGTGCGCTGCACACGACCGGTGTAGACCCGGTGCACGAACACGGTGCAGAGCACGACCAGGGCGACGGAGATCACGAAGTGGAGGCCGACCACGTAAGGGTTCAGCTGCACGAGAACGCTGATCCCACCGATGACGGCCTGGGCCGGGATGCCGAGCCCGGCCAGCAGTGCGAGCCGGAACAGGTCGGGCCGCTCCCGGCGCAACCGCACCACGGCCAGGAACGCCGCGATCGCGATCAGGCCCAGGGCGACGCCCAGCAGACGGTTGCCGAACTCGATGAACCCGTGGATGCCCATTTCGGGTGTGTTGACCAGGGAATCCGCGGTGCATTTCGGCCAGGTCGGGCAACCGAGGCCGCTACTCGTCAGGCGCACGAGCCCGCCCGTGCCGACCAGGAGAATCTGGGCGGCCAGGTAGACCCACGCGATCACCCGGACACGCCTGTCGATCCTGGTGGGCAACCACTCCGCAATACGTTTCACCGGTTCAGCTTCCTGTCTCGTGCGCGATGTGTGAAAACGCCGGACCGCACTACTAATCCCATGGCTAGCCTGTAGAATTAGGTGTTTCCTGGGCGGCGACACCGCAGTTGACATAACCGTGGCGCAACACACCGTCGTCTGTGAACATCTTAGGTACGCAACGTAGCCGCTCACACAACGCGTTCCCGTGTCTGCCCTCCGGCCGGAGGCCTTCCCTGGAATGACCGGACTGATATCCGGGTTGTCGTGGTTGGGAGAAGAGGTAGATATGTCCGATGTCCTGCTTGACCGCCCCGAACTTGCGGGGCTCGGTACGTACGAGTTTGGTTGGTCCGATTCCGATGCGGCGGGCGCGTCCGCCAGGCGCGGGGTT
>NZ_SOFY01000039.1 GCF_004402595.1 Cryobacterium shii | reverse complement strand
GAGGTGGCGGGCAACTTCACGGCCGGCGCCGCGGCCGGCGCCGCGGCCGGCGTCACGGCCGCCTCATCCGTGCGCCGGAGAGGATGCCGGCGGCCCAGCCGGCCAGCCGGGTGCGGTCGATCTTCGAGTTGTGACGGATATCGGTGGGCAGCTGCGGCACCACCAGCACCGCGGCGAGCGGCACGCCGGCGGCTGCGCGCACGGCGGCGGCCAGTTCCGGGGCGGCCAGGCCCACCCGGCGGGCCGCAGGCGTGGTCTCGACGACCGCGACGACCTGCTGGATGCCGGCCGGACCGACCCCGACGACGGCGGCGCGGGCCACCACGGCGACGCGCTCGAGGCGCTGCTCGGGTCCGACCGGGGTAAGCACGCCGGCCGCGCTGGTGATCACGTGCGGCAGGCGGCCCTCGACCCAGAGCCGTCCGGCCTCGTCCAGGTGCCCGACATCGCCGGTGCGGTGCCAGCGCCGCCCCGGGGTCACGCCGCTGCGGGAGGCGCGATCGGTCAGCCAGAGCCGGTCGTAGTGGTTCTTCACGTGGGGGGCGGAGACGACGATCTCCCCCGTGATCCCGGGGGTCTCGGCGAGGGCGCCGGTAGCCGCACCGGTGGCGTCGAGGGCGCTGATCCGGAGGTCGGTGGTGGCCGCGGGACGGCCGACGCAGACGCCGCCGGGGCCGGCCGGGGCATCCGTCGCCGTCGTCTCGGTCGTGCCCGGCCCGGCCGTCGCCGCTGTCTCGGTCGTCACCGACCCGGGCGTGGCCGCCGCGATCGCCGACGCCTCGGTCGTGACCGCCGCCGTCGCCTCGCGGATGCCCGCCAGGGAGATGTCGGTCATCAGGAGTCCCTCGGTCATGCCGTAGGGGGTGTGGGCGCTGGCGCCGGGCATCAGGCGGGCCGCGGCGGCCAGCAGGGGCTCGGAGACGGGCGCGCCGGCGGAGAGGAAGCTGCGCACGCCGGCGAGGCTGCGGTGGTCGGCCGCGCTGAGCGTGGCCTCGGTGGCGACGACGTTGGCGAGCGCGGCCGGTGAGAGGAAGACGACGGTCGCGTCGATGGCGGCGACCGCGGCGGCGACGGCGGTCGCGGTCAGGGTCTTCGGGGAGGTCACGTCCATGTCCGGGGTCACCGAGCGGGCGCCGAGGGCCGGGCCGAGCAGGGCGAACGGGGCGAAACCGGCCACCAGTCCGGTGCCGAGGCCCACGTCGTACTGGGCGTGCAGCGCGTGGCTGACCGCGGCGAGCTGGCCGTGCGTGTAGACGACGCCCTTGGCCGGACCGGTCGAGCCGGACGTGAAGAGCACGGCCGCCGTGTCGCCGGGCCCGGGCGGCCCGGGCAGCTGCTCGTCCGCGCCCAGCGCGATGATCTCGGCGAGGGTGAAGGAGATGTCGAGGAGTCGGGCCACCGTGCTCGGGAACCGGGCGACGGCGATCTTCTGGCCGGGCCAGTCGAGGGCCCGGGCGGCGAGCAACCCGGGGGCGGCGCCGATCACGTGGTCCGGACGCGCGCCGCGCACGGCCCGGGTCAGGCCGCGCAGGCCGAGGCCGGCATCCGCCACGACCACGATCGCGCCGATGCGCACGCAGGCGTAGAGCACGGCGGTCAGGTCGGCGCCGGGCGGGATCAGCAGGGAGACCCGGTCGCCCTTGCGCACGCCGATCAGGTGCAGGCCCGCGGCGAGCTGCCGCACCCGGCGGGAGAGCAGCCGCCAGCTGACGACGCGGGGTGCGCCGCCGCCCGGCGGGGCCATGTCGACGAGGGCGGTGTCGTCGCTGCCCTGCAACTCGTCCAGGTAGTGCCAGAGCGGATGCTGCCCGCTCGCCGCCCAGCCCTCCGACTGTTCCCGTTCCGGACGAGAGTGACCCGCGGAACGGGCACTCTCGACCGGAACGGGCACTCCGGCGGGGAACATTGAGGCGGGGAGCCCTCCGGCGGGGAGGGCCGCTCCGGGCAGGGGGTCCGGGGCGGCGAAGGTGTGGTCGCCGAGCCAGGTCAGTGCGGCGGAGGCGTAGTCGACGTCCTCGGCGATCAGGTGCCCGGCGCCCTCGAACCGGTGCACGTCGGCCTGCGGCAGGCGCTGCGCGAGGTCGTCGAGGTACCGGTCGCTGAAGATCGGGTCGGCCGGGCCCCAGAGCATCAGGGCCGGCACGTCCAGGCGGCGCACCCCGGTGGAGATGCGCACGAGCTCGGCCGCACTCTCGTGCGCGTCGTCGACGGGGATGTCGGCGACGAACGCACCGATGCCGCCGCGGCGCGCTGCCCCGCGGTAGGGCGCGCGGTAGGCCTGCTTCACGGCGGCGGAGAGCGGCGGATGCGCGAGCGCGAGAGTCGTCTCCAGGAACGCGGGCGTGGCGACCGTTGCGGCGCCGAGCACGCCGTGGCGCAGGGCCAGCCGCAGCGGGGCCGGGATCGGCGCGTCCTCCGGCTGGTGCACGGCGGTGTTCAGCAGCAGCACCCCGGCGAGCAGGGTCGGATGGTCCACCGCCCAGCCGAGCGAGACCACGCCGCCCCAGTCGTGGCCGAAGGTGAGCACGGGGCCGGCCAGTCCGAGCTCGGCGGTGAGGTCGGCGAGGTCGGCGACCCGGCGGGCCAGCGGGCGCGGCGCCCCGGTGCGCTCGGAGAAGCCCATGTCGAGCTGGTCGACGGCGATGACCCGCCACGCCGGGCCGCCGGCGATGGCGGCATCCGTCGCGGCGGTGACGAGGTCACGCCAGAGGTAGGACCAGGTGGGGTTGCCGTGCACGCAGAGCACGGTACCGATCGGGGTGAGCCCGAGTTCGGCCAGCCGATCGGCGTTGTCGAGCAGGTGCCAGGTGCGGCTCGCCGGTCGCTCCCCGCCGGTCTCGGCAGCAGTCTCGGCAGCGGTCTCGGCAGCGGTGACCAGCCGGGAGAAGGCCGGGTCGAGGCCGGGCAGTCCCTGCGGCGGCAGTGACGCCGGGGCGGTCGTCTCGGCCGCCCGCGGCAGGCGGTATCCGGTGCCGGTGCGGGTGCTCGTGCGGGTGCTCGTGCTGCGGCGGCTGCTCACCAGGCGAGTTCCATCATGGCGGTGTTCAGGCCGCTCCCGACGCCCATCAGCAGCACCCGGTCGCCGGGTGAGAGCCGCTTCGCCTCCTCGGCGAGCGTGATCGGGATCGACGCCGGCCCGACGTTGCCGAGCAGCGGGTACGTGAGCGGAACCCGGGAACGGTCCAGGCCGGTGGCCTTGATGATCGCGTTGGTGTGCACGTCCGACACCTGGTGCAGGATGTAGCGGTCCATGCCGGACCAGTTCCAGTCGCGTTTGGCCTCGGTCCAGGCCGAGACGACGAGTTCCATGCCGCCCTTGAGCAGCGCCTTGGCGTCGGTGAACATGCCGTCGACGCTGCCGACGCAGAGGCCGTTGAACTGGGTCGCGGCGCGCGTCACCCCGCCGAGCATGCGATGGCCCTCCGGATGCGCGTCCGCCGGCCCGAGCACGGCCGCCGCGGCGCCGGAGCCGAGGGTGAGGCTCGCGAACTCGCTCATGAAGTCCTTGCGGCTGATATCGGCGCGGCCCAGCCGGTCGATCGTGTTGGACTGGATCTCGTCGGCGTCCTCACCGTCGATGACCACGGCGTACTGCACCTGCCCGGAGTCGATCAGCTGCGCGGCCAGGGTCATGCCGTTGACGAAACCGAGGCAGGCGTTGGCGATGTCGAAGTTGGTGGCCGAGGACGGCAGGCCGAGGCCGTGGTGGATGCGCACGGCCACCGACGGCTCGAGGTGCTTGCGGGTCACGGAGGTGTTGATCATCAGCCCGACCTGGCCCGGCTCGATGCCGGCGGACTGGAGGGCACGCCGGCCGGCCAGCACGGCCGCGTCGTCGAACGCCTGTCCGGGCGCCCAGTTACGGCGCTCCTGCACGCCGGCCACCCGCTGGAGCAGGCCGCTGGGCAGGCGCAGGCGCTTCAGCGCCGGCTGCAGTCGGGCGTCGATCTCGACCGAGGTCGTGATCCGCGGGGCGAGTTCGCTGTCCACCGACAGCAGGGCGACGTTACGGTGCGTCGTCGTGGCGTTTCCGTTCAACTCTGATTCCCCTGTCGAATTGCAGCGCTGGAAACCCGCAGCCCGGCAATCCTGCACCAGAAACCTGTTCGTTGTCCGTATCCCTGCCCCGAGCAGCCGCATACTGCGACCGTCACGGTCCCATTTTACCTGCGCCGTGACCTGCGCCGTGACCTGCGCCGTCACCCGTGCCGGGCCCGGGGCACCGCCGCCGTGCGGGCGACGGCGCCCCGCGACGGGCTAGATGACCCCGTCCGAGAGCGTGCTGGGGTTGCCGAAACGGTGGGCGGTGATCGAGATCGCCTGTTCACGCAGAAAAGGCAGCAGCTCGACCCGGCCGGCCTGGGTGACCGGGTGCGCGTAGATCGCGATGTCCGGGCTGCCGCGGAGCGCGTGGGTGAGGGCGGATGCCGCCTGCGTCGCCCCGGTCAGCCGGTCCCCGCCGATCAGTCGCACCCGGCTGGTGCGGATGCCGCCGGCCGCCGCGCGCTCCAGCCATTCCGCGTCGCTCTCCACCGTCACCGGGATCTCACGCTCGGACAGCGCGTTCCGCACCAGCGGAGGCACCGGGATGGCACTGCTGACCTCGAACCGGGACGTGGTCAGGGTGGCCGCGGCGATGATCCGGAGCAGGTCGGAGAGGGTGCCGTCTTCGGCCAGGCGCACCGTGACGGGCAGCGGGCTGTAGCGGAACAGGTTGCGTTCGAGGCCGAGGTTCGAGACGTCCTTCACGACGCCGAACTCCTCGCGCCAGGCCAGGGCGTCGCTCAGGGCAGAGCGGCGCAGCACGTCGAAGTCGGCGTAGTCGAGCACGGTCTGCGCCGCCTCGATCACGTCGGTGACGGTCTGGTCCAGGCCGCGCAGGTGCAGGGTGGAGGAGTTGCGGCCGGGGTCGGTCACCCAACTGCCGAGCCCGTGAAGGTAATTCGGTCCGCCCGCCTTCGTGCCCGCGCCGACGGCAGAGCGCTTCCAGCCGCCGAACGGCTGGCGCTGCACGACCGCGCCGGTGATGCCGCGGTTCACGTAGAGGTTTCCGGCCTCGATCGTGTCCACCCACTCGGCCAGTTCGGCGGAGTCGAGCGAGTGCAGCCCGGACGTGAGGCCGTAGTCCACCGCGTTCTGGAACCGGATGGCCTCGGCCAGGTTGCGGGCGTGCATCACGCCGAGCACCGGGCCGAAGAACTCGGTCAGGTGGAAGTAGGACCCGGGAGCGACCCCGGTGCGGATGCCGGGCGACCACAGGGCGCCGGACTCGTCGAGCTGCTTCGGCTCCACCAGCCACTGCTCGCCCACGCCGAGCGTGGTCAGGGCGTGCAGGAGCTTTCCCTCCGCCGGCTCGATGATCGGGCCCATCTGGGTGACCGGGTCGGACGGGCGGCCGACGCGCAGGGAGGTCGCGGCATCCGTCAGCTGGCTGAGGAAGCGCTCGGATTTGGCGACCGAACCGACCAGGATGACCAGGCTCGCGGCCGAGCACTTCTGCCCGGCGTGGCCGAACGCGCTCTTGATCACGTCGGCGGCGGCCAGGTCGAGGTCGGCGGAGGGGGTGACGATGATGGCGTTCTTGCCGCTGGTCTCGGCCAGCAGGGGCAGGTCCTCGCGGAAGCTGCGGAACAGCTGCGCGGTCTCGTAGGCGCCGGTCAGGATGACCCGGTCCACGGCCGGGTGCGAGATCAGCCGGGTGCCCAGCTCACGGTCGGCGAGGTCCACCAGCACGAGCAGGTCGCGCGGCACGCCGGCCTCCCAGAGCGCCTCGACCATCACCGCGCCGGAGCGCTGGGCGAGTTTGGCCGGCTTGACGATGACGCCGGAGCCCGCCGCGAGGGCGGCGAGCACGCCGCCCGCGGAGATGGCGACCGGGAAGTTCCAGGGCGGGGTGACCACGGTCAGCTTCGAGGGCACGAAGGTGGCCCCCTGCACGGAGTCGAGGTCCCTGGCGCGTTCGGCGTAGTAGTGGGCGAAGTCGACGGCCTCGCTCACCTCCGGGTCACCCTCGGCGATGGTCTTGCCGGTTTCGGCCGCCATCACCTCGATCAGGCGGTCCCGGTTCGCGGCGAGCGCGAGGCCGGCCCGGTGCAGCACGGCGGCGCGCTCGGCGCCGGGGCGCTGGCCCCAGGCGGCGCCGCCGGCGGCCGCGGTCTCGATCAGGCGCTCCAGCTGGGCGGCGTCGCTCACGCGCGCGGCGGCGATGGTGTCCAGCCCGAGCCGGGAGGTCTCGACCTGGTTCAGGATGCGACGGCCCCAGGCCCGGTTCGCGGGCAGGGAGGGGTCGGTATCGGGTTCGTTGTGGAAGCTCGAGGCTCCGGGCGCACCAGGTGCACCGGGCGCAGTGAGCAGGCCGAACGAGCCGAGCGAGCCGCGGGTGAGCCCGAGGACGGCTGCGGTGAGGCCCTCGTCGGGCTCCTCCTCGCCGGCTTGCACGTCGCCGTGCTCGGGGGCTTCGAGCTGGTCGACGGCCGAGCGGTCCTGCCGGCGGTTGGGCCGCGGCACCTCGGCGTCGAGGGCCTCGAGGGAGGCGAGGAAGCGCTGCTTCTCCCGCTCGAACAGGGCCGGGGAGCTGGTGAGTTCGAACACGGCCGACATGAAGTTGTCCTGGCTGGCGTTCTCTTCGAGGCGGCGGATCAGGTAGCTGATCGCCACGTCGAATTCGGCCGGGTTGACGACCGGCGTATAGAGCAGGAGGCGCCCGACGTCCCGGCTGACGGCCTCCGCCTGGCTGGTGGCCATGCCCAGCAGCATCTCGAACTCGACCCGGTCGTCGACGCCGCGCTTCTTGGCGAGGAGGTGGGACCAGGCCACGTCGAAGAGGTTGTGGCCGGCGACGCCGATCTTGACGGCATCCGTGTTCTGCGGTGTGAGGGCCCAGCTGAGCACGCGCTTGTAGTTCGTGTCGCTGTCCTGCTTGGTGGAGTAGGTCGCCAGCGGCCAGTCGTGCACGGCCGAGTCGACGTGTTCCATGGCCAGGTTGGCGCCTTTGACGATGCGCACCTTGATCGGTGCGCCGCCGGCGGCTCGCCGGCCCTGGGACCAGTGCGTGAGTCCCTGCAGCGCGCCGAGCGCGTCGGGCAGGTAGGCCTGCAGCACGATGCCGGCCTCCAGGTGCAGCAGCTGGGGCTGGTCGAGGATGCGTTCGAACACCGCGATGGTGAGGTCGAGGTCGCGGTACTCCTCCATGTCCAGGTTGATGAACTTGGGGGCGGGCGACGCGGCCGCGAGCTCGTAGAGCGGGGTGAGCCGCTCGACGACCCGGTCGACGGCCTCGTCGAACGACCACATCGAGAGCTGGCTGGCGATGGAGGAGACCTTGATCGAGACGTAGTCGACGTCGTCGCGGGCGAGCAGGGCGCGGGTGCCCTCGAGGCGGCGGAGGGCCTCCTTCTCGCCCAGCACGGCCTCGCCGAGCAGGTTGATGTTGAGCCGGTTGCCCGACTCGCGCAGGTGCCGGATCGCGGGGCCGAGCTTGTCCGGCGTGGCGTCGACGACGAGGTGCCCGACCATCTGGCGCAGCACCTTGCGCGCGGCCGGGATGACGACCCAGGGCAGCACCGGGCCGAGCACGCCGCCGAGCCCGATGGCGCCGCGCATGTAGGAGGGCAGGAATCCGGGCGCCTTGCGGGCGATTTTCTGCAGGTTGTAGCCGGCGACCATGAGGTCTTCGGGGCGCATGACGCCGTCGACGAAGCCCACGGTGAAGTCCAGCCCGTTCGGGTCCTTTAGCACCCCGGCGAGGCGTTCGGCCGACACGTCGGCGGGGATG
The DNA here is from genome assembly GCF_004402595.1 of Cryobacterium shii. GTDB lineage: Bacteria > Actinomycetota > Actinomycetes > Actinomycetales > Microbacteriaceae > Cryobacterium > Cryobacterium shii. The sequence goes on along the minus strand of NZ_SOFY01000039.1, from coordinate 16,509 downwards.
GTGGCGCTCTCGGCGAGCCACTTCTGCACCAGCACGACGACCTCGCCGCTGAAATCTTGCTGCACGGATGGCGTGGGGTTGGTCATGGTCACGAGGCTAGCCTTTCGTTCGCGGCGGATCTCTCCGGCTCGCGGTCGCTGGGCGAGCGGGCAGGGGAATCTCTCCACAGTCTGAGGCCGCCATCCGATTAGCAAAAGCGACTCTTCCTAATCGATATTGATTAGAATTATTGATGAATCGACCGGGGTGGCCGGTTCGAGCGAAGGGCAGACGGATGCTGGATGTCAAGCGGTTGCGCCTGCTGCGGGAGTTGAAGATCCGGGGCACCCTGGCCGGGGTCGCCGAAGCCCTCTCCTACAGCCCGTCGGCGGTGTCGCAACAGCTCGCCCTGCTGGAGAAGGAGGCCGGCGTCGAGCTGCTGCAGCGGGTCGGGCGGAGGGTGCGGCTCACCCCGCAGGCCGAGATCCTGGTCGAGCACACGACGCACCTGCTGGAGCGGCTCGAGGTGGCCGAGGCGGACATGACCGCGTCGCTGACCACCGTGTCCGGCACGGTGCGGGTGGCCGTCTTCCAGTCGGCGGCGCACGCCGTCATCCCGCAGGCGCTCACCCTGCTGGCGGAGGAGTTCCCCGACCTCCGGGTGGAGATCACCGAACGCGAGCCGGAGGCCGGCCTGTTCGAGGTGTCCGCGCGGGACTTCGACCTGGTCATCGCCGAGCAGTACCCGGGGCACACCCGGGCGCACCGGCCGGACCTGGACCGGGTCAACCTGGCCTCGGACGCGCTCCGCCTCGCCGTGCCGCACGCCAGGGACGGGCGCCACGCGGCGGCGGCGCTGGAGGACGCGGCGACCCTGCCCTGGGTGATGGAGCCGGAGGGGACCGCCTCCCGCCAGTGGGCGACGCAGTTGTGCCGGTCGGCGGGTTTCGAGCCCGATGTGCGATTCGAGACGGCCGACCTGATCGCGCACATCCGCCTGATCGAGTCCGGGAACGCCGTCGGCATCCTGCCCGACCTGGTCTGGGCCGGTTCGGCGACCACCCTGCGGCTGGTCGACCTGCCCGGGCTGCCCCAGCGCACGGTGTTCACGGCCGCCCGGCGATCGAGCGCGAGCCGGCCGGGGGTCCTCGCGGTGCGGGAGGCCCTGGGCCGCGCCGTCGCGCTGGTCGCCGTGCCGACGCCGGGCGGTTGACGGCCACGGGTGGTTGACGGCAACCGGGTTTCGGCTTTGAATATGCGCATGAAGAAGACCATCGGGCTGATCGCCGTCGCGGCGGCAGCGGCCCTCGTGCTGGGCCTCGGCGGCTGCGCCTCGAGCGCCGGAACGAGCACGAGCGACGTGACCGGGGTGTGGGGCAGCCCGAACACGCAGGGCAAGCCCGGCCTCGAGCTGAAGGACGACAAGTCCGTGGCCGGCTCGGACGACTGCAACCGGCTGATCGGCACCTGGTCGCTCACGGGCGACACCGTCGAGTTCGGCACGTTCGCCTCGACGCTGATGGCCTGCGAGGGCGTCGACACCTGGCTGAGCCAGGCGAAGTCGGCCACCGTGGCCGGGTCGACGATGACCGTTCAGGATGCCCAGGGCACGAAGATCGGAACGCTCCAGCGCGCGAGCACCGGCTACTAGCCCGCCGCCCGCCGCGAACCAATTCGACGGAGATCCTGCTCTAAAAAGCGGGATTCCGGTATTCTGGGCCCGTTTCGGCCAGAATCTCCGTCGAATTGGTTCACCACGCACTCAGCACCCAGCACCGGCACCGCGCCGGGTCCCGGCTAGTCTCGTGGCATGGAAACCACTCACGACGTTGTGATCATCGGCGGCGGGCACAACGGCCTGACCGCCGCGGCCTACCTGGCCCAGGCCGGCAAGAAGGTGCTGCTGCTCGAACGCGATGAGCAGGTCGGCGGCGCCGCCATCTCGGCCGAGGCCTTCCCCGGCGTCGACGCCCGGCTCTCCCGCTACTCCTACCTGGTCAGCCTGCTGCCGCAGCGCATCATCGACGAGCTCGGCCTCGAGATCGCACTCGCCCGGCGCCGCTACTCCTCCTACACGCCCAACCCGTGCGACCTGACCGGAGGCCTCCTGGTCGACCGCGGCGACGCGCCGGCCACCCAGGCCAGCTTCGACCGGGTCGGCGCCGCCGCCGACTTCGCCGAGTGGGGCTCCTTCTACCGCGACACCGAGCACGTCGCCCGCGCACTCTTCCCCACGGTCTGCGAACCGCTGCCCACCCGCTCGGAGGCCCGGCGCCTGGTCGGCGACGAGGCGATCTGGGGCCAGTTCTTCGAGCAACCGCTGGCCGAGGCCATCACCGCCCGGTTCGGCCACGACCTCGTGCGGGGCGTCGTCGCCACCGACGGCCTGATCGGCACCTTCACCTCGCTGCAGGACGCGGACCTCGACGCGAACCGGTGCTTCCTGTACCACGTCATCGGCAACGAGACCGGCGACTGGGACGTGCCGATCGGCGGCATGGGCGCCGTCTCCGGAGCCCTGGAGAAAGCGGCCCGACAGGCCGGCGCCCGGATCCTGACCGGGGCCGAGGTCACCGCCGTCGACCCGGCCGGCGAGGTTCGTTACCGCCACGGCGGAACGGATCAGGTTGCCGCGGGCCGCCGGATCCTCGCCAACGTCTCCCCCTGGGTACTGCGGGGGCTGCTCGGCGCGGACACCGGAGAACATCCGGAGCCCGGCCGGTCCGACACCCGGCCGGAGGGCGCGCAGGTCAAGGTGAACCTCCTGCTCGAGCGGCTGCCGCAGCTGCGCGATGCATCCGTTACACCCGAGGCCGCGTTCGGCGGAACCTTCCACATCAACGAGACCTTCAGCCAGCTGGAGCGCGCCTACGACGAAGCCGTGCGCGGCGAGATCCCCGACCTGCTCCCCTGCGAGATCTACTGCCACTCGCTCACCGACCCGAGCATCCTCTCACCCGAGCTCGTGGCGGCCGGGGCGCAGACCCTCACGGTCTTCGGGCTGCACACCCCGCACCGCTGGCTCACCGAGGAGAACAACGACGAGACCCGGGCGCGGCTGCAGGCGGCCGTGCTCGAATCCCTCAACTCCGTGCTCGCCGAACCGATCGAGGGCCTGCTGCTGACGGATGCCGCGGGCCGACCCTGCATCGAAACGAAGACCACCCTCGACCTGGAGCACGCCCTCAACCTCACCGGCGGCAACATCTTCCACGGCCCCCTGGACTGGCCGTTCCTCGAGGACGACGCGCCGCGGGACACCGCGGCCGAGCGCTGGGGCGTGGCCACGGAGCACCCGCGGATCCTGATCTGCGGGGCCGGCGCGCGCCGCGGCGGCGGCGTCAGCGGGATCGGCGGGCACAACGCGGCCATGGCCGTGCTGGAGGAGTGAGCGGGCCGCCCGGAGGCCGGCCCACCCTCGGTGCACCGGGCGCTCCGCCGGGTGGCGGCGTGCCCGGTGGCGGCGGGGCCCAAAGGGGCTTAACCTGACAGGAAGGCACGTGTTCCACTCATCGCGGAGGTTTCCATGACAGCCAGGCACACCGGACGTTTCGCCCATCGCGAGGACGGCCTGTATCTCATGTTCGACCGGCTGTTCAATTCCCCCATCGACGACGTCTGGGCGAGCCTGAGCCGCCCGGGCACTCTCTCCGCCTGGATCGGGACCTTCACCGGCTCGCCCGAAACGGGCGCCGTGAAGTTCCGGCTGGACGAGCCCGATGCCGAGTGGGAGTACGTCAGCATCCGCCAGTGCATCCCGCCGAAGCGGTTCACCGTCGAAATCGGCGACGGCGACGCCGCCCGCCACCTGATCCTGCACCTGGTCAACAGCGCCGGCATGACCACGCTGACCTTCGGCCAGCGCCTGCACTCCCCCGCGGAGGCGATCGACGTCGGACCGCACTGGGACTACTACCTCGACCGGCTCGTGGCGTCGCGCGCGGGCAAGCCGATGCCGCACCGGGCGCGCTACGCGCACTATGCGGAGCACTACCGGGAGCTCATCGTTCCCCGGAAGGCGTCCGAGCAGGCGTCCTGACCCGGGCGCGCTGACCCGGGCCGCAAGGCCAGATTCAGACGCGGAAGGTCAGGCCCAGACGCTGGGGGCCGGGGCGCGGGTGGCCGGCATCGCGACATCCGTGCTCCAGTCCAGCAGCCAGGCGGGCACGGACAGGTCCTCCGGGACCGTGCCGACGGCCTCGACCAGTTCGTCGATGGTCACGACGCCGCCGGTGCGCTTCAGGAACCGGCCCCGGATGAAGCCCTGCGCGTACACCTCGGGGCTGCCGTCGGCGCCGGGCCGCACGAACCGCTGCTCCACGTAGACGGCCTTGGCGTCGAAGCCGAGGATGCGCGATTCCACCGTGAACTTCTGGCCGAGGGTCAGCGACTTGCGAAAGCTGATCGTCTCGGAAACGACGACCGGGTACCAGCCGCGCTTCAGGAAGATCGCCCAGATCCCGGTGCGATGCAGCAGGTCGAACCGGGCGATGTCCATGATCGACAGGTACACGCCGTTGTTCATGTGCCGCAGGATGTCCTGGTCGGTCGGCAGGGTGATGAATCGGGTGCGGGCCACGTCGTAGTGGCCGAGCCTCGGGCCGAAGCGGGAGACCAGACTGTGGAGGAGAGTTCGCCAGAGCATATGCACCCGTCGATACTAGGGCGAGCCCGGTGCGGGGCGCGCATTTGCTGTTGAGGGCCACAATCATCCGTCACAACAGGCCCGGAACCTGCACGATTGCCACAGCGGATGCTGCCGGGCCGGCCGGGGGGTTAACATTCGTCTATGGTTCCGTTGCCCAACCTGCTCACGTTCGCGCTGGCCTCCGTCGCCCTGATCGCTCTGCCCGGCCCCACCGTGCTGTTCGTGATCGGGCGCTCGCTCGCGCTCGGCCGACTGGGCGGGTTCCTCAGCGTGGTCGGAAACGCGCTCGGGATGCTGCCCGTGATCGCGGCCGTGGCGCTCGGCCTCGGGGCCATCGTGACCGAGTCGGTGCTGGTCTTCACCGTGGTCAAGTTCGCCGGGGCGGCGTACATCGTCTATCTGGGCGTGCAGGCCATCCGGCACCGGCGCACGGCGGCCGGGAGCATCGCGGTGAGCACGGCCGCGAAGTCAAAGTGGCGGCTCTTGGCCGAGGGCTCGGTCGTCGGCATCAGCAACCCGAAGTCGATCGTGTTCTTCGTGGCCGTGCTGCCCCAGTTCGTGGACTACTCGGCCGGGGCGGTGCCGATGCAGCTGATGAGCCTCGGAATCGTGTTCGTCGTGCTGGCCCTGCTCGGCGACAGCACGTGGGCCCTGGCCGCCGGGTCGGCGCGCGACTGGTTCGCCAAGTCGCCCCGCCGGATGGAACACCTCTCCGCCACGGGCGGCGTGATGATGGTCGGCCTCGGCGGCGTGCTCGCCGCCACCGGCGCCAGCAGCTGAAAGCCCACCCGCAGTGCCCGTTCCGGTCGAGAGTGCCCGTTGCGCGGGTCACTCTCGACCGGAACGGGCACTCTCGCCGAGCAGGGCTGGCGGCGGCGGGCAGGGCGGCAGCGGGCACGGATGCGACGGGCACGGATGCCACGGCGAGGGCCGCGGCCGGAATTGAGGCCACCCGGCGCACGAAAGCCCCCAGCCGGCGGTAAACCTCCTGCGATTCGGGATGGGCGGCATCCTGCTGCCAGGTGTGGTGCGTGTTCGCCTGCTTGCGGTCGTAGATCAGGGTGTCCACCTGGATCGACCGGCGGCGGAGGGCCGCGATGAAATTGAGGTTCGCCCGGTAGAAGTAGTCGCGCTCCGAGGTGGTCACGAACACGGGCGGGAACCCGCTGTCGAGCCACTCGATCGGCGACATGAACCGGGCGGCGGTGCGGAGCACGACGCCGCGGCCGCGCTCGGGCAGCAGCATCCGCAGAAAATTGAGGCTCAGGACGAAGCCGCGCTCGAACATGACGGACACGTCCGCGATGCTGCAGTGCTGCACCAGGCCGCGCAGGTGTGCGGGCTCCACCCCTGGCTCGACGTCGTAGTACGCGGCCAGCGCCGGCTCGTACGCCGAAGCCGCCAGGAGCGCGGCGATGTGGCCGCCGGCGGAATCGCCGCCGAGCACGATCCGGGTCGGGTCGCCTCCGAAATCCTCGATGTGCCGGGCCACCCAGTCGAGCACCGCGTTCCCGTCACGGAGCATGTGCTTGAGCTGAAAACGCGTGGCCATGCGGTAGTTCGCGTTGACGACGACCATTCCGTCGGCGGCCTGGCTGGCTGGCTGGCTGGCTGGCTGGCTGGCTGGCTGGCTGGCTGGCGCAGTATTTCGTCAGCGGAGCCTTGTCACCCGAGGTCCAGCCGCCGCCGTGGAAGTAGACGTAGACCGGCAGCGGCCCCGGGGCATCGTGCAGCACGAGCACGTCCAGCATGTGGTCACGGATGCCGTCGCCCACGTAGTCACGGTCGAAGTGGTAGTCGACGGTGTCGATGGGCTCGGCATTGAACTTGTGCAACTCGCCGGCCGAGACCCGGTGCATCAGTGCCCGCCAGGCCCAGACGGGGACGCGGGACAGCGCCGTTTCCCGGTGCGGTTTCGTCTTCTGCGGTTTCGTCTTCTGCGGCAATCGGTGCGTCGTGCCGGATGCGGGAAGAGCGTCGGTGCCGGTTACGGAACGGGTGTCGGTCATGCGAGGGAGCGGTGCGTCTGGATCACGAACCGACTCTAGGCCGCCCGACCGCATGCAAGCTGAGAGCGCCTCAGTTGCCGTTGTCACCGCCGCGGGAGGATGCTGGGGTCATGGACTACACACATCTCGGCCGTTCCGGCCTGGAGGTATCCCGCCTCTGCCTCGGCACCATGAACTTCGGCCACTGGGCCCCGGAGGCCGACGCCCACGCGATCATGGACTCGGCCCGCGGCTACGGCATCAACTACGTCGACACCGCGAACGTCTACGGCGACAGCACCGGCAAGGGCGGCACCGAGAAGATCATCGGCAACTGGTTCGCACAGGGCGGTGCGCGCCGGGAGGGAACCGTGCTCGCGACCAAGCTCTACGGCGACATGAGCGGGCTGCCCAACGAGGGCAAGCTCTCGGCGCTCAACATCAGGCGCGCTCTCGACGCCAGCCTGACCCGGTTGCAGACGGACTACATCGACGTCTACCAGTTCCACCACGTCGACCGGAACACCCCGTGGGATGAGATCTGGCAGGCGATGGAGACGGCCGTCGCGCAGGGCAAGATCCTCTACGCCGGCAGCAGCAACTTCGCCGGCTGGCACATCGCCACCGCCCAGGCGGAGGCGAAGCGGCGCAACTTCACCGGCCTGGTCAGCGAGCAGTCGATCTACAACCTGCTGACTCGCGACATCGAGCTCGAGGTCATTCCCGCCGCCGTCAGCAACGGCCTGGGAATCATCCCCTGGTCGCCGCTGCAGGGCGGGCTGCTCGGCGGGGTGCTCCGCAACGAGCGGGAGGGCAAGCGTCGCCTCGAGGGCAAGGTCGCCGAGCTGCTCGAGAAGAACCGCCCCGCGATCGGGCAGTACGAGGACTTCTGCGCGGAGCTCGGTCATCAGCCGGGCGACGTCGGACTGGCCTGGTTGCTGCACCAGCCGGCGGTCACCGCCCCGATCGTGGGCCCCCGCACCCTGGACCAGTTGGATGCCGCGGTGCGCGCGCTCACGGTGTCCCTCGACGCCGAAGCCCTCGCCCGGCTGGACGAGATCTTTCCCGGCCGAAAGCCGGCGCCGGAGCACTACGCCTGGTGACACCGGAACGCACACTCGACACTCTCAGTGCGGCCGCACACTCCGTGCGGCCGCACGGCCAGACACCGGCTTCGCCCGGGGATTGAAGGACTCATGAAGACCAGGCTCATCGCCCACCGCGAGGTCAGCGCCATCGGACTCGGCGGCATGCCGATGTCGATCGAGGGGCGACCGGATTCCGCACGCTCCGTGGCCACGATCCATGCCGCCCTCGAGGCCGGCGTGACCCTCTTCGACACGGCGGATTCGTACCACCTGCACAGTGACGAGGTCGGCCACAACGAAACCCTCATCGCCGGAGCGATCGCGTCGTGGGGCGGCGACACGTCGACCGTGCTCGTGGCGACGAAGGGCGGGCACCTCCGGCCGGGAGACGGCACCTGGACGATCGACGGCCGACCCGAGCACCTGAAGCGGGCCGCCGAAGCGTCGCTGAAACGCCTCGGCGGCGACGCGATCGGGCTCTACCAGTTCCACCGGCCCGACCCGGCCGTGCCGTACGCCGACTCGATCGGGGCCCTGCGCGAGCTGCTCGACGCCGGCACCATTGAGCTGGCCGGAATCTCCAATGCGAACCCGGAGCAGATCCTGCTGGCCCGGGAGATCCTGGGCGGCCGGCTGGCATCCGTGCAGAACCAGTTCTCCCCGGCGTTCCGCAGCAGCGAGCCCGAGCTGCGCCTCTGCGACGAGCTCGGCATCGCGTTCCTGCCCTGGCGCCCGCTCGGCGGCATCCTGTCTGCCGCGTCACTCGGCGACCGGTTCCCGGCGTTCGCGTCCGTCGCGGCCGCACGCGGCGTGAGCCCGCAGGTGGCCTGCCTCGCCTGGCACCTGTCGAAGTCGCCGCACGTGATCCCGATCCCGGGCGCCTCCCGCCCGGAAAGCATCCGGGACTCGGTTCAGGCGACCGAGTTCACGCTCACGGCAGAGGAGTCGGCGACGCTCGACGCCGCCTGAGCGGGCACGCCGCCGCCTGGATGGGCACGCAGCTGAGCGGTTGAGCAGCTGGGCAGCTGCCCACCTGGCCGGGGCAGGCCTAGTGGCGCTCCCCGTCAGCGGCAGCCCCTCCGAAAGCGCCCGTCGCCTCGAGCACGGCGCGGCCCAGCGTGTGGAAGTGCAGGTTGAATCCGAGCACGGCCGGGGTCGAGTCCGGGTCGACCTCGAGTCTCGCCACGTCGACCGCGTGCACGATGAACTGGTACCGGTGGGTGCCGGTGCCGGCCGGCGGTCCCGCGCCGACGAAGGCCGGCTGGCGTGCCTCATTGGGCAGGATGACCGCGCCGGGGGGCAGCAGACGCCCGCCGGGCGCTCCGGCCCCGGCCGGGAGGGAGGTGCACGTCGCCGGCAGGTTGAAGGCCGCCCAGTGCCAGTACCCGGAACCGGTCGGCGCGTCGGGGTCGTACACGGTCACGGCGAAGCTCTTCGTGCCGGCCGGGAACCCCGACCAGGACAGCTGCGGCGACACGTTCCGGCCGCCGGACCCGAGGCCGAACTGCGCCGCGGCGAGCGGGGCCCCGTCGGTCATGTCGGTGCTGGTCAGGGTGAAGAGCGGGACTTCGCCGAAGCGGGCGAGAGGATCGTTCAGGGCCATGTGGCCTCCTATGGTTGGCAGCAGTTTAGACGACCGGCCCGGGCTGCGCCTGCGGCGAGAACCGTGCGTCAACCTCGGTAAAATGGGGTCGTGGCCATTCCGAAGATTCTGCTCTACTACGTCTTCACGCCGCTTTCCGACCCGGAGGCCGTGCGCCTCTGGCAGCGGGACCTGTGCGAATCGCTCGGTCTCCGCGGTCGTATCCTGATCTCGAAGGACGGCCTGAACGGCACCCTCGGCGGTGACCTCCCCGCGCTCAAACGCTACCTGCGCAAGACCCGTGAGTACGCCCCGTTCAAGCAGCTCGACGTCAAGTGGAGCGAGGGCACCGGGCTCGACCCGGCCGGCCTGAGCCTCGACTTCCCCCGGCTGGTCGTGAAGGTGCGCGATGAGATCGTGAGCTTCGGCGCCCCCGGGGAGCTGAGGGTGGACGCCGGCGGAGTGGTCGGCGGCGGCACGAAACTGTCCCCGGCCGAGCTGCACGCCCTGGTCGAGGAGCGCGGCGATGACGTGGCCTTCTTCGACGGGCGCAACGCGTTCGAGGCGGAGATCGGCCGGTTCAGGAACGCGATCGTGCCGGACGTGGCCAACACGCGCGAGTTCGTGGCCGAGCTCGAGAGCGGCAAATACGACCACCTCAAGGACCGGCCGGTGGTCACCTACTGCACCGGAGGCATCCGTTGTGAGGTGCTCAGCTCACTGATGAAGGACCGCGGCTTCGGCGAGGTCTACCAGCTCGACGGCGGCGTCGTGCGGTACGTCGAGGCGTTCGGCGACGACGGGCTCTGGAACGGGTCGCTGTACGTCTTCGACCAGCGGATGTCCGTGGACTTCAGCGGCCACGTCGCCGTGATCGGCCACTGCACCGTGTGCGGCGAGCCGACCAAGAACATGCTCAACTGCCGCGATGCCTCGTGCCGGGAACAGCTCGTGGTCTGCCCGGCCTGCGTCGCGGCCGACCCCCCGGCCTGCTCCGCTCACACCGCGGCCTGACCGGCCGGGCCGAGGTCGGCCTGTCGGCCTGGTCGTCCGGGTCGTCCGGGTCGTCCGGGTCGTCCGGGTCGTCCCCCGCGCCCCGCGCCCCTAACGAATTCGACGGAGATTTTGCCGAAAATGGGCCGGAACACACCGGATACGTGTTTTTAGAGCAGAATCTCCGTCGAATTGGTTCAGGGCGGGAGGTGCGGGCGACTGCGGGCACGGGGGCGCACTCACTAGGCTGGGGCCAGCACCAGATGGAGGGGGCCACGGATGCCGGTCGGCGCGATCATCGAGTTCAGTCACGTCACCAAGCGGTTCGGCGGGGTGACCGCGGTCAACGATCTCTCGTTCAGCGTGGAACCGGGCCGCGTCACGGGTTTCCTCGGCCCCAACGGCGCCGGCAAGACCACGACTCTGCGGGTGCTGCTCGGACTGGTCACCCCCACCTCGGGAATGGCCACCATCGGCGGCATCCGTTACCGGAGCCTGCCCCAGCCCCTCCGCACCGTCGGCGCCGCGCTCGAAGCCGCCAGCTTCCACCCCGGCCGCACGGCCCGCAACCACCTGGCCGTTTACGCGATCGCGGCCGGCCTGCCCCGCGCCCGCGTGGACGAGGTGCTGCACACCGTCGGGCTCGACGCCCACGGCGACCAGCGGGTCGGCGGGTATTCGCTCGGCATGCGCCAGCGGCTCGGCCTGGCCTTCACCCTGCTGGGCGACCCGGGCGTGCTGGTGCTCGACGAACCGATCAACGGCCTCGACCCCGAGGGGATCAAATGGATCCGCGGCTTCCTGCGCGCGATGGCCGACGAGGGTCGCACCGTGCTGGTGAGCTCCCACCTGCTCTCGGAGGTGCAGCAGAGCGTCGATGACGTCATCATCATCGCGCAGGGCGAGCTCGTTCACCGCGGGCCGCTGTCCAGCCTCGAAACGCAGATCGCGCCCCGCATCATCGTGGACTCCCCCGACCGCGCGGCCCTCGCGGCGGCGCTCGGTCGGGCCGGGATCGAGTTCACGACCGGCCGCACCGGGCTGCTGGCCGCCGCGCCGGACCCGGCGCTGATCGGTCACATCGCCTTCACGGCCGGGGTGGAGGTCAGCGCCCTGCACCGCCAGAAGAAGGGGCTCGAAGACGCCTTCCTCGCCCTGGTGAACGACAACGCCCACGGCCACCCGCACGACGAACACCCGAACGACGAGCAGCCGCACGACGGGAAGCCGCACGGCAGCAATCCCAACGACACCGAGCCGCACGGCACCGGAGGCGAGCCGGCATGACCCCCTTCCTGCGCGCGATCCGCGCCGAATTCGCCAAGACACTGACCACACGGATGTGGTGGGTGCTGGCCGCCGTGATGTTCGGCTACATCGCACTGCTGGCCGGCGGCCTCGCCGCCCTGTTCGCCGGAATCGAAAGCGGCGCCATCAGCCCCGACGCCGCCGGAACGGGCGGCCAGGGCGCCCCGCCGCTCGGCAGCCTCCCGCCGCTGGTCTACAGCTTCGCCTCCTCCGTCGGCTACGTGTTCCCGGTGCTGCTGGGCGCCCTGTCCACCACGGGCGAGTTCCGGCACCAGACCCTGACGCCCACGTTCCTCGCGAACCCCCGCCGCGGCCAGGTGCTGGGGGCGAAGACCGTCACCCTGTTCCTCGCGGGGGCGGGCTTCGGCGTCGTGGCGCTGCTGGCATCCGTCGGGGTGGGCGCACTCGTGATCGGGGCCTTCGGCGTCGACCCGCTGCTCGGCGACAGCGGCACCTGGGCGCTGATCGGGCGCACCGTGCTGGCCATGGCGATGTGGGCCGGCGTCGGCGTGGGGCTCGGCGTGCTGGTGCCCAGCCAGGTGGCCGCGGTCGTGATCGTGCTCGCCTTCACCCAGTTCGTCGAACCGCTGTTGCGCTTCGCGTCGATGTTCACCGAAGTAACGGCGGGCATCGGCAACTACCTGCCCGGCGCCGCCTCCGACGCCCTGGTCGGGGCCAGTTTCTTCACCATCGCCAGCCCGACCGGGACCAGCACGGCGATGCTGGAGTGGTGGCAGGGCGGCCTCGTCCTGCTCGCCTACGCGGTCGCGGCCACCGTCGGCGGCTACTTCGTCAGCTGGAAGCGCGACGTCACCTGACCTCCCCGCAACCGGACCGGACGCACGTAGGCTCGACTCATGGGTAACGAGACACAGTTCCGCGCAATCGTCGTCGATCGAACCGAAAACGATGAGGGCAAGAAGGTGCAGTCCGCGGCCCTGCGGGTGGTGGACGACGCCTTCCTGATGGACGGCGACGTCACCATCGCCGTCGACTACTCCAGCATCAACTTCAAGGACGGCCTGGCCCTGACCGGTCGCCCGGGGGTCGTGCGCGTCTGGCCGCTGATCGCGGGCATCGACCTGGTCGGCCGGGTGCTGCACAGCGAGGACCCGCGCTGGCAGGCCGGGGACCAGGTCATCCTGAACGGGGCGGGCCTCAGCGAGACCCACCACGGCGGTCTGGCCGAGCGGGCCCGGGTCTCCGGCGACTCGCTGGTGCGTCGGCCGGAGGGCATCAGCGCCCGGCGGGCCGCGGCGATCGGCACGGCCGGGTTCACGGCGATGCTCTCCGTGCTCGCACTCGAGCGCGGCGGGATCACCCCCGACTCCGGCGACATCCTGGTAACGGGCGCCGGCGGCGGCGTCGGCAGCGTCGCGGTGGCCCTGCTGTCCCACCGGGGCTACCGGGTGACCGCCTCGACCGGCCGCATCGACGAACTCGGCGACTACCTGCGCGGGCTCGGCGCCGCCGAACTCGTCGACCGCCGCACGCTCAGCGAGCCCGGCAAACCGCTGCAGCCCCAGCGCTGGGCCGGCGCCATCGACTCGGTCGGCAGCACGACCCTCGCCAACGTCCTCGCCCAGACCAACTACGGCGGCGTGGTCACATCGTGCGGCCTGGCCCAGGGCGCCGACCTGCCCGCGACGGTGATGCCGTTCATCCTGCGCGCGATCAGCCTCGTCGGGGTCAACTCGGTCGAGGCCCCGCTGCCCCAGCGCCAGCAGGCCTGGCGGCGCCTCGCCACCGACCTCGACCTGGAGCTGCTCGACAGCCTGACCGAGGTCGTCCCGCTCGACGCCGCGTTCGACGCGGGCGCGCGCATCCTCGCCGGCACGCTGCACGGCCGCACGGTCGTCGACGTCCGGCGGTAGCCGCGGCGCCGCACGCGGCCGCAGCGGCGCGGCCGGCGCTACAGCTTGAGCGACGCGATCAGGTCCGGCGCGTGGTTGGTCGTGAGGATCACGCGGGAGAAGTCCTCATCGACGAGGTCGATGACGACCGCCGGCCGCCGGCGCTTGATCGCCAGGAAGTCCTTGCCGCCGTGGAACTTCCAGGTTCCGACCGCGAGCAGGAGCGGCACCTCCAGCCCGGGGGCACGGATGCCGCGGATCCAGATCCACGGATCATCCGTGATCGTGACCGAACGGATGTTCTCGCGCGCCACCACGAGGTCCTCTTTGCGCAGCGAGATGGTGCGCTCCGCCTTCGTCAGGTGGATCTCGAGCCGGTCGGGGTGAACGCGGAGGGAAGCCATCGTCCTAGTCTGCCTGTTCCGGCCGGAATTTCTTTTATCGACAACCTCACAAAGGAATAACGTCCCCTGGGCGGATGCTCACACCGGGGCGGTCGCCGCCGCCGCGGCTTTCGCGGCGGTCGGCAGGGCATCGAGGATCCAGCCGAGCGCGCTCTCGTCGTGGGCCGCGGAGACGAACCAGGCCTCGAACACCGACGGCGGCAAGGAGATGCCCTGGTCCAGCATGGAGTGGAAGAACGGGCCGTAGCGGAACGCGTCCTGCCGCTGCACCTGCGCGTAGTCCCGGGGTGCGGAGGCCGCGGCCTCGTCCCCGAAGACGAAGCTGAACAGGTTGCCGGCGCGTTGCACTGCGTGGGCGACGCCCTCGGCCGAGAACGCGGCCGACACGGCCTCGGAGAGCAGCAGGGCCGTGGCGTCGAGCTGCGCGTAGACGCTGTCGTCCAGGGCGCTGAGGGTCGCGATTCCGGCGGCCACGGCCACCGGGTTCCCGGAGAGGGTGCCGGCCTGGTAGACCGGGCCGTTCGGCGCGAGGAAGTCCATCACGTCGGCCCGGCCGCCGAGGGCCGCGACCGGGAGGCCGCCGCCGATGACCTTGCCGAAGGTGAAGAGGTCGGGTGTGTATCGGGTCGGGGCGGCCTCGGGACCGGTGTTGTCGGGACCGGTGTTGTCCAGGCCCCAGTAGCCCGCGCGGCCGACCCGGAAGCCGGTCAGCACCTCGTCGATGATCAGGAGCGCGCCGTTCTCATGCGCGATCTCGGTGATGGCGGCGTTGAAGCCGGGGTCGGGCGCGACCACGCCCATGTTCGCGGCCGCGGCCTCGGTGATCACGGCGGCGATGCGCCCGGGGTGCGCGGCGAAGGCGGCACGCAGAGCGTCGAGGTCGTTGTAGGGCAGCACGAGGGTCTGCGCGGCGGTCGCAGCGGTCACTCCGGCGGACCCGGGCAGCGCCAGGGTGGCCAGGCCCGACCCGGCCTGGGCCAGCAGCCCGTCCGAGTGGCCGTGGTAGTGGCCGGCGAACTTGATCAGCAGGTCACGGCCGGTGAAACCGCGGGCCAGGCGGATGGCCGTCATGGTGGCCTCGGTGCCGGTGGACACCAGGCGCAGCTTCTCGACGGCGCCGACGCGCTCCTCGATCAGTTCGGCCAGCACGGTCTCGCCCGGTGTGGAGGCGCCGAAGGAGAGACCGAGGGCGGCGGCATCCTGCACGGCCTGCACCACGTCCGGGTGGGCGTGGCCGAGGATGGCCGGCCCCCACGAGCTGACCAGGTCGACGTACTCGCGCCCGTCGGAATCGGTGACGTAGGCGCCCTTCGCCTTGACCAGGAAGAGCGGGGTGCCGCCGACCGAGCGGAAGGCCCGTACAGGCGAGTTCACGCCGCCGGGGATGGCGCGCTGCGCCCGGGCGAACAGATCGTCGTTGCGGGTCATCAGCGGGCCTGCCTTTCGTTCAGCCAGGTGGCGAGTTCGACCGCCCAGTAGGTGAGCACGGCGTCCGCGCCGGCGCGACGGATGCTGAGGACGGACTCCTCGACGGCCCGGCGGCGGTCGATCCAGCCGTGGGCCGCGGCGGCCTCGATCATGGCGTATTCGCCGGACACCTGGTATGCCCAGACCGGAATATCACTAACGGCGGCCACATCGGACAAAACGTCCAGGTAACTCATGGCCGGCTTCACCATCACGATGTCCGCACCCTCGCTGATGTCGAGCAGCGCCTCGCGCACCCCTTCCCGGCGGTTGGCCGGGTCGAGCTGGTACGTGCGCCGGTCGCCCTCGAGGGTCGACTCCACGGCGTCGCGGAAGGGGCCGTAGAAGGCAGAGGCGTACTTGGCGGAATAGGCGAGCACGGCCGTGTTCACGAAGCCGCTCTGGTCGAGCGCCTCGCGCACGGCGGCCACCTGGCCGTCCATCATGCCGCTGAGCCCGAGCAGCTGAGACCCTGAGGCGGCCTGCACGAGCGCCATCTCGCGATAGCGCTCGAGGGTGGCGTCGTTGTCGACGCTGCCGTCGACGGAGAGCACGCCGCAGTGGCCGTGGTCGGTGAACTCGTCCAGGCACAGGTCGGTCTGCACGGAGAGGGCGTCGCCGACCTCGTCGGCCAGCGCGCGGGTGGCGGCGTTGAGGATGCCGTCGGGGTCGGTGGCTCCGGACCCGACGGCGTCGCGCACGGACGGCACGCCGAACAGCATCACGCCGCCGATGCCTGCCGCCGCGGCCTCCGTGACGGCCCGGCGGGCGCTGTCGATGGTGTGCTGCACCACCCCGGGCATCGACTGGATCGGAACGGCGTCGCCGCTCCCCTCCCGCACGAACATGGGCAGGACCAATTCAGACGGGTGCAGACGGATTTCGGTGGCCAGGCGGCGGAGCGCGGGAGAGTTGCGCAACCGTCGCGGGCGGATGACGGGGGTTATCACTCGTCAACCCTACGTCGCCCGGCTGGACGAGGGCACCCGGCCCGGCCGTGCGCGAACAGAGAGGATCCACCCACGCCGGCGCGCCTATTCCGTTGAACCCGTGGCCTGCGGGTGGGCTCGGGTGCGGGCTCGGCGGCCGCGGCCGGCACCGCCGGCCTGACTGGCCCGGTGGGCGCGGTGGTCCTGGCCCGGTACCCAGGTGCGGGCCGGGTCGTGGCAGACCGGGGCCATGACCTCGGGTTTGCCCCG
>NZ_SOFY01000085.1 GCF_004402595.1 Cryobacterium shii | reverse complement strand
CGGATGCTCCTGCCATGCCCCGATTTTAGCAAAAAGCGTACGTGGTGTCGAGACTATCTCAACTATTTACCAAAGTATTTCGCAGATAGTTACGAATGAAGCTGGTGTTACTCGTGGGACGACCCAGCCATCCGCCCGCCCGATGAACCGACGGGATCGGCGGTTGAAAGACGCCCTGACCTCTCACAGCCGCCTGCTCCCCAACGGCGGAAACGCGGCGCCGAAACCTCGCCGAACCGTGAGTTCGGCCCCTCCCCGGGCGAGAAACAGGGGCCAAACTCACGGCTCGGCGACGAAGACGAACACGAACACGAAGACGAAGACGAAGACGAAGTTTGCGGGGAGGGGAAGCGGGATAAGGGTGCGACCGGGAGAGGGTGCGACCGGGATAAGGGTGCGACCGGGAGAGGGGACCTCAGGGGGACTCGGCCACGTGCACCAGCGCCTGGATCAGGGACTCGGCGCTGGGCGCGTCGGCCACCACGTCGACCCGCAGGCCGATCGCGGCCGCATCCTTCGCCGTGCGCGGTCCGATGCACGCCACCACGGTGGTCTCCGGAATCGGGCCGAACTGGTCCTTGACCTGCTGGGCGACGCTCCCCGAGGTGACGAGCAGGGCCTGCACGTTGCCGGCCGCGACATCGGCGACGACACGCTGATCCACCGGCACCCCGATGGTGCGGTACGCGACGACCGACGAGACGTCGTGGCCGATGCGGCGCAGACCCTCGGTCAGCAACGGCTTGGCGATCTCCGACCGCAGGGTCAGGATGCGCAGCGGCACCTGGCCTGAGGTGGCCGCCTCCCACTCCTCGAGCAGTCCCCGGGCCGAGTTGTCCTCGGAGGGGACGAGGTCCACCCGGTAGCCTGCGGCCATCAAAGCGGCGGCCGTGGTCTCGCCGACCGCGGCGATGCGCGTGCCGGAGGCGACGACGGCGCGATGAGAGGTGAGCACGTCGACCGTGGTGGCGCTGGTGACGGTCATCCAGTCGAAGTCGCCGGCGGCGAGACGGGCCAGGGCCTCGTCGAGCGCGGGGGCGTCGTCGGTCGCGGCGAAGTTGATCATCGGCGCGACGATCGGCTGCGCCCCCCTGGCCCGCAGGTCGGCGGCGACGTGGTCTCCCCAGGGGCCGCCGCGGGGCACGAGCACGCGCCAGCCGGTCAGCGGCTTGTCGGCCGGTTCGATCTTCCGGTAGCGCGCGGTCATCACGAGGTCACCTCAATCGGGGCGAACCCGGCAGCGCCGCCCGCGAGCAGGTCTCGAGCCACCCGGTCGGAGACATCCTCGGCCGCCTCGGTCAGGTGCACAAGGGAGTGCGACTCGGGTGTGGCGGCGTGAGAGCTCACGACGCTGCGGGTGCCGTCCGGGCTGTAGACCGTGGCGGTGAGGAACAGGAGCCCGTCGTCGATGGCTGCCATCGTGCCGATCGGCGCGGCGCAGCCGGCCTCGAGCCGGGCCAGAACGAGCCGCTCGGCGGTGGTCGTGGCCTGCGTGGTGGCGTGGTTGAGGGTGGCCAGCGCCGAGGCGAGGGCCCGGTCGATCTTCCCCTCGCGCACCTCGATCGCGAGCGCGCCCTGGCCGGGAGCGGTGGGCCACTCCGAGAGTTCCAGGTACTCCCCGTCGACGGATTCGAGGAGGGCCAGCCGGCTGAGGCCGGCTGCAGCCAGGATGACGGCGTCCAGGTCACCCTCGGCGACCCGGCCCAGTCGGGTGTCGACGTTGCCGCGGATGTCGACGATGTCGAGGTCGGGGCGCCGCGCTAGCAGCTGGGCCACCCGCCGCGGGGAGCCGGTGCCCACGCGCGCGCCCTGGGGCAGCGTGTCGAAGGTCAGCACGCCGCGGGCGACCAGCACGTCGCGGGCATCCGCGCGCTTCGGGGTGGCGCCGATGCGGAGGCCGGGATAGGCGGCGGTCGGCAGGTCCTTCAAAGAGTGCACGACCACGTCGCAGTCACCGGCCAACAGGGACTCGCGCAGGGCGCTGGCGAAGACGCCGGTTCCGCCCAGGCTCGACAGGGGTTCCCGGGAGGTGTCGCCGTGCGTCGTGATCGGAACGATCTCCACCTCGGCGCCGGCCGCGGTCGCGATGCGATTCGCGATCGCCGTGGTCTGGGCCAGGGCAAGGGCGCTGCCGCGCGTGCCGACGCGAATCAGGCTCACGGAGCCATCCCGGCGACGGCGGGCTTGAAGCCCAGGCGGACGTTCTCGCAGCAGCCGGGGCGACACACGTCGTACCAGGGCCCGAGGTCGGTCTGATGCGGCCGATCGGCGTCGGGGGTGTCGTTCAGGCGCTCCTCGACCAGGTCGATCAGCCCGCTGACGAAGGCCGGGTCGACGCCGGGCGTCGGCACGCGCACGGAGACCAGGCCGAGTTCCCCGGCCGTCTCGGTGGCCTCGTTGTCGAGGTCCCACATGACCTCCATGTGGTCGCTGACGAAGCCGAGCGGCACGATCACGACGGCACGGATGCCCCGGGCCGGCAGCAGAGTGATGGCGTCATTGATGTCGGGCTCGAGCCACGGCATGCTGGGCGGGCCGCTGCGGGACTGGAAGACCAGCTGCCACGGGATGTCCAGGCCGGCCATGACCTTCTGGGCCACGGCCAGGTGCTGCGCGGCGTACGCGCCGCCCTCGCCGAAACCGCGCTCGGCCGGGCCGCTCTTGTTGGCGTCGGTCATCGGGATCGAGTGGGTGGAGAACAGGATCTCCACCTCGGTCGCCGGGTCGATGCCGGGAACCTGGGCCTCGACATCCGCAAGCCCCTTCTGAAGGGCGGTCACGAACGGGGTCACGAAGCCGGGGTGGTCGAAGAACTGGCGCACCTTGTCGATCTGCACCACGCCCTCGAGGCCGGTTGCGGTCAGTGCCGCCGCGAAGTCCTCGCGGTACTGGCGGCAGCCGGAGTAGGAGCTGTACGCGCTGGTGGCGATGGCGAGCAGGCGCTTCTGGCCGTTCTCGTTGGCCTCGGCGATCGTATCGCGCAGGTAGGGCGCCCAGTTGCGGTTGCCCCAGAGCACGGGCAGGTCGATGCCACGGCGGTCGAGCTCGGCCTGGAGCGCGGCGCGGAGCACGCGGTTCTGGTCGTTGATCGGGCTGACCCCGCCGAAGTGGCGGTAGTGCTTGGCGACCTCTTCGAGGCGCTCCTCGGGGATGCCGCGCCCGCCGGTGACGTTGCGCAGGAACGGGATCACGTCGTCCTGGCCCTCTGGGCCGCCGAAACCGGCGAGCAGGATGGCGTCGTAAGTTGTCATTACTGCAAAACCTCCACGAGTTCGGCCGTCGTGATGCGGCGGCCGGTGTAGAACGGGACCTCTTCGCGCACGTGACGGCGAGCCTCGGTGGCCCGCAGCTCGCGCATCAGGTCGACGAGTTCGGTGAGTTCGTCGCTTTCGATCGGAAGCAGCCATTCGTAGTCGCCGAGGGCGAAGGACGAGACCGTGTTCGCGATCGCGCCGCGGAAGGCCGCGCCCTTGCGGCCGTGGTCGGCCAGCATCTTGCTGCGCTCGGCCTCGGGCAGCAGGTACCACGCGTAGCTGCGCACGAACGGGTAGACGGTGAGCCAGCCCTTGGGCTCGACTCCGCGCAGGAAACCGGGCACATGGCTCTTGTTGAACTCGGCGTCGCGGTGCACGCCCATGGCGTTCCAGGTCGGCAGCAGGCTCTTGAGCAGGCGGCTGCGGCGCAGCTGGCGATGGGCCCACTGCAGGGTCTCGGCGTCCGGGGCGTGGGTCCAGATCATCACGTCGGCGTCGGCCCGGAGTCCGGAGACGTCGTAGAAGCCTCGCACGGTGACGCCCTCGGCCTCGACCAGGTCCACGACGTCGTCGAGCTCGAGCACAGCGTGGGGAACGTCATGGCCGTCGAGGTCGTCCGGGTTCGCGGGGTCCTTGCGCAGCACCGCGAACAGAGTGAACCCCTGCGGCGACGCCTCGGGAGGGTCGATCGGAGGGTGGGTCTCGGCAGAGGTGGTGGAGTGAGGTGGGTTTACTGCCTCTCCGGCAGCCGGGTGAGTCATGGGTACTAGTCTCTACTTCTTTGGTCCGAGAGCCAAAAGACGGCCGCGGCTCCACGCCGGTTCGCGACGGTTCAGCCGCGGTTCAGCGGCGGCGGACGGCGTTCGCCCCGAGCCAGACCGATCCGCCCAGGACCGCGGCGGCGACCGCGGCGAGGCCGGCCAGCGCCAGGGGGTTCTCGTCCCGCATCCGCCGCAGGCGAAGCACGGCCCGGCGCGACTTGTACCGGAACTGCTTGGGGAGGTTGAGCTTGTACTCGATCGCGTCGAGGGTGCGCGCGAGTTCGGCGCGGGCGTCCGACGCCTGGCCGCGCAACTCGGCCTTCGACCGGGGCGCGGACTTTGCCGGCTCGACCGGCACGACGATGGTCTTCGACTCGGCGCCTGTCTTCGGCGCGATGCTCGTCGTCAGTTCGGTGCTCGTCTTCGGTGCAGCGCTCATCTTCGGTTCAGTGCTCATAGTCGCCAACTCCCTTGAAAACGTCTACGTCGCGACGGATGCTCGCCGTCAGGCCGTTCGGATCCGTCGCGGTTCCGGCCTTCACCCGGTTGCGCCCGAGCAGCGCCAGAAGGAAGGCGATCAGCAGCATGGCCAGGGCAACCAGCAGCCCCGCCAGCCACAGCGGCAGGACCAGGGCGAGCGCGATCACGGCGACCGCGACCAGCACGCCGGTGGCGAAGAACGCCAGCACGCCGGCCACGACGAACAGTGCGACGCCGAAGCCGACGTTCTTCGCCTTGTCGGCCATCTCGGCCTTGAACGCCTGGAGCTCCGCCTGCACGAGGGCGCCGATCTGACCGGGCAGTTCGCCGAGCAGAGAGGACAACGAACGGCGGATCTTCGGGTTGAGGCCGTTGCCGTTCAATCCATTGATTTTGACTCCACTGTTGCTCACAGTTCCCCCTTCATTCGAAATGTCGCGGCGGCTACGTCGTGGCTCAGGCGGAGGGAGCCGAGTCGAACGGCTCAGCGGGTGAGGTCGTCGGACCGGTCGTCGTCACGGTGACGCGGCGAACCGTGGGGACATCCGTGGTTCCGGTCGTTCGGCCGGCCTTGTCCTGCCCGGCCTTGTCCTGCCCGGTCTTGGCCTGAACCGTGGCGACCAGCTTGCGGCCCCCTTCGAGGAGCGCCGAGGGCACATCCCCGACACGCTCGAGGGCGAAGTCGCGGGCCTCGTTCACCCGGCGCTGCACGGGCGGACGGCTCCACAGGTCCTGTGCCGCCGCAACGATCTGGTCGTAGCGCTTGCGCCCGGCGCGCGCGCCGAGAACGTAGCCGACAAGTCCGCCGGTGACGAACAGAAGCTTTCCCCGCATGTGTGACTCCATTCCTCAAGGTGCACGTATCTGATCAGAGTATCCCCCATCCGGGATGAGACGTATCTCCGACGGCGCCGATCTGAAACCGGGTGCCGATTCTCAGGCTGGTCGGGCCGAACCCTAGAGGCCGAGGGCCGCGTGCCGGGTGCGGGAGGCCGCGGCCAGGGCATCCGGGATCACCGAGGCGAGGCCGGTTCCGGCCAGCCAGGCACCGGTCAGTTCGAGCCCGGGGGTCGCGGCCAGCAGTTCGCGCACCTGGGTCACCCGGGCGGGGGCGCCCACGGTTGCCGGTGACAGGGCGTCGCCCCAGACGGTGCGGGCGAAGCCCTGCACGGCCCCGGCGTCGAGGTCGACACCCAGGATCGTGCGGGCGTCCCGGAGGGCGAGGGCGAGCAGTTCCTGGTCGGACAGGGCGGCGGTGGGGCTGTCCTGGCCGGCCCGGCCGTAGGACAGACGGATGACGTGGCGCCCCGGACCGGCGGCCGCGGCCACCCATTCCCACTTGGCGGTCACGTGGGTGAGCGCCTTGGCGGTCACCCCGGGCGTGCCGGAGGCGACGAGCGCGCCGGTGCCGCGCGGATTCGCGTCGAGCTCCGGTGCGTCGATCACGATCGTGGCGAGCTCGATCGCCGTGGGGCTCGGCCAGGCGAGTTCGGCGAGCGCCGCATGGGCCGGGCTGAGGGAGGCGACGAGGCCGAGCGCCTGTGCGCCCGGGGTCGCGATGATGACGAAGCGGGCGTCGAGGGGCTCCGGGCCCGCGGCATCCGCGGCGGGCGTGGCGGCATCCCCCGGCGTCGCGGCGGTTGCCGGCGTCGAAGCCGTTGCCGTCATTGCGGCAGCCGGGCGGCGGGTGACCGTCCAGGTCGGTTCCTCGTCGCTGCCGGCGCGGCGGAGCGCGGTGACAGGCGCATCCGTCTCGATCTGCACGCCGAAGTGCTCGAGATCGGCGACCAGCGCCCCGACCAGGCTGGACATGCCGCCGTGGAGGCCGGCCACGGCGGAACCGGCCGGCGCGGCCGAACGCAACGACAGGACGGCGCCGGAGAGGGAACCCGTCACGGTCAGCGCTGAGTTGAGCCCGGGGGCGACGACGTCGACCTCGAGGTCGTCGGCCGACGACGAGTACACGCCCGTGGTGACCGGTTCGACGAGCCGGTCGAGCACCCGGCGTCCCATCCGCTTGCGCACGAGTTCGCCCAGGCTGTGTTCGCGGCCGATCGTCAGAACCGGCATCAGCCGGTCGAGGTAGGCGCGCAGGGCGCCGCTCCAGCCGATCACCCGCCGCACGTCATCGGCCAGGGGCGAACCGGGGATGCCGAGTACGCCCGCCTTGGGCAGGGGAACGCTGAGGGAACCGCCGGGCGTGCGGTCGTCGGGCAGGTGGAGCCAGGCCCCGGCGGGATTCGGGGCCACGATCCGGTCGGTCAGCCCGAGGCCGTCCACGAACTCGGCGACGGCGTTGCGTCGCACGGCGAAACTCTCGGCGCCGCTGTCGAGGCGGAGGCCGGCCACCTCGTGGCTGCCGACCGCACCGCCGAGCGCGGCGGTGGCCTCGAGGACGGTTACGCTGAGCCCGATTCGCGCACAGGCGCGGGCGGCCACGAGACCGGCCACCCCGCCGCCGATGACGATGACGTCTTTCATGCGCCGGCGGTGACCTCGTGTACGAAGGCCACCAGGCGGGTGAGAACGTTCGGGTCGGTCAGGGGCGGCACGCCGTGGCCCAGGTTCAGCACGTGCGACGGCGCCGTGCGGCCGCGCTCGAGCACGTCGAGAACGTGCGCCTCGAGCACCGGCCACGGGGCGGCGAGCATCGCGGGATCCACGTTGCCCTGCACGGGGACCAGGCCGCCGAGTCGGCGGTTGGCCTCGTCGAGAGGAACCCGGTAGTCGACGCCGACGACGTCGGCGCCGACGCCGTGCATCTCCTTGAGCAGTTCGCCGGTGCCGACGCCGAAGTGCACGACCGGGACGTTGCGGCGCACGGAGGCCGCGGCATCCGTGTCGGTGGTGTCGGCGGCGCCTGTGCCGGCGGCCCCTGCGGCCGAGCCCTCGCCGTAGGTGAGGTCACGCACGTGGGCGATCGCCGCGGCCGACGCCGGGGCGACGTACCGGGTGTAGTCGTCCAGGGAGAGCGCGCCCGCCCAGGAATCGAACAGCTGCGCGGCGCTGGCGCCGGCCAGGACCTGGGCGCGCAGGAAGCGCCCGGTGACCTCCGCCGTCCAGGCCATCAGGGCCGCCCAGGCGTCGGGGTCGGCGTGCATGAGCGTGCGGGCGTGGATGTGGTCCTTGGACGGTCCGCCCTCGACGAGGTAGGCCGCCAGGGTGAACGGGGCGCCGGCGAAACCGATCAGCGGCGTCGACCCCAGCTCGGCCACGGTGCGGGCGACGGCCTGGCCGATGGGCGCGAGGGTCTGCTCGAGCACGGCCGGATCGAGGGCGGTGAGCTCCGCGACATCCTTGGCGGTGCGCACGGCCTGGCCGAGCACCGGGCCCATGCCGGCGACGATCTCCACGTCGACGCCGACCAGCTTGAGCGGGATGACGATGTCGCTGAACAGGATGCCGGCGTCGACGTTGTGACGGCGCACGGGCTGCAGCGTGATCTCACTCGCCATCTCCGGGTCGAGGCAGGCGTCGAGCATGCGGGTGCCGACCCGCAGCGACCGGTATTCGGGCAGCGATCGACCGGCCTGCCGCATGAACCAGACCGGCGTCACGTCCGGTCGGGTGCCCTGGTAGGCGCGGATGAGGCGGGAATCGGTGGTGAGTCCGGTGGCCAGAGGGTGTTGCGCGTCGAGGTTCATTGCCTTGATTCTGTCAAACTTCCAAGCCGCGGGCGATTCCGCCCCCTCCGGGGCGTCGTAGACTCGGTGAGTGTTGATCTGCCTGTCCGCCAGCCACAAGAACTCCAGCTTCGAGGTGCTGGAGAGATTGTCCGTCGGCTCAGGCGACACGGCCGAAGACATCCTGGAGCGGCATCCCGCCCTGGTCGGAGCCGTCATCGTCGCCACCTGCAACCGTTTCGAGGCCTACCTCGACCTCGACGAACCGGCGGGGGCATCCCCCCTGACGGCCATTCACGCCGCTATCGACGGGGTCAGCGCAAGCACGGGCGTCACCGCCGAGGTCCTCCGGGGCACCCTGGACCTCGTGCACGGCAGCAGCGTCGCCGAGCACCTCTTCGCCGTCACCAGCGGGCTCGAATCCGTCGTCGTCGGCGAGGGCGAGATCGCCGGCCAGGTGCGACGCTCGCTTGAGCAGGCCCGCCTCGGCGGCACCACGAGCCCCGAACTGGAGCGCCTCTTCCAGCGCGCCTCCCAGACCTCCCGCGGTGTCAAGAACCGCACCGGGATCGGCGCCGCCGGCCGTTCGCTGGTGCGCCTCGCGCTCGAACTGGCCGAGAGCCGCGTCACGGACTGGGGCCAGACCCGCGTTCTCCTCGTCGGCACCGGCCGGTACGCCGGCGCCTCCCTCGCCGCCCTGCGCGACCTCGGCGCCGAGGACGTGCGGGTGTACTCCCCGTCGGGCCGCGCCCGCAAATTCGCCTCCTCGCACCAGATCACCGCCGTCGCCGAGGCGGACTTCGCGGCGGAATCGGCCCTGGCCGACCTCATCCTCACCTGCACGACCGCCGACGACCACGTGGTCAACGCGGCGCTTCTCCGCGCCGGCCTGGCCGTCACGGCGCAGACCCCGGTCGGAGGCGCCCTGCCGCACCTTCCTTCCTGCCCGACGGATGCCGCGGCCGAGGCCCCGCGCCGGCTCATCATCGACCTGGGGCTGCCGCGCAACGTCGACCCCGACGTCACCGAACTGGCGGGGGTGGAACTCCTCGACCTCGAGACCATCCGCATCCACGCGCCGTTGGAAGAGCTCAATGCCACCAGCGACGCCCGCCTGATCGTGGGCCGCGCGGCGCGCAAATTCTCCGCGGTCGCCGAAGAACAGAGCCTGGCCCCGGCCGTCGTCGCGTTACGCAGCCACGTCTTCGACATCCTCGACGGCGAGATCCTGCGGGCCCGCGGCCGGGGCGACTCCAGCGAGCAGACCGAGGCTGCCCTGCGCCACCTCGCCGGCGTGCTGCTGCACACCCCGATGGTGCGGTCCCGCGAACTGGCCCGCGCCGGCGAGCAGGCCGCGTACCTGACCGGGCTCGGCGCCCTGTTCGGCATCGAGGTTCAGCTTCCAGCCGCCGGTTCGTCGGCCACGGTGGCCGATATCGGCCCCGCGGCATCCTGACCCCGTCTTCGTCCGGGCATCCGTCTCCCGCCGCCTCTTGCGGCTAATTCAGGAGAAACGCCGAGCCGGGCCGCCGGCGTCCCGCCGTTCCGGGCCTGCCCGGGCTCCCGTCCGGGTTTCCTCCTGAGTTAGCCCCACCGGCCGGGTTTCCTCCTGAGTTAGCCCCACCGGTCACCCCGCTCTTCCGAGTCAGCCCCGCAGACCACCCCGCCTCGCTACCCGGTCACCGGCAACTCTCCGGGTCGCCCAGGTGCCCAGCACGTGCATAACTCCTGCAATTCGTCGCGCGGGGCGGCCGGCGCCCCGGAAACACGCGGGAGCGCGGCCGGGCCGTGTCGAATTGCAGGAGTTATGCGCACAAACCGGCGGCGACGCCGACAGACCCCGGCGACGGGGCGCCGACGACGGCCGAATGCCGGCTAGGCGCCGCGGAGGCGCACGGCGAGGTAGGCGTCGAGCGCGTCGAGCGGCACGCGCTCCTGCGCCATGGTGTCGCGGTCGCGCACGGTGACGGCCTGGTCCTCGAGCGAGTCGAAGTCGACCGTGACGCAATACGGGGTGCCGATCTCGTCCTGGCGGCGGTAGCGCCGGCCGATCGCGCCGGCGTCGTCGAAGTCGACGTTCCACGACTCGCGCAGCCGCGCCGCGAGGGATTTCGCCATCGGCGACAGCGCCTCGTTGCGGGACAGGGGCAGCACGGCGACCTTGATCGGCGCGAGGCGCGGGTCGAGCTTCAGCACGGTGCGCTTGTCGACGCCGCCCTTCGCGTTGGGCACTTCCTCCTCGTGGTACGCGTCCACGAGGAACGCCATCAGCGAGCGGGTGAGGCCGGCAGCGGGCTCGATCACGTACGGGACCCAGCGCTCGTTCTTCGTCTGGTCGAAGTAGGAGAGGTCCTTTCCGGATGCCGCGGCGTGCGTCTTCAGGTCGAAGTCGGTGCGGTTCGCGACGCCTTCGAGCTCGCCGAATTCACTGCCGCTGAAGCCGAAGCGGTATTCGATGTCCACGGTGCGCTTGGAGTAGTGGGAGAGCTTCTCGGCCGGGTGTTCGAACAGGCGCAGGTTGTCGATGTTGATGCCGAGGCCGGTGTACCAGGCCATCCGCTGGTCGATCCAGTACTGGTGCCACGTCTCATCCGTGCCCGGCTCGACGAAGAATTCCATCTCCATCTGCTCGAACTCGCGGGTGCGGAAGATGAAGTTTCCCGGGGTGATCTCGTTGCGGAAGCTCTTGCCGATCTGGCCGATGCCGAACGGCGGCTTCATGCGCGCCGCCTGCAGCACGTTGGCGAAGTTCACGAAGATGCCCTGCGCGGTCTCGGGGCGCAGGTAGTGCATGCCGGCCTCGTCGTCGACCGGGCCGAGGTAGGTCTTGAGCAGGCCGGAGAAGGCGCGCGGCTCGGTCCAGATGTGGCGGTTGCCGCAGTTCGGGCAGGGAATGCCGTCGATGCCGCCCTCGGGCGGGCGGCCCTTCTTCTCCTCGAATTCCTCCTCGAGGTGGTCGGCCCGGAACCGCTTGTGGCAGCTCGTGCACTCGACCAGCGGGTCGCTGAAGACCTCGACGTGACCGGATGCCTCCCACACCTTGCGCGGCAGGATCACCGAGGAATCGAGGCCCACCACGTCGTTGCGGCTGGTGACCATGAAGCGCCACCACTGCTTCTTGATGTTCTCCTTGAGCTCCACCCCGAGCGGCCCGTAGTCCCAGGCGGACCGGGATCCGCCGTAGATTTCACCGGCCTGGAAGACGAACCCGCGGTGGCGGGCGAGGGCGATGACGGAATCGAGGCGGGTGGGGGCGGCCACGGTGGCTCCAATGGTCGAAGGTGGAAAAGGTGGAAAGAGCGGGAAATCGCGGAGGATCAGGCACAAGCCGACCGGCGCTCACCCTATTTTAGGCGTGCGTCCGGATTCCGCCGTTCGGCTGTTAGCCTAGCTAAGGAATTCCGCAGTCCTTGCGGGGCCTCAAGGGAGAGATCATGGGCACCAAGCCCCGCACGCCACACGATTCAACCGAGGGGGTGGACGCACTGGACCGGGATCCGGCGCTGTTGCCCGTAGCCCTCGACCAGACCACGCACGACGCCGAAGAGGCGCACTGGACTCCGGCCAAGATCGCGCTCTGGGGCGGGATCTCACTGCTCGGCGGCCTGAGCTGGGTGATGCTCGCCGTGGTTCGCGGGGAAACCGTCAACGCCATCTGGTTCGTCTTCGCCGCCGTCTGCACCTACCTCATCGGGTACCGCTTTTACTCCAACTACATCCAGAAGCACCTGACCCGGCCCGATGACCGGCGCGCGACTCCGGCCGAATACAAGGCCGACGGCAAGGACTACGCCGCGACTGACCGCCGAGTCCTCTTCGGCCACCACTTCGCCGCGATCGCCGGCGCCGGACCGCTCGTCGGTCCCGTCCTGGCCGCCCAGATGGGCTACCTGCCGGGCACGATCTGGATCATCGTCGGCGTCGTCCTCGCCGGTGCGGTTCAGGACTACCTGGTGCTGTTCTTCTCGATGCGCCGCGGCGGACGTTCCCTGGGCCAGATGGCACGGGACGAGCTCGGCAAGGTCGGCGGCACGGCCGCCCTGATCGCGACCCTCGCGATCATGGTCATCATCGTGGCCATCCTCGCCCTCGTCGTCGTCAACGCCCTCGCGGCCAGCCCGTGGGGCGTCTTCTCGGTCTCGATGACCATCCCGATCGCCCTGTTCATGGGCGTCTACCTGCGCTTCTTCCGCCCGGGCCGCGTCAGCGAGATCTCGATCATCGGATTCATCCTGCTACTGGCCGCCATCGTCGGCGGCGGCATGATCGCGGACACCGAGTGGGGCGCATCCTTCTTCCACGTCGACCCGCTGCCCCTCGCGATCGGCATCATCATCTACGGCTTCGTGGCCGCCATCCTCCCGGTCTGGCTGCTGCTTGCTCCCCGGGACTACCTCTCCACCTTCATGAAGATCGGCACGATCGGGATGCTCGCCCTCGCGATCATCATCGTTCGCCCGGAGATCGCGGCACCGGCCACCAGCGAGTTCGTCAACGGCGGCGGCCCCGTGGTGAGCGGCTCGCTCTTCCCGTTCCTCTTCGTCACCATCGCCTGTGGCGCCCTCTCCGGCTTCCACGCCCTGATCGCCTCCGGCACCACGCCGAAGCTGATCGAGAAGGAGCGCCAGACGCGCTTCATCGGCTACGGCGGCATGTTGATGGAATCGTTCGTTGCCATCATGGCGCTCGTCGCCGCCCTGTCGATCGACCGCGGGATCTACTTCGCCATGAACTCCTCCGCTGCCCTCACCGGCGGCACCGTCGAAGGCGCCGTCGCATTCGTGAACGGCCTGGGCCTGACCGGCGTCAACCTGACCCCGGACATGCTCACCGAGACGGCGAAGAACGTCGGCGAGTCCACCATCGTCTCCCGCTCCGGCGGCGCCCCGACTCTGTCGGTCGGACTGGCCAACATCATGCACCAGGTCATCGGCGGCCAGGGGATGATGGCGTTCTGGTACCACTTCGCCATCATGTTCGAGGCCCTGTTCATCCTGACCGCCGTCGATGCCGGCACCCGCGTGGCCCGCTTCATGCTGCAGGACAGCCTGGGCAACTTCTTCCCGAAGTTCAAGAACACGTCCTGGCGTGCAGGCGCCTGGCTGACGACCGGCATCATGGTCGCCGCCTGGGGTGCCGTGCTCATCATGGGAGTCACCGACCCGCTCGGCGGCATCAACACACTGTTCCCGCTGTTCGGCATCGCGAACCAGCTGCTCGCAGCGATCGCGCTGGCCGTCTGCCTGGCGATCGTGGCCAAGCGCGGGCTGTTCAAGTACCTGTGGATCGTGGCCCTGCCGTTGACCTTCGCCGCCGTCGTGACCATTTACGCGTCGTTCCTGAAGATCTTCTCGACCGTTCCCGCCGTGGGCTACTTCGCCCAGAACCGCGCCTTCTCCAAGGCGCTCGATGACGGGCTCACGACCTTCGGCACGGCGAAGACCGTCGAGGCGATGGAAGCCGTCGTGCGCAACACGATGGTTCAGGGCATCCTCTCGATCCTGTTCGTGGTGCTGGCCATCATCGTGATGATCACCGCCGTGCAGGCCACATGGAAGTCCTACAAGACCCGCGACTTCGGCACCAATGAAGATGACGCGGTGCCGTCGCAGATGTTCGCCCCGTCGGGCTTCGGCGCGACCCCGGCCGAGAAGGCCCTGTCGTCGCTCTGGGACGCGCAGACCGCGCAGGCCAAGGTTGCCAAGGTCGGCACCCCGGAGAGGACGACCCGCCGATGAATCTCCTCGCCACGGTTCGCACCGGCGCCAGGAACGTCGCCTGGTTCGTGAAAGGGGTCATGGGTGAAGACGCCTGGGACAAGTACAAGGCCCACCACGAGTCGCTTCATGCCACGGATGCCGCAGCCTGCGACTCCCCGCGGATGATGACGGAACGCGAATTCTGGCGGGACCAGACCGACCGGCAGGACATCAACCCGCAGGGTCGCTGCTGCTGAGCACCTACTTGTGACCACCTGCTGCTGACACCTGCTGTCGACCGGCCCGCTGCCCCGCGAAGGATCCCTTCGCGGGGCAGCGCTGTGTCAGCGTCTCGCTGGGCAGCGTCGCGGCAGGTCAGTGCACGTATTCCAGCAGGTCGAGGCCGACGGCGCGCATGCCGTCCAGCACGGCGAGGCGGGAAGACAGGCGGGTGTCGGCGAAGGACATCGACACCGCGTAGGTCACGCCCGCGCGGGGGCCACGCAGGATGCCGACCTCGCTGCGGACGCCGACATCCGTGCCGGTCTTGTTGACCAGCAGCAGGCCGTGGTCTTTTTCCCGGTGGGCGAGCGGGTCGAAGCCGAAGGCGCTGGCCACCATGGACAGGTCGGCGCCCAGCGACAGCCAGCCGATCACGCGTTCACTCGCCTCGGCGTCGACGACCTCGCCCCGGGCGAGCGCCGTGAACAGCCAGGTCAGCTCCTTGGCACTGGCGACCGACAGCTGGGGCGCGTCGTCGGGACCGCGGCGATCGCGCACGAGATCGAGCAGGGCCGTTCGGCCGAGGCCGAGCTGTTCGGTGCGGGCGCGAACGGCGTCCAGCCCGACCGCACGGATGAGCACGTTCGTGGCCAGGTTGTCGTTGGCCGCGCCGATCAGGGCCGCCAGGTCGGCGACGGGCAGCGACGGCGCCTGGAGGTGCTGCCAGAGGCCGGATCCGCCGGCCGAGTCGGCGACGGTGCGATCGAGGATCGTGTACGCGCCGAAGTCGGCGTCCCGGAGCCGGGCCGCCACCTCGATCAGGAGGAGCACGGTGCCGATGCCCGCTGTGGGCATGACGACGTGGTCGTCGACGGAGAAGAGCACCCGGCCGGTGACCAGGTCTGTGGCCCGGGCCGAGACCTGCACCCCGTCGACGGCGAGCTCCCCAAGCGCCTGGAATCCGCGGCCGAAGTTCCCCGCGGACTCCGTGCCGCCGTGCCGCCCGCGGCGCGCGGACGAGTGACGAGACCGTCGCTCTGAGTCCTGGGCGGTCACCAGATCGTGACGCGCTTTTCCGGGGCCAGCCACAACTCGTCTTCCGGCGTGACGTCGAAGGCCGTGTAGAACGCTTCGATGTTGCGCACGATCTGGTTGCAGC
Source organism: Cryobacterium shii (assembly GCF_004402595.1). GTDB lineage: Bacteria > Actinomycetota > Actinomycetes > Actinomycetales > Microbacteriaceae > Cryobacterium > Cryobacterium shii. The sequence goes on along the minus strand of NZ_SOFY01000085.1, from coordinate 9,062 downwards.
GGAATTCATTGGGCGAGTGCGGATCGATCGACAGGAGGCGGATGGCCTCCTCGTCGCGCATCTTCAGCTGCCAGGCCTGCGCCCAGGAGAGGAAGAACCGCTGCGCGCCGGTGAACCCGTCGATCACGGGCGGCTCCTGGCCGTCCAGTGAGAGGAGATAGGCCTTCCAGGCGATCGATAGTCCGCCGAGGTCGCCGCTGTTCTCGCCGACGGTGAGCGCACCGTTGACGTGGTGGTCGGGCACCTGCCGGGGCGCGAGCTCGTTGAACTGCTCGATCAGGGAGCTGGTGCGCTGCTCGAAGGCGATGCGGTCATCCTCGGTCCACCAGTCGATGAGGAGCCCGGTGCCGTCGTACTTCGAGCCCTGGTCGTCGAAGCCGTGGCCGATCTCGTGGCCGATCACGGCGCCGATGGCACCGTAGTTGGCCGCGGCGTCGCGCGCGTCGTCGAAGAAGGGGGGCTGCAGGATCGCGGCCGGGAAGACGATCTCATTGAACCCCGGGTTGTAGTACGCGTTGATGGTCTGCGGGGTCATGAACCACTCGTCCCGGTCGAGCGGGTTGCCGATCTTGCCGAGTTCCCGCTGGAACTCGAACTCGTTCGTGGCGTGAACGTTGGCGAGCAGGTCGTCGGCGGAGACGGGCAGGCTCGAATAGTCCCGCCACTTGACCGGGTAGCCGATCTTCGGAGTGAACAGCTCCAGCTTCTCGAGGGCCCGGGTGCGGGTCTCCTCGGTCATCCAGTCGAGCTGGATGATGCTCTGCCGGTACGCCTCGACCAGGTTGGCGACGAGAACGTCCATGCTCGCCTTGGCGCTGGGCTTGAAGTGACGCTCCACGTAGATGCGGCCGACCGCCTCGCCGAGTGCTCCCTCGACCAGGGAGACGCCGCGCTTCCACCGGTCCCGCAGCTGCGGGGTACCGGTCAGGGTGCGGCCGTAGAAGTCGAAACTGGCCTCGACGAAGTCGCTGGAGAGGAAAGCGGCGCTCGAACGGATGACCTGCCACCGCAGCCAGTCCTGCCAGGCCTCGATCCGGTCTTCGGTCAGCATCTCGGCGAGCCCGGTCACGAAGCTGGGCTGGCGCACGACGACCTCGTCGAAGGCGTTGGCGGGGGCGTCGAGCCCCTCCAGCCAGAGCTGCAGGTCGGCGCCGGCAGCGAGAGCGGTCACCTGGCCCCAGGTCTTGAGGTTGTAGGTCTTCTCGCTGTCGCGGCAACGAACCTTGTCCCAGTGGTGGGTGGCGAGTTCTGTTTCGAGGGCGAAGACGCGTTCGGCCCGGCCGGCGGCGTCCGCGAGGCCGGCGAGGCCCAGCATCCGGGCCAGGAACGCCTGATAGGCCTCGCGGATGGCGGCGGACTTCTCATCGCGGTAGTAGGACTCGTCCGGCAGGCCGAGCCCGGCCTGCTCGACGAAGACCAGGTACCGCTCGGGGTCGCCGGGGTCGTTGTCCACGTGCAGCTGGAAGGCGCCGGACACGCCGGCGCGCTCGAAGCGGCCGAGGGTGCCGAGCAGCGCGTGGATGGAGGTGATGCCGTCAATGGTGGCGAGGTCGGCCGCGAGGGGGGTCGCGCCGAGCCGCTCGACGCGCTCCTCATCCATGAAGCTCGCGTAGAGGTCGCCGAGCTTGCGCTCCTCGGTGCCGGGCACCGCGGACTGGGCGTCCAGGATGATCACCCTGACGGCCTTCTCCGACTCCTCGGCGAGCAGGTAGAAGGACCCCCAGCGGGCCTTGTCGGCCGGGATCTCGGCGCGGGCGATCCACTTGCCGTTCACATGGCGGAAGAGGTCGTCCTGCGGCCGGAGGGCGGGGTCGAGTTCGTCGATGTCGATTCCGGACGCGGTCACCAGGTCAGTCATGCCTCCCACCCTATGCGCTCTCGCCTGATGGTCGCGGGGTTCGGGCTCACAGGGCCAGGTCGCGCCGACGCACGCCGATGACCGCCGCGGCGCCGAGGCACAGCGCGATGCCCACCATCCACCAGCCCTCGCTCCAGTCGGCTCCGGTTCCGACGACGACCGGCGTGTGGCTGAACGGCGAGAGGGCCTGCAGCCAGTCCGGCAGGTCGAGGAGGTCGCCGAACTGGCCGATCAGCACGGCGACCAGCAGCAGGGCCCAGCCGATCCCGATGCTGGCGCGCGGCAGGTACGCGAAGAACAGGGCCCCGGCGAGCAGGATGAGCAGGGCCGCCGGAACCTGGGCGAGCCCGGACTCGGCGACGCTCCGAATCCGGTCGCCCGCCTGGGCAGCCGTCGTCTGGGCCAGCCCGAGGACGGCGCCGACGACCGCCGTCGCGAGCACCAGCGTCAGGGCCAGGCCGCCGAGGAGGATGTAGTCGAGCAGCCAGCGCACGCGGTTCAACGGCGCGGAGAGCAGCAGTTCCGCCGAACCGTCGGCCTCTTCCTGGCGCATCCGGATCATCGCCTGCATCGCGGCCGCCGCCGCAAGAATGCCGATCAGGCCGAACAGGGCCGCGGTGAACACGTCGATGATCGATCCGCGGTCGCCTCCCGCCATCCCGGCGAGGATCCCCTCGAACGCGGCGTTCCCCCGCACCAGGTCGACGACCGTCTCGCCGAGGGTGCCGGCCACCACGCCGAGGAACAGACCGGCGATCGACCAGCCGAGGATCGCCGGATACTGCAGTCGCCAGGCCAGGCCGAACGAGCCCCGCAGGGTGCGCCGGGCATGCTCGCGCCCGGGTCGTTCCGCGATCAGGCTGGAGTCCAGGTCACGCACCGCCTGCAGCACCAGGGCGACGCCGAGGAGCAGCGCCGCGAACGCCAGGTCGAGCAGCAGGGGCGTGGGGTTGTTGGTCGTGTACGCCTGGGTCTGCTGGCCCCAGCCGATGGGCGAGAGCCGGCTCGGCCACGCGCTGGTGATGCGGAGGCCGTCGGCGGAGGGCGCGCCCCCGGCATCCCCCGCGGCGCGCAGCACGTAGGCGACGCCGATCAGCGCCGACGCGAGCCCGTTCGCGCCCCGGGAGGTGCGCATGATCTGGGCGCAGACCAGGCCGACGCCGAGGAAGACGACGGAAGTGCCGGCCACGGCCAGCCCGAAAAGGGTCGAACCGGCCGCCTCGAACCCGGCTGCCAGCAGGCCCAGGGCCACCGCGGCGCCGGCCGCGAGGGCCGTCCCGACGCCGTGCACCATCGTGGCGACCAGCGGGATCAGCCGGCCGGCCGGCGTCGCACCGACCAGTTCGGCCCGCCCGGACGCCTCCTCGGCGCGCGAGTGCCGCACGGCGAGGAAGGCGCTCATGAAGGCGGCCATCAGGGCGATAGTGGCGAAGGTCAGGAAGAAGACGAGCGCATCCACCGCGGCGCCCTGGGGCGCGCCGCGGAACATCAGGATGGTGGGGGTGAGCACGGCGATGCGCACGAGGGCCTCGCGCTCGGCCAGGGCGCCGAAGTTGCCCGCCACCGCGACGCCGCTGAAGAAGGCCAGGGCGCCGAATGAGGCGATCCAGACGGGCACCTGCAACCGGTCGCGGCGGAGCCGCAGCAGAGGCCCGAGAGTGCTCATCGGGACGCTCCGGCGGCCGGCCGACCCGGTATCTCGTCGCGGTAGTGGCGCAGAAAGAGGTCTTCGAGCGACGGCGGAGCGATCGTCAGGCCCTGCACCCGCAGCTGCGCGAGCACCGGCAGCACCTCGGGCAGGGCGTCGTTGTCGGCGGTAAAGGCCACCTGCCCGTTCGAGCTGACCAGATCGCGGGCAGCCGGGATGCGCTGGGCCAGCCGGCCAGGTCGGCATCCGTCAGACCCGTGCTCGCGAAGGCGATCTCGGTGCCGGTGAGGTGGCGGAGGTCGGCCAGCGTGCCGGTCTCGACGGTCTTGCCGGCCCGGATTATGCTCACCCGGTCGCAGAGGTGTTCCACCTCGGAGAGGATGTGGCTCGAGAGCAGTTCGGTGGCGCCGTCGGATACCGCGGCCCGGATCTCACGGCGGAAGACGGCCTCCATCAGCGGGTCGAGGCCGGAGGTCGGCTCGTCCAGGATGTACAGGTCGGCCGCCGTCGCGAGGGCGGCGACGAACGCGACCTTCTGTCGGTTGCCCTTCGAATAGGCACGTCCCTTCTTCGTCGGGTCGAGTTCGAAGACCTCGAGGAGGTGCCGGCGACGGTCCCGGTTCGCGGCGGGGTCAGCGCCGCGGAGTCGTCCGAGCAGGTCGATCGCCTCGCCGCCGGAGAGATTGGGCCACAGGCTCACGTCGCCCGGGACGTAGGCGATGCGGCGGTGGAGGGCCACGGCATCCGTCCAGGGGTTGCCGCCGAACACCGTCGCGGTGCCGCCGCTCGCGCGGTAGAGGCCGAGCAGCACGCGAATCGTGGTGGACTTGCCGGCCCCGTTCGGCCCCAGGAAGCCGTGCACCTCGCCGGCCGGGACCGACAGGTCGAGGCCGTCGAGGGCCCGCACCCGGCCGAATCGCTTCTGCAGATCTCGGGTCTCGATGACGGCGCTCATGCTGCCCAAGCTGCGCCCCACGGCGCCCGGAACCGACTCCCCCACCGCCCCTTGTTCCCATTCCGGTCGAGAGTGCCCGCAATGCCGGCCACTCTCGACCGGAACGGGCACACTTGGCCCGGCGCGCGGCACCCTCACGACCGGGCCCGCGGCGCCCCGGCGGGCGAGAGGCCGGGCGCTCCCGAACGGCTGAACTAGAGTCGTGAGCATCACCGTCACCATGCTCCGCCCGCAGCCCATCGACCGCGAGATCCTGCGCCTCGCCCTCCCCGCCGTCGGCGCGCTCATCGCCGAACCGCTGTTCCTGCTCGCGGACTCCGCCATGGTCGGCCACCTCGGCACCGTGCCGCTGGCCGGCCTCGGCCTCGCCAGTGCGGTGCTGCAGACGATCATCGGGCTGATGGTGTTCCTGGCCTACAGCACCACGCCCGCCGTGGCCCGCTGGCTGGGAGCCGGTGACCGGCGCCGGGCCGTCGCCGTCGGCATCGACGGGCTCTGGCTGGCCCTCGGCCTCGGCGTGGTGCTCGCGATTGTCGGCTGGTTCGCCACTCCCCTCCTCGTCGGCGCCTTCGGGGCGGATGCCGCGGTCACCGCCGCGGCCGCGAGCTACCTGGGCATCTCGATGTTCGGCCTGCCGGCCATGCTGCTCGTCTTCGCGGCGACCGGGCTGCTCCGGGGGCTGCAGGACACGCGCACCCCGCTGTGGGTGGCCGGGATCGGGTTCTCGGCCAACATCCTGCTGAATGCGCTGTTCATCTACGGGCTGGGCCTCGGCATCGTCGGTTCGGCCCTCGGCACGGTCGTCGCCCAGTGGGCGATGGTGGCCGTCTACCTGGCCGTCGTCGGCCGCCATGCCCGCCGGGAGGGCGCGCCCCTGCGCCCGCACCGGGCCGGGATGCTGCGCGGCGCGACGTCCGGCGGCTGGCTGTTCCTGCGCACGGTCAGCCTGCGGGCAGCCATGCTCCTCGCGGTCTACGTCGCCACGAGCCTCGGGTCCCCCGAACTGGCGGCCTTCCAGATCGCCATGACACTCTTCGCCACCCTCGCCTTCGCCCTCGACGCCCTCGCGATCGCGGCCCAGGCGCTCGTCGGCCAGGGCCTCGGCGCTGGCAACCTGGCCGGCGTACGCGCGGTGCTGCGGCGCTGCCTCGAGTGGGGAGTGCTCAGCGGAGCCGCCCTCGGCCTTCTCGTGGTCGCCGCGAGCGGGGTGCTCGGCCGGCTGTTCACGACCGCGACCGAGGTCAGCGGCCTGCTGCCGGCGACGCTGATCGTGCTCGGGCTCTCGGTTCCGCTCGGCGGCGTGGTCTTCGTGCTCGACGGGGTGCTGATCGGCGCGGGCGACGCGCGCTACCTGGCCCTGACCGGCGTGGTCAACCTGGCCGCCTTCGCACCGCTGGCCGTCGCGGTCATGCTCTGGGCGCCCTCCGGGGCCGCGGGCCTGGCCTGGCTGATGTCGGCCTTCGCGTTCGGGTACCTCGGCGCCCGCGCGGTGACCCTGGGGCTGCGCGCCCGGGCCTCCCGGTGGATGGTCGTCGGCGCACGCTGACGCGGCCGGGGCCGCTTGCCCAGCCCGACGAGCTCAATTAGGGCGCGCCGGGTTGAAACGGGCGCGACGGGGTCGAGAATGGTGGTTGTGCCGGCGCGGTCTCACGACCTGACCATCGGCGGACACGAAGCGTGTGCAAAGGACACTGATGACTGCAATTGAGGTTCCGGAGATTCCCGAGAGCGTTCCCCGGCCGCTCCTCCCCGGGGGGCCGCCGAGCCCCCTGGCTCGCTGGTTGATGCAGAACCAGGTGCAGCCGGTGGGGCCGGAGGCCGCGGAGAGCACCGAGTCGACGCACTCCTGGTGGAAGGTGATGTGCCTGACCGGCGTCGACTATTTCTCGACCCTGTCATACCTGCCGGGCATCGCCGTTCTGGCGGCGGGGGCCCTGTCGCCGCTGGCCACCCTCCTGATCGTGGCCCTGACCCTGCTCGGCATGCTGCCGATGTACCGCCGGGTGGCCAAGGAGAGCCCGCACGGGCAGGGCTCGGTGGCGATGCTGGAGCGCCTCCTCCCGTTCTGGCGGGGCAAGGTCTTCGTTCTGGTGCTGCTCGGCTTCGTCGCCACGAGCTGGATCATCACCATCACCCTCTCCTCCGCGGATGCCACGGTGCACCTGCTGGAGAATCCCTACGCGCCGGCCTTCCTCGAGGGGCAGGCCGTGCCGATCACGGTGACGCTGCTCCTGGTGCTCGGCGGGGTGTTCCTGCTGGGCTTCCGCGAGGCCGTCGCGGTCGCCGTGCCCCTGGTCGTGATCTTCCTGCTCCTCAACGGGATCGTGATCGCCGTCGGCCTGTACGGCATCGTCACCGACCCGGGCACGCTCACGGCGTGGACCGACGCCGTGACCTCGGGCGGCCTGGGCTTCGGCAACATCCTCGGCCCGGCGATCATCGCCTTCCCGCTCCTTGTCCTGGGCCTCTCCGGCTTCGAAACCGGCGTCAGCATGATGCCGCTGGTCGCCGCGAGCGGTCAGACCACCCAGGAACGGCTCGCGTCGCGCATCCGCAACACCCGCAAACTACTGACCGCCGCGGCCGTCATCATGAGCGTCTACCTGCTGGCCAGCAGCCTGGTCACGACGGTCCTGATCCCCGCCGACGCGTTCCAGCCGGGAGGCGATGCCAACGGTCGCGCGCTGGCCTACCTGGCGCACGAACTCGTCGGGAACGGGTTCGGCACGGTCTACGACGTGAGCAGCATCCTGATCCTGTGGTTCGCCGGCGCATCGGCGATGGCGGGCCTGATCAACATCGTGCCCCGCTACCTCCCGGCCTACGGGATGGCCCCCGAGTGGAGCCGCGCCGTTCGACCGGTCGTGCTGGTCTACACGGCCGTCAGCGTGCTGATCACGATCGGGTTCAACGCCGACGTCAACGCCCAGGCCGGAGCGTACGCCACCGGGATCCTGGCGATGATGGTGTCCGGGGCCGTGGCGGTCACCATCTCGGCGGTGACCCACAAGCAACGGAGGGCCGGCATCGCCTTCGGCATCCTGACCCTGGTTCTGGTCTACGCGCTCGTCGACAACATCATCGAGAAACCCGACGGGATCACCATCTCGATCTTCTTCATCCTCGGAATCGTCACCGTGTCCCTGATCTCCCGGGTGTCGCGCACGACGGAGCTGCGGGTGGAACGGGTCGAGTTCGATGAGGCCGCCCGTCGCTTCGTGCGGGACTCGATCGTCTTCGACGGGGCTCTCAACCTGATCGCGAACAAACGGGCCACCGGGGACCGGGCGGAGTACGCCGACAAGGAACGGGAACAGCGAGGCATGAACCCCGTTCCCGGCGCGGCCGACCTCCTGTTCCTGGAGATCACCGTGGTCGATCCGTCGAGCTTCAGCGAAACGCTGCGCGTCCGAGGCGTCGAAGTCGACGGGTACCGCATTCTCCGCGCCGAGAGCCCGGCGGCCCCGAACGCCATCGCGGCCATCCTGCTGGCCCTCCGGGATGCGACCGAGGTGCGCCCGCAGGCTTACTTCGAATGGTCAGAGGGTAACCCGATCGGGCACCTCCTGCGTTATCTGTTGCTGGGCCAGGGCGACACCGCCCCCGTGGTGCGCGAGATCCTGCGCAAGAGCGAGACCGATCCGGCGCGCCGGCCGGGCATCCATGTGGGCGGTGGCTGAACCCGACGGCGAACGGATGCGAGGCCGCGCCGATCCGATCCCGTGCCGCCGGAGTGTCCGCTAGCTGAAGGAGTCTCCGCAGGCGCAGCTGCCGCCGGCGTTCGGGTTGTCGATGGTGAAGCCCTGCTTCGCGATGGTGTCCTCGAAGTCGATGGACGCGCCCTCGAGATAGGGCACGCTCATCTTGTCGAGGACGACCTCGACGCCGTCGAAGTCGACGCGCGCGTCACCCTCGAGGATGCGCTCGTCGAAGTAGAGCTGGTAGATCAGGCCGGAACAGCCGCCGGGCTGCACGGCGACGCGCAGTCGCAGGTCGTCGCGCCCCTCCTGACGGAGCAGGCTGCGCACCTTCTGCGCGGCCGCCTCGGTCAGGCCGACTCCGTGCGCGGGGTTGGCGGGAGCAATGGTGTCGGTCATGGGTTCCTCGGACTTTCACGTCGGATGTTCGCGCCCGGCCCGCTCGGTGGAAGCGACGTCGTGGGCACGAGTATTCAGACACTCTAAGGCCCTTCCGTGCGGGGAGGATGTGTCCACCGTGCCCTCGGGGACCGGCCTGGGCATCCGCTCCTCCGGGGCTGCTGCGAAACCCCGCCGGCCTCTAGCCAGATGAAAACCAAGAGCCTAGGGTGGGGTGTTCAACGATTTTTTATGCGCGCTGTCCAGATGACCGCGATGCAGCACGGCGTGATCCTTGAACGTGTAAAGGCGCGCAAAGTAGCCGTCCTCACAACCCGTTCCCGCGGTTCTCCTGATCGAGACCCGCCGGGGATGACCGGACTAATATCCGGGTTGTCGTGGATGGAAGAAGAGGTAAACATGGCTGATGTCCTGCTTGACCGCCCCGAACTTGCGGGGCTCGGTACGTACGAGTTTGGTTGGTCCGATTCCGATGCGGCGGGCGCGTCCGCCAGGCGCGGGGTT
>NZ_SOFY01000036.1 GCF_004402595.1 Cryobacterium shii | reverse complement strand
TGCGGCTTTCCGCACCTGTGGGGTACGTTTGAATACATTACGGTCCCCCGGCGGGCCCGTCAAAACCAGTGCAACCCCGGGCGTGTCACGCCCCGCGGCCGGCGGCTTGATCAGTAGCGGTACTGGTCCACCTTGTAGGGTCCCTCGATCGGAACGCCGATATACGCGGACTGCTCCGGGGTAAGAACGGTGAGCTCCACGCCCAGGGCGTCGAGGTGCAGCCGAGCCACCTTTTCGTCGAGGTGCTTCGGCAGGACATACACGCCGACCGGGTACTTCTCCCGGTAGCAATGCAGCTCGATCTGGGCCAGGACCTGGTTGGTGAACGAATTGCTCATCACGAACGACGGATGCCCGGTGGCGTTGCCCAGGTTCATCAGTCGCCCCTCGGACAGCACGAGCACGCTGCGGCCGCTCGGCAGCCGCCATTCGTCGACCTGCGGCTTGATTTCGATCCGGACCGCACCGTCGAGGGACTCCAGCGCGGCCATGTCGATCTCATTGTCGAAGTGGCCGACGTTCGCGATGATCGCGAGGTGCTTCATCCGGAGCATGTGCTCGGTCGTGATGACGTTGAAGTTGCCGGTGCCGCTGACGAAGATGTCGATCTGCGGGGCGACGGATTCGATCCGGGCCACCTGGAAGCCGTCCATCGCGGCCTGCAGGGCGTTGATCGGGTCAATTTCGCTCACGATCACCCGCGCGCCCTGGCCGCGGAGGGCCTCGGCGGCTCCCTTGCCCACGTCGCCATAGCCGGCCACGAAGACCACCTTGCCGCCGATCAGCACATCGGTGGCGCGGTTGAGCCCGTCCGGCAGCGAGTGACGGATGCCGTACTTGTTGTCGAACTTCGACTTGGTGACCGAGTCGTTAACGTTGATCGCCGGGAACAGGAGCTGACCCGCGGCAGCGAGTTCGTAGAGCCGGTGCACTCCGGTGGTGGTCTCTTCGGTGACCCCGGTGAGGGCCTCGGCGATGCGGGTCCACCGGTCGGACGAGGTCTCGAGGGAGCGGCGCAGGGCGGCGAGGACGACCCCGTATTCGTGGCTGTCGGCATCCGTCGTAACCGGCACGACGCCGGCCAGTTCGAACTCGCGGCCCTTGTGCACCAGCATTGTGGCGTCACCACCGTCGTCGAGGATCAGGTTCGGCCCTGACCAGGCCTCTCCCGCGGCGGCGGCTTCGGCGCTCCAGTCGAAGATCTGCTCGGTGCACCACCAGTATTCCTCGAGCGATTCGCCCTTCCACGCGAACACGGGCACACCGGCCGGCGACTCCGGCGTGCCGGTTGGGCCCACCGCGATGGCGGCGGCCGCGTCGTCCTGGGTGGAGAAGATGTTGCAGCTGGCCCAGCGCACCTGTGCGCCGAGGGCCACGAGGGTCTCGATCAGGACGGCGGTCTGCACCGTCATGTGCAGCGACCCCGCAATGCGGGCGCCGGCGAGGGGCTGCGACTCCGCGAATTCGGCGCGCAGGGCCATCAGCCCCGGCATCTCGTTCTCGGCGAGACGCAGCTGGTGCCGCCCGGCCTCGGCGAGCGAGACGTCAGCGATCTTGAAGGCGGACACTGTGGACGATGAAGGCGACACGGCAGTCATGCCACCATCATGCCATTACCCGCCTGCGGAATGCCGCTGACCAATTCGACGGAGATTTTGCGCCCCGGAGGGCAAAAACCAGCAAAACAGGCTGATTTCGGCAGAATCTCCGTCGAATTCGTTCGGGCGGGCGGGGAGTGCAGGACGGGTGGGCGGGGGCTAGACCGGCTGGGCGACCTCGTCGCGCTCCGGAGCGCCGGCCGGGTCGGCGGCGGGGAGCTTGGAGGCGGGTGCGCCGGTGTGCGGCTTGCCCTTGTCCGCGCGGTACTTCCACAGGCCGATGCCGACCACGACGGCCGCCAGGGCCAGGCTCATCAGGAGTTCCATCCGGGTGCGTTCCAGAATCGCCATTCCCACCAGGAGGGCGACGATGCTGCCGATCGCGAACCAGGTGAGGTAGGGGAATGCCCACATCTTCAGGGACAGGCGGCTGGCCGCCTCCGCCCCCATGCGTCGGCGCAGGACGAGCTGCGAGACCGCGATGACGAGCCAGACCAGCAGTGCGATGGCGCCGGAGGTGTTCACCAGGTAGAGGAAGACGGTATCGGGGGCGAGGTAGTTGAGGCCCACCGTGATGAACCCGACGAGGGTCGAAGCCAGCACCGCGCCGCGCGGCACGCCGCTGACGGACACGCGCGACCACGACTTGGGCGCGTCGCCGCGGGCGGAAAGCGAGAAGATCATGCGGCTGGCGGTGTAGAGGCCCGAGTTGAGGCAGGACAGAACGCTGGTCAGCACGATGATGTCCATGATCGTTCCGGCCCCGGGGATTCCGTAGAGCTCGATCACGGCGACGTAGGGGCTCTTGGCGACGGAGGCGCTGTCCCACGGGATGAGGGTCACGACGACCGCGATGGAGCCGATGTAGAAGACGAGGATGCGCCAGACCGTCGACTTCACGGCCTTCTTGACGGCGTCAACGGGGTTCTCGGACTCGCCGGCGGCGATCGTGGCGATTTCGGCTCCGAAGAACGAGAACACGACCACGAGCACTCCGCCGAGGACGGCGCCGCTACCGCTGGGGAAGAACCCGCCGCGGCCGGTGAGGTTGCTCAGTCCGGGCGCCTCCACCCCGGGCATCAGGCCGACGATGGCGACGACGCCGAGCACGAGGAAGACGGCGATGGCCGCCACCTTGATCGAGGCGAACCAGAACTCGAATTCGCCGAACATCTTGACCGAGGCCACGTTGGTGAGGGTGAGCAGGACCATCAGCAGCAGAGCCCAGACCCACTGGTCGATTTCCGGGACCCACCGGTGCACGATCGCGGCTCCGGCCGTGGCCTCGATGCCGAGCACGATGATCCAGAACCAGGCGTAGAGCCAGCCGATGCTGAGCCCGGCCCAGCGACCGAGGGCCTTGTCGGCGTAGCTGGAGAAGGATCCGGTCTCGGGGTGGGCTGCGGCCATCTCGCCGAGCATCCGCATCACCAGGATCACGACGAAGCCGGCGGCGGCGTAGGCCACCAGGATGCCCGGTCCCGCCTGCTGGATCGCGGCGCCGGAGCCCACGAACAGCCCCGCTCCGATCACCCCCGCGATCGCGATCATCGACAGGTGGCGCGGCTTGAGGGTGTGCTTGAGCTCCCCCGCGCCGCCCGCCGTTTTCGTGGTGGTGCGGTCAGTCTTCGGCGAAACGTCCATGTGACTCCAAGATCCTTGTATTCGTTCCCCGCGCAGCGCGGGGACGGGCGGGCATCCGTGAGGATGCGCCCGGGCAAACGTATGTCAGGTGCCGGCAGCCCCCAAACGACACGCGCAGCCCGAAACGCAGTCGTAACCTCAAGCCGCGAAATCACCGGCCGGGAATCACTCGCCGCGGATGAGGGCCAGGACCTCGTCGCGCACGCGGATCATCGCCGCCGGGGTGGCCGCCTCGACGGTGAGGCGCAGTAGCGGCTCGGTCTGGGACGGGCGCACGTTGAACCACCAGAACGGCTCGTCGGCGCTGGTCATGCCGGTGACGGTGAGGCCGTCGAGTTCGTCGAATTCGGCCACGCCCGTGTAGGCCTCGACGATGCCGGCGTAGGCGTCCGGCAGGTCCTCGACCGGGCTGCTGATCTCGCCCGACCGGGCGTACGGCGAGAATTCAACCGCGAGCTCCGACAACGGATGCGCCTGGCCCCCGAGTTCGGCCAGCAGGTTCAGGGCCGCGAGCAGACCACTGCCGGAATCGCAGAATTCGCGGAAATAGTAGTCGGCCGCATGGCCGCAGCCGAAGACGGCGCCGTCGTCGCGCATCCGTGCCCGGAGCAGTGCGGGAGCGGACTCGGTGCGCACCGGAATCGCCCCGGCCGCCTCGATCGTCTCCGGCACGCGGAGGGAGACGATGAGGCTGTGCGCAACCAGGATGTCGGGCGCGGTGTCGGGCGCGGCCACCGGACCGGGACGACGTGCGCGCTCCCGGGCGATTGCGCGGCGGGCCAGCAGCGCTCCGATCGCGGAGGGATCCACCAGCACACCGTTCTCTTCGATCACGACGCAGCGTCCCGCGTCGGAGTCGAAACCGAGGCCGAGGTCGGCCGCGTTGGCGACCACGGCGTTCCGCAGGTCGACCAGGCTGCCCGGATCGAACGGGTCGATCTCCTGCGGCCGACCCTCGGCGTCGGCGCCGGCGTCGAAGGACAGCGGGATGACGGTGATCGGCAGCGGAGTTGTCCCGGCTGCCGGGCTGGAGCCCGGGCCGGAGTCGGTGCCGAAGACCGCGGGGATCGTGACGGCGGCCGCCCCGTGGCCGGCGTCGACCACGACCGTGAGGGGGCGGATGCCGGCGAGGTCGACCAGGGCGAGCAGGGTCGCCGCGTAGTCCGGGAGCAGATCCACCTCGCGGAGGCTGGCGGGCGAAGCCACCGGCGCCAGCCCCTCCGCCAGGTAGTGGGCCGCGCGGTCCAGGACGGCGTCGAGCCCGGTGTGGACTGTGAGGTCCTCGGCGCCCGCGCGGAGGAAGCCCAGGCCGACCGCGCCGTCCGGGCCGGGACCGGCGGCGATCATGATGGCGGGGGTGGCCAGACGGCCCGAAGCGAAGCGGGCCAGGTCGGTCGGGCAGGCTCCGAGATCGACGATCGTGGCGCCGCGGGCCTGAACGCCACGGACCACGGCCGCGGCTAGTTCGGCCGGAAGGCCGGCCCGGTCGTGACCGAGCAGGACCTCACCGGCGCCCGCCTCGCCGGCGTCCATCTCATCGACGAACGCGGCGGCGACGGCTGCGACCAGGTCCGCCGCCAGCAGCTCCCCCGTCTCGTCGCGCAGGCCGTCTGGCCGGGCGACGGCATCGAGGCGGGCGCGGGCATCGTCGATCCTGTGAGTGGTCATTCCGCACAACCTAGCGCGGCAGCGTCATCCGTTGCTCGGCTGAGCCGGATCATCTGCCAGCCCTGCGGGGCGGAGGTGAGCCGGGCGTGACGGACGCACAGGTCGAAACTGTGCGGTTCACGGCGGAGGGACAGCGGGCCGAGAACGGCCATGGAGTCGGCGTAATCGAAGGTGAGGGTCGCGGCGGACTCGTCCGGGCAGGCGACACGGGAACAGGGCCGGAATGACATTGCCCTCAGGCTACCCGTTCATCCAGCGGAACTAGGATGACTATATGTCCCGTCCTCGTCGTTCGGCCGCGCAGACGCCGGCACCCGTGCAGCGCGGCCGCGGCCGCGACCGGCACGGCCGCGGCATCCGCAGCTCTGCCACCGGCCCGTACCTGCCGCCGCTGCAGACCCGGATCGACACCTTCGACATGACCGTCGCCTCGACCGTCGACTACCTGCGTTCGGTCTGGCCGGACGAACTGGCCGATGCCCGGTTCGAGGTCGCAGCCGGACCCGCGACGGTGATTCCGGGGGTCGGCGTCGAGCGCTGGGCCGTGTTCCCCCAGGAACGCCGCATCGTTCTCTACCGGTTGCCGATCCAGCGCCTCAGCCGCCTGCACCGCAACGACGACCTGCACCGGCGGATGGTGATCGAGAGCTGCGTGTTCCGCGCAATCGCCGAGCTGCTCGGCAAGGATCCGTGGGACCTGGCGCCCGACCGGTTCCGCCACTTCTAGACGCGGCCCCGCCGCGCATCAGCACGCGCAAGTCCGCACGCGGCCGAGGTTGTCCTCGGCCGCGTTTTCTGTGCGCCCGGCCGGATCGGGGCCGCCTCGAATGAATTTCAGATTGAACCAAACCGTTTCATGGGTGGGGCCGAACCAATGTCAACACCAAGACAGCGACACCCACCCAGACACGAAGGATCACATCATGCGTTCATTCACCAAGGCCACTCTCGGCCTCGCCACTGCCGGTCTTCTCATCGCCGGGCTCGCCGCCTGCTCGAGCAGCGCCGACGCCAAGACCCCGAAGTCGTCGACGGAGTCGTCCTCTTCCGCCGAGGCCGCGCCGAAGGCCCTCGCCTCCATCCCCGCCCTGACCGGTGTCGACACGGCCGTCCTCCTCGACGCCGACTTCGCGGCAGCCCTGACCAGCCTGGGCCTCACCCCCGGCACCGTGGGAACCGCGACGTTGACCGACGGCAGCCTGCACTTCCCGATCACCGGTGGGAACGTGGACTACTACGACCCCGAAGAAAGCTACCGCCCGTTCGTTCAGGGCTCGATCGAGCACGAGGGTTCCGGCTTCTCGCTGACCGGCGGCGACACGGTGGTCGAGCTCACCAACTTCACGATCGACCCCGGCACCAGCAAGCTGTTCGGTGACGTGAGCGTCAACGGTGCTTCGGCCGCCACCCAGGTGTTGCTGTTCAACCTCTACGGCGGCACCCTCAAGCCGCTCCAGATGGACGGCGACAACGCCATCCTCGAGGGCACCACCGTGCACATCTCCGCTGAGGCGGCCGGCCTGCTGAACGACACGTTCAAGACGGATGCCGTCGCCGACCAGCTCCTGGTCGGGATCGCGAAGATCACGGTCGCGACCAAGTAGCCGCCGGCACACACCGGCATCATCCGGACGGGCCCGCCGCGCATCTGCGCTGCGGGCCCGTTCTTTGTGTGCCTGATGGGAGTCGGTGGCGCTGAATCCGCACTCACTCACCGCGTCGCGGCGCACCTTGTGGGAGCGGGCGCAGGTTCTACCGTGCGCCGGCTGCCACAACCTGCGCCACGAACCACTGACCGGCTCGCGGGAGGTGTGGACCGGCTCAAGCAACGGGTCGGGGCGGACGAGTGACCGGGCGGATCCGGCGTTGGAACACCACGGGACCGGCCCGGTACATCGTTATGGCCACGATCAGCACGACGGCCGCCGCGAGGGCGACCCGCGTCACCGGCAGCGACGGCACCAGCAGCCGCAGCGTGAGGGCCAGCGGAACGGCGAACCACTCCCAGCGACCGCTGAGGGCGATGAACGGCACGAGGAGCAGGGCGTACCAGGAGTACCGCGGAGACAGGATCAGCAGCGCGCTGCCGATGATGACCAGCTGACCCAGCCAGGGCCGGTCCGGATCGGTTTTCCAGATCACCAACACCGCGATCACGGCCAGCACCGCGCCCGCGACGATGATGGCGGAGCCGCCGGGGGCCACCAGAGAGATCAGGGCGAAGCGGGTTCCGTCTTCGTAGCCTTCCTCGGAGAGGTAGCCGGGCAGGTAGCCGAGCACGCCGATGCCGGTGGTGAGCACGTACGGCACGTAGAGCAGCAGGAAGGTGAGCATGGCGGCCACGGTGACCTTCCAGCCCTGGCGCCGGAGCATGGCGGGCGCCGCGAGCACGGGGATCAGCTTGGTCGCGATCGCCGCGCCGAGGGCGATCCCGCCGCCCCAGTAGCGCCGGGTGGACACCAGGAACGCCGCGGCGAGTGTGAAGACCACCCCGAGCATGTCCACGTGGGAGTTCGTGATCGCCTCCGTGGCCACGAGCGGGCACCAGGCCCAGAGCGCGGCGTGACGCTGGTCGATGCCGCGGCGGCGCATCCCGGCCAGCAGCATCCCGGTCGTGCCGACGCTGAGCAGCAGCCCCGTCAGTTGCAACGGCCAGTACTGGGCGTCCGGGCCGGTGAGCGCACGCACGCCGGCGAAGTAGATCTCGGCGGCCGGCGGGTAGATCGTGGGCACGCCGGTGCGGTTCAGCGCCGAGCAGAGGATGTCGCCGGACGGCGTCTTGTGCGCGGTCTGGATGCGTTCGCCCACGCACACGGGCGTGCCGGCGTCGGTCGTTTCCGCCGCCGGGAACAGCCAGCCGGGGCGCAACGGGTCGAGCCGGTCGTCGGCCGGCGTGTAGGCATACGGTGAGACGCCCGCGGTGGCGACTACGCCGTCCCAGGCGTAGCGCGCCGAGTCGGTGCTCGTATTGGGCGGGCCGATCATGGCCGCGGCCCCGATCACGGCCGAGCCGGCCAGGATGAGCACGACCACGGCCCGGCCCCGCACCCCGCGCAGGAGCAGCACGGCGAGCGCGAACAGCAGCCACAGCCCGGCGGTGCAGATCACGAGAGGAACCGTGTCGCGACCGGGCTTGAACAGGTCGTACGCGAGCACGCTGAAGCCGGTCAGGGCCGCGCTGGCGGCCAGGATCACGGAGATGACAATGATGCGCACCCTGCAATCCTGCCGGAGTCGGGCGCAGGCATCCCACCGGCCGGCTGCCCGTCACCGGACCGTAAGGATTGCGCCGCCTCTCCGGGCGCCGCGGATGATGCAATGGAACCATGAGGCGAATGATGTACGAGGCACAGCGCGCGCTGGCGACCCCGTCGCGCAATCCACGGATGGCGGTCGTGATCGGCCGGCTGCTCGGCGTCGCCTTCATCGTCTGTTTCGGCACCGGCGTGTACAGCCACTTCCTGCAGGAACCACTCCCGTGGATGAGGTTCCCGACCCGACCCGCGCTGCTCTACCAGTTCAGCCAGGGCACCCACATCGTGGCCGGCATCGCCTGCTTCCCGCTGCTGCTCGCCAAGCTCTACATCGTCTTCCCCGAGCTGTTCGCGTCCCCGCCGGTGAAATCGTTCCTGCACCTGCTCGAGCGCGCGTCGATCGCCCTGTTCGTGGGCGCCTCCCTGGTGCAGATCACGATCGGCCTGCTCAACACCTACCAGTGGTACCCATGGCCCTTCCCGTTCCGTGAGGTGCACTACGCCCTCGGCTGGGTGCTGGTGGGGCTGCTGGTGCTGCACATCGGCATCAAGCTGCCGATCATCACCCGGTTCTGGAGCGCCCGGCACGAGGCAGAGCGCGAGGCGACGGATGCGGCAGGCGCCACGGAGGCGCCCGGCGCGGCCGACGCCGAGGCGGCCCGACTCGAGGCCGTCCGGCTCTGGGGCAGCCGCCGGCCGTCCGGGGTGACGGGGCGCCTGCTGGCCTGGATCGACGCCACGCCCGCGGCCCCGACCTCCGTGAGCCGCCGGGGCTTCCTGACCGCCGTGGGAATCGCCGGCGCCGCCGTCGTGGGGCTGACCGCGGGCCAGACGTTCGCGCCGCTGGACGCGCTGAACGTGTTCGGGCCGCGCAAGAAGGGCGTCGGCCAGCAGGGCGTCCCGGTGAACCGCACCGCCCAGAGGGCCGGGGTGACCGCGTCGGCCACCGCCGCCGGCTGGGCGCTCACCCTCGCTGCCGGCGGGGTGGAACGCAGCTTCAGCCGGGCCGAGCTCGAGGCCATGCCGCAGACCGAGGTGGAACTGCCGATCGCCTGCGTCGAAGGCTGGAGCCAGCTGGCGGTGTGGCGCGGCGTGCGCCTGCGGGACCTGGCCGACCTGGTCGACGCCGACCCGGACGCATCCTTTCGCCTGACCAGCCTCGAACAACGCGGCAGCTTCCGCCGCACCCAGATGGGACCGGAATACGTGCGGGACCCGCTGACCCTGGTGGCGCTCGAGCTGAACGGCGAGACGCTCGACCTGCAGCACGGCTACCCGGCGCGGATGATCGCCCCGGGCCGGCCCGGGGTGCTGCAAACCAAATGGCTGAGCCGGATCGAGGCGATCACCGCATGAGCACCGAAATCAAGCGGATGCGCGTGGCCCGCACCGTGCTGATCCTGATCGGCACGGCGGGCCTGGTCTTCGGCCTCTACGTGCTGTTCGACA
Source organism: Cryobacterium shii (assembly GCF_004402595.1). Taxonomy (GTDB): domain Bacteria; phylum Actinomycetota; class Actinomycetes; order Actinomycetales; family Microbacteriaceae; genus Cryobacterium; species Cryobacterium shii. The sequence continues at coordinate 14,370 of NZ_SOFY01000036.1, read as the reverse complement.
CCGTGCGGATCACCCGCCTGCCCGGGGTCGCGCTCTGGATCGGCGCGGCGATCGTGCTGCACGACGCCGTCCTGGCGCCCGTCGTCTTCTTCCTCGGCCTGCTGCTGCGCCGCGCGGGACACCGGGCCACGGGAACGATCCTGGTTCTCGTGCAGGGCGCCATCGTGGTCGGTTCGATCATGACGCTGATCGTGGTGCCCGCGATCGTCGCCCAGGGCCTCAGCCCGAACAACCCGAGCATTCTGCCGCTCGACTACGGCCGAAACCTGGCCCTGTTCTGGGCGGCCCTCGCCCTGGTCACGACGGTGTGGGCCGGCCTGCTCTACGCGCGCAGCAGGCGGGCGAACCAGCGGCCGTCCAGCCGCCAGTCCTGAGCGACGACAAGGCCGGCCGCCCCGGCGCGGTCCCGGAGGGCGTGGATGCCGATCTCCGCCCAGGGGAACACGGCACTCCGGCCGCCCGCGGAATCCTCGATCATGCCGAGGTAGCTCTCGTCCCTGGCCGCGTCGTGGCTCAGCTCGACCAGCAGCGCGCCGCCCGGCGCGAGCAACTCGGCGCACCGCGTGAGCAGAGCGGATGCGTCGCCGCCGATTCCGATATTGCCGTCCACGAGCAGGGCCGCGGCCCAGGCGCCCTCCCGCGGCATGGGGTCGAAGACGCTGCCCTGCAGCACGGTGAGGCCGGCGTCTGCGGCCATCCGCACCGCCGTCGCCGAGACGTCGATGCCGAGGGCGGGCAGGCCGCGCCCCATGGCGGCCCGCACCATCCGGCCCGGACCGCAGCCGATGTCGAGAACCGGGCCGGTGACTCCGTCGAGCAGGCGCTGGTCGGTGTCGTCGGCGTCGGCGCTCCACCGTCCGGCGTCGATTGGCGAAGCCTCGGACGCGCTGCCCGGGCGGGCCCGGCGCAGGTAGAGCACGTTGTCATTGTTGCGCAGCGCGGCGGCATAGGGCTCGGCTCCGCCGGCCCCGAAGGTGGACGGCGGGGCCGCCCACTCCTCGTCGAGTCGTGCGGCCAGGAGCGTCATCGGAGGCCGTCCTTCGTGCTGGCGGCCATCATGGCGTTCAGGGCTGCGGCGAACCGGCCGGTCGGCGCGATCTCCGCAACCGAGCGGGCGTCGTCGATGGTGTCCACGTCGGTGAGTGTCGGCAGCAGGCTGACGCGGAGCCCGGCATCCGTCAGCCGTGTCAGCTGGAGCGCGCCGGTGTCGCCCCGGGACATCGGCACGCCGCGGATCAGGTCGCCGCTCGGGTCGTTCAGGGCGAGGGTCCAGAAGCCGCCGTCGTTGGCGAAGCCGAACCAGGCGTCCACGTCGTCGGTCCAGTCGGTGAAGACGGGTTCGAGCAGGGAAGAGGTGAGCTGCGGGGTGTCCATGCCGACCAGGACGGTGGGCCCTTCGCAGGCATCGAACACGGCGGCGAGCCGCACGTCGAGGGTTCCCTGCGACTGCGGCAAGATCTCATACCCGGCCGCCGCGGCCGGCGGGATCACACCGTCGAAGGCCAGGATGCGCCGGGTCGCGGGCAGGGTGGCGAGCGCCGCGAGGGTGTCGTCGAGGCTGGCCGCGGCCAGCACGGCGGCCTGCTCGAGACTGAGCGGCGGGTGCAGGCGGGTCTTCACGCGGCCCGGCAGGCATTCCTTGGCGATCACGACGATGGTCGTCATCGGCGCGTCTCCCGGAGGAGGGCCGACATGTCGTTGATCGCGATCAGGGTGCCGCGCACGGTGCCGGTCACCTTGCTGCGGCCGACCCGCGGGGAATAGGTGGTGTCGACTTCAAGGATGCGCCAGTTGGCCTCCGCCGCCTTCAGGAACATCTCCAGCGGGTAGCCGCTGCGGCGGTCCCGGAGGTCGAGGTTCAGCACGGATTCGCGGCGCGCGGCCCGCATCGGGCCCAGGTCATGGATGTTCACCCCTGTTATTCGGCGCAGACGCCAGGACAGACTGGAATTGGCGAGGCGCGCGTGCAGCGGCCACGATTTCGCGGTCACCGGCCGGCGCCGGCCGAGCACCAGGTCGGCGGTGCCGGCTCGCACCGGGTCCACCACCAGGGGCAGTTCGGCGGGGTCCATCGAGGCGTCGGCGTCGCAGAACGCGATCATCGGCGCGGTGGCGGCGAGCAGGCCCGCGTGCGCGGCCGCCCCGAAGCCGCGGCGGGTTTCGTGCACCACCTGCGCGCTGGCCGCCGCGGCGATCTCGGCCGAACCGTCGGTCGACCCGTTGTCGACGACGATGGCCCGGTATCCCTCCGGCAGGCGCGAGAGCACCCAGGGCAGGGCGGCGGCTTCGTTCAGGCACGGCAACACGAGGTCCGTGTGGATCACAGTCATGCATCGACACTAGGGCGGCGGCCTCGGCCGAAACGCCCGAAGAGATTACGGAGTGAGGAACAAACGGCACTGAAGGCACCGGCCCGGCACGCCCGGCGCCGCCCGCCCTATCCTGAAGTCGTGCCTTCCTCCCTGCCCCCCGGCGATTCGCGCTCGATCGCACCGACCCCACGCCGCATCCTCGTCGTCGACGACGACCCGACGGTCTCCGAGATCGTCTGCCGCTACCTGCGAGCGGCCGGGTACCTGGTCGAGGAGGCGGCGGACGGGCTGGCCGCACTGGAGACCGCCGAGCGACTGCGGCCCGATCTGGTCGTGCTCGACCGGATGCTGCCGCTCGTCGACGGCATCGAGGTGTGCCGCCGCATCCGTTCGGACTGGGAGATCCCGGTGATCATGCTCACCGCCCTCAACCAGGAGGAGGACCGCATCGACGGCCTGGAGGCCGGCGCCGACGACTACCTGACCAAGCCGTTCTCCCCCCGCGAGCTCGTGCTGCGGGTGCAGTCGGTTCTGCGGCGCAGCGTCTCCGCGGTCGTGCCGGCCGGCCTGGTCGTGGTGGGCGACTTCAGCCTCGACGCCCTCGCCCACGAGGTGCGGTTGCGCGGCGAGCCGCTGGTGCTGACCTCCCGGGAATTCGACCTGCTGGCCTACCTGATCGGGCGCCCGCACCAGGTGCTCAGCCGCGAGGACCTGCTCCGCTCGGTCTGGGGCTGGGAGTTCGGCGACCTGTCCACGGTCACCGTTCACGTGCGCCGGCTGCGCGAGAAGATCGAGGCCGACCCGGCCGCGCCGCGGCTGCTGAACACGGTCTGGGGGGTCGGCTACCGGTTCGACCCGGTTCCCCTGGCCCTGACGGGACGGTCCTGATGACACCGGACGTGCTCCTGGCCGTCTCCCTGTTCGCGCTGGCCTGCGCGGTCGTCGTGGGCGCGGGCGGCCTGCTCTCCCTGCGGCTGCTGGCCCGGTCCTCGCTCGTGCTGCAGCTCATGGTCGTCGCCCTGGCCACGGTGGTGTCGGTGGTCGGCGGGATGGCGGTGGTCGCCTCCCAGATGTACGTGTCCCGGCACGACCTCACCGTGTTCTACTCCGTGGCCGGAGTCGCCGGGCTCGTGTCGCTGATGATGGCCGCGGTACTCGGACGCCAGCTGGCCCGGGACAGCCGCACCCTCCGCTCGGCCGCGGCGAGTATCGGACGCGGGGAACGCATCGCCTCTACCGACCGGCAGAGCAACACCGAGTTCACGGCGCTGGCCGGGGAGCTGGCCGCGACCGGGGAACGCCTGGCCGAATCCCGGGCCCGCGAGAACCGGGTGGAGGAGTCACGGCGGGAACTGATCGCCTGGATCTCGCACGATCTGCGGACGCCGCTCGCGGGCATCCGTGCCATGGCCGAGGCTCTCGAAGACGGGATGGCCGAGGACCCGGAGCGGTACTACACACAGATGCGCGGGCAGGTGGACCGGCTCACCGGCATGGTCGACGACCTGTTCGAACTCTCCAAGATCCACTCCGGAACCCTGCGCCTCCGCCTGGAACCGGTGTCGCTCTACGACCTGATCAGCGACACGGTCGCCGGCCTGTGGCCGATCGCGCAGGCCAAGTCCCTGGATCTGCGCTTCGCCGGCGAGATGGGGCTGACCATCCTCGCCGACCCGCGCGAATTGTCCCGGGTGGTCGGAAACCTGGTGATGAACGCCATCCAGCATTCCCCGCCTGGCAGCCCGATCGTGGTCTCGGTCACGGAGAGCACCGCCGACCGCGCGCTGATCTCGGTGACGGATGCCGCGGGCGGCATCCCGGAGCAGGACCTGGGCCGGGTGTTCGAGGCCGGCTGGCGGGCCAGCGGTCCGCGCACCCCGGCGGCCGAGCCCCTCGGCTCCGGCGGCGCGGGCCTCGGCCTGGCCATCGTTCAGGGGATCGTGCAGGCCCACCGGGGCGAGGTTCGGGTGCACAACGTGGCGAATGGATGCCGGTTCGAGGTGCTGTTGCCGCAACATCCGGTCGCGGCGGCTGGCCGGGCGGCGCACTGAGCCCGGTTGCCCGTCGCTTCGCGGCGGGTGGGCGACGGCGGCGGGTGTCCGGGGCTGCTGGCCGGTGTCCGTCCCTGACGAATTCGACGGAGATTCTGCCCGAATCGGCCCCGGATACGCCATAAGAGCCGTTTTACAGCAATATCTCCGTCGAATTGGTTCGGCCCGGGGCGGGGGCCGGGGGGCTACCGGGTGACGGCGGCGCGCAGCGGCGCGGTCGCGAACGCGCGCATGCCGTCCTCGAACGAGACGGACGGCGCCCAGTCGAGTTCGCGGCGGAGCCGTTCGGAGGACGCCGTGATGTGCCGCACGTCGCCGAGCCGGAATTGCCCGGTGACGACGGGAGCGAGGCCCTCGGTGGCCCGGCTGAGGGCCGCCGCCATCTCGCCGATCGTGTGCACGACGCCGCTGCCGACGTTGAACGGACGGAACGTGGACGGCTCCGCGCATTCGGTCCAGTCGAGAGCGGCGAGGTTAGCGGACGCGACGTCGGCCACGTGCACGAAGTCGCGGCGCTGGCCGCCGTCCTCGAACACGCGCGGGGCCTCGCCGCGTTCCAGGGCCGAGCGGAACAGCGACGCCACGCCCGCGTAGGGGGTGTTCTGCGGCATCCCCGGTCCGTAGACGTTGTGGTAGCGGAGGGCCACGGCCCGGCCGCCGGTGGAGCGGGCCCACGCCGACGCCAGATATTCCTGTCCCAGCTTGGTGCTCGCGTAGACGTTGCGCGGGTCGAGCGGGTCCTCCTCGGAGACGAGCACCGGTTCGAGCCGTTCGCCCGTGGCCTGGTCGACCGGGTCGAACACGCCCCGGAGCAGGTCGGCCTCACGGCGCGGCCCGGGGCGGGTGAAGCCCCCGGCGCCCCGGTAGCTGCCCTCGCCATAGACCACCATCGAGGAGGCCAGGACGAGCCGGTCGATCCCGGCCGAGGTCATCCCCGCGAGCAGAACGGCCGTGCCGACCTCGTTGCTGTGCACGTAGTCCGGGGCGTCGGCGAAGTCCACACCGAGGCCGACCTTGGCGGCCTGGTGACAGACGACATCCGTGTCGCGCAGGGCGAGGGCGACGACGGATGCGTCGGTCACGTCGCCGACGATCACGTCGACCTGGGCGGGCAGCACCGGGAGGCCCCCGTGCACATCGCTGCGGAGGGAATCGAGCACCCGCACCTGCCAGCCCCGGTCGAGGGCGGCCTGCACGATCGCGCCGCCGATGAAGCCGGCGCCGCCCGTGACGAGCAGTCGCCCGGTCATTCGGCGACTCCGGCCGGGACGGCGGAGACCGGGACGGCGGAGACCGGGACGGCGGAGACGGGGACGACGGGGACGACGGCGTCAGGGACGACGGGGACGGACGCGTCGGTGCTGGCCGGGAGGTCGGCGGCCGAACCGGGCCGGCGATCGAGCACGGCGCGCACGTGTTCCGGGGCGATCAGTTCCCGCGGCGCGAATTCTTGCGGCAGGGCGCGCAGGATTCCGTCGATCGCGGCCAGGATGCGCGGCTGGGCGGCCCGGAGACGCGTGAAGACCAGGCCGGCGGACACGGCGTCGGGGTCGGCCGCGCCCGGGTCATCGGCGGCGGGGGCCAGCCCGGCGTCGGCGTCGGTGACGAACGAGAGGTTCACCATGCCGATGTTGAGCTCCGCGGCCAGCACGACCTCCGGGTACTGCGTCATGTTGACGGTGTGGGCGCCCGCGGCGCGGAACCACAGCGACTCCGCCCGGGTCGAGAACCGGGGCCCCTGGATCACGACGACGGTGCCGGTGGGCGCGAAGTCCTCGTCCTGGGCCGTGAGCGCGGCGATGGCGAAGCGCCGCAGTTCGGGGTCGAACGGGTCGGCCGCGGCCAGGTGCGCGACCGTGCCCCGGTCGTAGAAAGTGTCGGCGCGCCCAGTGGTGCGGTCGATGAACTGGTCGGTCACGACCAGCAGCCCCGGCGGGTACTCGGGGCTGACGCCGCCGACCGCCGAGGAGGAGATGATGGCCGTGACGCCCAGCGAGGCCAGCGCCCAGATGTTGGCCCGGTAGTTGATCAGGTGCGGCGCCACGCTGTGGTCGCCGCCGTGACGCGGCAGGAACGCGACGCGACGCCCGGCTCGCTCGCCGATGGTGATCGACGACGAGGTGGGGCCGTAGGGCGTGTCGATATCGACGGACACCACCGTGCCGGCGTCGAAGAGCCGGTAGAGGCCCGATCCGCCGATGACTGCGACGCGCACCTCGTCGACGGAAGGTGGGCGGGAAGGGGTGGACGACTCGGTCACGGATGTCTCCAGGGGTTCACGAACACGTCGGTTCGGTTTGCCGGTGCCGGGCAGGGGCCGCCGGATAGTGGCTAGTGCGAATAGACGCGGATCGGTGCGGCCAGGGGTCCGGCCTGACTCAGCGGGAAGGATGCCATCAGGCCGTCCCCCGCGTAGGTCACCGACGCCACCGTCGAGGAGCCGCCGGACACCACGTAACTCCCGCCGGCGGTGAGAAGCAGGGTCGCCGTGCGACCCTCGGCGACGTCGACCGTGGCCGGCTCACCCGAGCGGGGGCTGACCGTGTAGGTGGCGGCAGAGCCGCCGGTGTTCACGAGCACGAGGGTCGGAACCGGACCGGAGGCGACGGAGACCAGGAACTCCTCGTCGAGGGTGTCGGAGGCCGTGAACCACGCGAAATCGCGGCCGGCGGCCCCGGCGGACGAGCTCTGGGCGGCGGCCACGATCGGCTGGTCGGACACCAGGGCGGCCGAGTACATGCCGGGGGCGAGCCCGGTCAACGGCACCTCGGTGGTGAGGCCGGGCTGCACCTCGATCTGAACCGAGGTTCCGGGCGCCGAACCGTCGGCGCTCGTGACCCCGACCTCGACCGTGGCCGGCAGATCGCCCGGCACGAGGACGCGCACCGACGGGACGCCGTCGGCGAGGCCGCCGGCCTCGGTGGGCGCGGCCTCGGGAGCCTCGGCGGTGATCAGCAGGCCGGCGATGGTCTGGGTGCGTCCGGGGCCGGACGAGGCGCCGAACACGTCGACTCCTCCCGGCGCGATGCCGCGCACGATGCTCTGCTGGAGGTTGGCCGTGACCTGCCCGCCTCGCGACTGCACGTGCACCACCGGCGACCGGAGGTTCGGGGCCAGTCCGGCCAGGGAGACGATCCGCTGCGAGCCGGACTGAACGAGGATGCCGGTCGAGCCGGGGGCATCCACCTGGCCGGTCTCGCCGAACACGGTCAGGTCCACCGTGGCCGTGACCGTGGTGGGGTTGCTCAGCAGCACGAGGCTGGTGCGGCCGATGTCGGTGGAGCCGCCGACCAGCCAGCTGTCGCTGGCCGCCTCGGAGCACGCGGCGATGGCGAGGCCGCCGAGCGTCTCGCTCGCCACGGTCTCGGACTGGCTGCCGGACACCAGCGGCGCCGCGTCCGCGCCCGCCTCGACCGGGACGCGCAGGAGCAGGGGCCCGCCGTCGATGTCGCCCTTAGCGTTGTCGGGGGCGGTGAGAGGCGAAACCTCCGGGTCGGTCCAGCCCGCGCCGGACGCGACCGACCGGGTGGCATAGACGGCCTCGGCGCTGCCGACGGAGCTGGCGGCCTGGGCCTGGGTCGAGTCCTCCGCGAGCGTGAGGAGCGGGCCGGGGCACACCCGCTGCTGCTCGCTCGGCGTCGGCGACACGAGAACGGAGGGCGGGGCCTTTTCGAGGGTCGGCCAGGGCACGACGGCCGCCGCACCGACGCCCGCGACGACGATGACAAGGCCGACGGCGCCCACGAGCGCGCGCGCACCGAACAGGGCGATTCCGCGTTTACTGAGCAATGTGCTCCTCCTCCTGGAGGGTCGCCGTCTCGGTGGTGCCGGGGTGGCCCGTTGTGTCGGCGGTGTTGACGGTGTCGGCGGTGTTGACTGTGTCGGCGGTGTTGACTGCGTCGCCGGCGTCGGGCGTGGCGGACCCGGATGCCGCGGCATCCGTCGGAGCGGTCGGAGTCACCGTCTCGGCCGTGCGGGGAGTCGATTTCCGCCTCCCCGGGGTTCGGGCGGTGCGCTTCTTCTCCTTGGCCTTCTGTTTGGCCCTGGCCCTCGCCGTTTCGCGGATCGCGTCCCGGCTGGCCTGCCGCACGGCCTCCGGGCCGGCGCCCGTGGGGATGGACAGCAGCACGGTGGCGCCGATGACCACGGCGGCCACGAGCAGGGAGATGACGCCGAGCGGGCCGCCGGGGTGAGACGGGATCGTGCCGTTCGGACCGGCGCCGACGACGGTCTCGTCCCGCCAGAGCCGGCCGAATGCGGTGTCCCCCACCGGCGACAGCGCCGCGTTGCCGTCGAGCGCAGTCATCGTGCGGCCGGCGGTCTCGGCCGCGGCCGGGGTGACCGGGGCCTCGGAACCGGGACCGGCGGGCGTGACGGCGGCCGGGCGGAGCAGCACGAAACGGATGCCGAAGTCCGCCAGGCCCGCCGCGGTGTCCAGGCCGCTGCGTGAGGCGAGGTTTCCGGCCAGGTCGGCGAGTTCCCTTTCCTTGCCGCTGAGCGTTCGATCGGTGCTGCTGAGGGTGGACTGGGCGTTGAGGGTCGTGCCGGGACCTCGGACGATGGTCGCCAGGATGCCGCCATCGGGCTGCGGCACGATCTGCAGGGTGCCGACGCGGGCATCCGTCTGGGCCTCGGCGCTGACGAATGCGGGCTGGGTGCGGTCGATGCCCTCGCGCACGACGCTGGTGCCGAGCGGCAGGGCCGCGACCAGCGGCGCCACCACGATGATCAGGGCGACGACCGCGGTGACGGCCGGCGCGACGGCGAACCGGCGCAGTCCGCGGAGCGCGAAGACGACGGCGCCGACCAGTCCCAGCCAGTAAAGGCTGAGGCCGGCTCCGGGCCAGATGCTCGGGGTCTGGGCGCCGATCGAGGACAGCTGGAGGCTGCCGGCGGCGACCGCCGTGGCCAGCCCGAGCAGCGCGGCCAGGAGGGAGAAGGCGGCGCCGCGCGCGCCGTGCAGGAAGAGGGAGAGGCCGCCGAGGACGGCGAGCGGGATCAGCAGGACGGGCACCAGGACGGAGGCGTGCACGCCGGGCAGGCCGAGCATTTCGAGCAGCGGAGCCCAGCCACCGAGTTCACCGGACGGGAAGCCGAGGAGCAACTGCCAGCCGGGAACGCTCGGGCCCGGCACGGGCACGCCCGGGTCGGCCAGCAGGGCCAGCCAGGTGCCACGAAGTCCCTGGTCCAGGATCAGCGGTGCCGCGAGGGCCAACGCCGGCAACGGGATGCCGATGAAGCGCATCACGCTGCGGCCGCTGACCAGCACGGTGATCAGCCAGGCGGCCAGGAGCGCCGGTGTCAGCGACGGCGCGCAGGCCACGATCGCCGCGAACAGGAGGGCGGCCGAGCCGGCGGCCGACCAGGAGCGGGCCGCCGCGAAGCCCGCGAAGAACAGCCACGGCAGAAGCAGGTGCACCAGGATCGCGGCCGGGCGGCCGGCGGCGATGGCGCTGAGGAAGGTGGGCGCGAGAATCCAGAGCACGGCGGCGACGGCGCGCAGGGACGCGCGCTCGGTGAGGCGGCTCGCAGCGAGCCAGGCGCCGAGCGCGGCCAGGGGCAGGGCGAGGAAGTAGAGGAGCACCAGGGAGAAGGAAGGTGCCCAGAAGGTGAGCGAGCCCAGCACGGCCAGAACCGCGGCGAACGGGTCGGCGGCGCCGACGAAACCCAGCCCGATGTCCCGCCAGCCGTAGCCGACGCTGCCCCAGAGCTCGGCCAGGGAGTCCGACAGGGGTAGCAGCCCGCCGCCGGTGAGGGTGCGGGCGCCCAGGAGCGGCGCCAGGAGCACCACCCCGGCGATCGCGGCCGCGAGCACGGTCCAGGCGCCGCCGCCGGAGAGGAATCGGATGTCCGGACGGTCTCCGCGCACGCCGGTCACACTGGCTTCGCGCTTGAGCGCGTGGCGACGGCGCACTTCGGCCGAGGAGACGCGCAGGGACGCGATCGATCCCCAGCCCAGCTTGCGGGTGGCGGCGAACCGGCGGCGCGCCGCGCTGACGCGGATCCCGCTGAAGGCCGCCGCGAACGCAGCCGAGAACTCGCCCAGGATCGCCCCGGGTTCCTTGCGCAGCAGCTGCCCGATCGACCGGAGCAGCGCCAGGGGAACCAGTGCCAGCCAGTGGACCGGGATCGTCCACGCCGGGGCGTAGACGAGGCGGCGGTGGAGCTGGGCGGCCCGCATCGCGCGCAGCCGCTTGCGGCGGGCACGCCCACGGGAGGACCCGCTCGTGCCGGCGACGCCGTCTCCGGCCGTGGCGATCCGGGCCGACGCGACGCCGGAGACCCGGTAGCCGGCCATGCGAACGCGCACGCAGAAATCGAGGGCGTCGTCCGCGGAGGGCAGGGCGGGGTCGAAGCCGCCCAGCTGATCCCAGACGGTGTGGCGCACCAGCATGCCGCCGGCGCTGACCGCGAGCACGTCGCCCATGCCGTCGTGCTGCCCCTGGTCGAGCTCGCTCTCCACCAGTGTCACGGTGGAGCCGCCGGGGGTCATCGATTGACCGAAGTTGTGGATGTAGTCGCCGGCGTGCCAGTCCATGACCTTCGGTCCGGCGACGGCGACGGATGGTGCGATCTCCAGTTCCCCGAGCAGCGCGGCCAGCGCACCGGGCTCCGGGGCGCTGTCCTGGGCGAGCAGCCAGAGCATCTCGCCGTCGGACGTCGGCGGCGGAAGGATCCGCGCGGCCGTCGCTATGGCCTGCCCGAAGGTGAGGTCCGCGCCCGCGGAGATGATGTGGGTCGGCCCGAAGGCGGCCAGCAGGTCGGCCGTCTTGTCGGAGGACCCGCAGTCGACCGTGATCACCACGTCCGGTTGGCGCGTCTGGCGACTCAGCGCCTCGAGTGTTCTCTCGAGGTGTTTCGCGCCGTTCCGGGCGACAAGGATGGCCGTGACTCTCGCATGCATATCGACCCCAGCCTAGGTCGGATCGGGCCCGGTGAGGCTCAATTGCGAAGGCGAGCCCGAAATCCGTCGCCCCGGATGCGGTCTCGTGTCAGCTCGCGCGCTTGCGCAACTTGCGGCGCTCGCGCTCGGACAGGCCGCCCCAGATGCCGAATCGCTCGTCGTTGGCGAGCGCGTACTGCAGGCACTGGGTTCTCACCTCGCACGAGGAACAGATCTTCTTCGCATCGCGCGTCGACCCGCCCTTTTCCGGGAAGAAGGCCTCCGGGTCGGTCTGCGCGCAGAGCGAGTCCGACTGCCACGACAGCGGATCGCCGTCGCTGTTTTCCGTGCGAACCCCGGGAACACCCAAACGGACAGGATCGATGAACCAATCCTCGGGTACCCCGGAACGAGAATCTGATAGCGCCATATCGTCTCCCACCCCACTGCAAAATGTGCCCAAAATTACGCTAAGCCCTAATTACAGCCGTGTAATTCCCTGCCGTCAAGTCGCAGATAGTAAACCCTCAATATTTGATGGAGGGTTTCGACTCGCCCAAGAGCGAAAATCGATCAGGATTGCGGGGCGGATGCGGCCTGCCGGGACCGCCAGGCGCTCTGCACCATGTCCTCGAGGGTGTGCCGCATCATCCACTGCAGGTCGCGTGCCGCCAATGCGCCGGAGGCGACGATGCGATCGGGGTCGCCCTGCCGGCGCGGCCCGATCACCGGGGCGAAGTCGATCCCGGTCACCGCGGCCACGGTGGTCATGATCTGGCCGACCGAGACGCCGTCGCCGCTGCCGAGGTTGTAGACGGGCAGCACGGGCTCCCCCGCGTCCAGGCGCCGGGCCGCGGCCACATGCGAGACGGCCAGGTCGGCCACGTGGATGTAGTCCCGCACGCAGGTGCCGTCGGGGGTGGCATAGTCGTCGCCGTTGATGCTCGGGGTGCGGCCGTCCATCAGGGCGTCGAAGACCAGGGGGAACAAGTTGTGCGGGCTGGTGTCGCGCAGTTCGAGCGCGCCGGAGCCGACCACGTTGAAGTAGCGCAGCGCCGTGTAGCGCAGACCCGCCGCGACGGCCTGGTCGCGCAGCAGCCACTCGCCGATCAGCTTGGACTCGCCGTAGGGCGACTCGGGGCTCTTCGGGGTGTCCTCGGTGACCAGGTCGGCGTGCGGGGTGCCGTAGACGGCCGCGCTGGAGGAGAATACCATCCGCGGGACGTCGGATTCCTGCATCGCCGAGAGTAGGACGGCCATGGCCGTGACGTTCTGTTCGTAGGTGTGCAGCGGGCGCTGCACGGAGACTCCGGCGTACTTGAAGCCCGCGACGTGCACGACTCCGGTCACGGAGTGTTCGGCGAAGGTGCGCATCAGCAGATCCCGGTCGAGGAGGGTGCCCTGCACGAACGGGACCGAGGCCGGCACGAACTCGACGTGCCCGCTGGAGAGGTCATCGATGACGACGACCTCGATGCCCTCTTTCAGGAAAGCCCGCACAATGTGGGAGCCGATATAGCCGGCGCCGCCGGTGACAAGCCACGCCATCTGAACCTCACAGGATCGGGCGGCAATCGCGCATTGCCGCGCCTTAACCCTAGCGCGAGCGCGGCAGATCCTCCGGGTGGATGTTGCGCCCGGCCAGCTCCTTGCGGCCGTAGCCGTCGGCGCCCAGGCTGTGCAGAGTCGCCAGCACGGCCCACAGCATGAGGGCGCCGAGTACCAGCAGAATGATGATGGTCATGGCAGAAACTCTAGGTATTGCGACTTTCTGCTGCGAGTGGCACGATTGCCAGAAATCGACACATTCCTGCCAAAAGGGGCAGTGGCTGCGGGCGCCGGCCTTGCCGGCGGGTGTGGCTGCGGGTGCGGCTGCGGCTGCGGCTGCGGGCTGTGGGCTACGGGCTACGGGCTTGGATCGGCCAGACAGAGAGGGCTTCGCATGCTTCACAAGGTGGTCTGCGTCACCCTGCCGGGCCTCGGGCCGTTCGAGTTCGGCCTGATCTGTGAGGTCTTCGGCATGGACCGAAGCGAGCACGGCGGGCCGTCGTTCGACTTCCACGTCACGGCGGCGGAGCCGGGTCCCATCCGCACGAAGCTGGGCTTCGACATCATCGTCACCGAGGACCTGTCCGCCGCCGGGGACGCCGACCTGATCGCGATCTCCGCCTACGAAGCGGGCGAGGCGATCCACCCCGAGATCCTGCGGGTAGTCCGCGAGGCCGAGGCCCGTGGCGCCTGGGTGCTCAGTGTGTGCAGCGGGGCGTTCGTGTTGGCCGCCGCGGGCATCCTGAATGGTCGCCGCAGCACGACTCACTGGATGTACACGGATGCGCTGGCGCGCGCCTGCCCTCTCACCGAGGTCGACCCGGATGTTCTGTTCGTCGAAGACCGCCGGGTGGTGACGGGCGCCGGGACCGCGGCCGGCATCGACGCCGCCCTGCACATCGTGCGGAAGGAACTCGGCGCCTCGGCGGCGAACGTGATCGCCCGGCGGATGGTGGTGCCGCCGCAACGCGACGGCGGGCAGTCGCAGTTCATCCAGGAGCCGGTGGCCGAGTTCCGCAGCGACTCCTTCGCGGCTGTGACCGACTGGATGCTGCGAAACCTCGACCAGGAGTTCACGGTCGACCATCTCGCCCGGCGGTCGCTGATGTCGCCGCGCACCTTCGCGCGGCGGTTCCGGGCGGATCTCGGCACGACGCCCACGGCGTGGCTGAACCGGCAGCGGCTGCTCCGCGCCCAGCAACTGCTCGAGGAAACCGGGTTGAGCCTGGCGGAGATCGCGGCGTCCACGGGGTTCGGTGCGGCGGCCGTGATGCGCCACCACTTCCTCAAGGTGCTGCAGACCACGCCGACGGCTTACCGGCGCACCTTCGGCAGCCGCCGGGCCGGCTGACGGCCACGGCGGGTCCGCTGCCGGGGCAGCCTCCGCCTGTCTCCCCGGCGCCCGAACGAATTCGACGGAGATTCTGCTCTAAAAAGCCCAAAACACAGGTTTTCGGTCCAGCATCCGGAAAATCTCCGTCGAATTGGTTCGCCGGCGTGCGGCAGGCACAGGTTCCGCGGCTGTGCGGGCGAGCGGGGCCAGCGTGCGGGCAGGGCCAGCGGGCGGGCGGGCGGG
>NZ_SOFY01000003.1 GCF_004402595.1 Cryobacterium shii | reverse complement strand
CCGCGACCGTTACAAGGTGCCCAAAGACCTCAGGCGCTACCTGGAGGTGCGGGACGAGACGTGCCGGTTCCCGGGCTGCAACCGCGGCGCGGCGCACTCCGACATCGATCATGCGCTGGACTGGCAGTTCGACGGGCTCACCGCGCACGACAATCTCGCCCATTTGTGTCCCGGTGAGCATGGGCTGAAGTCCGAGACCCGGTGGTCCTACGACATCCGGCCCGACGGCACGCTCTACTGGACCTCACCGACCGGGCGGCACTTCATCAGCGAACCGGCCACCATCATCCAGCCCCAACCGTCACCGAAAGCGGAACACGACGGACGGGCGCCGGAACGGAAACCGGTACTGCCGGACGAGTCCGACGAGCCGCCGCCGTTCTGAGACGCCGTTTCTGATCCTTCGGCGGGTTGCGCCGTGAACCTATCCGCAAACCGGCGCAGGCGAGATCAGCTGACGATGTACTCCGCGTACGACTTGCGGATCTTGTTCACCTTGGGCAGGGCCACGGCCATGCAGTAGCCCTGACCGGGGTTCTTCGCGAAGAAGTCCTGGTGGTAGTCCTCGGCCACGAAGTATTCGTCGAGCGGCTCGATCGTGGTGACGATGCCGTCGCCCCACCATTCGGCGGCGCGCGTGCGCGCCGTTTCGAAGAGCTGCTTCTGCTCGTCGTCGGTGTAGAACATGGCGGACCGGTACTGGGTGCCCACGTCGGCGCCCTGGCGGTTCAGCTGGGTGGGGTCGTGCAGAGTGAAGAACACGTCGAGGATGACGCTCTCCGGGATGACCTCCGGGTCGAAGGTCACGGCGATGGCCTCCGCATGACCGGTGCGGCCGGTGCAGACGGACTCGTAGCTCGGGTTCGGAGCGGTTCCGCCGGTGTAGCCGGAGACCACATCGGTGACGCCACGCAAGACCCGATACACGGCATCGAGACACCAGAAACATCCACCTGCGACCACAAAAGTTTTCACGCCCCTAGAGTAACGGAATGACCTTCGTACCTGCTCCGAACCGCTATGCCGACATGACCTACCGACGCACCGGCCGGAGCGGCCTCAAGCTCCCGGCGCTGTCCCTGGGTCTCTGGCACAATTTCGGCCATGAGCGGCCCATCGACACGCAGCGCGCCATCCTCCGCCGCGCGTTCGATCTCGGAGTCACCCACTTCGACCTGGCGAACAACTACGGCCCGCCTCCCGGTTCAGCCGAGACCAATTTCGGCCGCATCTTCGCCGAGGATTTCCGTCCCTTCCGCGACGAGATGATCATCTCCAGCAAGGCCGGCTACGACATGTGGCCGGGGCCGTACGGCGATTTCGGGTCCCGCAAGTACCTGCTTTCCTCCCTCGACGCGAGCCTGGGCCGGCTCGGTCTCGACTACGTCGACATCTTCTACTCGCACCGGCCTGACCCGGAAACTCCGATCGAGGAGACCATGGGAGCGCTGGCATCCGCTGTTCACCAGGGCAAGGCCCTCTATGTCGGCATCTCCAGCTACACCCCGGAGCAGACCCGGGCCGCCGTGGCGGCCCTGGCCGAGCACAAGGTCCCCCTCCTCATCCACCAGCCCCGCTATTCGATGTTCGACCGCCACATCGAAGACGGCCTCTTCCCGGTTCTCGACGAACTGGGCGTGGGCAGCATCGTCTTCTCGCCGCTCGCGCAGGGTCTGCTCACCGACCGGTACCTCGGCGGCTCGGTGCCCTCGGACTCCCGGGTCGCCACCAGCCGGTTCCTCTCCGAGACCGTCCTCACCGACACCTACCTCAACCGGGCCAGGGCGCTCAATGCCATTGCGCACGAGCGCGGCCAGACCCTGGCTCAGCTCGCGGTCACCTGGATCCTGCGCCAACGTTCGGTGACCAGCGTGCTCGTCGGCGCCAGCAGCGTGCACCAGCTCGAACAGACCGTGGCAGCACTGGACGCCCCTGCCCTGACCAACGACGAAATCGCCATGATCGAACCGTACGCCGTGCACGGCACCGGACTGGGCTAGAGCGGGTGGGCTACCTCTACGCTCTCCTCGCGTCGCTGCTCTTCGGCCTCAACGGCAGCACCACCAAGGTGATCGTGGAGGCCGGGCTCTCCCCCGCGCAGTTGACGTTCTTCCGGGTCACGGTCGTCGCCGTGCTGGCCGGCGGCCTCCTGGCGCTGACCAACCGTCGTGCGTTCCGGATCAACCGCCGGCAGCTGGTCGTGATGGCCGTGCTCGGCGTCGCCGGGGTCGCCCTGATCCAGTGGTTCTATGCCCTGGCGATCAGCCTGCTGCCGGTGGGCATCGCGCTGATGCTCGAGTACGCCGGCGTGCTGCTCGTCGCCATCGTGGCCCGGTTCGTCTTCAAGGAACGGGTGAAGCCCCGCATCTGGCTGGCCATCGGCTGCGTCCTGATCGGGATGGCCGTGGTCGCCCAGATCTGGGCCAGCACCCTCTCCGGCCCGGGCGTGGTGGCCGGGGTGCTCGCCGCGATCTGCCTGGCCGTGTACTTCCTGGTCGGGGAAAGGCAGGTCGCCTCGACCTCGCCCCTGGCCGTCTCGTTCTGGTCCATGCTCTTCGCCAGCGCGTTCTGGCTGGTGTTCAGCGCGTGGTGGCAGGTCGAACCGCAGATCCTGGTTCAGGACGTCGCGCTGCACGGCAATCTCGAGGCGGTTTCGCTCCCCCTGTGGGTTCTGATGGTCTGGAACGGGGTCTTCGGCTCCTTCGCGCCGTATCTGCTCTCCTATATGGCGCTCGGCCGCCTCAACGCGACCGCGGCCGGAATCGTCTCCGCCTCGGAGGTCATCTTCGCGTTCGCGTTCGCGTTCCTGTGGCTCGGCGAGTCCCTCGACGGCCTGCAGATGGCGGGAGTCGTCCTCGTCCTGGCCGGCATCGTCGTGGCCCAGACCGCCAGGCCGAACAAGGTCCTCGACCTCGACCTGGCCAGTCAGGACCTGGCCATGATGGAGGGTCCCGCCCGCTAACCAATTCGACGGAGATTCTGCTGCAAACGGGCGCTTGCGGCGTGTTTGGGCCCGTTTCGGGCAAAATCTCCGTCGAATTCGTTCCGAAAGCGGGACTGCGGAGGGGCGGAGGCGTCCCCGTTGGCACCGGATGTCGGTGGCCCGGCATAGCGTGATGACACCATCACCCGCGGCCGGCCGATCTCGGAGGAATCCCATGTCCACAGCATTCCGCTCCACCGCAATCCGCTCCACCGCCTCGCCCGTGACGATCACCGCGTCGCCGGCGGTCCCGTCCTTCCGTGGTCTCGTTCTGGTCCCCGTGCGGTCCGGGCTCTGGCGGGTCATCGGCCGGTCCGGCGCGGTCCTCGGCCACATCGAACAACGCACGGATGCCGACGGCGACCGTTTCGCCGCACGCCGCCTGATCGCCGCCACCCGCAGCAGCGATCTGGGCACGTTTTGGCGCATCGACGACGCCGCGGACTGTTTCCGCTGACCAGCGCTCGAATCACGTCCTCTCACGTCCCGTTCGCAACGATTGCGTACACGTGGGTCATGTCGATCGGGCACGCCGACGTTGTTCCCCGCAATCGGGCCGGGACGCCGGTAAAGTGCGCTCATGCAGTGGTGGAATAGTTTCGTATCCTGGCTCACGGCAGCCAGCAACCAGGCCGTGGTGTTCGGCGCCGTGGTGCTCATTCTCTCGATCGTCGTCGCCAGCCTCCTGGCGGCCTGGGTCTCCCGCGGGGCAGTCAGAAGCCTGCTCGCACAGCACGATCGTGAGCTGAAGGCCTCCGTGATCGGCACCCTCGTGGATGCCGCGACCGAGGCATCCGTGTGGAACTCGCTCACCCCGCAGGAGCAGGTCATGGCTGATCGCGCGGTCGGTCAGGCCGACGTGCAACTGCGCCTGCTCCCGATCAAGGGGGCGAGTGTCGCCGCTAACTGGGCCGCGCACCAGCTGGCCGAGCTCAAGCGCACCTCCGCGACGTTCGGCTACCAGCTGGAGCCGGCGCTGCTCGAGTTCCGCGACCGCCTGATCGAGTGGCAGAGCAAGCCTTCCCGCACACGCAAGGTCTTCCAGAGCGACCTCGACCGTTGGAAGGTGGCGAACACCACCTCCGAGAAGAGCCTTTTGGCCGAACAGGATGCCTGGGCCGCCCAGCAGCACCACGACCAGTTCACGGAGCACGCCGCTCCGGTTCCCGCCCCGCTCAACTACGCGGCCGGCACCCCGTCACCGTCCACGGAGACCCAGCGTCTGCTCGACGACGTGCAGGCCCTCGAGGTTCGCCCGCTCCCCCTCCAGAACTAACGACCCAGAACCAACGACCGGCACACAGTCTCACCCCCACACACAAAACTGGCCCGTCCGTCATCCGACGTACGGGCCAGTTTTCTGTCTGGTGCACAGCGCGCGAGTCCGCCCGCCGACCGGCAGAGCGGCCGGTCAGCGCCACCAATCATCGAACATCGACGCGGGCACCCGGCGCTTGTGTTCGTTGCTCAGGTAGCGTTTCTCGATCGCGACGGCCGCGTCGTCGGCTACCGCACGCCCTTCGAGGAAGTCGTCGATCTGTTCGTACCGCAGGCCCAGGTTCGCCTCGTCCGTCTGCCCGGGATTGTCGTCGAGCAGGTCGGCGGTCGGGAGCTTCAGGTAGAGGCGGTCGGGCGCGCCGAGCTCGACCAGCAGGGCGCGGCCCTGGCGTTTGTTCAGTCCGGTGAGGGGCAGGATGTCGGTGCCGCCGTCGCCGTATTTCGTGAAGAACCCGGTCACGGCCTCCGCGGCGTGATCGGTGCCGACGACCAGCAGACCGTGGGATCCGGCGAGGGCGTACTGGGCGACCATACGCACCCGGGCCTTGACGTTCCCCTTGTCGAAATCGGGCAACGGCCAGCCCAGGCTGTCGGCGAATTCCGCCTCGACGCCGTTGACGGCTCGTTCGATGTTGAAGGTGATGGTCGACCGGGCGTTGATGAAGTCCAGGGCCAACTGCGCGTCGTCTTCGTCCCGCTGGACCGCATACGGCAGCCGTACCGGGAGAAAGATCGCCGGGTGACCGG
Source organism: Cryobacterium shii (assembly GCF_004402595.1). Taxonomy (GTDB): domain Bacteria; phylum Actinomycetota; class Actinomycetes; order Actinomycetales; family Microbacteriaceae; genus Cryobacterium; species Cryobacterium shii. The sequence goes on along the minus strand of NZ_SOFY01000003.1, from coordinate 17,862 downwards.
CCGCGGTCAGGTGCTCAACGGCAAGCTGGCACAGGCGCCCGGCCAGGCTGGAGTCCTGGCCACCACTGATGCCCAGGACGAAACCCTTCGCCCCCGTCCGCACGAGATAGTCGACGAGGAATTGCACCCGCCGCCGCACCTCCGCAGCAGGGTCGATCTGTGGGGACACGTGCAGTTCCGCGATGATTCGCGCCTGAAGTTCTCGCATGCACCGAATCTATCAAGCCGGCCGCCGAATCGACCGCCGCGTCCGGCCCCGTCCACGCCCGCACAGACCGGCGCCCGACGAGGACGAGCGGAGTCAGTCCGTGGGCTCCGTCAGGTCGACCACGTGGGACTTGGCGTGGGAGCGCAGGGACTCGATGCCCTTGAGCGCTTCTGCCTTGGTCTTAAAGTTCTCCGACGAGGCGATGACCTCGCCGTTGTTGGCCTTGAGCCTGAACCCGTAACCGCCGGTGCGTTCTGCGAAAACTTCATATTTGCCGGACATGACACACTTTCTTCTTCTTCGAGGAAAACGTCACCGGTCGATTGGCCGATAGATCAAGACTACTCGCCGCGCACCGGGGACTGCACGCCGCCCACGCCGACGTCGACGCTCGACCTCGGCCCACCGCAGGGCATCAGCCGACCGATTGCAGGGGCATATGCAAATCGCGCAAATAGCGGCAGGATGTCCGCAGAGACTCACCTGATTTGCTCTCATTCCTGAATCATCAAGGAGGAAAGACCAATGAACTTGTTGCTGATCATCATCGCAATCATTGCCGTGGGGCTCCTCATCACCGGTGGATTGGTTCAGTCTCTGAACTTCCTCCTCTGGGTGGGGATCGTTCTCGCGGTGATTGCCATCATCGTTTGGCTCGTCCAGTTCATCTCCGGCCGGTCCAAGCACGTTTGAGTCCGAACAGTGCCCAGGCCGGCTCGCTGATCAAGCCGGCGGCCGTGGCCGACCGGCCCGAGTGTGGGTATACGGTGCCCCCGGTAGGAATCGAACCTACGACAAGCGGATTAGAAGGCCGCTGCTCTATCCACTGAGCTACGGGGGCGGAGAACGTTCAACGATACCGCAGACCAGGCTCCGGAGTGCGGAACCGGCCTCAGACCGCTTTCGCTGCCGCGACGAGCACCTGCGCGAGGGTCGGCACCCCGCTGGCCCGGAAGACCTCCACCCCGGCCTCGTCCCGGACGATCACGGTGGGCGTGATCCGGATGCCGTTGGCCTCCGCCTCGGCCACGTCTCGCGCCACGTCGAGCTCACGCACATGGGCCTGCGGAACGAGGCGTTCGACCTCCGCCAGGACCGCACGGGTCTGCCGGCACGGCTCGCAGAAGGCGGACGAGAAATAGGTGAGCTCCATCAGGGAATCCTTCTTCGTGTGCCGCAGGGAAGGCCAGTCTACGAAAGCGGGCCGCGGTGAGGCCACGGCCGACCGGACCCGGCCGTGATCGCGGCCAGGAATCGTGGTCGGCGGCCGCCGATAGACTCGGCTCATGACAAAAAGTAGTGACCGGTTGGTATGGGTTGACTGTGAAATGACCGGTTTGGACATTGACACGGATGAATTGTGCGAGATCGCGGTGGTGATCACCGATTATGACCTGAACATCATCGATCCGGGCCTCGACCTGGTGATCAAGCCGAGCGCGGCCGCACTGGAGAACATGAACGACTTCGTGCGCGACATGCACGAGACCTCCGGCCTCATCACCGAGATGCCGAACGGCCTCACCGCCGCCGAGGCAGAGCTGCAGGTGCTCGACTACGTGCTGAAGTTCATCCCGGCCGACCAGAAGGCGCCGCTGGCCGGCAACTCGATCGGAACCGACCGGGCATTCCTGACCAAGTACATGCCGCGTCTGGACAACCAGCTGCACTACCGCAACGTGGACGTGTCCTCGATCAAGGAACTCGCCCGGCGCTGGTACCCCCGCGTGTACTTCAACGCCCCGGCGAAAGACGGCGGACACCGCGCCCTGGCCGACATCCTCGAATCGATTCGCGAACTGGCCTACTACCGCCAGACCGTGTTCGTGAGCGACCCGGGGCCCTCCAGCGACCAGGCCAAGAGCCGTGCAGCCGAAGCCGTGCACAACTTCGGTCCAAACATGTAATAGAATTCATGAGTTGCCTTTCCTGCGGGAAAAGCAACGCATGGTGGGTATAGCTCAGCTGGTAGAGCGCCTGGTTGTGGTCCAGGAGGTCGCGGGTTCAAGCCCCGTTACTCACCCCAATAGAAGTACCGGCTTCATCACGATCTGGAATTCATTTCCTCTCCTGCGCCCGGCGATTCTCTGAGCGAGATCGGCTGCTCCTAGACTCGCCGGAACGACATCTGACGAAGGAATTCCTATGCGCGCTCGTTACACCCTCCCCGCCCTCGCTGCCGTGGCCGCCCTCCTGCTCACCGGCTGCGTCGACAATTCCACGCCCGCCACGTCGGGAAGTTCCGGGAAAGCCGACAGCAGCGTGACCAAGGATGCCGCCGCCGAGGCAATGCTCCCCGACGCCGTCCGGGCGTCCGGCAAGCTCGTCATCGGCACGAGCCCGAACTACTCCCCCAACGAGTTCAAAGACGACTCCGGCAACCCGATCGGCTGGGACATCGAACTGGGCTCCGCCCTCGCCGCGAAACTCGGACTCACCGCCGCCTACAAGGTCGCCAATTTCGACACCATCATCCCGAGCATCATCGGCGGCAAAATGGACCTGGGCATCTCCTCGTTCACCGACAACCTCAAGCGCGAGGAGCAGGTCGACTTCGTCAACTACTACACCGCGGGCATCCAGTGGGCCTCGGCCACCGGCAAGACCGTCGACCCCGACGACGCCTGCGGACTGAAGATCGCCGTGCAGACCACGACGTACGAAGACACCGACGAGATCCCGGCCAAGAGCGACGCCTGCGTCGCCGCCGGCAAGCCCCCGATCGACAAGCTCAAGTTCGACACCCAGGATTCGGCCACCAACGCCACGGTGCTCGGCCAGGCCGACGCCTTCAGCGCCGATTCGCCCGTCACGCTGTACGCGATCTCCAAGACCGAAGGCAAGCTACAGACCGCCGGCACCTCCTTCGAGGAGGCGCCGTACGGGATGGCCGTGGCCAAGGGTTCCAAACTGACACCGGCCGTGCAGGCCGCCCTGCAGTCGATGGTCGATGACGGCTCCTACGGCAAAATCCTGGACAAGTGGGGCGTTGCCGCCGGTGGCCTCACGACCATCACGATCAACGCAGCCGCCAACGGTTAGGCCGTTCGCGTCGTGAGATTCGCGTCGTGAGATGCTGAACGGATGCTGCCGCTGAATCACGACGAGTTCGAACGTCTCGTCATCGACGAGCTGGATCTGCTGCCCGACGACATGGTCGACGGCCTCGACAACGTCATCTTCGTGGTCGAGGACCGGCCGGAAGACGGCAGCCTCGATCTGCTCGGCCTCTACGACGGCGTCGCCCTGACCGAACGCGGGCAGTACGGTTTCGGCGAGATGCCCGACCGGATCGTGCTCTACCGCGAACCGTTGCTGGCCCTGTGCGCGGATCTGGACGAGCTGCGCGACCAGGTGCACATCACCCTCGTGCACGAAATCGCACATTTCTACGGCATCGACGACGACAGGCTGCACGACCTCGGCTGGGGATGACCGTCGGACGTTAGCCTTGCGTCATGAGTAGATACCGACCTGGCCGCATCATCGGCAGCGCGGTCGGCGCCCTCGTCATCCTCGCCGTCGGCGTGTACGGCCCGGCCACCCTGCTGGGCCCGCTGCCGGCGGCGTCGGCGACGCTGGACACACCCGCGCCCGGCCCCGCCAGCGCGTCCCCGCCCGTTCTCCCGGCGGCCGGCGGCAGCGCGGTCATCGGGCTCACCACGCTCACCCCTGATCCCACCGCGCCGACCACGGTCACCCTCAAGGCCGGCGACCTCGGCGAGCACGTCCCGCTGGCGGTCGGCGGCACCAGGGATGCCCTGCCGATGGCGGCGGCGACGAAGATCGTGACCGCGCTGGTCGTCCTGGCCGAGAAGCCGCTGCCGGCGGGGGACGCCGGCCCGAAGATCACGATCTCGGCCGCCGACTACCAGGACTACATCTCCTACGGCAGCACCGGCGCCCGCACAGTCGTCGTGTTCCCGGGCGAGGAATGGACCGAGACCGAGCTGCTCCAGGCTATGGTCCTCGGCTCCAGCAACAACCATGCCGACACCCTCGCACGATGGGCCTTCGGCTCGATCGACGCCTACGTGGCCGCCGCGAACGCCTGGCTGGGCACGCAGGGACTCACCGGCACGGTCGTCGCCGACGCCACCGGCCTGAGCGAGAAGAGTGCCGGAACCGCCACGGACCTGGCCCGGCTGGCCGGGCTGGCCGCGTCCGACCCGGTGATCGCCGGCATCCTCGCCCAACCGGCCTCGGCCCTGGTCGGCCAGCGCGGCGTCGACAACACCACGGCGTTCCTGGCCGACGAGGGCGTCACCGGCATATCCCGCAGTTACACGGATGCCGCCGGCATCTGCTTCCTCTTCACCGCCCAGGTGCGCACCGGGGCATCCGTCTTCACCTTCGCCGGCGCCGTGATCGGGGAGCCCGACTACGACGCGCTGACCGCGGACGTGACCGCCCTGATGGAGAGCGCCCGCTCGGGAGTCACCGAACTGCCCGTGCTCGCGCTGGGCGACGCCTACGCACGGTTCAGCACCCCCTGGGGTGCCACGTCCTCCGCGACCGTGCGCACGGCCAAGACCCGGTTCGGCTGGCAGGCCGTGGCACCCGGAGTCGCCGACGTGAAACTGGACAGCATCTCCACCGGGCGCGCCGGACGCACCATCGGCCGGGTGTCGGTCGAGGCGGGCGGGGAGAGCGTGTCATCACCCCTGGTGCTCGACCGGACAATCCCCGCACCGGGACTCGGCTGGCGGCTGTTGCACCCCGTGGCGATGATCACGGCCCTGCTCGATGCCAATAAGTGACCGCGAAAAGGTGACCGCCACGGTCAGCGACCGCGAGCCCGCGAACGAGCCCGGCTGAGCGCTAGTCGGTTTCGTGGGTGAATTCGTACGGATCGCTCTCACCGGCGTCGAAGCGATACCGCACGTGCAGGCGGCCCTGCACGTCGCGTTCGTCGACCTCGTCGTACCAGAACGTCGTTTCGACGCCCTCGACGGCCGCCATCATGCTGATCCGCGGGTCGTGCTTGCCGTGGATCAGGGCACGGGTGTCGACCTGCCCCGCGAGGGGCCCGTCGGTGAACTCCGCGGTGTACATTACGTCTTTTTCGGTTTGACCGGCCATGTCTTCAACCTAGCCTGCCCGCGGGGCTTCCCGCAGTGTTTCCGGCCGCGGCGAGCCGGATCGTCGCCTGCCGTTCCGGCCGTTCCCGGTTGCGGTAGGCCTCCCACTCCGATTGCCACTGGTCCCAGTGCGAACGGAACGCCTCTCCGTCCCGGGCCAGGGCGCGCTGCTTGCGCAGCCGGTCGTCGGCGTCCAGCCACACCCGGATGTCGCTGAGCGGCAGGTTGGCGGCGGCCAGCGCCCCGCAGCCCTCCACGATCAGCGGGCGCGCCGGGTCGACGAGGTGCCACTCGGCCGGTTGGCCGCGCTCCCAGTCGTAGCGCTGCCAGGCCCCCGGCGCCCCCCGCCGACGCGGTCCGAGGATGTGGTCGGTCAGCTGGGCCACGGCGGCGTCCAGCCCGTTCCAGCCGGGGTAGATGTCGTCCAGGCGCACCAGCACGGGCCTGACCATGCCCGGCCAGGCCAGGACGAGGGCGTCGGCCAGGGTGCTCTTGCCGGCCCCGCTCGGACCGTCGATGAGCACGACTGGCGTCGGCCCTGCGGCCGCCAGGGCGGCCAGGACGGGCGCGAGCAGCAGCATCCGTTCCGGGTCAGGCGAGCACAAAGTTCCAGCTTCCCGTTGCCACGGAGACGAATACCGCCAGCAGCGCGACGACCAGGCCGATCCCGACGAGTGCGAATTCCCGGCCGCGGAAGGTGGCCGGCCGGGCCCAGGTGCGCCGTACCGGGGCGCCGAAACCACGCGCTTCCATCGCGGTGGCCAGTTTGCTGCCCCGGCGGATGGACAGCACGAGCAGGGCGAACCCCTGGCCGGCCAGGCGACGGATGGCGCCGCCGTCCCCGATCCCCCTGGCCCGCCTGGCCAGTTCGAGGGCGCGCCAGTCCTCGATGAACAGGCCGACCAGTCTCAGCCCGGCCAGGCCGCCGAGCACGAACCGGGACGGCAGCCGAACGATCTGGGCGAGGCCGTCCGCCAGGTCGGTGGGGTCGACGGTCACGAACAACACCACCGACGGCAACCCGATGGCCAGGATGCGCAGCGTGGTCGCGATGGCCAGTGCGGTCGAGCCCTCGGTGACGTGCACCAGCCCGAGGTGCCAGTATTCCTGCCCGGACGCCTGGCCGTACAGCAGGGTGGTGAGCCCGGCCGTGGGGGCCGCGATCCAGACCGGGAGGGTGCGCCAGAAGAAGGCCCGCAGGGACAATCCGGCAAAGAAGAACAGCACGGACTCGCAGGCCAGCGCGACGGCGGCGGACACCCAGTCGACGGTCAGCATGAGCACACCCGCCAGCAGCAGTGCGGCCGCGAGCTTGGCCACGGGGTTGACCCGGAAGATGGCCTGCTGACCCCGGGCGGGCGCGAGCACGCTCATCGGGCGGCCGCCACTCTGGGTGCCTGGGCCGGGGCGGCCATCGGGAATTCGCGGTCGGCGAGCGCGGTGACGAAGTCGGCGTCGTGCGAGACCGCGACAACGCCCGTGCCCTCCGTGATGAGTTCCTCGAGCAGAGCCACGATCTCCCGCCAGGTGCGGAGGTCCTGGCCGAAGGTCGGCTCGTCCAGCACCAGGAGCCGCGGCCGGGTGGCGAGCACCGTGCCGACGGACAGACGGCGTTTCTCGCCGCCGGACAGGGTGAACGGGTTCGCGTCGGCCAGCTGGTCGAGGCGGAGCCGCTGCAGCACCTCGTCGACCCGAGCGGTGATCTCGGCCTCCGGCCGGGCCAGCGCCCGCGGTCCGACCGCGAGTTCGGCCCGCACGGTCGCGGCGACGAACTGGTGCTCCGGGTCCTGGAACACCGTTCCGATCCGGGTGAGCAGCTCGCGTGACTTCCAGCGGATCGGTTGCGCGCCCGCCCCGGCCGCGAATGCGTCGCTCGCGAGCACCCGCCCCGACGCCGGCTTGAGCAGCCCCGCAAGGGTGAGCGCCAGGGTCGATTTTCCGGCGCCGTTCGGGCCGGTGATCGCGAGCGCAGACCCGGCGTGCACGGCGAGTTCGATGTCAGAGGCGACGACGGCATCCTTGGTGCGGGCAATGGACAGTGCCCTGGTCTGCAACAGCGCCGTGCTCAGTGGTCCCGTGCTCAGTGGTCCCGTGCTCAGTGGCCCGGCGTTCAGCGAGCCCGTGCTCCGCGGCGCCGCGCCCCGCCGGGACGCCGGCAGTCCGCTCCCCCGGCCCGGAACCCAGACACCGACCTTCGCCAGCTGTTCGCCCTGACGGGTCAAGACCTCGTCGGGGTTCCCGTCGGCAAGGATTCCGCCGCCCTGGTCGAGCACGACCACCCGGTTTACCAGGCCCTGCCAGACGGCCACCCGGTGTTCGATCACGATCAAGGTGGCCTCCGAGTGTTCGAGCACCCGGGCCACGGAATCGCGCACGGACAGGACCCCTTCAGGGTCGAGGTTCGCCGTCGGTTCGTCGAGCAGCAGCAGGCCGGGGCGCATCGCGAGCACCCCGGCCAGGGCCAGCCGCTGCTTCTGCCCGCCGGACAGCGCCGACGTCGGATGGCTGAGCGGCAGATCCAGGCCGACCATCTCGAGGGCGTCGTGCACCCTCCGCCAGATCTCGTCCCGCGGCACGCCGAGGTTCTCGCAACCGAAGGCCACGTCATCGCCGAGGCGGGCCAGGATGACCTGCGAATCCGGGTCCTGCAACAGCAGGCCGGACTGGCCGCGGGCCGCGGTGGGCTCTTGGCCGTTCACGAGCAACCGGCCGGTCTGCTCGCCCTCCTCGTCGCCGCCGAGCACGCCGGCCAGGGCGTGCAGCAGCGTGGACTTGCCCGCGCCGGACGCGCCGAGCAGCAGCAGCCGTTCTCCGGGGTCGATCCGCAGGTCGAGGCCCCTGACCGCCCAGCCGCGGCGACCGGCATGCCGCCAGCCCCAGTCACGGGCGAGCACGGATGCCCCCGGGACGGTGGCCGCTTCTGCCGGTGTCATGGCTGTGCCCCTAGACCCGGGGCCGGGTCGAGCGTCCTGCGGCGAAGCGCGAGAGGGCGCCGGTTCGCGCCAGCCCCCGCATCGCGAGCCAGGACAGCAGGCCGGCGACCACGATCCCGGAGACCACGGCGGACAGGGCGTAGATGGTGATGAACGGGGCGGCGGACCCGGGGTACCAGAGCAGGAGGTCGTTCACGGCCAGCGCGAGCCCGGCCCCCGCTCCCGCGAGCAGCGCCACGTAGAGACGGTAGTTGGCGTAGAAGAAGAGCGCGAAGACCAGCTCGGCCCCGAGCCCCTGCACGGCGCCGGAGACGAGGATGGTGGCGCCCCAGGCCGTGCCGCCGACCAGGGTGGAGACGACGGCCGCGAGCAGCTCGGTGTAGAGCGCCGCGCCGGGCTTGCGGATGATGAGCCCGCCGAGGACGCCGGCGAAGAGCCATCCGCCGCCGAGCAGGGCCTGCAGGCCGGGAAGCAACGGCGTGAGCAGCCCGCTCAGCGGGTTGTAGGCCTGGTTCCAGACGATGAAGATGAGTCCGCTGGCCACGCCGATGACGCTCGCGATGACGATGTCGACGACCCGCCAGCGGAAATTCCGCGGCGAGCGTTCGGTGGACCGGGTGAGAAGGGTGGTGTTTGCGTGCACTGGTCGTGCCCTTTCCGTAGTGTTTCCAGGGCACGGGTACGAGATAATCTGCCTCCCTGCGCTGGCATGATCCAGATCAGGTTCGACGGTCGAAGCTTCAGAAGCTTCCTCTCAGCCCGGTTGACCGGACTCCCGTGTTCGTTTCGAGTATAGGCCGCGGCCTAGACTCGCGGCATGGCATGCCGACCTGAGATCGCCCGCACGGGCCGCCCCCCGGGGAATTCCCGGTGAGCGCGGTCGTCCCGCTGGTGCTCGCCGGACTGCTGCTCCTGTTGATGCGCCGGTTCATTCTGCGCCGGCGACGGATGCGGCGGGGCCTGCCGGTGTCCGGGCCCTGGCACTTCCCCGCGTGGCTGCGCCGCGGTCGCCGGCGCTGAGTCTCCTCTCCCGGAGGCCGCACGCCGCCGTGTACTCTGGGTAACGGTGAGTCGGGAAGCCTGGTCGACATCCGTTTTGGCGTGCCATGAACCAGAGGACCTCCCGTGACTTCACCCCACCCGCCTGCCGGCCCCGGCGAAACCAGAGCCTGGATCTTCCGCCGCAGCAGTTACCCCGAGTACCAGCGCGTCGCGTCGATCCTGCGCAAGGAGACCGTCGGCGGCGCCCTGCTGCTGCTGGCCACCGTGCTCGCGCTGATCCTCGCCAACACGCCGGCCGCCGACGGCTACTACGCCCTGCGGGACTTTGAAATCGGTTACGAGCCCTGGCACCTGAACCTCAGCCTCGGGGCATGGGCCGCCGACGGGCTGCTCGCCGTCTTCTTCTTCCTCGCCGGGCTGGAACTGAAACGCGAGTTCGTCGCCGGTGATCTGCGCACGTTCAGCCGTGCGGTCGTTCCGGTCACCGCCGCCGTGGGCGGCGTCATCGTGCCCGCGCTCATCTTCGTGGCCATCAATGCCAACTCCGGTGCGGAAACCCTGCGCGGCTGGGCGATCCCGACCGCCACCGACATCGCCTTCGCCGTGGCGGTCCTGGCCGTGATCGGGTCCCGGCTGCCGAGCGCCCTCCGCATCTTCCTGCTCACCCTGGCCGTGGTCGACGACCTGCTGGCCATCGGCATCATCGCCTTCTTCTACTCCGCCGACATCCAGCCGCTCCCGCTGCTCCTGGCCGTGGTGCCGCTGGGCGTGTTCGCGTTCCTGGCGCACCGGTACTCGGTCTTCTTCGGCTCGACGCCCTGGGGCGCCGCGGTCATCCTGCTGCCCCTGGGCCTGGCCACCTGGGCGCTCGTGCACGGCTCCGGCATTCACGCGACGGTGGCCGGCGTTCTGCTGGGCTTCGCCGTGCCGGTGGTGCGCAGCCGGCGCGGCGGCGGGCCCGGGGCAGGCCCCGGCCTGGCGGAGAACCTCGAGCACCGCATCCGCCCAGTCTCGGCCGGCTTCGCCGTTCCCGTGTTCGCGTTCTTCTCCGCCGGGGTCACCATCGGCGGGGTGGCCGGCCTGGGTGCCGCCCTGGCCGATCCCGTGGCCCTCGGCATCGTGGCGGCCCTGGTGCTGGGCAAGCCGATCGGCATCATGCTGGCCACCTGGGTGGTCACGAAGACGACCAGGGCCTCACTGGACCCGGACCTGGCCTGGGTGGACGTGCTCGGCGTGGCCATGCTCGGCGGCGTGGGCTTCACTGTGTCCCTGCTGATCGCCGAACTGGCCTTCGGTCAGGGCAGCCCGCACGACGACCATGCCAAGGTGGCCATCCTGACCGGGTCGCTGCTGGCGGCGCTGCTGGCGACCGTGGTGCTGCGGGTGCGCAACCGGCACTACCGCATCATCGACGAGAAGGAACGGCTCGACGCGGACGACGACGGGATCCCCGACGTGTTCACCCCGGAGCAGGACTCCTGAGCGTTATTTTTTCAGGGCGCGGATCACGCGGGCCAAGGCCTTGCCGGCCACCCAGACGAACGGGATGCCGACGGCGAGCAGCGAGATGACGTTCGGTTCGAAACGCAGCGTTCCGCCCGACCTGACGTAGGCGCCGATCGGCAGCGAGGCTCCGCCACCGCCGCCACCGGTGCCACTGCCCTTGTCCTCGGATTCCCCTTCACCACCGCCGAACCCGTAGTACACCAGCGCGACGGGGACCATGCTGACGCCGTCGATCTGGACCGGGTCACCGTAGGCCGATTTCACGCCGGCCGAACGAGAGATTTCTGCGAGCTTTTCCGGAAGGCTAGTCATGCCCTCAGGCTACCCCTTGTCTGGTTTGGGCGTGCCGGGGCGGGCCGAGCCGGGTCGTGCCGGGCCCAGTAGCGAGGCCGGCCGCACCATGCCCAGGCCGAAGCGCGCGGTCACCGAATCCACCGCCCGCTCGGCGCCCCGCCAGTCGTCATCAGGGTCCCACAGCCCCGCGCCTCCCCCGTCACCCTCGCCGAGCTGCTCGACGCGCACGCCGATCAGCCGCACCCGGATGCCCTTCACCGCGAGCAGGTCGAAACTGGCCGCCGCCTCCTCGTAGATGCGCCGCCCGACGTTGGTCGGTTCGGCGAGGGTGCGGGAGCGGGTGACGGTACTGAAATCGGGGTAGCGCAGCTTCAGCACGACGCAGCGGCCGACCAGGCCGGCGCTCCGCAGCCTGACGGCCACGGCATCCGCCTGCCGCAGCAGTTCGCTGCGCAACCGGGCGAGGTCGTTCACATCGTGCTCGAACGTCACCTCGTGGCCGACGCTCTTCTCCTCGCGCTCCACCGTGACCGCCCGGGGGTCGCGCCCCCAGGCCAGGTCGTGCAGCTTGCGCCCGGCTGACTCCCCCACCGCTTTCTGCAGCACAGACAGAGGCGTGTCGGCGAGGTCGCCGATCCGGGCCAGGCCCAGGCGCAGCAGGCTCTGCTCGGTTGTCGCGCCGACCCCCCAGAGGGCGCCGACGGGCAACGGATGCAGGAACGCCAGCGTGTCCTCCGCGGGGATGACGAGCAGGCCGTCGGGTTTCGCCCGGCTCGACGCCATTTTCGCGACGAATTTCGTCGAGGCGGCGCCGACCGAGCAGGTGAGTCCGGTCTCGGCCTCGACCCGGCGGCGGATCAGCGCGGCGATCACGGCCGGTGACCCGTGCAGCCGCCGGGCCCCCGCGACGTCGAGGAATGCCTCGTCGATGCTGAGCGGCTCGACCAGCGGGGTGATGTCCCCGAAGATCCGCATGACGCGCGCGGAGAAATCCTTGTACCGGCTCATATGGGGTTCGAGCACGACCGCCGACGGGCACTTGCGCAGGGCGAGCGCCATCGGCATGGCCGAGTTGACGCCGTAGCGACGGGCCACGTAGTTCGCCGCCGTCACCACGGACCGGCCCGACCGGTGGCCCACGATCACGGGCTGGTCGACCAGCTCCGGGTGGTCCAGCAGCTCCACCGACGCGAAGAACGCGTCCATGTCGATGTGCAGCAGGGTCGCCGAACTGTCGTCGACCGCTTCGGCCGAGACCGTGCGGTCGCTACCGTCCTGCCTACTCATGGAGAGACCCTAACCCACACCGTCGACACCGCTCCACCCCGGCGCTGTTCCACCCCGGCGAGGAATGCGAGCGGACGGTCGGCTGTTGCACCGGGAAACGATTGGAACGCCATGACCGACGACCTCGCGACCTTTGACTGGATTGCACTGCAGAAGCAGGCGGCCGGGGAATTCAGCGCCAGGGTGGGCGCGATCTCGGACTGGTCCGCGGCGACGCCCGACACCGAGTGGACCGTGCGGGAGCTCGTGCGCCACGTCGTGATCGAGCAGCAATGGGTACCGCCGCTGCTCGCGGGCCTGACGGTCCTGGACGCCCGGCGCTCCCTCCCCCCGCTGGGCCCGGACCTGGCCGCGGAATGGGAGACCCACTCCGCGCTGGCCACCGCGGCGTGGACGGCGACGGCTGCCGACGCGCCGGTGCAGCTGTCGTACGACACGGTCCCGGCCTCCGACTACCTCCGCGAGCAGGTCTCCGACGTGACGGTCCACACCTGGGACCTGGCCAGGGCCACGGGCGCCGACGAGGCCCTCGCTGATGCGCTGGTCGAGGCGGTGTGGAGCGTGTTCGAACCGCAACGGGACACCCTGGAGGCCAGCGGCCTCTTCGCCTCCCCCGTGGTCACGAGCGAGGACGCCCCACTGCAGTCACGCCTCCTGGCGCTGACCGGCCGCGACGCACGCCGGTAGGCCTGCCCGGGCGCTGACCGGTTACCGGGGGACCTTCTCGGCGCCCGCGAGGCGTTGGGCGATGTAGATCGGCACGATCGAGACGAGCACGAGCACGACGGCGATCACGTTCACGACGGGCGCCTGATTCGGTCGGAACAGGTTGTCCAGGATCCAGAGCGGGAGCGTCTTCACCCCGGCTCCGGCGGTGAAGGTCGTCACGATGATCTCGTCGAAGCTGAGCGCGAAGGCCAGCAGCCCCCCGGCGAGCAGCGCCGACCGCAGTTGCGGGAAGGTCACCAGCCGGAAGGTGGTCCAGAGGCCCGCGCCCAGGTCGGCGGAGGCATCCTCAAAATTGGTGCCGAGCCGCCGAAGCCGGGCGATCACGTTGTTGAAGACGGTGACGATACAGAACGTGGCGTGGGCGACGATCACGGTCGCGATCGACAGCTGCAGGCCGAGGATGGTGCGGAAGGCGTTGTTCAGGGCGATGCCGGTGATGATTCCGGGCAGCGCGATCGGCAGAATCACCAACAGGCTCACGGCGTCCCGCCCGAAGAACTCGAAGCGCTGCAGGGCCAGGGAGATCAGGGTGCCGAGCACGAGCGACACGATCGTGGCGATCAGGGCGATCTGCACGCTCGTGACGACGGCGTCGAGTGCGCCCTCGCTGCGGAAGGCCTTGCCCCACCATTCCAGGGTCAGGCCCGGCGGCGGCCAGGTGAGGCTGGTGCTGGTGCTGAATGAGTTCACCAGGACGACCATCAGGGGCAGGTAGATCACGAGCAGGATCAGGGCCGTGATTCCGGCCAGGATGGCCCGCGCTGGGCGGCTCAATCGCATGTCGTCCCCTACAGGTTTTCCAGCGCGCCGGTGCGGCGCACGACGGCCAGGTAGCCGAAAATGATGACGATCGGGATCAGCGCGATCGCCGCGGCGAGCGGGAGGTTGTTGGCGGCGCCCACGTTCGTGTAGACGAGGTTGCCGAGCATCTGGTTGGCGCCGCCGACGATGTTCACGGTGATGTAGTCACCCAGGGAGAGGGAGAAGCTGAAGATGGATCCGGCGATGATGGCCGGCCAGATCATCGGCAGCACGACCAGGCGCAGCGTGGCCCCGGTCTTGCCGCCCAGGTCGCCCGAGGCCTCGAGCAGTGAATCGGGAACGCGTTCCAGGCCGGCGTAGATGGGCAGGATGACGTACGGCAGCCACAGATAGGACAGGGTGATGATGGTGGCCGGCAACCCGTACCCGGGGGTATGCCCGCCGAAGGGCGCCACCAGCCACTCATAGATGCCGTCCTGGGACAGCACCGACCGCCAGGCGTACGCCTTGACCAGATAGCTGGCCCACAGGGGCATCAGCACCGCGATCACCAGGATGCGCTGCCAGCGGGGGCTGGCCACCTTCGCCATGTAGAAGGCGATCGGCAGGGCCACCGCGATGTCGATCACCGTCACCAGCACGGCCACGCCCACCGTGCGCACGGTCACGGTCTGGTAGAGCGACCCGGTCAGGACGGTGATGATGTTGTCGAGCGTCCAGGTCTGCGAGATGGTGCCCGTGAACGTGTCCACGGTCCACAGGGCGGTGATCAGGAGCGCGGCCAGGGCCGCGATGTAGACCAGGCCGAGCCAGAACAGGGGTGCGGACAGCAGGAGCGTCAGCCGCAGGCGCGGGTGCTTGCTCAGCAGGACCGAGCCGCGCCGGGCGATGGTGTCCCGGTGAGGGGGCACCACCGCCCGCAGCTCGGGCTGAGCGGGTGCGTCAACCGTCATGATTCCTCTTCTGTCCTGATTGAATCTGGACCGTTAGCCCTTGATTTCCTGCCACGCGGTCGTCCAGGCCGCGTAGTCGGTGCACTTCACGTCGGTGCGCCCGTCGAGGCATTTCTCGATCGGGGTCGACCAGTACCAGATCTGCGCCGCGTATTCCTCGTCGCCGGCGTGGTAGGTCGCGCACTGGTTGGGGTCGGTCGTGAAGTCGCAGGCGGCCTGGTTGGACGGAGCCTCACCGAAGTACTCGGTGGCCTGGGCGTTGGCTTTCGGGCTGGCGATGTAGTTCAGCCAGGCGTAGGCACAGTTCGGGCTCTTGGCCTGGGACGCGATCATCCAGGTGTCCGACCAGCCGGTGACGCCCTCCTTGGGCAGAACGACCTCCGCCGGGGTGCCCTCGGCGAGGGAGTTGCGGATGACCTGCCAGGTGGTGCCCACGACCGTGTCGCCGGTCTCGAACGCCTGGATCGACTTCAAGTAGTCCGACCAGTACTCGCCGATGTTCTCCCGCTGCCCCTTGAGCAGGTCGACGGCCGCGGCAAGCTGGGTCTCGTCGAGCGCGTAGGGGTTCTTGATGCCGAGGTCAGGCTGGTGGTACATCAGGTACATGGCGGCATCCGCGATGTAGATCGGGGAATCGTAGGCTGTCACCTTGCCCTTGTACTGGCCGGACTTGTCGAAGACGACGTCCCAGGACGCCGGGGCCGGAGTGAACACATCCGTGTTGTACATCAGGAGGTTCGCTCCGTAGCCGTGGGGAATCCCGTAGGCGACCCCGTCGACGCTGTTCCAGGACTGCATCTTCAGGAAGTCGTAGACGCCCGCGTAGTTGGGGATGAGGTCCGTGTTCACCGGGGCGACGTCCCCGGCGGCGACCAGGCGCAGCGACGCGTCGCCGGAGGCGGCGACCACGTCGTACTCGCCGGTCTTCATCAGGTTGAACGCCTCGTCGGAGGTGCCGTAGGTCTTGCTGTTGACCTTGCAGCCCGTCTCGTCTTCGAAGGCGCTCACCCAGTCGACGGCGGGGTCGTTGCTGCCGTCCTCGACGTAACCGGGCCAGGCCAGGATCGACACCGATTTCTCGTTGGCTCCGAGTTTGGTGGGAGCTTCGCTGCTGGCGGTGCCCTCGCTCTTTCCGCTGGTGGTGCCACAGGCGGTGAGCAGGGCAACCGAGACGATCGCCAGGCCCGTGAGGGCTGCCGATTTACGGTGTGCTGTGAAGCGTTTCATCGCGTTCTCCATTCCAGTTATCGTGCTGTTTCGGTGGCTGGTTCGGTGGGCTCGGTGGCGGATTGCCCGATCACCTGGCCGTTGATGTGGCCCGTTCCGGGCACTCCGGGCTGTCCGTCGGCGGGCGCGGAGCCCGCCTCGGCGGCGACGGCGGTCGATTTCTCCAGGGCGACCACGTCACGGTCCCCCCAGCCGATGCTCACCCGTGACCCGCGCTCGTCTTCGCTCACCCGGTGGGCGTCGTTCTGCTCGAGCACCACGATGCGGATGCCGGCGTCGAGGTCGACGATCAGGCGCGTGCTGCTGCCGACGTAGATCACCTCGGCGAGGGTGCCGGCGGCCGTGCGTTCGGTGGCGAGGGCGGCATCCGTTCGCCCGATGCTGATCTTCTCCGGACGCAGGGTGTGGATGCCGCCGCGCCCGAGCAGCACGCGCGACAGGGCATCGGTGAAGATGTTCGAGGTTCCGACGAATGCCGCGACGAATGGGGACACCGGCCGGTCGTAGATCTCGGCCGGGGTGCCGAGCTGCTCGATCCGGCCCTCGTTGAAGACCGCGATCCGGTCGCTCAGGGTGAGGGCCTCCTCCTGGTCGTGCGTGACGAAGATGAAGGTGATGCCGAGTTCCCGCTGCAGTTCCTTCAGCTCGACCTGCATCTGTTCGCGGAGCTTGAGGTCGAGGGCGCCGAGAGGCTCGTCGAGTAGCAGCACCTTGGGGCGCACGACGGTGGCACGAGCCAGGGCGACCCGCTGGCGCTGTCCGCCGGACAGCTGGCCGGGCTTGCGGTTTCCGAAGCCGCCCAGGCGCACGGTCTCCAGGGCCTGCTGCGCCTGCGCGTGCCGTTCCCGCTTGGAGACCCCGCGCACTCGCAGCCCGTAGGCGACGTTGTCGAGCACGCTCATGTGGGGGAAGAGGGCGTAGTCCTGGAAGACGGTGTTGACGTCGCGGTCGAAGGGAGCCCGGTTGGTGACGTCCTGACCGAGGAGGGACACCGTGCCGGAGGTGGGCTGCTCGAAGCCGGCGATCAGGCGCAGGACCGTGGTCTTGCCGGAGCCTGAGGGCCCGAGCATGGAGAAGAACTCCCCCTCGGCGATGTCGAGGTCCACGCCGTCGACGGCGTTGACGGCGCCGAAACTCTTGGTCAGTCCGGTCAGCCGAATGGCGGGTTGGTCAGCGGTCACGAAGTCTCCTAGCTCGCTCTGACCTAAATCATATGGAAAGGAATGTAAGAAGTGTGGTTTCTGAGGTTGCGGTCCGGTCACGATGAACTCGTGCAGCCATTATGGCCTCGGTGGCCGGCTGCTGCTCGGCCCCGGAGGCGGCGGTCGACCGGCCGCCCGTGGGCCGTCGGCGAGCCAGGACTTCTCCTCCACAATGTGGCCTTGATCTGGGTATCCACAGCGCAGACTCCGGCGGGCGGATGCCGCGGGCAATGTCAGTGGGTACCCGTAACGTGATCCTCATGAAGCCCTCGTTCATCGAACAGCAGGAGACACGCGGTGAGTACTTCGACGCCATCCGCGAGGCGCACGGCAAGCTGGCCCAGGACGCCGCCGCACTGGCAGACCTCATCGACGAGGCCCACCGATTCGCGACGGGGACCGCGGATACCGCGCCGCGGGTGCCCGGGTCGCGGTGGGACGCCGACACCGTCGCCGAGCGCGAGTTCACGAGCGAGTTGGCCTGCACGATCCGGATTCCACAGCGGTCGGCGGAGACCTTGATCCATGAGAGCGGGTGTCTCACTGGGGAGCTTCCGCTGACGATGGCCGCGCTCCGGTCGGGCCAGATCAGCTACCGGCACGCGCAGGTGCTGATGGGCCAGGCCTGGTCGCTCCCGGACGAAGCCAAGGCCGCGTTCGAGGAGGCCCTGCTGAAGT
>NZ_SOFY01000028.1 GCF_004402595.1 Cryobacterium shii | reverse complement strand
TCCCGCCTTCTCCGGCCTGTTCGCGCCGTACTGGCGTGCGGATGCCCGCGGCGCACTGGTCGGACTGACCCGGTACGTGAACAAGGGCCACATCGCGCGGGCCGCCCTCGAGTCGATCGCGTACCAGAGCCGCGAGGTGCTGGACGCGGTCAACGCCGATTCCGGAGTGCCGCTGACCGAGCTCAAGGTCGACGGCGGCGCCTCCGCCAACGACCTGCTGATGCAGTTCCAGGCCGACATCCTGGGCGTGTCCGTCGTGCGTCCGGTCGTGGCCGAGACGACCGCCCTCGGCGCCGCGTACGCGGCCGGGCTGGCGGTCGGCTTCTGGAACGACCTCGGCGAGTTGCGCGCCAACTGGCAGGAAGACGCCCGCTGGGAGCCGAGGATGGACGTCGCCGAGCGCGACCGCCTGCTGCGCAACTGGAAGAAGGCCATCACCAAGTCCCTCGACTGGGTAGACGCCGACGTCGTCTAGCGCCCCGCCCGCCGAGTTTCGGCATCCGCCACCCCAATCCTCACTTCCCCCACCTCGGTGGCCAACTCAGGAAAAGCGTCGCCCCGGCGATACCGGGCTGCGGAGCGGTGCGGCGGCATGACTCCGTCCGGCCGATCCTCCTGAATTAGCCACGGGACGGCAGGGAACCATGAGTTCTCCCCAGAGCTGGAACCCGGGACTTTCCCCCCGGTCTCCTGTGATCCGGCGGAAGACCCCGGAGGCTGCCCACACTGCTGGTCATGACCTGGGCCGACTACTTTCGCGTCAATAACCTGCAGATCGCCGAAACCGGAGCGCTGAACGCCGCCGGCGCCAACTGGCGCGTGCTGCGGGGCGCCGTCGAGAACGGCTTCCTGGTGAGAGCTCGCCGGGGCCACTATGCGCTTCCAGGTACGGATGCGCACATTCTGGAGGCGGTGAGGCTCGGCGGGCGACTGGCCTGCGTCTCCGCCGCGGCACATGCCGGGATTTTCGCGCTGGACAGCACCTTCGCGCATATCCACCTCGATGCAAACGCCTCACGGTTGCGGGCTCCGCACGACCGTTTGCAGCAGCTGACCGCCGACAACCGCGACGGCGTGGAACTTCACTGGGGTGGGCTGCTCGCTCCGACCGCGGGCACTGAGTTCAGCGTGGCGTTGACCGATTCGCTGGTTCAAATTTTTCGGTGCCAACAGCCACGATCCGCGATCGCTTCACTCGACAACGCCTTGCATCAGAGGCAGACTACGTCCCAGGACGTGACCGCCATTTTCGCCGCACTGCCTGGCGACCTTCAGTATCTGCGACCGCTGATCGACGCGCGCAGCGAATCCGGGCAGGAGACGCTGCTGCGCTTCGTCGTCAGGGAGGCCGGATTCGACTTCGACATCCAGGTGGAGATCTCGGGCGTCGGCAGGGTCGACATGGTCGTGGAGGGGCGGATCGTGGTGGAGGCCGACAGCAGGCAGCACCATGACGGGTGGGAGGCACACGTCCGCGACCGGTCCAGGGACCGTGTCCTCGCGGCGCTGGGCTACCTGAGCCTGCGGGTGCTTTACCGCGACATCGTCCACCACCCGGAACGAATCGTCGCCGCGATCACCGGACTCCTCTCGGCCACCGGCCACTTCCGCACGTTCATCGTCTGACCAGTACGTTTACGGGTTTGCGGCCGGGCGTCGAGTTCCAGACAGCCGGCCCCGTTCGCGCCCAACGCCTGTGGCTAACTCAGGAGATTCGCCGAAAAGCTGCGAGCGGCCCGTGAGATTCCGGGGCCGAAGAGCCAGAAAATGACGGTTGTCCTGAGTTAGCCCCACGCATGCCCTGAAGGGACGCCCAGCTGGACGCATTCGCCAGGCCGGTCAAGCCGTACCGCCGGGGCGACCGCAGACGCGGCAGACGCGGCAGGCGCGGCGGGAGCGGACACCCGCTAGCCGGCGACGCCGGCCGGCCAGCCGGGCTTCGGCGCCCGGTCGTCGGTGGCGCGCAGGCGCCCGTGCCAGGCCGGCGGGTACGTGCCGTCGCGGTGCACCTGCACGGCGGGGGCCTCTCCCGTGAACGTGAACCCGGCCCGCCAGGCGGTGCGCGAGGACGGCATGTTCCCGACCAGGCACTGCCAGTTAACCGTGGAGACGATGCCGTTGGCGAAGACCCAGTCGATGACGAGGCGCTGCGCCTCGGGGATGAGGCCGCGCCCCCGGTGCGGGGCCCCGAGCCAGTAGCCGAGTGACGCGTCCGGCACGCGGAAGCCGATCACGCCCAGTAGTTCGGGCGCATCGGCGGCCCGCACGGCCCAGGTGTACTCGAGGTCGGAGGCCCAGCCGCCGGGCACGTACTCCGCAATGAAGGAGTCCGCGTGCGCCCGGGTGTACGGCCACGGCACGGTGAGGTACTTCTCGAAGAGGGGATCCTGGCAGTACGCGAAGATCGTCTCGGCGTCCGCGGGGGTGGGCTGGTCCAGCCGCAGCAGCGGTGAGGACAGGTCGACCGGTTCCACGGCTAGCGGCGGGGAAGCAGGCCGACGCGGTCGAAGGCGCGCGCCAGCGTGGCGTTGGCGACCCCGGCGGCGCGGTCGGCGTTCAGCGCGAGGAGGCGGTCCAATTCGGCCGGGTCGTCGAGGAGCTCAAGCACCCGCGAGCGGATCGGGCCGAAGGTGCCGGTGACCACCTCGGCGAGCCCCTTCTTCAGGTCCCCGTAGCCGCGGCCGGCGTACTCGTCCTCGATCGACTGCACGGACCGCTCCGCCAGCACCGAGTAGATCGTCAGCAGGTTGGACACACCCGGCTTGTTCTCGCGGTCGAAGACCACGCCGCCATCGGCATCCGTCACCGCGCGCATGATCTTCTTCGCCGTCACCGCCGGCGCGTCGAGCAACCAGATCACCCCGGCGTGGGACTCGGCCGACTTGGACATCTTCGAGGTGGGGTTCTGCAGGTCGTAGATCTTGGCGGTCTCCTTGACGATGTCCGCCTCCGGAATCACGAAGGTGTCCCCGAAGCGCGAGTTGAACCGTGCCGCGATGTCGCGGGTGAGTTCGACGTGCTGGCGCTGGTCTTCGCCGACCGGCACGACGACCGTGTCGTAGAGCAGGATGTCCGCGGCCATCAAGATCGGGTAGGCGAACAGTCCGACCGTGGTGCCGTCAGAGCCCTGCTTGGCGGACTTGTCCTTGAACTGGGTCATCCGGCTGGCCTCGCCGAAACCGGTGATCGTGTTCAACACCCAGGCCAGCTGGGCGTGCGCGGCCACATGCGACTGCACGTACAACGTCGACGCCGACGGGTCGATGCCGCTGGCGATGTACTGCGCGGCCGTGCGCCGGGTGTTCTCCCGCAGCTTCGCGGGGTCCTGCGCCACGGTGAGGGCGTGCAGGTCCACGATCGAGAAGTACGCCTCGTGGGTCTCCTGCAGGGACTTCCAGTTCAGCAGCGCGCCGATGTAGTTGCCGATCTGGAGCGAGTCGGCGGACGGTTGCATGCCGGAGTACAGGCGGGGTTTGGTCATGTGATCAGATCTTTTCATAGCGTGTGGCCGCCGTCAGGACCGGCGGCGCGAGAGGGAGGGAAACCAAAGGGAGAGAGAAATTAGAGGGAGAGGGGAATCAGAGGGAGTAGTCGACGACTACGGGGGTGTGGTCGGACCAGCGCTGGTCGTAGGCCGCCGCCCGGTC
Organism: Cryobacterium shii; assembly: GCF_004402595.1. Taxonomy (GTDB): domain Bacteria; phylum Actinomycetota; class Actinomycetes; order Actinomycetales; family Microbacteriaceae; genus Cryobacterium; species Cryobacterium shii. The sequence continues at coordinate 17,596 of NZ_SOFY01000028.1, read as the reverse complement.
GACGGCATAGTCGGTGACGGATGCCGCCAGCGCCGGCGTGGCCAGCTGGTAGTCGATCCGCCAGCCGGTGTCATTGTCGAACGCCTGGCCGCGCCAGGACCACCAGGTGAATGGTCCGTCCACGTCGCCGGCCCATTTGCGTCCCACGTCGACCCAGCCGAGGCCGGCCCCGGCGTTGTAGTCGGGTGCGTCTTCGGCGCCGACGATGCGGTCGAAGTAGGCGCGTTCCTCCGGCAGGAAGCCGGCCCGCTTGACGTTGCCGCGCCAGTTCTTGATGTCGAGCTTGCGGTGGCCCACGTTCAGGTCGCCGAGCACGACGGCCCGTTCACTGTGAGCGGCCAGTTCCGGCAGCCGGGCGAGCATGGCGTCGAGGAACTTGAACTTCTCGACCTGTTTCGGGGTGGCGACCTCGCCCGAGTGCACGTACGTGCTCACCACGGTGACCACCTTGCCGTTGACCAGGTAGTCGGCCTCGAGCCAGCGGCCCGCGCTGTCGAACTCCGTGGCGCCGAGTTCGACTCGGTGGATGGTGGCCGAGGAACGGCTGGCCAGGGCCACCCCAGCCCGGCCCTTCGCGGTCGCCGCGTCGTGCAGGATGTTCCACTCCGGGCCGAGCAGCCCCTCGAGGTCCTCGGTCGACGCGCGAACCTCCTGGAGGGCGAGGATGTCCACGTCCCGCTCGGCCAGCCAGTCGCCCATCCCCTTGCGGTAGGCGGCGCGCACGCCGTTCACGTTGACGCTGGCGATGCGGAGGCGCGTCGGGTCGGCAGCAACGGAAGCCGCGGAAGCCGCGGACGCGGCGGACGAAGCAGGGTCGGAAGTGGCAGGGTCGGAAGCGGCGGTCGAAGCGGAAGGCATCCCCCGATTCTACTTTGGCTCTGGACCGGGGTCGCCGGCAGCGATCTCTGCGGCTCGCTTCTCGGCGGCGCGCAGGCGGCGCGCGGTGAGCAGGCGGCTGGGCCAGGTCGCGACGTCGTGTGCATTCCGGGCCTCCCGGAGCTCGGCCAGCACGACCACCCGGAGCGCCTCCTCTTCCTGCCGGAGCTTCTCCGCGGCAACCTCGTCCGCGCTGATCCGACGTGGCGAGAGTCCGGCGTCATCCATCCCGACGGCGATCCAGGATGCCGAGAGCAGCGTCAGCGTGCTGGTCAGGTTGAACCAGATCAGGAGCCCGATGATCACGGCGAATGTGGCGAGCAGCGGGTTGCGGCCGGCGCCGGCGAGCAGCGTGCTGCCGAGGATCTTGAGCACGCCCAGGCCCGCGGCGCCCAGGAGGGAGCCGGTGATGAGCTGGCGGAAGGGGATCCGCAGCCGGGACAGCACCCGGAACAGTGCGGCGAGGGTGATGGTGTCGATCACGAGCACGAGGAGTAGCCCGACCGAGCGGGCGGCCGCGTTGAACCAGAACGAATCCCGGGAGACGCCGACCAGCCCGAACAGCGCCCCGAGCGCCTCGGTGCTCGCGATGGAGATCAGCGCCGAGACCACGAGCACCACCGCGAACAGCAGGCCGAGGCCCAGCTCCCGCAACTTCACCCAGAGGACGAAGGTCTTGTCGGGCGGCATCCGGAAAATGGTGCGCACCGCCTGCGCCGTCGTCGAGAGCCAGCCGAGCACGGTCGCGAGCAGGCCGACCAGGGCGAGCACGCCGGACCAGCCGAAGACCCGGGCATTGGCCAGGTCGGTGGGGTCGATCACGCCGTCCTTGCCGATCAGCCCGGGAACGGACTGGTTGATGAAGGAGTAGAGCGTCAGCTCGAGGTCGGGGTTCGACGTGATCCACAGCCCGGCGATGGAGAAGACAAGCCACAGCGCCGCGAACGTCGCGAAGATGGCCTGGTAGGACATGCCGCCGGCGAGGATGGGCCCCCCGCTGTCCCCGAACCGGGTGTACACCCGCACGGGGCGCGAGCGCATGACCCGGTTGATCAGGGTCTTCGTGCGGTCGATGGCGGCGGGAGTTTTCACTTGTTCAGCCTAGGCGGCGGCCGTGCGGCCCGGAACGCGAAAAGGCCGGCCTCCCCACGACGAATGATCGTGGGGAGGCCGGCCTTTTGGAACCCGTTCGGTTACTTCGTTCCTCGCAGCATGGCCTGCTTGACCTCGGAAATGGCCTGGGTGACCTGGATTCCGCGCGGGCAGGCCTCGGTGCAGTTGAAGGTGGTGCGGCAGCGCCACACGCCTTCCTTGTCGTTGAGGATGTCGAGGCGAACGGCCGCATTGTCATCGCGCGAGTCGAAGATGAAACGGTGCGCGTTCACGATCGCGGCCGGGCCGAAGTACTGGCCGTCCGTCCAGAACACCGGGCAGCTCGACGTGCACGCGGCGCAGAGGATGCACTTGGTGGTGTCATCGAAGCGTTCGCGCTGGGCGACCGTCTGCAGGCGCTCCTTGCCGTCGGTGGGGGCGTTGTTGGCCACTAGGAAGGGCTGCACGGCGCGGAACGATTCGAAGAACGGCTCCATGTCGACGATCAGGTCCTTCTCGAGCGGCAGACCCTTGATCGCCTCCACGTAGACGGGCTTCGTGATGTCGAGGTCCTTGATCAGCGTCTTGCAGGCGAGGCGGTTGCGGCCGTTGATCCGCATCGCATCCGAGCCGCAGATGCCGTGCGCGCACGAGCGGCGGAAGCTCAGGCTGCCGTCCTGTTCCCACTTGATCTTGTGCAGGGCGTCCAGCACCCGGTCCGTCGGGTACATCTGCACGTCGAAGTCGTCCCAGTGCGGTTCGGCGTCTACCTCGGGGTTGTACCGGCGGATGATCAGCGTGACGGTGAAGGACTCGATCGCCTCCGGCACCACGGGGGTGGTCGAAGCGCTCACGGTTGCGGTACTCAACTCAGTACTTCCTTTCCATCGGCTGGTAGCGCGTGATGGTGACCGGCTTCCAGTCCAGCGCAATGTGGTCGGCCGCGTCGGCGGAGTGCGGGTCTCCGGTCAGGTAGGCCATGGTGTGAACCAGGTAGTTCTCGTCGTCGCGCAGGGGGAAGTCGTCGCGCATGTGGCCGCCGCGGCTTTCCTTGCGGTTGCGGGCGGAGAACACGACGACCTCGGCCAGGTCGAGCAGGAAGCCGAGTTCGACGGCCTCGAGCAGGTCGGTGTTGAACCGGCGGCCCTTGTCCTGCACGCCGATGTTCTTGTAGCGCTCGCGCAGGGTGTGGATGGTGTCGGTGACTTCCTTGAGCGACTCGTCGGTGCGGAACACCTGCGCCTTGGCGTCCATCATCTCCTGCAGTTCCTTGCGGAGCACGGCGATGCGCTCGGTTCCGGTCGAGGTGCGGATGCCCTCGAGCAGGTCCTTCACGAACGTCGCGGCGTTCGCGGGCAGCGGGGTGAAGTCGACGGTCTTGACGTACGCGACGGCGTTGTTGCCGGCGCGCTTGCCGAAAACGTTGATGTCGAGCAGCGAGTTGGTGCCGAGACGGTTGGAGCCGTGCACGGACACGCAGGCGCATTCGCCGGCGGCATACAGGCCGGGAACGACGGTGGTGTTGTTGCGCAGCACTTCCGCGTTCACATTGGTCGGGATGCCGCCCATCGCATAGTGCGCGGTGGGCATCACCGGAACCGGCTCGGTGACCGGGTCGACGCCGAGGTAGGTGCGGGCGAACTCGGTGATGTCGGGCAGTTTGGTCTCGAGCACCTCGGCGCCGAGGTGGGTGCAGTCGAGGTACAGATAGTCCTTGTTCGGACCGGCGCCGCGGCCTTCCGCGACCTCCTTGACCATGCAGCGGGCGATGATGTCGCGCGGCGCGAGGTCCTTGATCGTGGGGGCGTAGCGTTCCATGAACCGTTCACCGGCCGCGTTGCGCAGGATTGCTCCCTCGCCGCGCGCACCCTCCGTGAGCAGGATGCCCAGCCCGGCCAGGCCAGTCGGGTGGAACTGGAAGAACTCCATGTCCTCGAGCGGCAGGCCCTTGCGCCAGACGATGCCGACGCCGTCACCGGTGAGGGTGTGCGCGTTGGACGTGGTCTTGTAGATCTTGCCGAAACCGCCGGTGGCGAAGATGAACGCCTTCGCCTGGAAGACGTGCAGCTCGCCGGTGGAGAGGTCGTACGCGACGACCGCGGACGGCTGGTCGACGCCGTCGACCGGTGTCATGACCAGGTCGAGCACGTAGAACTCGTTGAAGAAGTTGATGCCGCGCTTGACGCAGTTCTGGTACAGCGTCTGGAGGATCATGTGGCCGGTGCGGTCGGCGGCGTAGCAGGCCCGGCGAACCGGGGCCTTGCCGTGGTCGCTGGTGTGGCCGCCGAACCGGCGCTGGTCGATCTTGCCCTCCGGCGTGCGGTTGAAGGGCAGGCCCATGTTCTCGAGGTCGATGACCGCGTCGATGGCTTCCTTGGCGAGGATCTCGGCCGCGTCCTGGTCGACAAGGTAGTCGCCGCCCTTGACGGTGTCGAAGGTGTGCCACTCCCAGTTGTCTTCCTCGACGTTGGCGAGGGCCGCGGCCATCCCGCCCTGCGCTGCACCGGTGTGCGAGCGCGTCGGGTAGAGCTTGGAGATCACCGCGGTGTTCGCGCCGGAGCCGGCTTCGATGGCGGCACGCATGCCGGCACCGCCCGCTCCCACGATCACGATGTCGAACTGGTGGTAGTGCACGCCGTCCACGATGGTGGACTCAGTGGGCGCGGTTACAGCATCCGTAGTCATTTGGGTGTTTGCAGCTCCTAGATGGCCGAGCAGAACGAAGGCAGAAGGTCGGCGGGTGAACCGGCCGGGCAGGGATCGAAGGTGAAGACCACGAGCGTGCCGAGGGTGATCAGGATCACGACGGCGGCCAGGATGGCGGACTTCAGGATGCCGCGGGTGAGCCGCTGCGTGGCGTAGTCGTTGACGATGGTGCGCATGCCGTTGCCGCCGTGGATCAGGGCGAGCCAGAGCATGATGATGTCCCACACGGCCCAGAACGGGGTGGTGAGCTTGCCCGCGACGAACGCGAAGTTGAGGGCGCTGACGCCCTCACCGACCATGAGGTTGACGAAGAGGTGGCCGAAGATGAGCACGACCAGCACGACGCCGGAGACGCGCATGTAAATCCAGCCCCATTTTTCCCAGTTCACGCCGCGCTTGCGCGGTGAACGGGCGTAGGGGCTGCGGGGAGCTTCGATTGTGGTTGTCATGAGTCTCCCCGTCCTATTCGCTGAACACGTTGATCAGGTGGCGCGGCGCGAAGCCGAGCATGGTGATGATCCAGAGCGCGATCACGACATAGAACATGACCTTCTGGTACTTGGCGTTCCAGAAGTCGATCAGGATGATCCGCAGGCCGTTGAACGCGTGGAAGACGATGGCCGCGACCAGCGCGACTTCACCGAGGCCCATGATCGGTGTCTGGTAGCTGCTGATGACCGCGTTGTACGCCTCAGGGCTCACGCGCACCAGCGCGGTGTCCAAGATGTGAACCAGCAAGAAGAAGAAGATCGCAACACCGGTAATCCGGTGCAGGACCCACGACCACATACCCTCGCGGCCCCGATACAGGGTGCCGGCGGGGCGACGCGATGTCGTCTTCTGCTGGGATGTCAGTGTCGCTGCCTGCTCTGGCATGACCAACCCTCCCTGGCTGAGTAGCGGCCTCGACGAATCAGGCCGACAATGCGCTGTGCGCACGTGTGACTATCCTAAGTCTCTCTGCGCCGAGATAAAACGCTCTCGGCCCGCTAGCGCTGCATTGATAGCGGAACCGCAACCGTTGCGCGCACGGCGGCCCGGTCGTCGATCACCGTTTCGTAGTGTCCGAGCAGCTGGTCGCAGACGTTCTGCCAGGACCGGCCGAGCACGCTCCGCCGTCCCGCCTCGCCCATCCGCAGCCGCAGGGCCGGGTCCCGGGTCAGCAGGGTGACGCACCGGCGCAGGTCCGATTCGTCGTCCGGGGCGAAGAGGAGGCCGTTCTCCCCGTGCGCGACCAGGTCGATCGGGCCGCCCGCGCGCGGGGCGACGACCGGGAGCCCGGCCGCGTGCGCCTCCTGCAGGGTCTGGCCGAAGGTCTCCTCGGTGCCGGCGTGCAGGAACAGGTCGAAGGCGGCGTAGGCGCGGCCCAGCGCCGCCCCGTCCAGTCGGCCGAGCCAGCTGACCGGCATCCCGGCGAGGGCGCGTTCGATGGCGGGCACCGAGGGCCCGTCGCCGACGAGGGCGAGACGGATGCCCGGCACGCCCCGCAGCGCCCGGAACCGCTCCACCTGCTTCTCCGGCGCCATCCGGCCGACGTAGCCGACGACGAGTTCCCCGTTCGGGGCAAGCCGCTGCCGCAGCGCGGCGACGGCCGGGTCGGTGCGCCGGTTGGGGTGGTAGCCGGCCAGATCCACGCCGCGGGTCCAGCGGTCCAGCCGGCGCAGGCCGATGCGGCGCAGGTCCAGCATCGACGCCGTCGACGGGACCAGGGTGAGGTCGGCGCCCTCGTGCACCCACCTGACGAAGCGCCAGGCCGCGGCGGCGGCCGGGCCGAGGCCGTTGCGGCGGGCGTAACCGGCGACATCCGTCTGGAAAACGGCGACGCTCGGGATGTCCAGGCGGTTCGCCGCCGCGATCCCCTGGGCGCCGAGCAGGAACGGTGAGGCCGCGTGCAGCACGTCGGGGGCGAAGTCGGCCAGCAGCCGGTGCACCTGGGGGCTCGGCATGCCCACCGGGAACTGCCGGTACCGCGCCGCCGGCACGCTGTGCACGGGGAACCCCGCGTAGGCGGCCGGGGCCCCGGTGGGCGCGATCACCATGGCCTCGTGGCCGGAGCGCGCCAGGTGATCGAGCACCTGGCAGACGCTCGTGGTGACGCCGCTGACGGTGGGCAGAAAGCTTTCGGTGATGAGTGCGACCCGCATGCCGCGAGCGTAGGGACTCACCCGGTCGGGCCGGTGAACGCACCCTTAACAGTGGTGCCCAGACGGTAGTCTGGCCCAATGTCAGACTCCACGGATGCCCTCGGCCGCTTCTACAGCGTGATCCCCGCCGGCGGGATCGGATCGCGGCTGTGGCCGCTCTCGCGCGCTGACGCGCCGAAGTTCCTGCACGACCTGACCGGTTCCGGCCAGACCCTGCTGCGCGACACCTGGGACCGACTCGCCCCGCTGTCGGGCGACCAGCGCATCATGGTCGTGACCGGGCGCGCGCACCGCGCCGCCGTCGAGGCGCAGCTGCCCGAGCTGGCCGACCACAACGTGGTGCTCGAGAGCGAACCGCGGGAATCCACCGCGGCGATCGGGCTGGCGGCCGCCATCCTCGAGAAACGCGAACCCGGCGTGATCATCGGCTCCTTCGCCGCCGACCACGTGATCAAGAGCCCGTTCCACTTTCGCCAGGCCGTGGTGGAGGCGGTGGCCGCCGCCGACGCCGGCTACATCGTCACCATCGGCATCCGTCCCACCGAACCGGCCATCGGTTTCGGCTACATCAAGACGGCCGGCGCGCTGCAGATCGAGAAGGCCGCCAGCGCGCTGTCGGTCGACTCCTTCGTGGAGAAGCCTGACCTCGACACCGCCAGGGAATACCTGGCAGACGGCCACTACCTCTGGAACGCGGGCATGTTCATCGCCCGGGCCGACCGGCTGCTCGAGGAGATCGGGGCGGCCGAGCCTGAGCTGCTCGCCGGCCTGCTGGAACTCGCCGACGCCTGGGACACCCCGCGCCGCGGCGCCGTCGTCGACCGGATCTGGCCGCGCCTGAAGAAGATCGCGATCGACTACACGGTGGCGGAGCCGGTCGCGGCCCGCGGCAAGCTCGCCGTCATCCCGGGCCAGTTCGACTGGGACGACGTGGGGGACTTCGCGTCGATCGCCAAGATCCACGCGAATGGGCGCAAGCGCGACCTCGCCATCCTCGGTGAGGGCGCGCGCGTGCTCGCCGACTCGTCCAGCGGCATCGTGGTCAGCCACACCGGCCGCATGATCGCCCTGATCGGGGTGGAGGACATCGTCGTGATCGACACCCCTGACGCCCTCCTGGTCACCACCAGCGCCAACGCCCAGAAGGTCAAGGCCGTGGTCGACGCGCTGAAGCTCTCCGGTAGCAGCGACGTGCTCTGACCGACACTGCTCGCGCTTTCACCCCCGATCGGGGCTGATTTCGACCGGGCTGGGCCCAGGGTTCATAACCATTCGGCCACTGTCTGAGTTTGCTCCTTTGAGCAGTGAAACATTCGGTAACGTGTAGTCCAATACAGCCCCCTGCGGACCCGCGCCGGGCGATCATTGGAGGTCATCTTGACAATCACGAAACGTAAGGCCGTTTTCAGCGGACTTGCCACGCTCGGCGTGGTGGCCCTGCTCGCAGCCTGTGCCCCGGCTCCGACCAATGACAATTCGAGCGACGGCGCCGCGAAGTCCGATTATCTTCCCTGCATCGTCTCCGACTTCGGCGGGTTCGACGACAAGTCGTTCAACCAGTCCAGCTTCGAGGGCATGACCCAGGCCGCGGACGAACTGGGTGTCAAGTTCCAGCAGGCCGAGTCCAAGTCGGAGGACCAGTACGGCCCGAACGTCAGCAGCATGGTCGACCAGGGCTGCGACTTCGTGCTCACCGTCGGGTTCGCCCTGGCGAACGCCACCCGCGACGCGGCCAAGGCCGCCCCGGACACCCACTTCGCGCTGATCGACTCCGCGCTCACCAACGACGACTTCAGCCCGCTGATGCTCGACAACGTCAAGCCGGTCCTCTACGACACCGCCCAGGCCGCGTTCCTCGCGGGCTACCTCGCGGCCGGCACCACCAAGACCGGAACGGTCGCCACGTACGGCGGACTGCAGTTCCCGTCCGTCACCATCTTCATGGACGGCTTCGTCGACGGCGTCGCCTACTACAACACCCAGAAGAGCACGGACGTCAAGGTCCTCGGCTGGGACAAGGCCGCCCAGGCCGGCACCTTCGCCGGAAGCTTCGATGACATCAGCGCCGGCAAGACGCTGAGCGCGGGCTTCATCGACCAGAACGCCGACATCATCCTCCCCGTCGCCGGCCCGCTCTTCCAGGGCACCGCGCAGGCCATCCAGGACTCCGGCAAGGACGTCGCCATCATCGGCGTCGACAGCGACCTGTTCGAGACGACTCCCGAGTTCGCGTCGCTGTACCTCACCTCGGTGCTCAAGCAGATGACGGATGCCACCAAGAAGATCATCGTCGACGACGGCAACGGCGAGTTCTCAGCTGACCCCTACGTCGGAACGCTGAAGAACAAGGGCGTGGACATCGCCCCGCTGCACGACTGGGAATCCAAGGTCGACCCGGCCCTGGTGACCGAGATCGACGCCATCAAGGCCGACATCATCAGCGGCAAGCTCAAGGTGGAGTCGCCCGCCACGCCCAAGTAGGCGGCGCGGCGTACCGAGAGTGACCCGGGGAGGTCTGCATCAGTGCAGGCCTCCCCGGCTGCGTTAGGCCGCGGCTGCTGCCGCGCTGCGGACGAGCAGAACACCCACAGATGAGCGAAGTCCCGCACGACCTGCAACATATGAGCAAGCGCGACAACTTTCGTTCGCTACTGAATAGAATCGACCACATGAAGCTCGAACTTCGAGGCATTACGAAGAAATTCGGTGCCCTGGTTGCGAATGACCACATTGACCTCACCGTCGAGGCCGGAGAAATCCATGCGCTGCTCGGCGAAAACGGCGCAGGTAAATCGACCCTGATGAACGTGCTCTACGGCCTGTACCGGGCCGAGGAGGGCGAGATCCTGCTCGATGACAAACCGCAGCACTTCGCCGGACCCGGCGACGCGATGGCTGCCGGGATCGGCATGGTGCACCAGCACTTCATGCTGATCCCCGTCTTCACGGTCGCCGAGAACGTCATGCTCGGCCACGAGGAGACCCGGGCCGGCGGACGCCTCGACCTGGCCGCGGCCCGCACGCACGTGCGCGAGATCTCCGACCGGTTCGGCTTCGACGTCGACCCCGACGCCCTCGTCGAGAATCTCCCCGTCGGCGTGCAGCAGCGGGTCGAGATCATCAAGGCGCTGTCCCGCGACGCGAAGGTGCTCGTCTTCGACGAGCCCACCGCCGTGCTCACGCCCCAGGAGACGGACGAGCTGATGGCCATCATGCGCCAGCTCAAAGCCAACGGAACGTCCATCGTCTTCATCACCCACAAGCTGCGCGAGGTGCGCGAGGTCGCGGACCGCATCACGGTCATCCGCCTGGGCAAGGTCGTCGGTGAGGCCTCGCCGACCGCGACGAACGTGGAGCTGGCCTCCCTGATGGTCGGCCGCGCGGTCGACCTCACCGTCGACAAGGGCCCGGCCGTGCCCGGTGAAGCCGCCCTCTCGGTGAAGAACCTCACCGTGCTCGATCCGCACGGCCAGATCCTGGTCAACAACGTCAGCTTCGACGTGCACAAGGGCGAGATCCTCGCTATCGCCGGGGTGCAGGGAAACGGCCAGACCGAACTCACCGAGGCCCTGATGGGCCTGCAGCAGCGGGTCTCGGGGGAGATCACCCTCGACGGCAAGTCCTTGCGCGGGCACTCGGTGCGCCAGGTGCTCGACGCCGGAGTCGGCTTCGTGCCGGAGGACCGCAACGAGGACGGCCTGGTCGGCGAGTTCACCATCGCCGAGAACCTGATGCTCGACCGCTCGAACGCGAAGCCGTTCGTGAAACGGTGGAACGTGCAGCGCTCCGCCCTCGCCGACTTCGCCCGGGCCAAGGTCAAGGAGTTCGACGTGCGCTCCCAGGGGATCGAGACACCCGTCGGTCGGCTGTCCGGCGGCAACCAGCAGAAGGTCGTGCTCGCCCGCGAACTCAGCCGCGACCTGCGCCTCTTCGTCGCCGCCCAGCCCACCCGCGGGCTCGACGTCGGCTCCGTGGAGTTCGTGCACGAACGCATCGTCGCGACCCGGGATGCCGGCACGCCCGTGATCGTCATCTCGACCGAACTCGACGAGGTCGCCGCCCTCGCGGACCGGATCCTGGTCATGTACCGCGGGCGCATCATCGGCATCGTTCCCGGCGACACCCCGCGCGCCGTTCTTGGTTTGATGATGGCCGGCGAAGCGCCTGCCGGAGAAGGAGCTGCCGCGTGAGCGCGACACAGGGTCACCCGACCGAAGCCGTGACGAAGACACGCCCGCCCGAGCAGTCCCGCTGGGACCGGGCGTTCCGCGAGATCACCACCGGCAACGCCATCATCTCGGTGCTCGCCGTTGTGCTGGCCCTGCTCGTGGGCGCCGTGATGATCGCCTTCACCAACAAAGACGTGCAGGCCGCGTCCGGCTACTTCTTCTCCCGGCCGACCGACCTGCTCGGTGCGATCTGGAACGCGGTGGCGGGCGCCTACTCCGCCCTGTTCCAGGGTTCGGTCTACAACTTCCGCCGGCCGAGTTTCGCCGCGGGAATCAAGCCGCTGACCGAGACCCTCACCTTCGCAACCCCGCTGATCATGGCCGGCCTGGGTGTCGCGCTCGGCTTCCGGGTCGGCATGTTCAACATCGGCGGACGCGGCCAGATGCTGATCGCGGCCGCCCTCGGCGGCTGGGTCGGCTTCGCGGTTGACCTGCCCTACGGCCTGCACATGGTGGCGGCGCTCGTCGCCGGCATCCTCGGCGGTGCGCTCTGGGGCGGGATCGTCGGGCTGCTGAAGGCCCGCACGGGGGCCCACGAGGTGATCACCACCATCATGCTCAACTATGTGGCGTTCTATCTGGTCAGCTACCTGCTGCGCGACGGCTTCCTGAAGACCCCCGGGTCGAACAACCCGAAAAGCCCCGCGACCCAGGCCACGGCGGTCTTCCCCGACCTGCTGGGCCCGACCTACAGCCTGCACTTCGGCTTCATCCTGGCCATCGTCGCCACCATCTTCACCTGGTGGCTGCTGTCCCGGTCCAACCTGGGCTTCCAGTTCCGGGCGGTCGGGCTGAACCCGCACGCGGCCCGCGTCGCGGGCATCAGCGTCAAGCGGATCTACGTCTACGCGATGCTGCTCTCCGGCGGGCTGATCGGCCTGGCCGGCATCAACCAGGTGCTGGGCACCACGACCAGCGGCTTCGGCGCCGGCCTCGACTCCGGCATCGGCTTCGACGCGATCACCGTCGCGCTGCTCGGCCGCTCGAAGCCGTGGGGCGTCTTCGCCGCCGGCATCCTCTTCGGCGCGTTCAAGGCCGGAGGCTTCTCGATGCAGGCGGCGGAGGGGGTGCCGATCGACATCGTGCTGGTCGTGCAATCCCTGATCGTGCTGTTCATCGCGGCCCCGCCGCTCGTGCGGGCCATCTTCCGCCTGCCCGCAGCGGGCACCACCCGCCGTGCACTCCCCAACGTGACCCAGGAGGTGGCCGCGAAATGAGCATCGCAACCCCGGCCGTCCAGCCCATTCAGCCCGCCGCCCCCCAGGACGCAGACTTCGAGGTCGTGCGGAGCTGGAAGGCACCGATCGCCCTGTCCATCTTCACCGTGCTGTCGTTCCTGCTCCTGGTCGTCTTCGGCCGAACCGGCATCAGCACGTTCCGCCTGTCCACGACCAGCGACCTGATCCAGCTGCCCGAGGTGGAACTGCCCACCCAGCTGACCGGCATCGTGATCAGCGTCCTGCTGCTCCTGATCACCGTGATCAGTGCCTGGCTGGTGCGGTCGAGGGCCAGGGTTCCGATCTGGTTGATCGCCGTCTTCGCGGTTCTGGTCCTGATCGGCTTCCTCTCCTGGGCCGCGGCGGACAAGACCATCCCGGTGCCGGGCCTGCTCTTCGGCGCGATCAGCCTCGCCGTGCCGCTCATCTTCGGCGCCCTCGGCGGCGTCATCTCCGAACGCGTCGGCGTGGTCAACATCGCCATCGAGGGCCAGCTGCTCGCGGGCGCGTTCACCTCCGCGCTGGTCGCCTCCCTGACCAATCAGCCCCTCCTCGGGCTGGTCGCGGCGATGTTCGCCGGCGTGCTCGTCTCCATGGTGCTCGCCTCATTCTCGATCAAATACTTCGTCGACCAGGTCATCGTCGGTGTCGTGCTGAACGTGCTCGTGATCGGTCTCACCGGCTTCCTCTACTCGCAGGTGATGGCGCCCAACGCGGCCACCCTGAACCAGCCGCCCCGGTTCGAGCGCATCAACATCCCGCTGCTCAGCGAGATCCCGATCATCGGCCCGGTGCTCTTCCGCCAGACGCTGATCGTCTACATCATGTACGTGGCCGTCGCCGTGGTGTACTACGGCATCTTCCACACCAAGTGGGGACTGCGCCTCCGCAGCGTCGGCGAGCACCCGCAGGCGGCCGACACCGTGGGCATCAACGTGGCCCGCACCCGCTTCTGGAACGTGTCGCTCGCGGGGGCCATCGTCGGCCTCGGCGGGGCGTACTTCACGCTCGGCTCGGTCGGGGCGTTCGGCAAGGAGATGACGGCCGGAGCCGGATTCATCGCCCTCGCCGCCGTGATCTTCGGCCGCTGGGACCCGATCCGGGCCACCCTGGCCGCCCTCCTGTTCGGCTTCGCCAGCAACCTGCAGAACGTGCTCAGCATCATCGGTTCCCCGGTGCCGAGCGAGTTCATGCTGATGCTGCCGTACCTGGTCACCATCTTCGCCGTGGCCGGTTTCGTCGGCACGTCGAGGGGTCCCGCGGCATCCGGCAAGCCCTACATCAAATCATGACCGGGGTGGGCGCCGACGCGCTGCCCCTGGCGGGCGACATCGACTGGGCGACGCTGCGCGAGGCGGCGACGAACGCCATGGGCAAGGCCTACGTGCCGTACTCCAAGTTTCCGGTCGGCGCCGCGGCGCTCGTCTCTGACGGGCGGGTGATCAGCGGATGCAACGTGGAGAACGCCTCCTACGGCCTCACCCTCTGCGCCGAGTGCGCCCTCGTCTCCGTGCTGCACCTGACCGGCGGCGGCCGGCTGGTCGCGTTCACCTGCGTGGACGGCAACGGCCGCACGCTGATGCCCTGCGGCCGCTGCCGCCAACTGTTGTACGAACACTCCGCGCCGGGCATGCTGCTCGAGACCGTGTCGGGTCTGCGCACCATCGATGAAGTGCTGCCGGACGCCTTCGGGCCGAGGCAGCTCGCCGAATACCAGGAAGAGTAACCGTGAGCACCAGCCCGAACCGGATCGAAGCCTTCGACGCCGTGGACCTGATCCACACCAAGCGCGACCGGGGCGCACTCCGCACCGAGCAGATCAACTGGCTGATCGACGCGTACACCCGCGGCTACGTCGGCGACGAGCAGATGGCCGCCATGACCATGGCGATCTTCCTCAACGGCATGGACCGCCGCGAGATCAAGGACCTCACGATGGCCATGATCAACAGCGGCGAACGGATGAGCTTCGCCGGCCTCGGCAAGCCCACCACCGACAAGCACTCCACCGGCGGGGTCGGCGACAAGATCACCCTGCCGCTGATGCCCCTCGTGGCGGTCTTCGGCGCGGCCGTGCCGCAGCTCTCCGGCCGCGGCCTCGGCCACACCGGCGGCACCCTGGACAAGCTCGAGTCGATCCCAGGCTGGCGCGCCAACCTCACCAACGACGAGATGTTCCGGCAGTTGCGCGACACCGGCGGGGTCATCTGCGCCGCCGGCCGCGGGCTGGCCCCGGCCGACGGCAAGCTCTACGCCCTGCGCGACATCACCGGCACGGTCGAGGCGATTCCGCTGATCGCGTCCTCGATCATGTCCAAGAAGATCGCGGAGGGCACCAGCGCCCTCGTGCTGGACGTGAAGTTCGGCTCGGGCGCCTTTCTGAAGGACATCGACCGCTCCCGTGAGCTGGCCCGCACCATGGTGGCCCTCGGCGAGGACGCGGGAGTGGCGACATCCGCCCTGCTCACCAACATGAACGTGCCCCTCGGGTTCGCGATCGGCAACGCCAACGAGGTGCGGGAATCCGTGGAGGTGCTCGCCGGCGGCGGCCCGGCCGACGTGGTCGAGCTGACCATCGCCCTGGCGACGGAGATGCTCGACCTCGCCGGCATCACCGGCGTCGACGTGGCCGCAGCGCTCACCGACGGACGCGCCATGGACAAGTGGCGCGAGGTGATCCGGGCGCAGGGCGGCGACCCGGATGCGGCGCTGCCGGTGGCCCGCGAAACCCACGTCGTCACCGCCGACCGCGACGGCGTGCTGGTCGAGCAGCAGGCGCTGCCGTTCGGCATCGGCGCCTGGCGGCTCGGCGCGGGCCGCGCCCGCAAACAGGACCCCGTGCAGCACGCGGCCGGCATCGACCTGCACGCCAAGCCGGGCGACACCGTGCACGCCGGTCAGCCGCTGTTCACCCTCAGCGCCGACGAGCCCGAGCGCTTCGCCCGAGCCCTGGAGGCCGTGGCCGGCGCTTACCGGATCGGCGACCCCGGCGAGCCCGTGCTCGACGGCGGCCCGCTGATCGCCGAGCGCATCGGCCGCTGACAAGACGCTGCCGGTTCGGGCGGGTTCTGGAAAACAGGAAGACTCCCGGACCCCGCCCGGGTAGATTAGGGGGGTGAACAAGAGCCCTGAGGACTACCTGATGCCCGGTGCCGGCACGAGCATCAACGCCCTGCCCAAGATCTCGCTGCACGACCACCTCGACGGCGGACTGCGCCCCCAGACCATCATCGAACTGGCCGAACCGATCGGGTTCGCACTGCCGACGACGGATGCCGCCGCGCTCGGCACCTGGTTCGCCGACCAGGCCGATTCCGGCTCCCTGGTCGAGTACCTGAAGACCTTCGACGTCACCACCGGGGTCATGCAGACCCGGGAGGGCCTGGTGCGCGTCGCCCGTGAATTCGTCGAAGACCTCGCCGCCGACGGCGTCATCTACGGGGAGATCCGCTGGGCCCCGGAGCAGCACCTCACCCGCGGCCTCACCCTCGACCAGACCGTCGAGGCGGTTCAGGAAGGCCTGGAGGCCGGCATCGCCCTGGTCGCCCAGGCCGGGTCCCGCATCCGCGTCGGCCAGCTGATCACCGCCATGCGCCACGCCGACCGCGGCCTCGAAATCGCGGAGCTCGCCGTGAGGCACCGCGGCAACGGCGTCGTCGGTTTCGACATCGCCGGGGCCGAGCTGGGCTTCCCGGCCCACAACCACAGGGACGCATTCGACTTCCTCGCCAAGGCGTTCATGCCCGTCACCGTGCATGCGGGCGAGGCCGACGGCCTGGAGAGCATCCGTGGGGCCCTGTTCGACGGCCGCGCCTTGCGCCTGGGTCACGGCGTGCGCCTGGCCGAGGACATCGAGATCGGCCGCGAAGACGAGGAGAACACCTACGTCACGCTCGGACCGGTCGCCCAGTGGGTGCGCGACCGTGAGATCGCGCTCGAGCTCAGCCCGTCGTCCAACCTGCAGACCGGCGCCATCGCCGCCTGGGGCGACGACCTGCTTGACCACCCGTTCGACCTGCTGTACCAGCTGGGCTTCCGAGTCACGGTCAACACCGACAACCGCCTGATGAGCAACACCAGCCTCACCAAGGAACTGGCCCTGCTCAGCGACGCCTTCGGCTACGACGAAGACGACCTCGAGGTGTTCCAGTTGAACGCGGTCCAGGCCTCGTTCCTGCCCCTGGACGAACGGGAAGACCTGGCGGACGCGATCGTCGCCGGCTTCGCGACCGTCTGACCACCCTGGAAACAGCTCTGAACCCGTGAAAGCTCCCATGCCACTGCCCCCACTGCCCCTCGAAGCCATCGCGATCGGCGTGCACGTCAGCGACTGGCGCGCAGCGGTCACCGCCGCCGGCGACGCCCTCGAACGCTCCGGCTCCACCGGACCCGAATACACCCGGCGCATGATCGCCGTCATCGACGAGTTCGGCGCCTACGTGGTCATCGCCCCCGGGCTCGCGCTCGCGCACGCCCGGCCCGGCCCCGACGTGCACTCGGAGGGTCTCAGCATCGTCACGCTGGCCGAACCGGTCCCGTTCGGGCATCCGCACAACGACCCGGTCAGTGTCGTGCTCGGGCTGGCCGTCACCAGCTCCGACGAGCACGTGCTGCTCGTCGCCGAACTGGCCAATGTGTTCAACGACCCGGCCGTCATCCCCGCGCTGGCTGCGGCAACGGATGTCGACACCATCCGTTCGCTCCTCGGCGTGAGCGCGGCCATCGAGGAGTCCTCATGAAGATCGTCGCCCTCTGCGGGGTGGGGGTCGGCACCTCCGCCATCCTCAAGGTCAATGCCGAGCGGGCGCTCAAGCGCCTCGACATCGAGGCCGACGTGACGGCCACGGACATCGCCGGCGTCAGCACCATCGGGGCCGACGCGCAGGTCATCCTGACGTCGTCCGAGCTGGTCGCCGCGATCGGCAAGACCAACGCCGACATCGTCGTGATCGACAACTACTTCGACGTGGACGAGCTCACCGCGAAGCTCGAAGTCGCCCTGGGCTAATCCCCCCGTCCCTTTCCCGGTCCGTCCCCCTCCCGGTCCGTCCCGTCCCGTCCCGTCCCGTCCCGGTCCGTCCCCCTCCCCTTCCCGGTCCTTCCCATTCCCGGCGCTTCCCTCGGGCTCGTGTGGGCTCCGGCCCACTGCCCACCTCCGCCGAGCCGTGAGTACTCCTCCCCAAAACTCATGTTTCAGGGGCGTTGCTCACGGTTCGGCGAGCACGCGCGGTCTCGTCCCGGGCCCGCCGCGGTCCCGTCCCGCTCGGGCACGCCGCGCGGGTCGCTCGGGTGCGCCGCGGTCCCGTCCCGGGCGCGCCGCGCGGGTCCTGCG
>NZ_SOFY01000059.1 GCF_004402595.1 Cryobacterium shii | reverse complement strand
GCTGAAAAGCGAGACCCGGTGGACGGTGAAACACCTGGAGGCCGGCACCCTGAGGTGGACCTCGCCGAGCGGGCGCGCATTCGTGACCGAGCCGGCCACCTGCATCCGTGCAGTGGTGCCGGAACCGCCGCCGCCCGAGGCGGAGACTCTGTCACGGCCCGCGCCTTCAGAGACCGGCTTCTGCGCCTCGATTCTCAGTCGAAGTCGAGGCTGAGCTTGCGCAGGAGGGAGGCGAGGTTCGCCTGATCGGCCGGGGTCAGGGTGGAGAGCAGTTCGGCCTCGGCGTCGACTAGCCGGGTGATGGCGGCATCCACCCGGGTGAGGCCGGCCGGGTTCATCCCGACGAAGATGCCCCGCCTGTCATTGGGGTCCGTGCGGCGGGTGACCAGTCCGCGTTCGACCAGGCGGTCGATCCGGTTCGTCATCGTGCCGCTGGAGACCAGCGTCTGCTGCAGCAGCGCCTTGGGGCTCAGTTCGTAGGGCTCGCCCGCGCGGCGCAGCGCCGAGAGCACGTCGAACTCCCACGAGTCCAGTTCCGAGCGGGAGAAGGCGGTGCGGCGGGCGCGGTCCAGATGCTTGGCGAGACGGCCCACCCGGGAGAGCACCTGCAAGGGGGCGAAATCGAGGTCGGGCCGTTCGCGCAACCAGGCGTCAACGATTCGGTCGACTTCGTCATGTACGGGCATCCGTCTATTATCCCGGTCGGCCGTGCAAACCGGGATGTTCGGTGGGTCTTCGGGCACCCGGCGCGGTGTTCGGCTTGATATCTGGCAGACTTGTCACCGTTGGTCGGCCCTCGGTCGGCGAATTCCGCCGTGGTGTAATGGCAGCACGACAGCCTTTGGAGCTGTTAGGTCTAGGTTCGAGTCCTGGCGGCGGAGCATTGCTGCAGACAAAGCGGCGCCATTCCCCGGTCTTCCCCGGCCGGCCAGACCGAAGCTTGAGGAAAAAACGTGACTGACCCCAGACTCGCCATCGTCGTGCTGGCCGCCGGCCAGGGCACCCGAATGAAGTCCAGCACCCCGAAGTTGCTGCACCAGCTCGCCGGGCTCCCCATTCTGAGCCACGTCCTGGCGACATCCCAGGCGCTGGATGCCGCGCACGTGGTCACGGTCGTGCGCCACGAACGCGACCAGGTGGCCGCTCTCGTGCAGTCCGACCTGCCGGAGAGCCTGATCGTCGACCAGGACGACCTGCCCGGCACCGGCCGGGCCGTTGAGCAGGCCGTGGACGCCCTCCCGGGGGACTTCGACGGCGACGTCCTCGTCGTCAGCGGCGACGTCCCGCTGCTCAATGCCGCCACGCTGGCCAGCTTCGTCAGCGCGCACCGTGAACGCGACGTCTCGGCCACCGTGCTCTCCTCCTTCCCGGATGACGCCGCCGGCTACGGCCGCATCGTGCGCTCGGAGGAAGGCGCTTTCGACCGCATCGTCGAGCAGAAGGACGCGACCAGCGAGGAACGCGCCATCACCGAGACCAACGCCGGGGTCTACGTTTTCCGGTTGAAGGAACTGCGCGACCAGCTCGCCAATGTCACCACCGAGAACGCGCAGGGTGAGAAGTACCTCACCGACGTGATCGGCCTGCTGCGCCAGTCCGGCTCAGAGGTGCGCGCCGTGCCCGTGGCGGACGCCTGGCTGGTGGCCGGCATCAACGACCGCGCCCAGCTCGCCGAGACGGCGCGCCAGCTCAACGGCCTCATCGTCTACGGCTGGCAGCTGGCCGGCGTGACCGTTCAGGACCCGGCCACGACCTGGATCGACCTCAAGGCGAAGCTGGCACCGGATGTCACCATCCGGCCGGGCACGCAGATTCTCGGCTCCACCGTGATCGAGACCGGCGCCGTGGTCGGCCCGGACACCACCCTCGTCGACTGTGAAATCGGCGAGAACGCGGTCGTCAAGCGCACGGATGCGACGCTCGCCGTGATCGGCGCGGGCGCATCCGTCGGCCCGTTCGCGTACCTGCGTCCGGGAACGATTCTGGGCGCCGACGGCAAGATCGGCACGTTCGTCGAGACCAAGAACGCGACCATAGGCATGGGCAGCAAGGTGCCGCACCTGAGCTATGTCGGCGATGCCACGATCGGCGTGCAGTCGAACGTCGGGGCCGGCACGATCTTCGCCAACTACGACGGCGTGAACAAGAACCACAGTGAGATCGGGTCCCACGTGCGCACCGGGTCGCACAACGTGTTCGTCGCGCCGATTAGGATTGGGGACGGAGCATACACGGGAGCCGGCACCATCGTCCGCAAGGACGTGCCGGCCGGGGCTTTGGCCCTCACCGTGGCCCCACAACGCAATATGGACGGCTGGGTACAGACCAACCGCCCAGGAACCGACGCGGCGGCGGCTGCGGCAAAGAGCGGAGACTAGGTGTCTGGAATCAAGACCAGCGGCGAGAAGCGACTTGTATTGGTTTCGGGGCGAGCACACCCCCAACTGGCACTGGACATCGCCACGGAACTTGGTACCGAACTCGTTCACACCGACGCCCGAACCTTCGCGAACGGCGAGATCTACGCCCGCTTCGATGAGAGCGTGCGCGGCTCCGACACCTTCGTGATCCAGTCGCACACCAACCCGATCAACGAGTGGCTGATGGAACAGCTGATCATGGTCGACGCACTCAAGCGGGCATCCGCCAAGCGCATCACGGTGGTTGCACCGTTCTACCCCTACGCCCGCCAGGACAAGAAGGGCCGCGGCCGCGAGCCGATCTCGGCCCGGTTGATCGCGGACCTGTTCAAGGTCGCCGGCGCCGACCGGATCATGGCCGTCGACCTGCACGCCGCCCAGATCCAGGGCTTCTTCGACGGCCCCGTCGACCACCTCTTCGCCATGCCCGTGCTGCTCGAGCACTTCAAGGAGAAGCTCGACCCGGCCACCCTCACGGTCGTCTCGCCGGACATGGGGCGCGTGCGCGTCGCCGACATCTGGAGCGACAAGCTCGGCGCGCCGCTGGCCATCATCCACAAGCGCCGCGACCCGAAGGTCGCCAACCGGGTGTCCGTGCACGAGATCGTGGGCCAGGTCGAGGGCCGCGTCTGCCTGATCGTCGACGACATGATCGACACCGGACGCACCATCGTGCTCGCGGCCGAGGCCCTGCGCGCCGCCGGAGCGATCGGCGTCGTCGTCGCGGCGACCCATGCCGTGTTCAGCCACCCGGCGCTGGAGCTGCTGCAGAACCCGGCGATCTCCGAGGTCGTCGTCACCGATACCCTGCCGATCCCCGAGGAGAAGCGCTTCCCCACGCTCACCGTCCTGCCGATCGCCCCGCTGCTGGCACGCGCCATCCACGAGGTGTTCGACGAGGGTTCCGTCACGTCGATGTTTGAGGGCGCCGCGTAGGCCCCGTTTTCGCTGAGTGGACTCTGGCCGGTCGTTGACGGATGTCGACGGCCGGCCAGAGGTCTGTCCGGGCCCGGTCAGGGGCAGGAGCTCAGAGAACGAGCTGGAGCACGATCGTGACCGGGTCTAGGCCGGTACGACCGTCTCCGGCGCCCGCGGTGCCGCCGGGATGATGCCGAGCGGGATGACGTAGGTCTCGCGCTCGTTGATGTCGATCGCGTAGCACTGCCAGCCGAAGCCTCCCGGCCCGGTCAGGTCGAAGCGCGCGTCCGAGCCGACGGCGACGGGGTAGTAGCGGGCCGTGGCGACACTGCACGCGTTGGCGGCGGTTCTCGACGCGATCTGCACGGTCGTCAGGATGCCCGGCACGATCAGGGCCACCAGCCCGAGCACGACGACGATGCGCATCAGGGCCATGGTGCGCCGGCTGCGCAGGGGCCGCGCGGCATCCTGCGGCTCGTAGCCGGAGAGTTCGGGGTGGTCGTCGCTCGTCATCAGGCTCCCAGTATCGCAAACCCGGCTCCTGATCGCGCGAAGAACCAATTCGACGGAGCTTCTGCTCTAAAACCCGCGTTGCGGAGCGAAAGTGGCCATTTTCGGCAAAATCTCCGTCGAATTCGTTAGTCGACGTCGTGACTAGTGCGAGGAACCCTCGGTCGCGATCTCGGTGCGGTCGCCCGACCACAGCGTGTGGAACGTGCCCGGCATGTCCACCCGCTTATAGGTGTGCGCGCCGAAGAAGTCACGCTGGCCCTGCACGAGGGCGGCGGGAAGCCGTTCGCTGGCGAGCGAGTCGAAGTAGCTGAGCGCCGAGGCGAACCCGGGAACCGGGATACCGGACAGCGCGGCCGTGGACACCACTCGGCGCCACGCCGACTCGCCGTCGGCGACGGCCTGGGCGAAGTACGGGTCGACGAGCAGGGACGTGATCGACGGGTCGTTGGCGTACGCGTCAACGATGCGGTTCAGGAACTGGGCCCGGATGATGCAGCCGCCGCGCCAGATCGTGGCGATGGCGCCCTTGTCGACGGTCCAGCCGTACTTGACCGCACCGGCGATGATCGCGTCGAAGCCCTGCGCGTACGCGACGACCTTCGACGCGTACAGCGCCTGGCGCACGTCGTCCTGGAAAGTGTGGCCGACGACGGCGATCTCCGGGCGGGCGGTGATGGCGGCGCGCACGGGGACGCGCTGCTCCGGGTGGCTGGACACGGCGCGGGCGAAGACGGCCTCGGCGATGCCGCCGACGGGCACGCCCAAATCGAGCGCGTTCTGCACGGTCCAGACGCCGGTGCCCTTGGAACCGGCCTCGTCGAGCACGATGTCGATGAACGGCAGGCCGGTCTTCGCGTCCACCTGGCGCAGCACCTCGGCGGTGATCTCGATCAGGTAGCTCTCGAGGTCGCCCTGGTTCCACTCGGTGAACACATCGGCGATGGCGGCGGGGGAGTGCCCGGTCACCTTCCGCAGCAGGTCGTACGCCTCGGCGATGAGCTGCATATCGGAGTATTCGATGCCGTTGTGGATCATCTTGACGAAGTGACCGGCGCCATCCGTGCCGATGTGGGTGACGCAGGGCACGCCGTCGACGACGGCCGCGATCGACTCGAGGATGGGGCCGAGGGTCTTGTACGCCTCCACCGATCCGCCGGGCATGATGCTGGGCCCCTTGAGGGCGCCCTCCTCGCCGCCGGAGATGCCGGCGCCGACGAAGTTCACGCCGGTGGCGCGCACATCCTTCTCGCGGCGAATCGTGTCCTGGAAGTCGGCGTTGCCGCCGTCGACGATGATGTCGCCGGGTTCGAACAGGGCGGTCAGCTGGCTGATCACGGCATCCGTGCCCGTGCCGGCCTGCACCATGATGATCGCGGTGCGCGGCTTCTGCAGCGAGGCGACGAAATCCTCGATCGTCTCCGAGGCCACGAAACCGGCCTCGGGGTGCTCGGTGGTGAGGAGGCGGGTGCGCTCGGGGGAGCGGTTGTACACCGCGACCGTGTTGCCCGCACGGCTGGCCAGGTTGCGGGCGAGGTTCGAGCCCATCACCGCCAGTCCTACTACGCCAATGTTTGCCTGTGCTGCGCCGGTTTCGGCCACGTTTGCTCCTTCAGCTACTTGTTCTCAAATCTTTTTCAAGGTTAGCCGGTCGCCGCGAACCGGTGCGGGGAGTGACCGGGGCGCCCCGGTACGGATGCCGCGGGCCGGGTTCGCGGGACTCCCGCGCCTCCGCTAGACTTACGAATTGAACTTCGGCGAGGGCTGCCGCACGACCGGGAAACCGGCTGCGCGGCATCCGTTATCGACGCGGCGGAATGCTTTACGGCCTTTCCTCACGCTGACACGCGTTCGAGTTGAATCACACCCCCACTCTTCACCGGCCCCGGCCCGTGAACCAGATCTGGGCCGTAGCGGTCCGCAAGGAGAAACACCATGGCTGACGCCACCAACAAGATTGTCGCCGACCTGCGCGTGAAGTTCGGCAAGGGCGCGGCCCGCAAGCTGCGCGTGCTGGGCAAGATCCCCGCCGTCATGTACGGCCACGGCACCACCCCGGTCCACGTCGCGCTCCCCGCGCACCAGATCGGACTGCTGCTGCGCCGCGCGAACGCCGTCCTCGAGCTGGAGATCGACGGCAAGAGCCACCTGACCCTGGTCAAGGACGTTCAGAAGGATCCCTTCCTGCAGATCATCGAGCACCTCGACCTCATCGTCATCCGCAAGGGTGAGAAGGTCCAGGTCGAGGTTTCCGTGCACGTGACCGGCGAGCCGGCTCCCGGAATGGTCGCCGATCTGGACACCAAGACCCTGCTGCTCGAGGTCGAGGCCATCAACATCCCGCAGAACCTCCCGCTCTCCATCGAGGGCCTCGAGGACGGCGCGCAGATTCACGCGAAGGACGTCGAGATCCCCGAGGGTGCCACGCTCATCTCCGACGAAGACGCCGTCGTCGTGTCCGTGCACCTGCCGGTCCTCGAGGAAGAAGAGGAAGAGGAAGAAGAAGAGGGTACCGAGGGCGCCGAGGGCGAAGCCGAGGCCGCTCCCGCCGAGTAGTCATCCCCTTCTGGTTTCGTCGTAAGCGGAGGATTCCCCTGGACGAGAATCTCTGGCTCGTAGTCGGGCTCGGTAACCCCGGGCCCGACTACGCCGGAAACCGGCATAACGTCGGCCACATGGTGGTCGACGTGCTTGCCGATCGGCTCCAGAGCAGATTTCGGGGCCACAAGACCAATTCGGCCGTCGCCGAGGGACGCAGTTTCCCCGGCGGCCCGAAGCTTGTGCTCGCCAAACCGAATACGTTCATGAACGTGTCCGGCGGGCCCGTCGCGGCGCTGCTGCGCTTCTATTCCCTGCAGCCGTCCCACCTGATCGTCGTGCACGACGACCTCGACCTTCCCTTCGACACCCTGAAGATCAAGGTCGGCGGCGGCCACGGCGGCCACAACGGGTTGCGGGACATCATCGCCGCCACGGGAACGAACGACTTCGTGCGCATCCGGGCCGGCATTGGTCGTCCTCCCGGCCGGCAGCCCGCGGCCGATTTCGTGCTGCACGACTTCGCCTCGACCGAACGCGCCAACCTGCCCATCCTGCTCACGGATGCCGCCGACGCGATCGAGCTGATCGCCGCGGAGGGCGTCGTCGCCGCCCAGCAGAAGGTGCACGCGCCCTGACCGGCCCCGGATAGTTCCCGTTCCGGTCGAGAGTGACCGGCAGAACGGGCACTCTCGACCGGAACGGGAACAGCCGCGGCTCCCGGGTGGCCCGGATACCCCGGGCGGCGCTCAGCCGGGTTGCGTAGACTCGTCTGGTGACTCTTCAGGGCTTAATTGCCACACTTTCGCGCGCCTCCACATTCGACAACGCCCTCGCCTTCGCGAACCGGGACGTTGATTTTTCCCTCACCGAGGGCCTTCGCGCGCCCCTGGTCGCGGCGCTGCTCGAGCAGCGCGTGCGGCTGGACAAGGCGCCTGCCCTGCTCGTGATCACCGCCACCGGCCGTGAGTCCGAGTCGCTGCACGAGAACCTGGCCTGCTTCGCCGCCGACGCGGAGATCATCGACTTCCCGGCCTGGGAGACCCTCCCGCACGAACGGCTCAGTCCCAGCGCCGAAATCGTCGGAAAGCGCCTGCACGCCCTGCGACGGATGCGGGAGTGGGAGGAGAGCGACGCGGCCACCCGGCACCCCCTGGTCGTGATCGCTTCGGTGCGCGCCGCGCTGCAGCCGGTAGCGGACAACCTCACCGACTACGAGCCGATCGACCTGAGCGTCGGCCAGCGCGGCCACGACCTGAGCGCGATCGCGCTGCAGCTCGTCAACGTCGCCTACGCGCGGGTGGACATGGTCACCCGGCGCGGCGAATTCGCCGTGCGCGGCGGCATCCTCGACGTCTTCCCGCCGGTGGCCCCGCACCCCTACCGGGTCGAGTTCTTCGGCGACGAGGTCGAACAGATCCGGGCGTTCTCGGTGGCCGACCAGCGTTCCCTGCCCGACCCGGTCGCGTCGGTCAGCCTGCCGCCGAGCCGCGAACTGCTGCTCAGCCCCGCCGTGCGCCAGCGCGCCCGGGAGATGCAGCACGAGTTCCCGAGCCTGTCCGGCCTGCTCGCCAAGATCGCGGAGGGCATCCCGGTCGAGGGCATGGAGAGCCTCGCCCCGGCCCTGGTTGACCGGCTCGTGCCGATCACCCACTACCTCCCCAGGGAGGCGGCCGTGGCCGTCATCTCGCCCGAGCGGGTCGCGTCGCGGGCGATCAGCCTGGCCGAGACCAACCGGGAGTTCCTCGGGGCAGCCTGGAGCGCCGCGACCGCCGGCGCCGAGGCGCCGATCGACCTTGAATCGGGTGACTTCCTCACCCTCGGCCGGCTCCGCGAATCGGTGAAGTTCAGCGCGCCGGGCGCCCCGGCCTCCGCGCACGTGTGGTGGACCCTCAGTTCCTTCCAGGCGGCGCCGACGGATGCCCCGGTGCTGCCCGAACACCGCGAAATCGACGACCTGCTCACCGTGCGGGTCGAGGGTGACGCCGTTCCGAGCTTCCAAGGCAGCGTGGAGGGTGCCGTCGGCCACCTCGCCGAACGGCTGAAGGCGGGCTGGACCGTGGGCATCGTCGCCCAGGGTGCCGGGCTAGTCGAACGCGCCGCGGACGTCCTGGCCGAACACGAACTCCCGGCCCGGTCGGTCGCGGAGTGGCCCGCCGACCCCGAACCCGGCATCGCGTACCTGCTGAAGGCATCCGTCGATCACGGTTTCGAACTGCCGGAGACCAAATTCGCGCTGGTCAGCGAATCCGAGTTCTACGGCCGCACCGTCGGCTACGACGCCCGTCAGGTGAAGAAGCTCGCCAGCCGGCGCAAAAACGTCGTCGACCCGCTGCAGCTGAAGGCCGGGGACCACGTCGTGCACCAGACGCACGGTATCGGCCGGTTCATCGAACTCACCCAGCGCGAGGTGTCCAGCGGCGGGCGCAACCCGGTGAAGACCAAGCGCGAATACCTCGTGCTCGAGTACGCCCCCTCCAAGCGCGGTCACCCGGGCGACAAACTGTTCGTGCCCACCGACCAGCTCGACCTGGTCAGCCGTTACGTCGGCGGCGAGGCGCCCGCGCTGAGCAAGATGGGCGGCAGCGACTGGTCCGCCGCGAAGACCAAGGCGCGCCGTGCCGTGCGGGACATCGCCGTGGAGCTGGTCAAGCTCTACTCGGCACGGATGGCCAGCAAGGGTCACGCTTTCGGACCGGACACCCCCTGGCAGCGCGAGCTGGAGGAGGCGTTCCCGTTCGCGGAGACGCCCGACCAGCTCACCACCATCGACGAGGTCAAGGCCGACATGGAACGGCCCATCCCGATGGACCGGCTGCTCTCCGGCGACGTCGGCTTCGGCAAGACCGAGGTGGCCGTGCGCGCCGCGTTCAAAGCCATCCAGGACGGCAAGCAGGTCGTGATGCTCGTGCCGACGACCCTGCTCGTTCGCCAGCACATGGAGACGTTCCAGGAGCGTTTCGCCGGGTTCCCGGTGCACCTGCGCGCCCTGAGCCGGTTCCAGACCGAGAAGGAATCCCGGGAGACCATCGCCGGGATGCTCGACGGAACTGTCGACCTGGTCATCGGGACGCACCGGCTCCTGTCCGACTCCATCGTGTTCAAGGACCTCGGCCTCGTCATCATCGACGAGGAGCAGCGCTTCGGAGTGGAGCACAAGGACGCGCTGAAGAAGCTCAAGACCAACGTGGACATCCTCGCGATGAGCGCCACGCCCATCCCGCGCACCCTCGAGATGGCGGTCACCGGCATCCGGGAGATGTCGACCCTGGCCACCCCGCCGGAGGACCGGCACCCGATCCTCACATTCGTCGGCCCGTACTCCGACCGCCAGGTGGCCGCGGCCATCCGGCGCGAGCTGCTGCGGGAGGGACAGATCTTCGTCGTGCACAACCGGGTATCGAGCATCAACAGGGTCGCCGCCCAGTTGGCCGAGCTGGTGCCGGAGGCCCGGATCGCGGTCGCCCACGGCCAGCTGCCGGAGGCCCAGCTCGAGCAGGTCGTCGTGGATTTCTGGGAGCGCAAGTTCGACCTGCTCGTCTCGACCACGATCATCGAGACCGGCCTCGACATCGCCAATGCGAACACGATCATCATCGACCGGGCCGACAAGTTCGGGCTCAGCCAGCTGCACCAGCTGCGCGGGCGGGTCGGCCGCGGCCGCGAGCGCGCCTACGCCTACTTCCTCTACGACGAGAACAAGCCCCTGACCGAGATCGCGCACGACCGGCTGGCCACGATCGCGGCGAACAACGAGCTGGGCGCCGGCATGCAGGTCGCGCTGAAAGACCTTGAGATCCGCGGCGCCGGCAACCTGCTCGGCGGCGAACAGGCCGGCCACATCGCCGGCGTTGGCTTCGACCTCTACCTGCGGATGATCGGGGAAGCCGTCAGCACGTTCCGCGGCGACGTCGCCGCGGGGCAGACCGAGCTGCGGCTGGAGCTGCCCGTCGACGCGCACATCCCCGAGGACTACGTCGACAGCGAGCGGCTGCGCCTGGAGGCCTACCAGAAGCTCTCGGCGGCCAGCGCCCCCACGGCCGCGAAGGACCAGATCGATCTGGTGCTGGACGAGCTCACCGACCGTTACGGCGAGCCGCCGCAGCCGGTGCAGAACCTGGTCCTGGTGTCCCGGTTGCGCTGGCTGGCCCAGCAGGCCGGCCTGGGCGAGGTCGTGGCGATGGGGTCGAACCTGCGGGTGTCGCCGGCGAACCTCGCCGACTCGATGCAGGTGCGCCTGCAACGGATGTACCCGGGCTCGCGCTACTTCACCCAGAACGGGTCGATGACGGTGCCCATGCCGCGCATCAACGGCGAACCGCTGGGCGACGCCGCGCTGATCGCGTGGGCCGGGTCGCTGCTGGACGCGCTCTTCCCCCGCCCCGTGGACACGGTCGCCTAACCCGAGGTCACCTGCCCGCCCCGGTGGCCCACCCCGGCCGAGCCGGCCCGAACGAATTCGACGGAGATATTGCTCGGATCGGCCCTCAACGTTCTCCCAGAGCGGTTTTAACGGAGATTCTCCGTCGAATTGGTTCAGCGCGGCCCGTGGTCCGGCGTTCGGGGCGTCCGGCCGGGACACGGGCGGGTTCAGGCCTCTGTTCCGGCAAGTCGAGGCGATTAGAGTTGTCGCGTGACCCCTTCAGGAATGCCCACAGGACCAGAAGGCGCATCGAGCCTGGACGAGCTCGTGCGCGTGGTCGCCCATCTGCGCGCGCCCGGCGGCTGCCCCTGGGACGGGGAGCAGACCCACGAGTCCCTCGTGCAGTACCTGATCGAGGAGAGCCACGAACTGATCGAGGCGATCGAATCCGGCACCCGGGAGGAGCTGCTCGAGGAACTCGGCGACGTGCTGTACCAGGTGATCTTCCACGCCGACCTCGCGGCGCACACGCGCGGCGAAGACTTCGACATCCAGGATGTCGCGGCGCACATGACCGCAAAGATGGTGGGGCGCCATCCGCACGTCTTCGGGGACGCCACCCTCGAGACGGCCGCCGACGTCTCCCTCGCCTGGGACGACTTCAAGGCCGCAGAGAAACCGCACCGCACCAGCGTGCTCGACGGGATCCCGCAGGGGATGCCCGCGCTCGCGCTCGCGGACAAGGTGCTGGGGCGCGCGCAGAAGATCGGGCTGCTCGGCAGCGAGGCGGCCTTCCCGCTGCCGATGGAAAGCGAGGACGAACTCGGGCCGCTCCTGCTCGCGATCGTCGCGGCGGCGAAGGCCAACGGGCTCGACTCCGAGCGTGCCCTGCGCAGCGCCCTCCGGGGGCTGCAGGACGAGATCCGCGCCGCCGAAGCCGAGAGCGCCGGTGCGGGCTCCGGCTCCGACGTGTCCGGATCCGATTTCTCCGACGCCGGAATCATCGGCCTGCCCGCTGCGCCTGACTGAGCAGACCTGCCGGATCCCTCGATCCGCGGGTACCGTCAGAGCATGATCCAGTCCACTTTCAACGAGCTTCTCTCCGCCCAGATCGGCAACGAATTCGCCGCCTCGCAGCAGTATCTCGCGATCGCGGTGTGGTTCGACAACCAGGCTCTGCCCCGGCTGGCCGCCCACTTCTACGCCCGGTCGATCGAAGAGCGCAACCACGCCATGATGCTCGTGCAGTACCGCCTCGACCGGGGCCTGGGCGTCGTCATCCCCGGCATTCCCGCCGTGCGGAACGACTTCACTCTCGTGATCGAGCCGATCGCACTCGCGCTCGCTCAGGAGAAGCAGGTCACCGCGCAGATCGAGGCCCTGTTCCGAGCGGCCCGGGCCGACGGCGACGCGCTCGGCGAGCAGGCGATGCTCTGGTTCCTCAAGGAACAGGTGGAAGAGGTGGCATCGATGTCCACCCTGCTGACCATCGCCCAGAGGGCCGGCGACAACCCCTTCGACATCGAGGACCACATCGCCCGGGAGACCGTGACCGGCGCTCCGGCCGACACCGACGCCCCCGCCGCGGCGGGCGGCGCGCTCTAGCCTTCGTCCACCGTCCTCGCTTGCGCCGAGATGGCCCGGTGCGGTGGCGATTCTCGGCCGAAACAGCGACGGTGGGCGCACAGGAGGCGTTGCCGGGCCCGGGCGGCGAGGCCGGAACTGACACAATTGGGGCTATGGCAACACCAGTGACCCCACCCCGCGGCATGCGCGACTTCCTCCCGGCCGACAAAGCCTCCCGGGAGCACGCCCTGGCCGTGATCCGGCACAGCTTCACCGCGCACGGCTTCGACGAGATCGAGACCCCGGTGATGGAGGACTCCGCCCGGCTGCACTCCGGCCTCGGCGGCGACAACGAGAAACTCGCCTTCGCGGTGATGAAGCGCGGCCTCAAGCCCACGGATGTCGCGGCCGCCGCCGAATCCGGCGACCTGCTCGCGCTGGCCGACCTGGGCCTCCGATTCGACCTCACCGTGCCCCTGGCCCGGTTCTACGCCACCCACCGCTCGGAACTGCCGACCGTGTTCCGCTCGATCCAGATCGCGCCGGTCTGGCGGGCCGAACGGCCGCAGAAGGGTCGCTACCGCCAGTTCGTGCAGTGCGACATCGACATCATCGGCGAGGCCGGCATGCTCGCCGAGATCGAGCTGATCACCGCCACCAGCGCCGCGCTCGACGCGCTCGGCCTGACCGGCTGCTCGATCCGCATCAACGACCGCCGCATTCTCGCTGCCCTGCTCGCGCACTGGAACGTTCCGGCGGACCTGAGCGAGCGCGCCCTGATCACCATCGACAAGCTGGACAAGATCGGCGTCGACGGCGTCGTCGCCGAACTGGGCAGCCTGGGCCTTGTCACCGCCGGAATCGCCGAGACGCTGACCGCTCTCGGGGACGCCGGCTGGGACGCGGCCGAGCCGGTCGCCCCGGCCTGGCTCGATCAGGATGCCTACGGCGACCTGCTCGCCCTCCGTGCCGCGATGCCGGGGGTGCGACTCGACTTCGACCCCACCCTCGTGCGCGGGATGGGGTACTACACCGGCACCATCTTCGAGATCTCGCACCCCACGCTCGGGTACTCGCTCGGCGGCGGCGGCCGGTACGACGGCATGATCGGCCGCTTCCTCGGCACCGATGTGCCCGCCTGCGGCTTCTCGATCGGCTTCGAGCGCATCGTCGACCTGCTCGGTGCGGACGCGGCATCCGTGGAGACGTCGGTCGTCCTGGTGTACGACAAGGGAACAGACCCGGCCCGGCTGGTGGCGCTCAAGCAAACCCTGGTCGCCGAGGGCCTCCGGGTGCGCCTGGAACAGCGCACGAAGAACGTGAAGGCCCTGCTGGAACGCGCGGCTGCCGGCGGTTACGGGCGTTACGCCTTCGTCGCCGCGGCAACCGAGGACGTGGCGGCGCTGGACTTTCGTCCACTCGCCGGCTGAGCCCAGTCGCTAGACTGTTATTGGATTGGAATACGGCGCTGTTTTCCCTGATCCCTCCAGACCAACACCCCAACAATTAAAAAACATAGGAAACAGGAGATAGCTGTGGCTCTCATTGAGGCAGTAGTAGCACGCGAGATTCTTGACTCCCGAGGCAACCCGACCGTCGAGGTCGAGGTATTGCTTGATGACGGTTCGGTCAGCCGCGCCGCCGTTCCGTCCGGCGCATCGACTGGTGCGTTCGAGGCTTACGAGCTGCACGACGGCGACAAGTCACGTTATTTGGGCAAGGGCGTGCTGAAGGCCGTTGACGCCGTCATCGACGAGCTCGGCCCGGCAGTCGAGGACCTCGACGCCAGCGACCAGCGCATCGTCGACGCCGTCCTGAACGAGACCGACGGCACCGACAACAAGCACCGCGTCGGCGCCAACGCCATCCTCGGCGTCAGCCTGGCAGTCGCCAAGGCCGCCGCCACCTCGGCCGGCCTGCCCCTGTTCCGCTACCTCGGTGGCCCGAACGCGCACACCCTTCCGGTCCCGATGATGAACATCATCAACGGCGGCTCCCACGCCGACAACGACGTGGACATCCAGGAATTCATGGTCGTACCGCTCGGCGCCGAGTCCTTCGCCGAGGGCCTCCGCTGGGGCACCGAGACCTACCACGCCCTCAAGGCGCTGCTCAAGTCCAAGGGCCTCTCCACCGGCCTCGGCGACGAGGGTGGCTTCGCCCCCAACCTGCCGAGCAACCGCGCGGCCCTCGACCTGATCGTCGAAGCCATCCAGAACGCCGGCTACACCCCCGGCAAGGACATCGGGCTTGCGCTCGACTGCGCCGCCTCCGAGTTCTACAAGGACGGCGTCTACCACTTCGAGGGCAAGGAACTCACCGCCCAGGAGCTGTCCGCGTACTACGTCGAGCTCGTCGCGGCCTACCCGCTCGTCTCGATCGAAGACCCGCTCGAGGAGGACGACTGGGACGGCTACGTGCACCTCACCGCCGAACTCGGCGACAAGGTCCAGATCGTCGGAGACGACCTGTTCGTGACCAACCCGGTGCGTCTGGCCAAGGGCCTGGCCCTCGGCACGGCGAACTCGATCCTGGTCAAGGTCAACCAGATCGGCACCCTCACCGAGACGCTCGACGCGGTTTCCCTCGCCCAGCGTGCCGGTTACACCACCGTCATCTCCCACCGCTCCGGTGAGACCGAAGACACCTTCATCGCCGACCTCGCGGTCGCGACGGATGCCGGCCAGATCAAGACCGGAGCGCCTGCTCGCAGCGAGCGCGTCGCAAAGTACAATCAGCTTCTGAGGATTGAAGAAGAGCTGGGCGAGGCCGCAGTGTACGCGGGCCGTTCCGCTTTCCCGCGGTTCAAGGCGTAGTCTGCCCGGAGCTCTCGAAGCGCGGGTTGATCCCCGCGCTTCGAGAGCTCCATTTTTTTGTCCCACTGCAATTAGGGTTCCAGTGCGGGGCCGCCCCGCACCCGGAGTCAGCGAAAGGAGTTGCCATGGCCAGGAAACGCGCCGAACGGCGGCCCGTCGCGCTCGCCTCCACGGACAACTTCGCAGACACCATCGCCGGCAACTGGCTGCACGGCCTCCGGCTGTCCGGGTTCTCGCTCGTGATGATGGGTCTGCTGATCATGGCCGTCATCGTGCTCGCGCCGGGCATCCGCACCTACGCCGACCAGAGGCAGCAGATCGACCGGCTGACGGCCGCCGTCACCCAGCAGCAGGGTGACGTGGAACAGCTCAAGTCCGAACGCGAGCGGTGGAACGACCGCACCTACGTCACCACCCAGGCCCGCGACCGGCTGTCCTATGTGCTGCCCGGCGACGTCAGCTTCCTCGTCATCAACGACCTGGCCCTGCCCGTCGCCGGCGAGGCGGCCGTCCCGGTCGCCAGCCCCACCATCCAAACCACCAACGTCGATTGGCTGTCCTCCATGTTCGCCTCCGCAATGACGGCCGGCCTGGCACCCGAGGCCGCACAGTGACCCGGCCTCCCTTCGCGCCGGTCACCGCCGCCGACATCATGATTGTGTCGGCCCAGTTGGGCCGGCCCGCCCGCGACGTCATCGGCATCCCCGCGCGCTGTGTCTGCGGCGCCCCGACCGTCGTCGCCACCGCGCCCCGGCTGGCCGACGGTACGCCGTTCCCGACCCTGTACTACCTGACCCATCCCGCCGCCACCGCGGCCCTCTCGTTCCTCGAGGCCACCCAGGTGATGAACGAGTACAACCAGCTGCTGGCCGACGACGCCGAAGTGCGCGCCCGGTACCGCCGCGCCCACGACAGCTTCCTGGCCGACCGGGAGACCGTCGGCACGGTGCCCGAGATCGCCGGGATCTCCTCCGGCGGCATGCCCGACCGGGTCAAGTGCCTGCACGCGCTGGCCGCCCATGCGCTGGCGGCCGGACCCGGCACCAACCCGATCGGTGACCTGGCCCTGGCCCGGGCGGCCTGGATGCCGGACGTCTGCGAGTGCCTGGACTATTCGTCGGCCGACGAGTGAGGGCGGCCTGGCGGCGCATCGGCCTGGCCGTCGGCCTCTGCCTCACCGTGTCGGTGGGCGGGGCGGCCCTGGCCCCGGCGGTGCCCGCCTTCGCTGAGAACACGCAGGTGCGCGACCTGGAGTACTGGCTGAACGACTACGGGTTCACCGAGGCCTGGAAGACGACCCGCGGCGCCGGCGTGAAGGTGGCCGTGATCGACACCGGCGTCGACGCCGGCGTCGCCGAACTGGCCGGCGCCGTCGTCGGCGGCACGGATGTCTCCGGCCTCGGCTCCGCCAACGGTCAGACTCCGATCGGAGACGGCAGCGAGCACGGCACCCTGGTGGCGTCCCTGCTGGCCGGCCGTGGCACGGGCGCCAATTCCGGGGTCATGGGAGTCGCGCCCGAGGCCTCGATCCTCGCCGTCTCGGTGGCGTTCGGCACCACCGGAGCGACCCTCAGCAACGACGACCAGATCGCCGCCGGCATCCGCTGGGCCGTCGACAACGGGGCCGACGTCATCAATATGTCGCTCACCCGCAACACGCTGGACTGGCCGCCGAGCTGGGATGACGCGTTCCTCTACGCCTTCGAACACGACGTCGTCGTCGTGGCCGCAGCCGGGAACCGGGGCAGCGGCACCACCGAGGTCGGCGCCCCCGCGACGATCCCCGGGGTGCTGACGGTCGCGGGCGTCGACCGCAGCAAGGGCGCGAGCTTCGACGCGTCCTCGCAGGGCATCACCATCTCCGTCGCCGCGCCGAGCGAGCAGCTCGTCGGGGTGGTTCCCGGTGGAGGGTACGTGCAGTGGAACGGCACCAGCGCGGCCGCTCCCATCGTCTCCGGCCTGGTTGCGCTCGTACGCGCCGCCTATCCCCGGCTCGACGCGGCCGGGGTCATGAACCGGGTCATCGCCACGGCGAACCCGAACGGGCACTCGGTGCCCAGCCCGATCTACGGCAACGGCCTGATCGACGCCGCGGCGGCCGTCACTGCATCCGTGCCGACCGGGACGACGGCGGAACCGGCGGCCCTGCTGGAGGAATGGATCCGGGTGCACCGCCGCGCGGACACCGAGCTGGCGCCCGCGCCGCAGCCCACCGCGCAGGCGCCCGTCGCGCCGGCGGAGGACCCCGCTCTGCCCGGCGCCAGCGTCGTCGCCGCGTGGCTGCCCAGCCCGCTCACCGTCACCTATATCAGCGTGCCGCTCATGGTGCTGGTCGGGTTTGGTACTCTAGTAACGCTGTTCGGCATCGGGGCCACTCGGCACATCAAGCGAATACGATCAAAACGGTAAGTTTTCGCGCATCCAAACAATGTAGGAGGACTTCCATCGTGCCCAGAATTTTGATTGTCGGTGGCGGCTACGCGGGTTTCTACACCGCTTGGAAGCTCGAGAAGTGGCTGCGCGCCGGCGAGGCCGAGGTCACCATGGTCGACCCCCTCCCGTACATGACGTACCAGCCGTTCCTGCCCGAGGTCGCCGCCGGTTCCATCGAGGCGCGGCACGCCGTCGTGGCGCACCGCCGCCACCTCAAAAAGACGAACGTGCTCACGGCCAAGGTCACGCACATCGACCACGCCACGAAGACGGCGACCATCACGCCGCCGATCGGCGAGCCGTGGGAATTCGTCTATGACATCGTCGTCGTCACGGCGGGCGCCGTCTCCCGCACCTTCCCGATCCCGGGCGTCGCCGACCAGGCCATCGGCCTGAAGACCATCGAGGAAGCCGTCGCCATCCGCGACCGCGTGCTCACCAACTTCGACAAGGCAGCACTGCTTCCCGCCGGTCCCGAGCGCGACCGCCTGCTCACCTTCGTCGTCATCGGCGGTGGCTTCGCCGGCATCGAGGTGTTCGCCGAGCTGCGCTCCTTCGCCACCTCGCTGCTGAAGTCGTACCCGCAGATCGGTTTCGACGACACCCACTTCCACCTGATCGAGGCCATGGGGCGCATCATGCCCGAGGTTTCGCTGAAGACGAGCCTCTGGGTGATCAAGGACCTCGATCAGCGCGGCGCGCAGATCCACCTCAACACGCAGCTGACCAGCGCGGTCGACGGCAAGATCGAACTCTCCACCGGAGAGAGCTTCGAAACCGACCTGATCGTCTGGACCGCGGGCGTCATGGCCAACCCGGCCGTCGTGCGCCACACCGACCTCCCGATCGAGGAGCGCGGCCGCCTGCAGGTGCGCCCCGACCTGCGCGTCGGCACCGAGGACGAGATCATCGCCGACGCCTGGGGCGCCGGCGACATCACCGCCGTGCCCGACCTCAGCGGCGGGGGAGTGGGCGGCTTCTGCGTGCCCAACGCCCAGCACGCGGTCCGCCAGGGCAAGCTCCTCGCGAAGAACATCGTCGCGGTGCTGCGAGGCGAAGGCCCCAAGGAATACCTGCACAAGAACCTCGGCGCCGTCGCCGGCCTCGGGATCGGCACCGGCGTGTTCCAGTCCGGCAAGTTCGCGATGACGGGTCTGCTGGCCTGGTTCGCGCACCGCGGCTACCACGGCCTGGCCATGCCGAGCTGGGAGCGCAAGCTGCGCGTCGTCTGGGGCTGGGTGAACAACTTCTTCCTCGGCCGCGACATCGTCTCCCTGGCCGCGCTGGAGCACCCGCGCGCCGCGTTCGAGGAGTTCGCCTCCCGTCCGAAGCCGGCCTCCGACGCCGCAGCTCCGGCAAAGGCCCCGGCCTCCGCTGCCGCTGCCGCGAAGTCCAGCACCACGGTGCCGGCGACCAAG
The DNA here is from genome assembly GCF_004402595.1 of Cryobacterium shii. Taxonomy (GTDB): domain Bacteria; phylum Actinomycetota; class Actinomycetes; order Actinomycetales; family Microbacteriaceae; genus Cryobacterium; species Cryobacterium shii. The sequence goes on along the minus strand of NZ_SOFY01000059.1, from coordinate 2,105 downwards.
GCCGCGCCGACCGCGCCGACCGCGCGGACTCCCCGCGCGCCGCGGAAGACCGCGGCGAAGCCGGCGGCGACGACCGCCGTCGCAACGGATGCTGCCGTCGCCGACGCGGAGACCGTCGCCGCCAAGTAACACCGGAGGCTCCGGCAGCACCTACGCTTGAAGCGTTCGGGAAATCCCGAACGCGCCCCCGTAGCCCAATGGCAGAGGCAGACGACTTAAAATCGTCACAGTCTGGGTTCGACCCCCAGCGGGGGCACATCTTCGTGGACTTCGGCTCCGCTCCGCCAGAAAAATCCCTGACCATCGGGCCCCCTTCGGCCCTTTCCGGGCCGGTTCCGTCGCGCTACCATCTGGCAGTGAATGTGGGCCGCGGGCACCTGACTCAGGGTCGAACCGACAAAGCAGCATCACCGGCAGCCATTCGGCGGTCGGATTAGCCCGACCGCGATCCAATTCCCTGACCAAAAAGACAGATCATGGATTTTTTGTCGAACATCTGGGACTTCATCTGGTTCTTCTTCTTCTGGACGTTCGCCTTCATCGCCTACCTGATGGTGCTGTTTTCGATCGTCGCAGACATCTTCCGTGATCATGAACTCAACGGGTGGGCGAAAGCGGCCTGGATCCTGTTCCTCGTCTTCGTGCCCTTCCTGACCGCGTTGGTCTACCTGATCGCACGCGGCAAGGGCATGGCCGAACGGCAGATGCGCGATTCGCGTCGCGCGCAGCAGGCCACGGACGACTACGTGCGCTCGGTCGCCGGGGCGACGGCGACTTCGGCCGACGAGATCGCGAAAGCAAAAGCCCTCCTCGACAGCGGCACCATCACGCCTGAAGAGTACGCGGCGCTCAAGGCCAAGGCGATGAAGTAGCGGCAGCGCCGCTCACCTCACCACCCCGGCACCACCCCCGGCGGGACCACGTGGCAACCCCACGTGGTCCCGCCGTTCTTCGACGTCAGGCCAGGTGGTCCAGGTAGCGCAGGATGATCCCCTCGCGCAGCGCCCAGGGCGACACTTCGAGTTCCGCCACCCGGAACGCGGCCATCGCCGCGCTGAGCACGATGCCGCCGGCCACGATCTGGAAGGTGCGGTCGGCCGTGATCCCGGGCAGTGCCGGGCGGGCTTCGGCCGGAATACGCGCCAGTCGCGGCACCCAGTCGTCCAGTTGCGACCGGCTCAGCCGCATCCGTTCGCCGGACCCGACCCCGTCGGACGTGGACCCGGCCAGTTTGGCGAGGGAGCGGATGGTCTTCGACGAGCCCACCACATGGTGCGGGATCCGGCGGCCCGCGAACGCGTCCAGCGCCTCCGCGAGCACGGCGTCCGCGTGGTCGCGGAGAGCGGAGACCTGCTCGGGACGCGGCGGGTCGTCGTGCAGGAAACCGACCGTGGAACGGCCGGCCCCCAGCGGGAGCGAGAGCGCGACCGTGGGGATTTCGTTCGCGCCGGTCGCGATTTCGAGGGAGCCGCCGCCGATGTCGAAGAGCAGGATGTCCCGGGCCGACCAGCCGTACCAGCGACGCACGGCCAGGAAGGTCAGGCGGGCCTCATCTTCGCCGGACAGCACCTGGAGGGCGACCCCGGTTTCCCGTTCGACCCGGGCGAGCAGCTCGGGCCCGTTCGTGGCCTCGCGGAGTGCGGAGGTGGCGAATGGCAGCAGATCGTCGACGTGGTGGCGGCGGGCGACCTCCGCGGCGTTCCGCACGGCGTCGAGCACCGCGGTGCAGCCCTCGTCAGTGATGGCCCCCTCGGGGGTGAGGTAGCGCATCAGGCGCAGCACGGCCTTGTCGGACGCCATCGGCACCGGCGGGGCGCCTTCGTGCGCGTCGACGACCAGCAGGTGGACGGTATTCGAACCGACGTCAAGAACTCCGAGGCGCACGCTCTGACGATAGCGTGCGCCGCGCCGGTGTGCGCGCCACCCGACCCCGCCCCTGAACGAATTCGACGGAGATTCTGCCGGAAACGGGTACAAACACGCCGCATCCGTGTTTTTAGAGCAGTATCTCGGCTCTCCTGCTGCATCTGTGGGTCTTTCGGAGCGCCTTAACGGCCGCACGCCGCTTCCTGTCTAGGTTTCTGACTGTCAAGGAAAGAAACTTT
>NZ_SOFY01000080.1 GCF_004402595.1 Cryobacterium shii | reverse complement strand
GGCCGCCCCGACCGCCGCCCCGGCCGCCCCGACCGCCGCCCCGGCCGCCGCCGCCGGCGCGGTCGCGAGCTTTAATGCTCCCCGGGCCACCTCTTACGCGCCGCTGGAGTATGTCGCCCTCGGCGACTCCTTCACCGCCGGACAGGGCGCCCCACCGTACTCCGACCTGAACTGCCTGCGCAGCCGGTACAAGAGCTACCCGGTCATCACCTCCTTGCTCAGCCCGTATCGCTTGATCGCGAACAAGGCGTGCTCCGGGGCGCGCCTGGCCGACATCCCGGCCCAACTGGTTGGCGTCGGCACCTCAACGAAGCTGGTCACCCTGACGGTCGGCGGCATCGACGCCGGGTCGACCGAGATCCTTCGGGCCTGCGCCCCGGACCCGGGGAGTGCGGACTGCGTTGGGGCCGTGCAGGCAAGCCAAGCCACCCTGTCCGACCCGGCCTTCGTGGCCGCCCTGGCCGGGACCTATGGCCAGCTCGCGGCGACCCTGCTGAATGCCCGCGTCGCCGTGCTGGGCTATCCGCTGTTGTTCAAGCCCGGGGCCTCCCCCCTGGGCGACCTGGTCAACCAGGGAACCGGAGCGTTGAACCTGGCGATCCAGACGGCCGTCGGGGTCACCCCCGAGCCGGCCGGAGTCGACCGGATTCGCTACGTCAACGTGACTGACGAGTTCGCCGACCATGGAATCGGGTCTCGTGTGCCCTACATCGCCTTCGACCCGTCGAACGTGATGGCACCGAGCAACTTCCACCCGAACGCGCTCGGCAACACCCTCGGTTACTACCGGGCGCTGGCCAACGACGGCGTGCTGCGCCGTTGAGAGCCGCAGGAAGCGCTCGCGGCCGCGCGGCCGCGAGCGCTTCCTGCGTGTCTGCGGACGTCCGACGCCATCCAGGAGACCGGCACCGACGTCACCAGAGGTCGGCTATTTGAAAGTATTACAAGTTAGCGATATGATCAAACTGTGTCGACGACCGGACTGCCCATGGCCCAATTGAAGTCCGAGCTGTTCAAGGCCCTCGGGCATCCGCTGCGCGTGCAGGTACTCGAACAGCTGGTCGAGGGCGAACGCTCGGTCGGCAGCCTGGCCGAGGCGCTCGGCGCGGAGTTGTCGAACCTCTCCCAGCAGCTGGGGGTGCTTCGCCGGGCCGGCGTGGTGCTCACCCGACGCGACGGCAACACGATCTTCTACGCGCTCCGCGACCCCGACGTCGCCGAACTCCTCGCCGTGGCGAAACGGATGCTGGTGTCCACCCTCGAGGACTCCCACGCCCTGCTCCGCACGATCGAGCAGGAATCCCGGTAGCCCGAGTCCCGGAGCCCCAGCCCGAGCCCGAGCCGCGTCCCGCCACGTTGCCACCCGAAGCCAACTCGTGGCGCAGGTTATGGTCGCAGGCGCATGTTCCAGCCTGCGCCCGCGGCCACAACCTGCGCCACGACGCTCGGCGCCCAGCGGATGCCGCGACGCTCGGCGCCAGCGGGTGCCGCGACGCTCGGCGCCAGCGGGTGCCCCGCGGGTGCCGAGACGCTCCCGCGTCGCGCATCCGTCGCCCATCCGTCGTCGTAGTCGTCGCCCGTTCGCCGACATCCGCTCGCGGCGCAGGTTATGGCCGCCGGCGCACGTTCTATCCTGCGCCCGCGACCCCAACCTGCGCCGCGACGCGATGCGTTGGGCGGGTGCCGCGACAGGTGACCGACGGATGCCGTGACGCGGCGCTTCAGCGCGGCTACAGGTCGTTGCCCGCGTAGGACTGGTTGAAGCTCTTGTTGACCAGGGGGAAGTCCGGCACGATCGTCTCGGCCAGGGCCACCGGCAGGGCCGGCCAGTTGAAGTACGACGGGTCGACGACCTTGATCCGGGTGATCACGCCGTCGGGCCCGAGCTCGAGTCGGTGGCAGATGGTGCCGCGCCAGCCCTCGACCAGGGACAGGCCCGATGCCGCGGGTGACACGGATGCCGCGGATGATGCGGCCACGGGGGTCGAAGTAACGGATGCCGCGGGCGTAGACGCCCCGGACGCCGCGCTGCCGCCCTTCTGCGGTGCCGGGGCCGGCGCCGGGGCCGCGCCGCCGCCCCGGTGCGAGCCGAGCCGCCCGATCAGGTCGATCGCCACGTTGATGGACACCTCGAATTCGCCCGCGCGCACACGGTAGCGGCTGAGCACGTCGCCGCCGGTCTCCGTGACCACGTGGAAGTGCTCGCCGAGGTCGACGAACGGGTGGTCCCGGCGGGCGTCCGTGTCGACGCCGGAGGCACGGGCCACGTAGCCGAGGGTGCCCATCGCCTGCGCCTGGCCGACGGGCAGCGGGGCGGTGCCGGTGAACCGGTCCCGCACGATCGCGTGCCCGAGCGTGATGGCGATGATCTCCTGCACGTCGACGGCGACCCGTGCGAGGTCGGTCGGGTCGGGCAGGGCCAGCACCGAGGCTCCACCGATCGTCAGGCCGCCGCGCAGGAACCGGTGTCCGGTGACGGTCTTGTTGATGCGCAGCAGGGTCTCCCGCAGTCGCTGGGTGTGCGAGTGCACGATGCCGAAACCGACGTCGTTGGCCAGCGAGCCGAGGTCGGAGACGTGGTTGTAGATGCGTTCGAGTTCGAGCAGCAGGGCGCGCAGCATCCGGTCCGGCTCCGACACGTCGATGCCGCGGGCGGCCTCGACGGCCATCACGTAGGCCAGGGTGTGGCCCACGACGGTGTCGCCGGTGATCTGTTCGGCCAGTTCGATGCCATCCTCGGGGCGGCGACCCTCGAAGAGCCGCTCGACGCCGCGGTGCATGTACCACTGCCGGGCTTCCATCCGCACGATGGTCTCGCCCACGACCGAGAAGCGGAAGTGGCCGGGGTCGATGATGCCGGCGTGGATGGGGCCGACCGCGATCTCGTAGACCCCGGGGCCCTCCACCTCGACGAACGGGAACGACTCGGTGTCGGGTTCGAATTCCGGCGTGACCCGCGCCCCGTGCAGCATGGGGTACCAGCCGCGGGGCCAGTGACCGTGGCGCACGAGCCGGTACGGCTGCGGGTGGTCGGCCGGCCGCAGCCCGAACAGGTCGCGCATGCCGCGCTCGAAGTTGCCGGCGGGATAGGACACGTTCGCCAGGCTCGGCACCCAGGCGTCGTCGTAGGGAACCGGCACGACGAGGTCGATCTGCCGCCGCGGGTAGACGGCCACGAAGGAGTACACCACGCGCAACCGGTCGCCGTCGTCGTGGCAGGTGACCATCGCGAGCCGGTTGCCGGTCGACAGCAGGTCGGCGGCTTCGGCCGGGAGCTCGTCCCGGGAGAGCGTGTGCACCTCCGGGCCGTCGCTCAGGGAAGGGTTCGTTGTCGTCATTGGATTCCTCCCAGAACGGCGGCCGCGCGGGCCAGCAGCGTGCCGACCGGCTCGGCGATGAAGGCCACCACGGCCGTGGTCCCGAGGGCCAGGATCAGCGGCAGCCGGGGCCCGTGGGCCGACCGGTCCGGTTCGGCCGGCGGCGCAGCCGGCGCGTCCGGGCCCGCCAGTTCGGCAGGCGCACCGGCTGCACCGGCTGCACCGGCTGCACCGGCCCCGACGGCCGCACCGGCTGCCACGGCCGCACCTGCCGTGACGGATGCCGCGGGCGCGCCGATCGTCATGGTCACCGTCAGCCGGGTGAGGCTCGCGAAGATGACCAGCAGCAGCACGAGGGCGATGCCGACGACGGCGCCCATGCCGGTCGTCCAGCCGGCGATGATGATGCCGACCTCGGAGAAGAAGATGCTGAACGGGGGGAAACCGATCAGGGCGGCCATCGCGATCAGCCAGGGAACGGCCAGCCCGGGGCGCCGCACGAGCAGGGCGCGCACTCCGTCGATCCGGGGGGTGCCCTCGACCTCGAGGATGCGGCCCGAGATGACGAACAGCGTGGCCTTGGTCAGGCCGTGGCCGAGCACGTAGAGCAGCACGGCCGGCAGCGCCGCCGCGCCGATGGCTGCGCCGACGGCCATCATGCCCATATGTTCGATGCTGGAGTAGGCGAGCATCCGTTTGAAGTCGCGCTGCCGGATCAGCAGCGCCGCAGCCACGAAAAGGGAGAGCAGCCCGGCGATGCTGAGCATGATGCGCAGGAAGTCCGGCCCGATCACGGCGTTCGTGATGGTCTGGATGCGCAGGATGGCGTAGAGGGCGACCGCGAGCAGCACGCCGCTCATCAGGCCGGACACCGGGGCGGGTGCCTGGCTGTGCGCGTCGGGAAGCCAGCTGTGCATCGGCGCGAGGCCGGCCTTGGTGGCGAAGCCGAGCACGGCGAGTGCGCCGCCGGCCCGGATCAGCACCGGGTCGAGGGGGAGGCCGGCCTGGCTCAGCACCAGCCAGGAGAGGGTGGGTTCGCCCGTGCCGCGGGAGGCGGCGTAGATCAGCACGATGCCGAGCAGGGCGATGGCGACGCCGACGGAGCCGAGGATGACGTATTTCCAGGCGGCCTCCAGCGACGACCGGGTGCGGTGGTGCCCGACCAGGAAAGCGGTGGTGATGGTGGTGGCTTCGACGGCGGCCCACATCAGGCCGATGTTGTCGGCGAGCACGGCGAGGCTCATCGCGGCCAGGAACACCGAGATCAGGGCGTCGTAGCTGCCGGCGAACCGGGCGGGGGCGGCCGTGGCGTGGCCGAGCCCGCCCCAGGTGGAGACGAGGCCGACCGCGCCGACGACGGTGAGCATGTACGCGGACAGCGCGTCCGCGCGGAGCAGGCCGCCGCCGAGCGTCGGCACCTGGTCGGCCAGCACCGCGCTGACGAGCAGGAGTCCGGACCCGAGCACGGCCGCGCTGGAGGCAACCGGGGCGAGCCGGCGGAGCGCGGGGACGGGGACCGCGAGGCTGAGCAGGGCCAGGATGACCGGGACGGCGAGGGGCGTCCAGAGGGCGAATGACATCAGTCGTGCAACTTTCTGAGCTGGTCGATGTCCGTGTTGCCGAACTTATTTCGCATCCGGCCGGCGAAGACGTAGAGGATGACCACGACCAGGAGCACGTCGAGGGAGATGCCGAGCTCGAGGAACAGGGGAACCCCGCCACTGGTCAGGAACGCGACCGTGGCGATGCCGTTGTCCAGCACGAGGAAGCCGATCAGCTGCGACCCGGCCTGCCGCCGGGTGACCAGGAGCAGGAAGCCGATCAGCACCATGGCCAGCCCGATCGGGGCCGCGTGGGCGGACACGCTGCTGTCCCCGGCGAGGAGCCGGCTGGCGACGACGTAGCTGAGGATGGTCAGCAGCGCCACGGTCAACAGACCCGCCGTCGGGTTCAGGCGCGGCGCCTCATCCGTGCGCGTCGTGGCCTGGGTCTCGTGGGCGAGCACCCACGGCAGGCCGATGCCCTTGACCAGCAGCACGAGCACGGAGACGATGATGACCTCGGTCTCGCCCTCCTCCACGCCGATCACGGCGACGAGGGCGGCGAGCGCGAAGCCCTGCACGCTGAGCAGGCGGATTGAGGCGAGCAGGGAGTGCCGCCAGACCATCAGGGCGCTGGTCAGCAGCAGGGCGCCGGTGCAGAGGCCGATCAGCTGGGGGTAGATGGTGTCGAACACGGGATCTCCTAAGCGACCAGGTAGGAGGCGGTGACGGCCAGGAGGGCCAGGGCGAACGATCCCGCCAGCAGCTCGGGCACCCGGAACAGGCGCGCCTTGGCCAGGAACACCTCGCCGACGCTGAGCACGACGCCCAGCGCGAGGATCTTGACCGTGACGGTGACCACGCCGACCAGCAGGCCGAGCGGGGAGAACTCGGTCAGCACCCCCCAGGGGACGATCAGGTTACTGAGCAGCCCGAGCAGCGCGGCCAGTTTGAGCCAGGAGCCCAGCTCGAGCCAGGCCAGGTCCCGCCCGGAGGCCTCCAGCACCATGGCCTCGTGCAGCATGGTCAGTTCCAGGTGGGTGGACGGGTTGTCGACGGGCAGGCGGCTGGTCTCGGCCATGATGGCGATCGCCAGGGCGACCATGGCCAGCAGGCTGACCGGAGAGATGATCACGGCCGGGTTCGCCAGCCGGGTCTCCACGATCAGCGACAGGGTGGACGTGCCGGCCGGGATCGACAGCGCGTACACCGCGAGCAGCAGGGTCGGCTCGACGAGGGCGGCGACGGTCATGTGCCGGCTGGAGCCCATGCCGCCGAACGCGGTACCCGCGTCGAGGCCGACCAGGGCCAGCGCGACCACGCCGATCAGCATCACCGACACGATCACGAACAGGTCGCTGGGGATCAGCGGCAGGGGGAGCGTGCCGACCAGCGGCAGCAGCGCGACCAGCAGCAGGCTCGACACGAGCAGGGTGACCGGACCGGCCGCGAGCATCCAGCTGCTGTCGGCGGCGCGCACCGGGTCCTTGGTGAGGAGTTTCCGCACGTCCCGCCACGGCTGCCAGATGCCGGCGCCCGCGCGCCCCTCGAGCCGGGCCCGAACCTGGCGGATCACGCCGATCAGCAGCGGGGAGAGGAAGACGAAGAGCACCAGCTGGACGAGGGCGATCGCGATCGCCGCGCCGGTCACAGGGACACCACGATCAACACGGACAGCAGGGCGACGAAGGAATAGGACAGGTAACGATGGATGCTGCCGTTCTGGGCGCGTCGGGCCAGAATGCCGAACCGCTGTGCGGCGTTCAGCATCGGGCGGTAGAACCGGGTCTCGATCACGTCGGACACGCTCTGTTCCACGTGCACGCGTTCCACCAGGTAGCGGGATTCGCCGACGTGGGTGACCTCCACGTCGCGGGAGGGCCGGAGCACGTCGTCGAACACGCGCACCAGGGGCTCGGCGTAGGAGGTGGCGGTGTACTGCATCCGCGGCCGCAGCCGTGACCCGCCGCCGGCCCAGGGCAGGGGCGAGGTTCGGGTGGGGTGGCGCCGGGCGGAGGCGAAGAGGGCGATCAGCACCGGGACGAGCAGCAGCGCGGCCAGCACCACGAAGGTCGTCGGGTCCAGCACGGCGTCGATGCCGCGGGCGTCGACGCCGGCCAGGCCGACGGTGCGCACGTCGGGCGCGAAGGCGGGGCCCACGGCCGAGGCGATGGCCACGGCCAGCGGCCCGGGGACCAGGCCGAGCGCGATCACGCCGAGCGCGCCGAGAACGAGCGAGACGCGCATGATCACGGGAACCTCTCGGGCCTGTGTCGCCTTCGGGGAGCGGGGGCGGGCGAGGAATGCGATCCCGTAGGCCTTGACGAAGGTGAGCAGGGCCAGCCCCGCGGTCAGGGCGATCACGGCGACGGCGAGCGGCATGGCCACCGAGGCGGTCACGGAGACGACCTCTCCGTCGACCCGGGAGCCGTGGATCAGGGCCTGCAGCAGCATCCACTCGGCGACGAACCCGCTGGTGACGGGCAGGGCGGCGGCTCCCATCGCGGCGGCGCCGAAGGTGGCGGCGGTCCACGGCATGCGGCTGCCGAGCCCGCCGAGCCGGTCGAGGTTCATTTCCCCGGTCGAACGGGCGATCGCGCCGGCGCCGAGGAACAGGGTGGCCTTGAACGCGGCGTGGCTGACCATCAGCAGCAGGGCGGCGACGAGGGCCGCGTCGGCCGCGGCCGTGGCGTCGTCCGCGCGCAGCAGCACGGATGCGCCGAGCCCCAGGAACACCAGCCCCATGTTCTCGGTCGTGGAGTAGGCCAGCAGCACCTTGAGGTTGCTGGCCACCGAGGCCTGCAGGATCCCGTAGAGCGCGGACAGCCCGCCGAGGGCCATGAGCAGGACGCCCCACCAGGCCGGCCCGTTCGGCAGCAGCCGCACGCAGACGAGGAGGGCGCCGTAGACGCCGATGTTGACCATCGCGCCGCTCATCGCGGCGGCGACGTGGCCGGGTGCCTCGGGCAGAACCCGGGGCACCCAGACGTGCAGGGGCACGAGCTCGGCCTTGCCGCCGAAGCCGAGGAGCAGCAGCACGAACGCGAGGCTCGCCTGCCAGGAGGCGGGGTCGACGGTGGCCAGCCCGGAGAAGCCGGTGCCGCCGGTGGCCGCGGCCAGCACGGCGAAGCCGGCCAGCACGAAGAAGAAGCTCAGCTGAGACATGGCCGAGTACCAGACGATCGCGGAGGCCACCGTGCCGCGGGTCGCGTGGTGGGCCAGCAGCAGCGCCGTCGACCCGAGGGTCATGATCTCCCAGAACAGCAGGAACGAGACGATGTCGGTCGCCGCGGGCACGAGCTGCATCCCGAACAGGAACACGGCCATCGAGACCCATGAGGTGCGGGACGCCGACGCGACCCGGGCGGAGCCGATCCCGAACAGGGAGGCGAGCACGCCGACGGCGGACACGACCATCATCACGAGGCCGCCGAGCCGGTCGGGGGAGAGCACGAGGGGGTCCATCGGCAGGGCGGTGGGAATCGTGAGCGACCCCTCGCCGCCGAACAGGGCGATCGCGCCGGTGACGATTCCGGCGGCCGCGAGGAGGGCGCAGAGGGTGCCGATCACCCGGGAGCGCCAGCGGGTGCCCACGAGCAGTGCGCCCGTGACGGCGAGGGCCAGGAGCAGCACCTGGCCGAGCATCCCGGCTTCGAGGGCCGTCATCGGCCGGTCATCCGTCGGAGCGCCTCGACGATCAGGGCGGGTTCGGGCGGGTTGCCCGGCACGGCCAGGTCGACGTCGATGAAATCGGGCACCGGGCCGGCGATCCCGTACCCCTCGGCGAAGACGCCGCCGGTGAGCGCGCAGTCGCCGACGGCGATCACGAATCGGGGCGTCGGCGTGGCGTCGACCGTGCGCCGGATGGGCTCGATCATGTTGCGGGTCACGGCGCCGGTGATCAGGATCACGTCGGCATGCCGGGGCGACGCGACCAGACGGATGCCGTAGCGCTCGACGTCGTAGACGGGGCCGAACGCGCTCGACACCTCCTGGGCGCAGTCGTTGCAGCCGCCCGCGTTGATGAAGCGCACCTGGATGCTGCCGCCGAAGACCTCGGCGCCGGGGAAGAAGGCGGGGGCGGGCGGGGCCGGTTCGGCGATGCGTCCGCTCTGCCGGATGAGATCGGTCAGCCGTTTGACGCTCAACTCAGGCTCCGTGGCAGGCGACACATCATTACTTCTTTATATACCTATATGGTGAATTTATCAAATAGATTCGGCAGGGACGATTCGGGGTCAGTCTTCGGGCCAGGGGGCGCTGAGAGCGTCCACGGCCGCCGCGGTGAACTCGAGCAGCGAGGTGAGGAGGCCCTCCATGGTGGTCGATCGCAGGAGCGCGATCTGGTCGAGCGGTCCGAGCGGTGAGATGCCGGCGAGCTGCCACGCGGCCGCCGCCGGGTCGTGGGACAGCTCCACGGTCGAGGGCCAGAGCTGGTCGGCGAATTCGCTCGCCAGTGCCAGTGCGCGGCGCACGGCCTGTTCGGCCTGTTCGCGGAGCGGCAGCAGCTCGTCGTCCCAGTCGAGGGGTTCCAGTTCACGCGCGACCGCCTGGGGGTGCGGGTCCTCCTCGAGCCAGTCGAGCACCTCGATGCGCCGCTCGCCCTGGGCGGTGACGGCCACGAAGCCCTCGGCCGCCTCCACCTCCGTGACCTGGGCGACGGTGCCGATCGCGAATCGGCGCTCGCCGCCGCCGACCTCCTGGCCGCGTTCGATCAGCACGACGCCGAACTCGGCGGGCTCCTCGTGAAGGATCCGGCTGAGCATCACCAGGTACCGGTCCTCGAACACCCGCAGCTGCAGCGGCATATAGGGGAACAGGACGGATCCCAGCGGGAACATCGGCAGGATGGTCATCGGGGCGCCGGTCACACTCGCGGGGGCCGCATCAGGTCGTGACCTCGTCCGGGCTGCCGCCGGTGCTGCCGCTCGGGCCCACCCGGCGGGCGGTGCGCTCCAGCAGCGGGGTGACCCGGTAGGGGATCAGCTCGCCCATCGCGAGGGAGGTCTCGGTGCGGTCGACGCCCTCGCAGGCCAGGATGGTGCCGTCGATGCGGAACAGGTCGTCGGCATCCGTGCAGACCACGCGCACGAGCAGGTCGGTCGAGCCGCTCATTCCGTAGGCCTGCACGATCTCGGGGATCTGGGCGAGCTCGGCGACGATCTGGGTCAGCCGCTTCTGCTGCACGTGCACCTCGATGAAAGCCGTCAGCGGGTAGCCCAGGGCGACCGGGTTGACGCGGCGGTCGAAGGACAGGAAGGCGTTGGACTCCTCGAGCCGGGCCATCCGGGCCTGCACCGTGTTGCGGGAGAGATGGAGCTGCTGGGCCAGCGCGACGAAGGTGCTGCGCGGGTCCGTGCAGAGGGCTCGGAGCAGCTGCAGGTCGACTTTGTCCAGACTGTGCATAATGCTCGACGGTAGCACGCGAGCGGCCCCCTGAATAGGGCAGAATGCTCAATATTTTTGGACATGGTTGTGCCCTGTGTCGCCTGACCGTACGCTCTCTACAACTTCGGCAACGACGCTGGGAGCGGCCATTATGCTCGACATCCTCGCGGGAGACATTCCCGCCACTTTTCTGCAACTCGTGACGCCGGACGGCGTTCGGCAGCCCGATGACCGGCTGGATCCGTGGGTCGAGGACGTGACCGGGGCGCACCTGGTCGCCCTCTACCAGGACATGGTCGTTGTGCGCCGCATCGACGCCGAGGCCACCGCGCTGCAGCGCCAGGGCGAGCTCGGCCTGTGGCCGCCGCTGCTGGGCCAGGAGGCCGCGCAGGTCGGCTCGGCCCGCGCGCTCCGGCCCGACGACTTCGTGTTCCCAAGCTACCGCGAGAACGCGGTGGCGTACTGCCGGGGCGTGGCGCCGGCCGACATCGTGCGGGTGTGGCGGGGCAATGCGCAGTCCGGCTGGGACCCGTACGCCTTCGGGATGGCGACGCCGAACATCATCATCGGCGCCCAGACCCTGCACGCGACGGGCTGGGCCATGGGCGCCCTGGCCGACGGGGTCGACTCGGTCGCGGTGACCTACTTCGGTGACGGGGCGACCAGCCAGGGGGATGTCAACGAGGCGCTCGTCTTCGCGGCCAGCTTCCAGGCGCCGGTGGTGTTCTTCTGCCAGAACAACCAGTGGGCGATCTCCGAACCGGTCGGGGTGCAGGCCCGGGTCAGCATCGCCGACCGGGCGCCCGGTTTCGGCATTCCCAGCCTCCGGGTCGACGGCAACGACGTCCTCGCCGTGATGGCCGCCACCCGGATCGCCCTGGACCGCGCCCGCACCGGCGGCGGCCCCACCTTCATCGAGGCCGTCACCTACCGGATGGGGCCGCACACGACGGCCGACGATCCCACCCGCTACCGCCCCGCCGGCCAACTCGAGGAGTGGGCGGCGAAGGACCCGATCCTGCGCCTGCGGTTGCTGCTCGACGGGCTCGGCCTGCTCACCCCGGAGGTCGAGGAGCAGACCAGGGCCCGGGCGGATGCCACGGCCGCCGTACTCCGCGCCGGCTGCATCGACATGCCCGACCCGGAGCCGCTGAGCGTGCTCGCCCACGTCTACACCACCCCCCACGCGGCCCTGGACGGCCAGCGCGCGAACTACGCCGCCTACCTGGCCGGCTTCGAGCAGACCAGCAGTGACTCCACCGGAGGGAAGGCCTGATGACCATGACGACCATAGTGAGACCTTCCCCGTCCGTGGCCGGCCCGGCACCGACATCCGTGCCCCTGGCCACGCCGGTGCCGCTGACCGGCACGACCACCCTGACCCTGGCCAAGGCGATCAACGCCGGCCTCCGCCAGGCGATGCTCGACGACCCCAAGGTGGTGCTGCTCGGCGAGGACATCGGCACGCTCGGCGGCGTGTTCCGGGTGACCAGCGACCTGCTGGCCGAATTCGGCAAGCGCCGGGTCGTCGACACCCCGCTGGCGGAGTCCGCGATCATCGGCACCGCGGTCGGGCTCGCCTACCGCGGCTACCGCCCGGTCTGCGAGATCCAGTTCGACGGCTTCATCTTCCCCGGCTTCGACCAGATCGTCAGCCAGGTCGCCCGCATCCACTACCGCACCCAGGGCGCGGTGCGGATGCCGATCACCATCCGGGTGCCGTTCGGCGGCGGCATCGGCGCAGCCGAGCACCACTCCGAGTCGCCGGAGGCGTACTTCACCCATACCTCGGGGCTGCGCGTGGTCGCCGTCTCCAACCCGCAGGACGCCTACAGCCTGATCCGCCAGGCGATCGCCTCCGACGACCCGGTGCTCTACTTCGAGCCCAAGCGCCGCTACCACGTGCCCGGCGCGGTGTCGCCGGAGCTCGGCGCCCCGATGGAGAGCGCCCGGGTCGTGACGCCCGGCACCGACGTCACGCTCCTCGCCTACGGCGCGCTCGTGGCCACCGCGACGGATGCCGCGATCGCCGCGTCCGACGAGAGCGTGTCGATCGAGGTGATCGACCTGCGCTCGCTGTCGCCGGTCGACTACGCCACGGTCGAGGCCTCCGTGCGGAAGACCGGCCGGCTCGTCGTCACCCACGAGGCGGCGCGCACGGGAGGGCTGGGCGGCGAGATCGTGGCCGTCGTCACCGAGCGCTGCTTCGAGTACCTCGAGGCGGCCCCGGTGCGGGTGACCGGCTTCGACATCCCCTATCCGCCGGCGAAGCTGGAAAGCCACCACCTGCCCGACCTCGACCGCATGCTCGACGGCGTCGACCGTGCCCTGGGGAGACGACGATGATCAAGGTGTTCCGGCTGCCCGACCTGGGCGAGGGCCTGACCGAATCCGAGATCGTGGCCTGGCGAATCGCGCCGGGCGACACGGTCGAGCTCAACCAGCTGATCGCCGACGTCGAGACCGCGAAGGCCGTCGTCGAACTCCCGTCCCCGTTCGCGGGCGTGGTGTCCGAGCTGCACCAGCAGCCCGGCACGGTCGTGCACGTGGGGGAGCCGATCGTCTCGTTCGAGGTGGCGGGCGCGGAGGCTGCCAGCTCCGCGTCGTCCTCGCGCGAGGAGGGCGAGGCGCAGGGGCGGCAAGCGAACCTGGTCGGGTACGGGCCCGCCGTCGAGCGCGGCGGGCGGCCGCAGCGGCGGGCGCGGGCCGGGGCGACGGATGCGACGGGCGTGGTCCCGGGGACGGCTGCGCCCGACGCGGGGGCGCCCGGGGTGGCAGTACCCGGGGTGGCAGCACCCGGGGTGGCTACGCCCGACGCGGCTGCATCCGACGCGGGAGCACGCGTGGCGGCAGCACCCGACCCGGCAGCGTCCGGGGCGGCAGCACCCGCTGTGCCGGTGCCCGACGTCGCGGCCCCTGACGTGCCGAGCCGGTCTGTCTCTGCGTCAGCCTCTGCCTCCCTCGCAACCGTGTCTGACTCGCCGTCGCCCGTCTCAGGGGAGCGTCCGCGCTCCACGCCACCTGTCCGCGCCCTCGCCCGAAGCCTGGGCGTCGACCTCACCCGGGTGACCGGGACCGGCCCGACCGGGCTGATCACCCGGGAGGACGTGGAGGCGTGGGCCGAACCGGCGCGCGCGGTGCCGGCCGAGGCCGCACAGTCGCGAGCCGAACCGGCCGCGCCGCCGGCGGCATCCGTTCCGGGTGCCCGGGAATCCCGCAGCCCGATCCGCAGCGTGCGCAAGCACACGGCCGAGGCTATGGTGCGCAGTGCGTTCACCGCGCCGCACGCGACCGAGTTCCTGACCGTGGATGTGACCCCGACGGTCGAACTGATCGAGGTGCTCAAACGTGACCGCTCCTTCGCGGGCGCACGCATCGGCATCCTCGCCGTCGTCGCGAAGGCGCTCTGCCTCGCGGTGGCGCGCACGCCCGAGGTCAACACCCGCTGGGACGAGGCCGCCGCCGAGATCGTGCAGTTCCACTACGTGAACCTCGGCATCGCGGCCGCCACGCCGCGGGGACTATTGGTGCCCACGATCACGGATGCCGACCGGCTCAGCCTGGCCGATCTGGCCGCGGCGCTCGCCGAGCTGACCGCGGCCGCCCGGGCGGGCACCACCAGCCCGGCTGCCCTGCGCGGCGGCACCCTCTCGATCACCAACATCGGCTTCTTCGGGATCGACGCCGGAACGCCCATCCTGCCGCCGGGGGAGGCCGTGATCCTGGCGATCGGGGCGATCCGCCCGCGGCCGTGGGAGTACCGCGGCGAGATCGCGCTGCGGCAGGTGATGACGCTGAGCCTGTCCTTCGACCACCGCCTGGTCGACGGCGAGCAGGGCGCCCGGTTCCTGACCGACATCGCCGGCATCCTCGCCAACCCCGGCCTGGCCCTTACCCTGCTCTAGCCGGCCCCGCCCCTAACGAATTCGACGGAGATTTTGCTCCCACGAGGCCAAAAATGGCCCAAAACGTCGTTTGCCCTCAAAATCTCCGTCGAATTGGTGAGGACGGGCCTGCGGGACCGGGCGGCCCGGGACACCGGACGACGGGGAGACCGGCTACTCGGCCGCGTGCACGGACGCCGCCTCGACCAGGGAGTGAGGCGATCGTGTCGATCGCGTAGGCGGCCCGGATCGTGGCCCGCTCGGCGGCCTGGTCCGGGTATTTGCCGGTGCGAACCTGCACCGTGGTCGCGCCGGCCGCGTTGCCCATCGCGATGTCGGTGGTTGCGTCGTCGCCGACGACCCACACCTCGTTCGGCTGGGCCCCCGGCCGATTCCGCGGCGAGCCGGAGAAAATCCTGGGAAGGCTTGCCGAGCAGCACGGCCGTCGACCCGCTCGCGTATTCGAGGGCGGCCACGATCGCGCCGGTATCCAGATGGTCACCGTCGGCCCGTCTGGAGTAGCGTCCCCGTTGCAGGGCGACGAGTTCGGCTCCCGCCCGAATGGCCCGGAACGCCCCATCGAGCACGGGGTAGCTGAGCGTGTCCCGCGCGTCGCCCACGATCACATGGGTGATCGGGTGGTCACCCTCCCGCATGAACGGGGCGAATGTCTCCCGGAGCGCGCCCGACACCACCGGCAGCACATTGGCCTCGCTCCCGAACGCGGCGAGGCAGCGCCGGGCCGCCGTCACGGGGGTGAACAGTTCCGTGGCACGCACGTCGACGCCGCGGGCGTGCAGGTCGGACAGGATCAGCGCCTCCGGCCTCGAATCCGTATTGGTCAGAAAACGGATGACGCAACCCAGCTCCCTGAGACCGCTAATCGCCTCGGCCGCCCCGTCGACGGTTGCGCCGGCGGAGTAGATCGTGCCGTCGAGGTCGCACAGAATGGTTTCTCCGGAAGTGTCCACGCCTCAGTGTGACCCGACTCTCCCGGTTTCGGCTACGGGCGGGACCCGGCACGGTGCGAACCAATTCGACGGAGATTTTGCTCCCACAGTGCGCACAACGGGCGAATACGCCGTTTTGACCCAAAATCTCGGCTCTCCTGCTGCATCTGTGGGTCTTTCGGAGCGCCTTAACGGCCGCACGCCGCTTCCTGTCTAGGTTTCTGACTGTCAAGGAAAGAAAC
>NZ_SOFY01000004.1 GCF_004402595.1 Cryobacterium shii | reverse complement strand
TGCGCGTGCCGATAGCTGATCTCCCCCGACGCCAGCGCCGCCCGGGTCGCCGGGAGATCCACGGCCAGGGCCCGGCTCTCCGCGACCAGGTTCTCCGCCATGCGCTGCGGCACCCGGATCGTGCAGGCCAGCTCGCTCGAGAGCTCCCGTTCGGCGACCTCACGTGCGTCTCGCCGCGCACCCGGCACCCGGGCATTGTGGTGGGCGATGGCCTGCCCGAATCGGCGGGCATCCTCGACCCGTTCCGCCCGCCGGGCGAAGGCCGCGGCGATGTCCCGCTCGGCCTCCGCGATCGCGTCGAAATGCCGGCCCATGGCCTCTCGCTCTTCGAACACTGACGGCTTCATGAGGACCACGCTAGAGGCGGCCACCGACACTGCACCGGCATCCGTGGAGACTGTGGATAAGCCGATCAAACCCACATTGTGGAGGACGAGCCGAGCCCCTTCAGCCTCCGGCCGGATCCCGCCCTCAGGGGCGACGCAAGTGGTCGACGGGCATCATGACCAGGGGCGCGCGCAGCGCCACGAGCTCCCGCGCGTGCTCGTCGAGCCGTTTGTCCTCGGCCGTGATCAGCGTCAACGGCTCCACCGGTTCGGCGTGCCCGTCCGCGCCGATCGCGACGAAGATGCTCATGCACTGCGTCGTCAGCTGCAGGTCGTGCGGGGTGCGGGGGCTGCCCGAGCGCACCCGGATGCTGATGTGCATGTTGCGCTTGCCGGTATGGATGAGGCGCGCGTCCACCTCCACGATGTGGCCGATGTGGATCGGGCGGTAGAAGTGGATCCCCCCGGAGTAGACCGCGACGGCCGTCTCCGAACTCCAGGCCGCTGCGGTCGCGAAGGCGGCCTCGTCGATCCAGCGCATCACGGTTCCGCCGTGGGCGTTTCCGCCCCAATTGGCGTCGGCCGGAGCCGCCAGAAAGCGGAACACCGTTCGCGGCGTCGTGCTGTCATCGGTATATTCCTGAGCGCGCATGACGGTCTGAATGCGCTTGCGTGGCTCGAGGCGGGCCTGGGCGTTGAGTTGCAGCTCGCGGTCCACGTCGGAGTGCGGGGTCCACTTCGGCACTTCCTGCGGCCTTCCGGCGTCGTCGACGGCGACGAAGACGAGGATGCAATGGGTCGCCGGACTATATTCCCGGGCGCGTACATCCGTCGTTTCGACCGTGACGAGCACGTGCATGCTGGTGCGCCCGGTGTGGATGATGCGGGCGTGAACCTCGACCAGGTTGCCCGGCTTGATGGGTTGGGTGAAGTGCACGTTCCCGACGTAGGCGGTGACGGTGTCGGACGCGCTCCAGCCCACGGCGCAGGCGTACGCGGCCTTGTCGATCCACTCGAGTACGCTTCCGGCTGCGACGGTCGCGCCTGAGGCCGCGACGTCCTGGGGCACGGCCATGAACCGGAGGGTGATGCGGTCCTCATGGCGTGAGGCGTCTGCCGCCTCGGGGGACACGGGGGGTGTGGTCACGGGAACTCCAAGGGAAGCGGGTCGGGGCCTCGCTCCACACTTTCATACTTGGGGACCCGCGGGCTGACGCCGTTCCCTGTTCTGCAGTCGGAAGGTGAGGAGGAACAACACGAGGGCGCAGGTCTGAAGGATGCCGACGATCATGACCAGCCACGGCACCTGGTCGTAGAGGGCGCCGGCCAGCACTCCGCCGATCAGGGCGGACGCCCCCGCGAAGGCGGCGAAGACCCCGTAGGCCGTGCCGCGGTGCCCGTTCGGCACGAGGTCCGCGATCAGCGCCTGAACCGTCGATTCCTGGATGCCGGTCGCCGCACCCCAGATGAGTGCGCCGGCCAGCACCGCGCCCGCCTGGACCGACAGGGTCAGTCCGGGAACCAGCACCACCAGCAGCGGCAGGACCAGCAGCACCCGGGCGCCCGCCGCGTCGTAGGCGTAGCCGCTGACCAGGGCGGCCAGGGCCGCCGCTCCCATCGCGGCCGCGTAGATCAGCGGCACGGTCGCCAGCGGCACGATCGCGACGTCCGTGAGGTGGAATGAGATCACCCCGAAGCCGACGAGCCCGACCGTGGAGACGCCGACCGCCGCGGCCAGAAGGTAGAACGAGAGGGGAAGCCGGGGCCCGGCGGCCGGGTCCCGGTGCGCCTGGTCCGGATGCCCCGCGTCATCCGGGTCATCCGGGTCTGCCAGGTCCTCCGGGTTCGCCCGGTTCGCCCGGTTCGCCCGGTTCGCCCGGTCTGGCCAGTCTGGCCGATCGGGATTCGGGGCGACGCTCTCGTTGCTCTCGTTGCTCTCGTTGCTCTCGTACACGTTCGTGTCCGGCACGCGACGGCGTGTCCAGAGCAGAATGCCCAAACCGGCGGCTCCGGGGATCGCGAGCACGGCGAAGGCGGGCCAGAGCACGGTCGTGACCGTGATGACGGCCCAGGCGAGTAGCGGCCCGAGCAGGGACCCCAGTTGGTCGAGCAGCTTGTGCACCCCGAAACCGCGGCCGCGGCCGACGGCGCTGGCCGCATTCGCGAGCAGCACGGTCTTCGCCGGGCTCCGGATGGCCTTGCCCGTGCGGTCGCCGAGAATCAGCGCCGAGGCGAGCAGCAGGCCGGCCCCGCCGACGAACGGCGTGACGGCCAGCAGCGGAATGCAGACCGCGGTGAGGGCGTAGCCGGCGATGGCGAATCTCCAATACCGGCCGGATTTGTCGGACCAGGGCCCGGAGACCAGCCGGAGCGCGAGGGCGACCGCCTCTCCGAGGCCCGTCACGACCCCGACGATCAGCGCCGACGCACCCAGCTGTCCCAGCAGCGCCCCGGTCAGCGAATGGCCGCCCTTTGATGCCAGATCTATAACCAGGCTGACGATGCCGAGGTTCACCACGACCCGCCACGCGGACCAGGCCGGACCGGCGCCGGCCGCGGGCTCAGCACCGGGCGCCGCGCCCGCGGCAGCCCCGGCGTTGTCGGTCGAACCCGGCGTGGACATCATCCTCTCCCCCCGGGCCGGCGTCCCGGCCCATCGGCGTCCCCACCCGGTCGGCGGCCCGACCCAGTCATCCCGACCGTGTCGTCCTCACCCAGCAGTCCCCACCATTGTCGCCGACCCGCGTGCCAGCGCAAGGGGCGTGCGCCTCGTCCGCGACTCCGGATCCGCGCGTTGCGCGGTTGCGGCCCGGGGCTGCCGCCTCCCCCGAACCAATTCGACGGAGATTTTGCCAGAATCGGGCCAAAACAAGCCGAAACGGTGTTTTTAGAACAAAACTTCCGTCGAATCGGTTCGACGCCGGACCGCGTGGTCCGCCCGCGGGCGGGCTTTCGGCTAGCGGTGCTCGAGGTGCCAGGTCAGCACCTCGACGACGAGGTCGTGGTCGTCGCGCTGGGCCAGCCCGGAGACGCCGACCACGCCGATCAGTGAACCGCGCACGCGCAGGGGGAAGGCTCCGCCGTGCGCGGCGTGCGTTCTCGGGTCGAGATTCGAGTCGGTGGCGAAGTCGCGGGAACCCGCGCGGAACCGCGTCCCCACGGCGAAGGACGAGTTGGCGAACCGGCGTACGACGCGGAACTTGTTCTCGAGCCAGCCGTCGTTGTCGGCGCTGGAGCCGGGCAGGGCCCCGTGGAAGACCCGCTGCTCGCCGAAGGTGATCGACACCGTGATCGGATGCCGGCGCGCCGTTCCCAGCTCGACCAGCCGCGAGCCCACGATCCAGGCGTCCCCCAGGTCGAAGGAGTCGAACTGGAGGGTGCGTTCCTGCTCCAGGAGCAGGGGGAGGAGGCTCGCGGCCTCCGAAGCCTTCGTCATCGCATGCCTTTCGAGTGCCATCCGGGGTCTGGCCAGTCTTCCACTTGCCGCCCGCTCCTTTCCGCTCCCGTCCATTCAGCAAGGCAGACCGGTGCCCGAGTTGGTTGGTCCGATGCCGTGACATATCGACAACCATCGATACACTGGACGTACCGTCATCACGGACAAGTCGTCCCCCACGATGTGCGGACCAGGAGTTGATGCACCATGGCACACATCGAGATCTTTGAACCGGGACTCTGCTGCGGCACCGGAATCTGCGGCGTCGACGTCGACCAGGCTCTGGTCACCTTCTCGGCCGACATGGACTGGGCCCGCGCCAACGGCGGCGACATCGCCCGGTTCAACCTGGCCCAGGAGCCGCTCGCCTTCGTGGAGAACGAGGTGGCCCGCCAGTTCCTGCACACCGTCGGCCAGACGGGCCTGCCCATCGCCCTGGTCGACGGCGCCACGGTGCTGACCGGCCGCTACCCCTCCCGCGCGGAGCTGGCCGGCTGGGCCGAGCTCACCGGCGACGCGGCCAGCCACCTGGCTGCCGTGCAGCCCGAGGGGTCCAGGCGCCTCCTGGCCATGGCGACGGCGACGGCGACGCCGGCCACGACCTCGGGCAGCGCCTCCGCCCAGAAATTCGGCGACTCCGCT
Source organism: Cryobacterium shii (assembly GCF_004402595.1). Lineage (GTDB taxonomy): Bacteria > Actinomycetota > Actinomycetes > Actinomycetales > Microbacteriaceae > Cryobacterium > Cryobacterium shii. Next base: position 10,334 of record NZ_SOFY01000004.1, on the reverse strand, counting down.
GCCCAGACCGACTCCGCTGCCCAGACCGACTCCGCTGCCCAGACCGACTCCGCTGCCCAGACCGACTCCGCTGCCCAGACCGACAGCGCCGCCCAGACCGACAGCGCCGAAGCGGGTTGCTGCGGCACCGGCGGCTGCTGCTAGGACTTCGCCATGACAACGCTCCGCTTCCTCGACCAGGCACCGCGCTTCCTCTTCTTCACCGGCAAGGGCGGGGTGGGCAAGACCTCCATCGCCTGTGCGAGCGCGGTGCGGCTGGCCGAGGGCGGGGCATCCGTTCTGCTGGTGAGCACCGACCCCGCCTCCAACGTGGGCCAGGTCTTCGGGGTCTCCATCGGCAACACCGTGACGGCGATCGACGCCGTGCCCGGGCTGTCGGCCCTCGAAATCGACCCGGAGCAGGCGGCCCAGCAGTATCGGGAGCGCATCGTCGGCCCGGTGCGCGGGCTGCTTCCCCCGGCCGAGGTGGCCTCGATCGAGGAACAGCTCTCCGGTGCCTGCACGACCGAGATCGCCTCCTTCAACGAGTTCACCGACCTGCTCACGGATGCCGCGTGGACGGCCGCCTACGACCACATCCTTTTCGACACCGCACCCACCGGGCACACCATCCGGCTGCTGCAGCTGCCGGGCTCCTGGACCGACTTTCTCACCGAGGGCACCGGAGACGCCTCCTGCCTCGGCCCGCTGTCGGGCCTGGAGAAGCAGCGCGCCGTCTACGCCGAGGCCGTCGCGGCCCTGGCCGACCAGGCCCGCACCCGGCTCGTGCTCGTGGCCCGCGCCCAGACCTCGACCCTGACCGAGGCCGCCCGCACCCACGCCGAGCTGGCCGGTATCGGCATGGCCCGCCAGTACCTCGTCGTCAACGGCATCCTGCCGGACGGGGTCGACGGCGGCAGTGGCGAGGGCGGCAGTGGCGGCGAGGCCGTGGCCGACCCGTTGTTCGCGGCCATCCGCGCCCGCGAGCAGCAGGCCCTCGCTCAGATGCCCGACGCGCTGAGGGCCGCGCCCACGGACTACGTGGCGCTGAAGAGTTCGAACATGGTCGGCCTGGCCGCCCTCCGCGGCCTGCTCGAACCCGAGGTGCTCCCGGCCGCGGGGCAGGGCGAGCACGCCGCCCCCTCGGCGGCCCTCCCGGATTCCCCGCTGTCCGCCCTGGTCGACGAGATCGCCGCCGGCGGGCACGGCCTGGTGATGCTGATGGGCAAGGGCGGCGTGGGCAAGACCACCCTGGCGGCATCCGTGGCCGTGGCGCTCGCCGCTCGCGGGCTGCCGGTGCACCTGACGACGACCGACCCGGCCGCCCACCTCACCGACACCCTGGCCGGCGGGGCGGGTTCCGCGGAGGTCCGGTCCCTCGTCTCCTCCTCCCTCAAGGTCTCTCGGATCGACCCGGCCGCCGAAATCCAGCGGTACACCGACACCGTCCTGCGCACCAAGGGCGCCCACCTCGACGAGCAGGGCCTGGCCATGCTGCGGGAGGACCTGCGGTCACCCTGCACCGAGGAGATCGCCGTCTTTCAGGCCTTCTCCCGCGTCATCCGGGAGGCGAAGCACAAGTTCGTGGTGATGGACACGGCGCCCACCGGCCACACGCTGCTGCTGCTCGACGCAACCGGGTCGTATCACCGCGAGATCCAGCGCCAGCTGGGCGGCACCGTGCACCTGACCACGCCGATGATGAAGCTGCAGGACCCGGAACAGACCAAGGTGATCCTGGTCACCCTCGCCGAGACCACGCCGGTACTCGAGGCCGCCGAGCTGCAGGCCGACCTGGAGCGCGCCGGCATCACCCCGTGGGCCTGGGTCGTGAACAACTCGCTCGCCGCCGCGGCACCCGCCTCGCCGTTGCTGCTCGCGCGGGCCCGGAATGAGCTGCCGGAGATCGAGCATGTGCAGGAGAAACGCGCCGCCCGCCTCGCCGTGGTACCGCTGCTGGCCGACGAGCCCGTCGGCATCCCGGCCCTGCTCGCCCTGGCCACGTCCCCGCTTCCCGCCGCGCTTCCTGCCGTAACCCGACCGTAGCCGCGGTAACCGCGGCCCCCGCAGCCACCACTGGGTCACCGCCGGGACCCCGCCGAGCCCCGCCGAGCCGTGAGTTGCGCCCCACTTTTTCGTGAAAACAGGAGCCATGCTCACGGCTCGGCGAACCGTTTGGGCTGCCCGGGACGCCAGGGCCCGGAACGCTAGGGCTGGAGCGGGCGCGCGGCGCGACCGGCGAGGGCCCGCCGGACGGACCAGACGACGATGACGCCCGCGAGGACCATGGTGGCCAGGCCGAGCCCGGAGTAGCCCACGGCGCTCAGCACCAGGCCGGCCAGGGCGCCGCCGAGCGCGCCGGCCGCGTTCATCGACAAGTCGGAGAACCCCTGCAGCGCCGCGCGGTCGTGCACGCCCACGGACTCGGCGATCAGGGCGGAACCGGCGACGACGGATGCCGACCAGCCCAGCCCGAGCAGGATCAACCCCACCGTCATGGCGGTCTGGGATTCCCCGGCCAGCCAGAAGATGGTCAGAGAAGCCAGCAGCAGCGCCTGTCCGGACAGGATGACGGGCAACCGTCCGACCCGGTCGGCGAGAGCGCCGAAAACGGGGGAGAGGGCGTACATGCCGGCCACGTGCAGGCTGATGGTCAGCCCGACGACGGTCAGGGTGGCGCCGTGGTCGCGCAGGTGTACCGGGGCCATCGACATCAGGGCGACCATGGTGGCGTGGCTGAGCGCGATCACGGCCACGGCGAAGCGGGCCTGGGAGTTGGTGCGCACGATGGCGAGGCCGCCGCGCTTGATCGGGGCTGAGGCGTCGACGCCCCGGGCCGCCAGGGCGGTGAGCAGGGGGTCCGGACGCAGCCCAACGGTGTACACCAGCGCCGCGCCGACCGTGGCGAGCAGGGAGAACGCGAACGCGCCGGTCAGCGGCGGCAACCCGAGGGCCGAGCCCACCACCTCGCCGGGGCCGAAGAGGTTCGGGCCGAGCACGGCGCCGATGGTCGTCGACCACACCACGATGGACAGGTCGCGCGCCCGGAACTGCGTGCTGGCCAGGTCGGTGGCGGCGAAGCGGGCCTGCAGGTTCGTGGCAGAACCGGCGCCGAGGAGCATCAGGGCGAGCAGCAGAAGCGGGAAGGTGTCGACCGCGACCGCCGTGATCGCCAGCACGGCGCCGGTGCCCGCGATCAGAGAGCCGGCGGCCAGGGACCGGCGACGGCCGCGCGATTGCGCCAGGCGGGCCAGCGGAACGGCGACCAGGGCGGCGCCGAGGGTGCTCATGGTCGCCGCCATGCCGGACCAGGCGCTGGACCCGGAGAGCTGGGCCGCCAGGAGCGCGCCGAGGGACAGGGTGGCGCCCATGCCGATGCCGCCGAGGATCTGGCCGATGATGAGCACCCTGACCACCGCGCGCTGCATCGGGCTGTGGTCAGCCGGACCGCTCACGGGTTCGGCCACGGCGCTCGACGGCAGGGCCGCATCCTCGCTCAGGATGTGAAGGTCTTCCGCAACTCGGATCCCTTGAAGGGCTTGCCCGCCAGGGGAGCGAGGAGGCAGAAATCGAAGGCGCCCGCGGCAATGAACACGGCGCCCAGAGCGGCGAGCAACCACCACCATCCGCCGAGGATCGCGGCCAGTATGACCAGAACGACGCCCGCGATGATGCGAACCCATCGACCCGCGGTCGATCCGAGGAACTGAATGACAGCCATCAGGCACTCCCTTGATAAGTGTTCCCAGCATACCCCCGGGGGTACACGGATGTTTCCGATCAGGCCGTGGCGATGAGGAGTGTGTCGAGGGCGTAGCCGGCGCCGTCCCCGGGGGCTTCCGGGTCGGTGGCCAGGTCGCGCCGTATGGTCTCGCAGCGTACGATCCGCGAGGGATCGACGGCCGAGCGCAGCAGCTCCGGGGTGTACAGGATGCCCGGGTCGGCCGGCCCTGGAGCCCCGGTGCCGATGTTGGTCCGGTCGTGGCCGAGCACGAGCAGGTGCCCGCCGGGGGAGAGCCACTCGGCGGCGCGGGACAGCACGGCCCGCAGGGCGTCTTCCTGCAGGTGCAGGTAGATCACCGTGACCAGGTCGAAGGTCTCGCCGGAGGGGGCCCAGGTGGTGGCGTCGCCGACCTGCCAGTCCACCGCCACGCCGCTCTCGCGGGCATGCTCGGCGGCCTGGCCGATGGCTTCGGCGGAGAAGTCCACGGCGGTGACGTTCCAGCCCCTGGCCGCCAGCCAGATCGCATTGCGGCCGTCGCCGGTCGCCAGGTCGAGCGCGCGTCCGGGCGCCCACGGGGTCACGGTGTCCTGCACGATCTGCGCCGGAACGGCGGACCAAAGCCGGCCGGGCCGGCCGCCCTGAGCCTCCCGGGCGAGGCGGTAGCGGGTGTCCCAGTCGTTGGCGTCCATCGTCGTGTCCCTTCGGGCGGCATCCATTCGGTGGCACGGATGCCGGCAGCAGCCAGTTTCGCACAGCCACCCGGGTCAGCGGGAGAGGGCGGCGAGCTCGGCGCGGGTGGAGGCGCCCACCTTGCGCAGCAGGTTGGCGACGTGGAACTTGACCGTGTTCTCGCTGATCGAGAGCGTTTCGGCGATCGCGCGGTTGCGTGCCCCCGAGGCCACCAACTCGAGCACGCCCTTCTCGCGGGGGCTGAGTCCCCAGGCCGCGGCCGCGGTGAGCGGCGCGAGCGGCACATCGAGGGGGAGGGTGACGGCCATCTCCGAACCCCAGCCCGTCGTCGCCTCCACGCGCAGGCTGCCGAACACGTCGGCCACCCGGCTCGCCAGCCGGCTGACACTGGGGCTGTCGGGGGTGAGCTCGCCGGCGCCGTCGTCGCGGATGTGGATCAGCAGGTTGCTGCCGTCGCAGTCCCAGTGCACCCGCACGCGGGTGACGCCGGGCTGCTCGACCAGGGCGAGCACGGCTCCGCGCACGATCGCACGGGCGGCGTGGGCCACCTCGCCCGGGAGGGCGCGGCCGTTCACCGGCGGCTCGATGAACTGCACGTCGAGGCCCCCGAACCGCACCAGCGGGCGCAGGTCGTCGCGCAGTCGTTCGAAGGCCCGCGCCACGGGCTCCTCGGAGAGGGACCGGTCCCGGTCGGAGACGGCGCGCAGTTGCACCATGGCCTTCGCCGCCAGGTCGATCGCGGTCTGCCGGGCCGACGCGTCGCTCGTGCTGCTCGAGCGAAGCACGGCGAGCAGGGACTCGAGGGTGGTGGCCTGGGCGTCGGTGAGGTCGGCGATCACGCGGGCGCGTTCCGCGGCCGCCGAGCGTGAATCCCACGGTTCGATCGGGTGGGTTGGAGGCGCACTGTTCATGAGGAAAGCCTACCCACGAGGGACGCTGCCACCCGAACGGGCAGGTTACCCGCTCGTTCGGTGGGCCGCAGACCCGTCCGAAAGAGTAGACGATGAGGTAATGCCCACACGCACCACCGTTCCTCTCCGCGTGACGGAGTCCCTCGCCGCCATCGCGGCCGAACAGGCCGACGCCATTCGCCGGTTCCTGGCCTCGGACGTTGCCGCCGGCACGGCCTCCGGCGGCCCTGCGTCGGTAGAGTCGGCCGCTGCGGAGCTCCGCGCCGCCCGCCGCGTGTTCGTGCTCGGGGCCGGCCGGTCCGGCCTGGCCCTGCGCATGACCGCGATGAGGCTGATGCATCTGGGGCTGGAGGTGCACGTGGTCGGCGAGGTGACGACGCCGGCCATCGCTGCCGGGGACGTGCTCCTGGTCGCGAGCGGCTCCGGCAGCACGGCAGCGATCGTGCGGGCCGCCGAGACGGCGACGGCAGCCGGCGCGCGGGTCACCGCGATCACGACCGCGCCCGCTTCACCCCTCGCAGCGCTGGCCGCTGTGACCGTCGTCATCCCCGCCGCGCAGAAGCAGGACCACGGCGGCCGGCTGTCGATCCAGTACTCGGGCGGCCTGTTCGAACAGGTCGTGGTCGTGCTCGGCGACGCGATCTTCCACAGCCTGTGGACGGCATCCGGGGCCACCGCCGACGAGCTGTGGCCCCGGCACGCGAACCTCGAATAGCCCCTTTCCCACCCTCCCCGCACCCATCCAGATTCACCCCGAACCGGAAAGAAGACCATCATGAAGCTTCAAGTCGCCATGGACGTACTCACCACGGATGCCGCCCTCGAATTGGCCGCGAAGGTCGCCCCCTACGTCGACATCATCGAGCTCGGCACCCCGCTGATCAAGGCCGAGGGCCTGCGGGCCGTGACCGCCGTCAAGACCGCGCACCCGGACAAGACCGTCTTCGCCGACCTCAAGACGATGGACGCCGGCGAGCTCGAGGCCGACATGGCGTTCACGGCCGGCGCCGACCTGGTCACGGTGCTCGGCACGGCCGGAGACAGCACCATCGTCGGAGCGGTCGCCGCGGCGACCAAGCATGGCAAGGGTGTCGTCGTCGACTTGATCGGCGTCGCCGACAAGGTGGCCCGGGCCCGCGAGGTGACCGCGCTCGGCGCCGCCTTCGTCGAGATGCACGCGGGCCTCGACGAGCAGGCCGAGCCCGGCTTCTCCCTCGCGACGCTGCTGAACCAGGGCGAGACCGCCCGGGTACCGTTCTCCCTGGCCGGCGGCGTGAGCGTCGCCACCATCGCCTCCGTGCAGCGCGCCGGGGCGAAGGTCGCTGTGGCCGGCGGTGCGATCTACGGCGCCGAGGACCCCGCCGCCGCAGCGGCCGCCCTGCGCGCCGCCATCATCTAGCGGGCCTTCGTACCCGACGCATCGGCTCACCGTTCGAAAGCGCGACGCCCGTGCAGTCACGCAAAAAGCACCCTCGTTCTGGGAACGACGGTGCTTTTTGGTGGTGACGCTAGGCGGGCGGGCGGGTTGGGCGGATCGAACGGTAGGGCGGAGGTCAGCCGAGGAGCAACTTGGCGAGCTGGTCGACGGAGTAGACGGTTGCGGTCGCGCCGACGGCCTCGGTGGGGGAGCCGTAGCCCCACTCCACGAGGATGGTCGGGACGCCGTGCGCGGCAGCCCCCTCGGCGTCGTACCGGCGGTCGCCGACCATGACGGGAGTGGCGAGGTCGGCCCCGACCGTGCCGAGTCGCGACAGCGCCTCTTCCACGATGTCGGCCTTGGAGCTGCGGGTCTCGGTGTCCGAGGAACCGACCATCGCGGTGAAGTACTTCCCCAGGTCGAAGTGCTCGAGCACGGCGACGGCGTGGTGCTCCGGCTTGCTGGTGGCGAGGGCCATCGGGATCTTCGCCTCGTGGATGCGCTCGAGCAGCCCGGCGACGCCAGGGTACACGGCCGTGTCCAGCATCCGTTCCTGGTAATCGGCGCGGTACACGGCGAGAGCCTCGACGGCTTCATCGGGGGTCATCCCGGCGTATTCGCTGAACGCGGCCAGCAGGGGCGGGCCCACGTAGGAGAGCAGTTCGGTGTCGGTGGGAACCGGACGACCGAGAAGTGCGAAGGTGCGAGCGAGTGAGTTGGTGATGGCCGGGGCGGAATCGGTGATCGTTCCGTCAAGGTCAAAAAGTATGGCACTCCAGGTGCGAGTCAATGTCGATTTCACTCGCTAATACTAGGGGGCCCAGCCGCAAACGCCTGCACGAATTAAAAAAGTGAGCCCGCCAGCCCTAGAAGAGCCGGGACTGGGTGTCGTCGAGTCCGCGCATGGCGTCGTAGTCCAGAACGAGGCAGCGGATGCCGCGATCCTCGGCCAGTGTGCGGGCCTGCGGCTTGATGATCTGGGCCGCGAAAACCCCGGCCACGGGGGCCAGATGCGGGTCGCGGTTCATCAGCTCGAGGTAGCGGGTGAGCTGCTCGACGCCGTCGATGTCGCCGCGTCGTTTGAGCTCGACGGCGACCGATCCGCCGTCGGCGTCCCTGGCCAGGATGTCGACCGGGCCGATCGCGGTCATGTACTCTCGGCGCACGAGGGTGTGACCGTCGCCGAGCAGGTGGATGTGCTCGGCCAGGAGTTTCTGCAGGTGCGCTTCGACGCCGTCCTTGATCAGCCCGGGGTCGATCCCGAGCTCGTGGGCGGAGTCGTGCAGCACCTCGAAGATGCTCACGATGAGCTGGTCGGCGGTCTTGGCGTGGGTGACCGTCCAGACCGCGGTGACGCCGGCATCCGTCTGTTCGTCGTCCGGCTCGGTCAGGGCCAGGCTGCACGGCGGGCTCATCCAGTTGAGCGGCTTGTACGAGCCGCCGTCAGAGTGCACGAGCACACTGCCGTCCGACTTGAGCAGGAGCAGGCGGGTGGCCAGCGGCAGATGCGCGTTCAGCCTCCCGGCGTAGTCGACGGAGCATTTCGCAATCACAAGGCGCACCGTTCGAGCCTAACCGCGCCGGGGCATCCGTTCGCCCACCCGGACGCCCCCGTGCGCCCCACCCGTGCGTCCCGCCCGCCGCTCCCGCCCGCTCCGGGTGAACCAATTCGACGGAGATTTTGCCGATCTGGGCCCCAAACGGCCCAAAACCGGCTTTTTACAGCAAAATCTCCGTCGAATTCGTTAGGAGACGGGCGCGGTGGGCGAGGCGGGCGCGTAGCTGCGCTCGCGCGCGGCGGGCGCGGCCAGGCCGGCCAGCACCATCAGGGCGAGGATCAGGTAGAGAGCGTTGAGGATGCTCCAGGCCTGGCCGAGCAGGCCGAGCACGGGCGGGCCGACGAGAAAGGCGAAATAGCCGATCATGGCGACCGCGCTCACCCGCGCCGCGGCATTCTTCGTGTCGTCGGCGGCCGCCGACATGCCCACCGGGAAGCCCAGCGAGGCGCCCAGCCCCCAGAGGATCGCACCGGCGTACAGCGTCCATCCGCCCGGCGCCAGAATGAACAGGATCAGCCCGACGATGCCCACCAGCGCGGATACCCGCAGCACCGGCACTCGGCCGAACCGGTCCAGGATGGGGCCGCCGACGATGCGGCCGGCGGTCATCGCGCTGACGAAGACGCCGAAGACGATCGCGCCCTCGGTGTTGCTCAGGCCGTGCCCGTCGACGGCGGCCAGCGCCAGCCAGTCATTGGCCGACCCCTCGGCGAACGTCATGCCGAGGACGATGGTTCCGATCAGCAGGATCTTCGGGTCGCTCCAGACCGACAGGCTCGCGCGCAGCCGGGCCCGCCAGCTCGGGGCGGGGGCTTCGGCCCCTCGCAGCTCGTCGCCCAGTTCGGGCCGCTGCGGGATCGAGCGCACGCCGATGACGGCCGTGGCCAGCACGAGGATCGAGATCGCGGCGAGGTGCCAGAACACCGGCAGCCCCACGAAGGACGCCCCGGCGCCGAGGAGGGCGCCGATGACGGTGCCGAAGCTGAAGCAGGCGTGCATCAGCGGCATCAGGGTCTTGCCGATCTCGCGCTCGACCGCCGCCCCCTCGACGTTCATCATGACGTCGAGTGCTCCCATGCCGATGCCCACGAGCGCGAGACCGGCGAAGACCAGCCCGGTCGACGCCAGCAGGCTCGCCCCGACGCCCACGGTGACCAGCCCGACTGTGGACAGCGCCACGCTCAGCACCATGGCGCGACGGGCGCCGAAGCGGGCCAGCAGCGTGACCGCGCCGAGCAGACCGACCACCGACCCCCCGGACAGCCCGAAGATGACGATGCCGACCTCCGCGGTCGAGAGCTGCAGCCCGTCCCGCACGGCCGGGATGCGGGACATCCAGGTGGCCAGGGACAGGCCGCTGATCAGGAAGATCGCGAACACGGCGTTGCGCCAGGCGAGCAGGTCGCGGCGGGCGGCGTGGGCGACGGATGTTCCGGCGGCGCGGGCAGGCTGGGGCACGAGGGGTCCTGTTGATCAGAGAGGCAAAAAGAATGAGGGACTACCAAACTATCAACCCGTTGTACCGGCCCAGTCGGGCCCCAGTGCGGCTAGATCGTGAAGCCCAGGGCGCTCATCATCTCCCGGCCGTCGGGGGTGATCTTCTCGATGCCCCACGGCGGCATCCAGACCCAGTTGATCCGGAAGGCGTCGACGACGCCGTCCAGGGCGATCCCGGTCTGTTCCTCGAGTACGTCGGTCAGCGGGCAGCCGGCCGAGGTGAGGGTCATGTGGATGATCAGGGCGTTGTTCTCGTCATCCCAGCCCAGGTCGTAGATCAGCCCGAGGTCGACGATATTGATGCCGAGCTCCGGGTCGATCACGTCCTTGAGGGCCTCCCGCACTTCTTCGAAGCGCGCCGCGCCCAGCGTCGACTCCGCCGGCTGAACGAACTCCATCGACGCCACGCCGGCCGTGTCCGGGCTCAACTGGCCACCGCGGCGCTCTGGTAACGGTCATAGCCTTCGTCTTCGAGGCGGTCGGCGAGTTCGGGGCCGCCCTGCTCGGCGATCCGGCCGTCGACGAACACGTGCACGAAGTCCGGCTTGATGTAGCGC
>NZ_SOFY01000090.1 GCF_004402595.1 Cryobacterium shii | reverse complement strand
TCAAGGATCGGACGCACCCGACTTCAGGCCCAATAATGGGCTGTCGCTTCGGGGCAACTCGTATAACTTACCCACCCGGCAAGAACGTGTCAAATCGAGGCCAGCAGCTCATCTCCAGTTCGCCAAAGCAAACTCAAACAACCACTAAACCCAACTCGACCATCAGCCGGAGGGAGTTACCATCTTGGTTTCTACTCAGTCGCTCCCTGAACGGGAAAGGCGAATGAGAAGAAACTAAAACCTTCGTCCCACTTGAGGGCGGGAAGCTCTGCGGCTTTCCGAACCTGTGGGGTGACTTGAATGACATTACGGTGAATACCGGGGACGCGCAACTTGCTCCAGCATCCCGGGCGTGTCGGGTTTCGATGGCCTCAAGCGGCCTTGATCGATCCCGGCCGGAGCGGCCCGCGCCCGGTCATCGCCTCGTCGATACGGTGACGGTGAACTTGGAGTTCCGACCCACCTGGTGGGTGGTCCCGACCAGTCGAGTCAGCGCTGGACGGTAGCCCAGGTGGGTGTTCCACACCGTCCACAGCTCACCATCCGGTCGGAGCACCCGCCCCGCATCGTCGAAGAGCTTGAGCGCGATGCCGGCGTGCACCGACGAACCGATGTGGAACGGCGGGTTCAGCACGATCAGCTCCGCCGACGCATCCGGCTGGCTGCTCAACGCATCATCTCTCACGACGGTGACCTGATCCAGCAATTCATTGGCCGCCATGGTCGCCCGGGCGGAGGCCACGGCCGCGGCCGACTGGTCAGTGGCGATCACGCACAACCGCGGCCGACGCCGGGCGAGGGCGGCCGCGATCACGCCAGTGCCGCAGCCGAGGTCGATGGCCGCCTGAGCATCCGGCTTCATCCGGTCCAAGAACTCGAGCAGGTAGCGCGTACCGATGTCGATCGTGGTCCCGGCGAAAGCGGCCCCATGCGCACTGACCGTCAGACCTAAATCGGCATGAACCACGAATTGGGGCCAGACGGCTCCATCCGTTGCGGCCAGGAGGGGGACGGATGCCGTCAGCACCCGGGATTTCTGCCGGGCCGGGGAGACGGAGACTGAACCGAAATGCCGGCTAAGCACCTCGTTCATGGCCGTGGTCATGTGCTTGATGCGCCCGCCGGCGATCACGACGACGTCCGGTGCCGCGAACCGAGCGATGGCGGCGGCAAGCTCATCGAGGGCGGCGAGGCTGCGTGGCAACTGCATCAGCACCACGCGTGCATTCACCAGCAGGTCCTCGCCGAGCTCGAGTGAGCGGTACCGGTCGGAGAGACCGGCCTCGGCCGCATTGCGGGCGAGGGCCAGTTCCCCGGAGAGTGCGTCCTGGTGCACCCGGATGTCGCGGGCAGCCGCCAGCGCCGCCGCGCCGAGGGTGAGCGCCCCGTATTTGTCCTCGAGCACGACGACCTCGCCGGCCTCTGCCGGTCCCAGCGCATCGGCCGCCTGATCAAGGATCAGCCGGTCGCTCGCATCCACGGCGAAGAGGTTATCGGCCTCCACATCGGGGTAGCGCCGCAGACGGTCGAAGGAAAAATCAGACATTCCCTCAGGCTAGCCCGGCGCGGGGCCCTATTCCCGGCGTTTGAGTGGAAGGGCGCCGTGATCGAGCGGGCGCCAGATGACGATCTGATTCGACCGCCGCGTCCGGGTGCCGGCACGCATCGAGATGACCTCACCGGCCGAGCCGGCCGCGAAGACGCGGCGGCCCGGACGGTTGAGCAGTTCATCGGCCAGGGCCGATTCGAGTTCCCGAAGTCGGGATTCGAGGGTGCGCACGTGGTCTTCCAGCCCCAGGATGCGACGGATGCCTTCAAGGCTCACGCCTTCGGCGCCCAGTTCCGCGATCTCACGCAGCTTCGCCACATCCCGCATCGAGTACCGGCGAGACCGACCGGGTGTGCGGTCGGGACTCACCAGCCCCAGGCGATCGTATTGGCGCAGGGTTTGCGGGTGCATACCCGCAAGCTCGGCGGCCATCGAGATTACGAAGACCCGGGTGTTCTCATCCACCGTCAGTCTCTCGCCTTCGCCAGAAGATCGTCGCGCGGGTTCTCTTTGGGCACCGCCTCGGCGAAGGCCATGAGTTTCTCCTCGGCGTCCTTCGACAGGTGTGACGGAACGGCGACCTGCACCTCGGCCAGGAGGTCCCCGGTGCCCTTGGGCGTCACGACACCGCGCCCCTTGACCCGGAGCACGCGGCCGCTCGGCGTGCCGGCGGCGATGCGCAGTTTGACCGGCGCGCCGCCGAGGGTCGGCACCTCGATCGTGGCGCCGAGAGCCGCCTCCACGAACGTGACCGGAACCGCGACTCGCAGGTTCAGCCCATCCCGCTCGAAGACCGGATGTTTGCGCACGTTGACGGTGAGCACGATGTCGCCGGCCTCGCCGCCGTCGGGGCTGTGCTGCCCCTGGCCGCGCAGCTTGATCTTCTGCCCGTCGGCCACTCCGGCCGGAATCTTGACCTTGATGGCCCGGCCATCCTGCGTCTGCAGGGTGATCTGGTCACCATGGGTGGCCGTGATGAAGTCGACCGTGGTCGACGCGACCACGTCCCGGCCCCGGGTCGGTCCGCCGTAGCCGCGGAAACCGCCGCTGGAGGTGCCGAATCCGCCGCCCTGGCCGCGGCCGAACATGCCGCCGAGCAGGTCATCGAACCCGCCCTGCTCGTAGGAGTAGCCGGGCTGTTGCTGACGCGCTCCGCCGCCGAACATGCCGCCGAAGACGTCGTCGAAGCCTCCGGCCTGGCCTCCGCCGGGGCGCGGGGCGGTGAAGCGAGCTCCACCGCCCATCGCGCGCACGGCGTCGTATTCCTTGCGTTGCGCAGGGTCACCGATCACCGAGTGTGCCTCGCTGATCTCCTTGAACTTCGCCTCGGCCGCAGGATTGCCCGGGTTGGAGTCCGGGTGGTACTTGCGGGCGAGTTTGCGATACGCCTTCTTCAGCTCAGCCGGGGTCACGTCCTTCGAGACGCCCAGGACCTTGTAGAAGTCCTTATCGAACCAGTCCTGGCTAGCCATCGCTCGGTACCTGAACGACGACCTTGGCCACGCGCAGGAGAGATGAGCCGAGGAAGTAACCGGTCTCGATCACGTCCCCGACGGTTTCCGTGTCGACATCCGCTGTGGGCAGCTGGAAGATCGCCTCGTGAATGGTCGGATCGAACGGCTCGCCGACGGCGCCGAACGGCTTAACGCCCAGTCGCTCGACGCTCGTCCGCAGCTTGGCCGCGATGGTGCTGAACGCCGAGTCCTCGGTGAGGTCGCCGTGCTTTTCAGCACGATCGAGGTCGTCGAGCACAGGGATCAGACCCTTGACGACGTCCACGGTGACGCGCTCGCGCTCGACCTCGCGGTTCGCCTCGGTGCGGCGCCGGTAGTTGGCGTACTCGGCCGTGACGCGCTTGAGGTCGGCGAGGTGCTCGCTCGTGGGCTCGGCGACTTCGCGGTTGGCGGCGTCCAGAATGTCCTGCACCGTCAGCTCGTCCTCTTCGATGCCCTCGGCCGAGAACTCCGCGTCCGCCGATTCGGAAGGCTCCGACGCGGACTGCTCCGCGCCGCCCGCCCCGGGGGCACCCTCGACGGGTGCCCCCTCTTCAAACGGCTCGTCCTCTGGACGCTTCGTGTCGTCTGCCATTACTTCTTCGCTTCGTCCTCGTCGTCGACAACCTCGGCGTCGACAACGTCTTCGTCGGGGTTGCCCGCTTCAGCGGTGGGCTCGGAGTCGGACGGGGCGCCGGGCGCGGCATCCGCCTGGCTGGACTTGTAGATGGCCTCGCCGAGCTTGCCCTGGCTCTCGTTGAGCTTGTCGAAGGCGGTCTTCACGGCCGCGTCGTCGTCTCCGGCGAGCGCGGACTTGAGGGCGTCAACGTCGGCCTGCACCTCGGACTTGACGTCCTCGGGCAGCTTCTCGTCGTTCTCCTTGATCAGCTTCTCGATCGAGTAGGCGAGCTGCTCGGCCGTGTTGCGAGTCTCGGCTGCCTCGCGGCGGCGCTTGTCCTCGGCGGCGTGCTCTTCGCCCTCGCGCACCATGCGCTCGATGTCTTCCTTCGCGAGCGAGGAACCGCCCGTGATGGTCATCGACTGCTCCTTGCCGGTGCCCTTGTCCTTGGCGGACACGTGCACGATGCCGTTGGCGTCGAGGTCGAAGGTGACCTCCACCTGCGGGATGCCGCGCGGGGCGGGCGCGATGCCGGTCAGCTCGAACGTGCCGAGGTTCTTGTTGTCGCGGGTGAATTCGCGCTCACCCTGGAAGACCTGGATCGCGACGGACGGCTGGTTGTCGTCGGCCGTGGTGAAGGTCTCGCTGCGCTTGGTCGGGATGGCCGTGTTGCGCTCGATCAGGCGGGTCATGATGCCGCCCTTGGTCTCGATGCCGAGGCTCAGCGGGGTGACGTCGATGAGCAGAACGTCCTTGCGCTCGCCCTTCAGCACGCCGGCCTGCAGCGCGGCGCCGACGGCGACGACCTCGTCCGGGTTGACGCCCTTGTTCGGGTCCTTGCCACCGGTCTCGGCCTTGACGAGCTCGTACACGGCGGGCATGCGGGTGGAGCCGCCGACGAGAACGACGTGGGCGATGTCTTCCACCTTGACGCCGGCTTCACGGATGACGTCCTGGAACGGCTTCTTCGTGCGGTCGAGCAGGTCTTCGGTCATCTTCTCGAACTGGGCGCGGGTGAGCGTCTCGTCGAGGTTCGCCGGGCCGTTCTCGGTCAGCGACAGGTAGGGCAGCTGGATGCTCGCCGACATGCTGCTCGAGAGTTCCTTCTTGGCCTGCTCGGCGGCTTCCTTGAGACGCTGCTTGGCGATCTTGTCCTTGGAGACGTCGACGCCGGTGGTTTCCTTGAACTTCTTGATCAGGTGATCCACGATGCGCTGGTCCCAGTCGTCGCCGCCGAGGCGGTTGTCCCCCGCGGTGGAACGCACCTGGATGGTGGAGAAGTCGTCGTCCTTGCCCACCTCGAGGAGGGAGACGTCGAACGTTCCGCCGCCGAGGTCGAAGACCAGGATGAGCTCGTCTTCCTTGCCCCGGTCCAGGCCGTAGGCCAGAGCGGCCGCGGTGGGCTCGTTGATGATGCGGAGCACGTTGAGGCCGGAAATCTCGCCGGCTTCCTTGGTGGCCTGGCGCTCGGCGTCGTTGAAGTACGCCGGAACGGTGATGACGGCATCCGTCACTTTGTCGCCCAGGTACGCCTCGGCGTCCCGCTTGAGCTTGGCCAGAATGCGGGCCGAGACCTCCTGCGGGGTGAACTTCTTGTCGTCGATGGCGACGTTCCAGTCGGTGCCCATGTGGCGCTTGACCGACGAGATGGTGCGGTCGACGTTGGTGACGGCCTGGCGCTTGGCGGTCTCGCCGACCAGCACCTCGCCGTCCTTGGTGAAGGCGACGACGGACGGCGTGGTCCGGAAGCCTTCGGCGTTCGCGATGACGGTGGGTTCTCCACCCTCGAGGACGGCCACCACAGAGTTGGTGGTTCCGAGGTCGATGCCTACTGCACGGGCCATGTGTGCGTTCTCCTTCAGAGTATTGTGGTCACCCTGATTTCTCAGAGTTGAGTGGTGCAGGCTCAAGTGTGCCAGTGTCTCAAATCGGAGTCAAGCCGGGCAGCTGAGAGTTGAGCGTGAGTGACTCAACTATAAGATTCACCACACGACGCTGCGTGTCGGTTACCGCGATCCACTAGCCTCAGCGCATGACCGGGATTACGGAGCAAGGCGGCACGGACGCCCAGGTACTGCCAGGCGCGATCAGCAGAGGGCGCGTCTTCGCCTGGGCCTTCTGGGACTGGGGATCCGCCGCGTTCAACGCGGTCGTCACGACCTTCGTCTTTACCGTGTACATCACGGGCACCGCGTTCGGCGACAAGGACGTCATCTCCGCCCAGCTCGGCTGGGCCCTGGCGATCGCCGGCATCCTGGTGGCCGTGCTCGCCCCGGTCACCGGCCAGCGGTCGGACACGGCCGGGCGGCGCAAGTTGTGGCTGGGCATCAACACATTCATCGTCGTGGCCCTCACCGCGGCGATGTTCTTCGTGCAGGCGTCTCCGGACTTCCTGCTGCTCGGTTTGTTCCTGGTGGCGGCCGGAAACGTCTTCTTCGAGTTCGCCAGCGTCAACTACAATGCCATGCTCGCCCAGGTCTCCACTGCCCGCACCATCGGCAAGGTCAGCGGCTTCGGCTGGGGCATGGGGTACCTCGGCGGCATCGTCCTCCTGCTCATCGTGTATTTCGGCTTCATCAGCCCGGAGGTGGGCCTGTTCGGCGTGACCGGCGACAACGGGCTGTCGGTGCGCGTCGCGATGCTCATCGCGGCCGCCTGGTTCGGCCTGTTCGCCCTGCCGGTGCTGCTGTCGGTGCCCGAATACCGCTCCTCCGCCGCCACGCGCCGGCAGCGCGTGAGTTTCCTCCGGTCATACGTCGTGCTCGGTCAGGACATCGCGCGCCTGTGGAGGACCAGTCGCCATACGGTCTACTTCCTCGCGGCGAGCGCGATCTTCAGGGACGGACTGGCCGGGGTGTTCACATTCGGCGGCGTGCTCGCGGCATCCGTGTTCGGGTTCTCGCCCGGCGAGGTGATCATCTTCGCGATCGCCGCCAACGTCGTGGCCGGTATCGCCACCATCATCTCCGGGTCGCTGGACGACCGGCTGGGCGCGAAACCGATCATCGTCACCGCGTTGATCGGCCTGATCGTCTGCGGCAGCCTCGTATTCCTGCTGCACGACGGCGGTCAGATCGTGTTCTGGACGGCGGGCCTGGCCCTCACATTCTTCGTCGGACCGGCCCAGTCGGCCAGCCGAACCTTCCTGGCCCGGCTGATCCCGGCCGGCCGCGAAGGGGAGGTGTTCGGCCTGTACGCGACGACGGGCCGTGCCGTGAGCTTTCTCGCACCGACCATGTTTGCCCTGATGGTGACGATCTTCGGGGCCACCTACTGGGGCATCCTCGGCATCATGCTGGTGCTGCTCGCCGGGCTGCTGCTGCTGCTGCCGGTGAAGGCCATGCAGGACCAGATCGGCTAACGGATGCGCGTGGCCTCGTTGTGCTCCACCAGCAGCCAGGTCGTGCCCTCGTCGTTGGACACCCAGCCCTCCCAGGCGTAGGCGTCGGCCGTGATCGAGACGAAGTTCCAGCGGATCGGCCGACCGTCGGTGCCGGTGCCGTCCTGGCGCAGACCGTTGCGGTGCGGGGTGGCCACGAGGTGGCAGTATTCCCCTTCGGCCGGCGCGAAGTAGCTGACCCGCCAGGCCCCGGCATCCGGGTCGTACACCCGTAGGGCCGTCGAGACGGTTTTGAAGCCGGTCGGATGCGAGCCGCTCACGACGAGTTCCACGTCCTGCACCGCGCGCCCGTCCAGCACGAACTCGACGATCCAGGTGAATTCGCGTTCGGTCCATTCGCCGCTGACCTCGTTCAGGCGCGACCCCTTCGCCGCCCAGGCTCCGACGAGCTGGCCGAACCGGCGCATCCGTCCGGGGTACTCGGGCGTCGGTCCCGGGGCGACGAGCGCCTCGGTGAAACTGGGCACGGATGTGGTCATTCCCCGATTTTACCGGGCGTATGTTGCATCCGTATGAACCGGTGCCTCCGGGAGTCGGAGCTACTCGCCCCGGGCGAGGTCCGCATCGGTAGCCGGGCCGGTCGACGGCCGGACATCCGTGCGGTGGAAGTTCAGGAATGACCGCGAGGCGGTCGGCCCGCGCTGACCCTGGTACCGCGAGCTGTACTCACTGGATCCGTAGGGGCGCTCGGCTGGCGAACTCAGGCGGAAGAAGCACAGCTGCCCGATTTTCATGCCGGGCCAGAGCTTGATCGGCAGAGTCGCCACGTTACTCAGTTCGAGCGTCACGTGGCCGGTGAAACCGGGATCGATGAAGCCGGCCGTGGAGTGCGTCAGAAGCCCGAGCCGCCCCAGCGAGCTCTTTCCTTCCAACCGGGCGGCCACATCGTCGGGAAGGGTGACCTTCTCATACGTCGCTCCGAGCACGAACTCGCCCGGGTGCAGGATGAAGGGCTCGTCGGCGGCGGTCTCGATCAGCCGGGTCAGATCCGGCTGGTCCTCGGCCGGGTCGATGTAGGGGTACTTGTGGTTGTCGAAGAGGCGGAAGAAGCCGTCCAGACGCACATCGATGCTCGACGGTTGGATCATGTCGGCCTGATAGGGCTCCAGACTGATTCGTCCCGCGTTGATTTCAACCTTGATATCGCGATCCGAGAGCAGCACGGGTCCAGCCTAACGGCGCGGACTTGATATGCTGGCACCGTTCCGATCCGGGCTCGCCCGCTGATCGGACGTGCGGATGTAGTTCAATGGTAGAACTTCAGCTTCCCAAGCTGATAGCGCGGGTTCGATTCCCGTCATCCGCTCTTCATCAGAAAGATAGAACCCCATGCCGAACTGCTCGATCGTGCGACAGGGCGGCCGGTGACACCGGACAGCGCCGGTCAGATCGGCTCCGGCCGTGGCGTCTGGTTCAAGCTGGCCTGGGCAATCCCCGTGGCGATCGCGCTGCTGGCCGGGGTGGTGCTCGCCGCCAAGGGGCTTCGTACCCTGCCGGAGATGCAGTCTTTCCTGGCCGAGTTCCCGGGGGCCTCGGCGTTACCCACCTGGGCACCCGTCGGCTTTCCGGCCTGGCTCGCCTGGCAGCACGGACTGAACGCCTTCTTCATCCTCTTCATCGTTCGTTCGGGCTGGCAGATTCGCAGCCAGGGACGTCCGGCCATGTTCTGGACCCGGCGGAACACGGGCCTCCTCCGCACCGCGGGAGCCCCCACCCGGATGGGGATCAACGTCTGGGTGCACCTCACGGTCGACGCCCTCTGGGTGCTGAACGGCCTCGCCTTCTACGTGCTGCTCTTCGCCACCGGCCAGTGGGTTCGCATTGTTCCGGTCAGCTGGGGCATCATCCCCAACGCCGTCTCGGCAGCCATCCAGTACGCCTCCCTGAACTGGCCGGTCGGCGACGGCTGGGTGAAGTACAACGCCCTCCAGACCCTGAGCTACTTCTTCATCGTGTTCGTGGCGGCTCCGCTGGCCCTGGCCACGGGCATCCGTCTGTCGCCGATCTGGACCTCACGCCGGCTCAGCAAGCTGGTCCCGCTCGGCCCGACCCGGGTCGCCCACGTCGGCGTCATGGTCTTCTTCCTGTTCTTTATCGTGATCCACGTCACCCTGGTCTTCGCCACCGGCGCGCTCCGCAACCTGAACCACATGTACGCGGCGCAGAGCGACGACGGCTGGACCGGCTTCTGGATCTTCGCCGCGTCGCTGGCCCTGATGCTCGTCGCCTGGTTCGCCGCCGGCCCACGCCTCCTCCGCGCCATCGCCTCGCTCGGAGGGTCCGTCACGACCCGCTGAATCCCGCGCCGAGTTCCGACTCGCCCGGCCACGACCAGCCCGACAGCATCGCCCGGAGCGACTTCACGGAACCCGTCGGTCCGAGTTTCTGGGAGCGCGGCAACAGCTAGCCGGACGAGTCCGCACGGCGGTGGTCGATGCGTGCCCGAACGAATTCGACGGAGATTTTGCCCGAATCGGGCCCAAAACAGGCCGAAAACGTATTTTCGGGCAGAATCTCCGTCGAATTGGTTAGGCGCCACTGGGCTGGGCGGGCTCGCGCTAGGCCACGCGCACGTCGATTTCGCCGGGTTGCGCCGCCTCCGCGCCGAAGACCAGATGCCGGTTGGCGATCTTCTCGGTGAAGAAACGGTCGTGGCTGACCACCACGACGGCCCCGGGGAAATGGAGCAGGGCCCGCTCCATCACCTGCGTGCTTGACAGGTCGAGGTGGTTGGTGGGTTCGTCCAGCAGCAGCACCGAGGCACCGGACAGCAGGCACTGCGCCATGGCCACGCGGGCCCGTTGTCCGCCGGACAGATTGCCGATCCTCTGCTTGAGGTCGGCCTCGGAAAACTGGAACATCGCGAGGAACCTGTTCACCGACTTGCGCGTCGCCGTGAGGGCGAGGCTGCCCGGCATCGCGTTCACGGCGTGGGTGACCGTGTCCGTGTCGTCGAGTTCCGCGAGCACCTGGTTGTAGGAGACCACGGCGGCGCCGCCGGCCCAGGCCACCTCGCCGGAGTCGGCCCGTTCCTCCCCGGTCAGGACCCGGAGGAGCGTGGTCTTGCCGCTGCCGTTGGAGCCGAGAACCACGATCCGGTCCCTGCGCCTGATCTCGAAGCTGAGCTCCGCGAACAGAACCTTCTCACCGTAGGACTTGCTCAGCCCCTCGACCCGGCAGAGCGCATCCTTGACGTGCAGGCCGCCGTAGATCTCGGTGATGATCTGGTCGACGGGCCGCGGGGTGCGGGCCTTCTTGATCTTGGCGAGCTGGTTCCCCAGGTCCCGGCTGGCCGCCTTCGCCGCCTCGCGCCGGTCGGAGATGCCCTCCGCCTCGAATGCGAGCAGCTCGGACTCGTGCACGAACTGCTGCTCGAGTGTCTTCAGGCGGAACTGTTTCTGCACCACGTATTCGCCGAAGTTGCCCGGGTACTCGTGCAGGTGGAAATTCTCGACCTCGATGATCCGGGTGACGACGGCGTCCAGGAAGCGCCGGTCGTGCGAGACGATGATCGCGGCGCCGCGGAAGTCCCGGAACCAGGCCTCTAGCCATTCGACACCGGCCACATCCAGGTAGTTGGTGGGCTCGTCCAGAAGCAGCACGTCCGGGCGTTCCAGCACGATCTTCGCCAGCGCGGCCCGGTTGCGCCAGCCACCGGACAGTTCATCGATCGCGCAGACGCGGTGCGCCTGGTTGAAGCCCAGAGTGGTGAGTGCCGTGTCGATGCTTCGTGCGTAGTCCCAGCCGTCGAGTCGGTCCATCTCTTCGAACAGTTCGGCCTGGCGGTGGATCAGGCGGTCGAGTTCGGCGCTTGCCGAAGAGTCCGCCGCAATGGCAGCATCGATCGACGCCAGCTCGGATTCGATGGCCGTGATCGGTGCGAACAGGCCGTTGAGCACCTCGGTGATCGTGGCCTCACCGTTCAGCTCGGAGAACTGCGAGAAGTACCCCACCCTGGTGCCCGGTTCCAGGGCGACGGTCCCGGCATCCGGGGTCACCTGACCGAGGATCAGTTTGAGGATCGTTGTTTTTCCCGACCCGTTCTTGCCGATCATTCCGACCCGGTCTCCCGGTTCGAGGCGGAAGAACGCCTCCCGCAGGATCTGCGCGTTTTCGAACCGCACGTTGACATCGTTCAGCCGGATCAGGCTCATTGTTGCTGTCCTCTCGAGGGTGTGTTGGGCGTGGGCAGGCCGTGGGATCTCATCCGGTCCTGACCCGCCGGGGGCCGGGCTGCCGACTGCGGGGCGCTCTTGTTCTGCGGGCGTGGGCTCGCCTGGCCTGCCAGACTCGCGGATTCAGGCTCGGCCGCGGGATCCGGAGGGTGTAACTCGTCGGCAGCACCCAGCCGTAACGTCGGGCGAGCAGCGACAGGGCCGCCGCGCTCAGGATCGCCACCCCGGTGCCCACCGCCCCGTACCCGAGCTTGCTCAGCACCACCATCTCGGTGCTGGCGAGCACGGCGCTGGTCGCGTAGCGGGTGTTCCCGCCGAAGATCGTGGGGACCCGGAGCAGCATGATGTCGCGCACCATGCCCCCGCCGACGGCCGTGATAACTCCGAGCAGGATGGCGGGCATCCAGCCCAGGCCGCCGTCGAGTGCCTTCTGCGCGCCGACCGCCGACCAGCAGCCGACGGCGAGGACGTCCACGAAGATCAGGGCCTGGCGAGACCAGCGGCCGTTGAAGGTCACGAAGAACGCGATCACCCCGCCGATCACCGCGAACATGAGGTAGGCGGGATTGGTCAGCCCGATGGGCGTGCCCTGCTGCAGCAGGGTGTCCCGGATCATCCCGCCGCCGAGGCCCGACATGATGGCCAGCACCACGAAACCCACCAGGTCGAGCCGCGCGGTTCGAGCGGCCACTCCACCGAGGATGGCGTTCGCCATGACCCCGGCAAGGTCGACGACGGTGATGATCTCGGTCAATGCGGATGTTTCAAGTGTCACTGGACCTATTTTCGCCCACTTCGGGGCGGATCACGACACTTTCGCGGTGCGGGCCCGCCGCGACGAGCGCACGCCTCGGTAGAGTTCCGTCAGGATCGGGATGCCCGACATCAGCACGATGGCGATGATGAAGAACTCGGAGTACTTCGCGACGAACTCGATCTGCCCCAGGACGAAGCCGACCAGGGTGAGGCCGACGCCCCAGAGGAACGATCCCGCCAGGTTGTAGAGCACGAAGGTGCGGTACGACATCTTGCCGACTCCCGCCGCAACCGGGACGAAGGCGCGGAAGACGGGCAGGAAGCGCGCGATGATCACGGACTTGCCTCCGTGCTTGGCGAAGAAGGCGTTGGTGCGCTCCACGTTCTGCGGGTTGAAGAACCGGTTCTGCTCCCGGCTGAAGACCGCCGGACCCGCCTTTCGGCCGATGTAATAGGCGAGCTGGTCGCCGGAGAACGCGGCCACGAAGATGACCAGGCACGTCACCCAGATGGGGAACGGCACGTCGCCCGTCGCCGTCAGCAGCCCGACCGTGAAGAGCAGGGAGTCCCCGGGAAGGAAGGAGAGCACGATGAAACCGGTCTCGATGAACACCACTGCGGCGACCCCGAGCAGCACAAACGACCCGAACCAGCCGATCAGCCATCCAGAGTCGAGAAAGTCGATCCCGAAGAGGGTGGGGTGCATGACGATTCCTGTCGGTCGGCGCGGAACACAAAGGGCCAGACTAGGTCACCCAGCCTGCTGAACGCCTGCGGACGGGCCTCGCGGAGCCGCAACAGTTCGCCCCGGGGCCCCTAGAAGCCTGCTGATTTAGCTGGGTGCGGTGGCTCTCGCGAGTCAGGTGGGTCGTTTTTTCAGTCGCGTGTGGGCGTGTTTGGGTTGCTCGCGGGGCCGAGTCAGAGTCGCGAGTCTGGCCAGGCCAGCGATGTTCTCGAGGTCGGTGTGAGCGCTGGGGTGCCTGCCCTGCCTGGTGCCTTCAGCCAAGGGCCCAAACCCCGTTCTGGCTGGTGAGTCCGAGGCCCAGGAGTCGCTTCAGATTGATGGCCGCGGCGCGGGTGTTCCACCAGGCGTGGTTCTTGACCACGCCGCGGTAAGGGACCCGTCTCGCCCCGCGAGTCATCCATGCGATCGAGCGTTCAACCATCGGCCGGTGCTGTCGGTAAACGGCTTGAAAGTCAGGGTCAAGCGCGCGGGCCCGATGCTCGCGTTGAATCTGTTGCTGCGGATGCAACTCCATCTTGCGACCGCGTGTGGCCGTGGTGCACTGGGCCCGGAGCGGGCAACCGGTGCAGGCACTGCCGAACGTGACTCGTCGTTTTGGGCTGATCAGCCGGGTGAGTCCTGCCGGGCAGGTCATCGTGCCCGCAGCCTCATCAACGGTGAAGTCATCGATCGTGAACCCGCCCGGGACTGCCCGACTCAACGGCATCGGCTTGATGATCGGGGTATGTCCGGCGGCAGTGACCTGGGCGAGGAGGTCGCCGCTGCCATAGGCAGAATCGCCCAATACATCGACAGGGTCTGTCCCGATGCTGGTGTCCGCGGCGATCAGGGCGGCGCCGCGGGCCGCATCACTGTTCTCCGCCCCGGACGCTTTCGTCAACACGACCGCGGTCACCAAACCCGTGTCGGGCTCGATCGCGATGTGGGCTTTGAAACCGTCTTGCTTCTTCTCCCGGCTCTTGTGCGCGTGGCGGGTGTCGGGGTCAACAGTCGAGATCACCCGGTCCGGCGCGACCTTCCGGGCGATCCGCCACCGCCCATCGGTGCCATCGGACCCCTCGGCCGGTTCAACGTCCTGACCCGCGACGAGGGCGAGCAACGCGACCGTTTCCTGCTGCGGCTCCGTCAAAGCCGCCGCATCGATCGCCGTCAGCAACGCCAGGGCGTCGGTCACGAGCCGGGAAACGAGCTCGTCCCTGGCCGCCTTGTCGTCCCACGCGATGTCGGGTTTGCCGGGCTTGGCGTAGTCGTGGCCGGGCAGGCTCGTGACGATCATGTCCGCTCCCGGGACCTCGCGGCCGACCCGGCGGATCTGCGCGACCAGCTGCGTCACCGCGTCCTGGCGGGCGACCGCGTCGTCCAGGATCGTGGAGTCCAACGCCCGCCGCTTCCGGCCCGAGAGCGCCCCGGACTGGGCGATGACCTCGGACACCGCCTCAAAAATACGGTGCGGACGGGTGCTTGCCGCGAGGCGGCGCCGCCAGTAGGTCAACACCGTCGGATGGAACGATGTCTCCGTCAGACCGAACCCGCAGGCCGCTTTCCAGCGCAGGTCGAACGTGACCGCTTCCGCTGTTTCCCGATCTGATAACGAGTGCAGGGTCTGCAGCACCATCACCGACGCGATCACGTCCGCCGGAGTCGAAGGGCGGCCCCGGCCCGACGGAAACAAGTCCGCGAACGCGTCATCGGGGAACAACTCGTGCCGGTGCTCCGCGAGGAACGCGAACACCGACCCGGCCGGCAACATGTGCCCAGCGAACGCACCGACATCCAACAACTGACGCTGACCATCATCACGACCCTGCATGAATCAAGTCTTAAACACATCGGCCGAAACCAACAAAGGCGGGCCTTAAAGCGTCGGATAAATCAGCAGTCTCCCAGTAGTACTTAGTTAGGTTGGGCGTGTCGGCTGTTAATCGTCGCTGGAATCTGTTAATTTTCAGGCGTGAATCCTGATGAACTCACCGAGACCAAAGCCGAGTTGG
>NZ_SOFY01000078.1 GCF_004402595.1 Cryobacterium shii | reverse complement strand
CGATTTTAGCAAAAAGCGTACGTGGTGTCGAGACTATCTCAACTATTTACCAAAGTATTTCGCAGATAGTTACGAATGAGGCTGGTGTTACTCGTGGGACTCGCCGGCTCGCGAGGCCGTGATGCACGCTGCCCAAAACCTCGCCGAGCCGTGAGTATCGCCCCTCTCCGGACACGAAAGAGGGGCGGAAGTCACGGCTCGCCCAGACCCCGCCGAACCGTGAGTTGCGATCCTCCGCAGACGAAAAAGAGGGGCGGAAGTCACGGCTCGGCGAGATCGAGAACGGGGAACGGGGAACGGGGAACGGGACCGGGGAACGGCACCGGGGACCGGGACCGGGACCGGGAATGGGAATGGGAAACCAGGAACCGGGACCGGCGACCGCTTAGGAGGCGGCCAGGATCGCGACGGCGTGCGGAGACAGGAGCACGGCGCTCGCGTCGCGGCCCCGGACGGCCTCGCCCTCGGCCGCGAACTCGAGCAGCACGGCGCCGGCCTCGGCCGGCACACGCCGGGCGACCGCGGCCAGGTTCAGCAGGATCTGGGTGTCGCCGCGAGTGACCCGCAGCCACCGCTCGTGCTCGTCGAAGTCCACCGCGACCCGGTCGAGGCTGGGGTCGGTGAACCCCGCCTGGGAGCGGCGCAGGCCCGCCAGGGCCTGGTAGAAGGCGAGCAGACGAGCGTGCTCCGGCCGGGCGGTCTCGTCCCAGTCGAGCTTGGACCGGGTGAACGTCGCCGGGTCCTGCGGGTCGGGGACGGCGGCCGGGTCCCAGCCCATCCGGGCGAACTCGCCGATTCGGCCCTTGCGGGTGGCCTCGCCGAGTTCGGGTTCCGGATGCGAGGTGAAGAATTGCCACGGTGTGCCGGCGCCCCACTCCTCCCCCATGAAGAGCATCGGGGTGAACGGACCGAGCAGGGTCAGCGTCGCCGCGATCGCGAGCTGGCCGGCATCCAGGGTCGCGGGCAGCCGGTCGCCGGTGGCCCGGTTGCCGATCTGGTCGTGGTTCTGGCTGCCGACGACGAGGCGCCACGCGGGCGTCTTCTTCGTGTCGATCGGGCGGCCGTGCGTGCGGGCGCGGAAGCTGGAGAAGGTGCCGTCGTGGAAGAAACCGCGGGTGAGCACCTTGGCGAGGGCCCCGAGCGGCTCGAAGTCGGCGTAGTAGCCGGACGTCTCCCCGGTGAGCGAGACGTGCACCGCGTGGTGGAAGTCGTCGCTCCACTGGGCGGTGAGGCCGTAGCCGCCGGCTTCCCTCGGGGTGATCATCCGGGGGTCGTTGAGGTCGGACTCGGCGATCAGGCTGAGCGGCCGCCCGACGGATGCGCTCAGCGCGTCGACCGCGGAGCCGAGTTCCTCGAGCAGGTGGGTGGCGCGCTCGTCGTGCAGGGCGTGCACGGCGTCGAGCCGGAGGCCGTCGACGTGGTAGTCGCCCAGCCACATCAGGGCGTTGTCGATGATGTACTGCCGAACCGGGTCGGAGTCCGGCCCGTCGAGGTTGAGCGAGGACCCCCAGCTGGTGCCGCCCGCCTGGCTCAGGTAAGGGCCGTACTGGGGCAGGTAGTTGCCGCTGGGTCCGAGGTGGTTGTAGACGACATCCTGGATGACGCCGATGCCGGCCTGGTGGCAGGCGTCCACGAAGCCCTGGTAGGCCGCGGGCCCGCCGTACCCGTCGTGCACGGCGTACCAGAGCACGCCGTCGTAGCCCCAGTTGTGGGTGCCGTTGAAGGCGTTGACCGGCAGCAGTTCCACGAAGTCCACGCCGATGGAGGCCAGGTGGGGCAGCCGCTCGGCCGCGGCCGCCAGGGTGCCCTCCGGGGTGAAGGTGCCGAGGTGCATTTCGTAGATGGTGCTGCCGGCCAGTTGGCGACCGGTCCAGCGCTGGTCGCCCCAGACGTGCTCAGCGGCGTCGAAGGTGCGGGTGGCGCCGTGGACGCCGTTCGGCTGGTGCCGGGAGCGCGGATCGGGGAACGGCCCCTCGCCATCGACCAGGAAGCCGTAGTCGACCGGCCCGTCGCCCGCCGGGCGGGGCGCGCGCCACCATCCGTCTGCCTGACGCGTCAGCACCTGGGTGTCGTCGGACAGCGCGACGGCCATGGTGGTGGCGGTCGGCGCCCAGACCTCGAAGTACTCAGCGGGCATCGACGGCCCCTTCCGTGGCGGTGGCAGTGGCGGGTGCGGTTCCGTCGTCCGCAACGAGCAGGGCGACCGGGTAGCGCTGCAGCAGCGCGGCGACGGGGGTGATGCCCCCGGGGTGGCGGGCCCCGGTGAGCAGGTCGATCACGGGATGACCGGCCAGCACCACGGTGGTGTCGTTCCATCCGCCGGCCGCCGCGAGTCCAAGCGGCAGTCGGGTGGCGATGGTGACCGCGTCGCCGCGGTCGAAGGCGATCACGTTCTCGGCGCGGGCGCCGAGAGCCTCGACCGGCAGGTGGCGGAAGAAGCGTTCCGGCGCTTCCCGCCGCAGCCGCAGGGCGCGCGTGGTGACCAGGAGTTTCGCGGCGCCGGTCTCGTCGACGGGCGGCAGCCAGCCGCCGGCGATGCGGGCCAGGTAGTCGCGCCGCACGCCGTAGTCGACCGGGCGCCGGTTGTCGGGGTCGACGAGGGAGTCCTCCCAGAGCTCGCTGCCCTGGTAGACGTCCGGCACGCCGGGCGCGGTCAGCTGCACGAGCTTGTTGGAGAGGCCGTTGCTCCAGCCGGCCTGGCGCACCCGGTCGACGAAGGCGGTCAGGGTCGTACGGACAGCCGGGTTGTCGACGGTGGCGGCCACGAGGCGGTGCATCGCGGTTTCGAACTCCGCGTTCTGCGCCGTCCAGGTGGTCGAGGTGCCGGCCTCGCGGGCGGCCTTCTCCGCGTAGGCGATGAGCCGGTCCGGGGATGCCGGCCAGGCGCCGACGATGGCCTGCCAGAGCAGGTTCTCGAACGGGGCGTCGCCGAGCGGCGCGGCGGCGCGCAGGGCGCGCAGGGCGTTTTCCCACTCGGCGGGGATCTCGGCCAGCACCGAGATGCGGGCCCGCACGTCCTCGCCGCGCTTGGTGTCGTGGGTGGAGAGGGTGGTCATCGAGGCGGGGAAGGTGGCCTGGCGCACCTGCTGCCGGCGGTGGAACTCGGCCGCGTCGACGGCGAACTCCCCCGGGTCGGCCCCGACCTCGTTGAGGGAGGTCAGCCGGCTGTAGCGGTAGTAGGAGGTGTCTTCGACCCCCTTGGCCATCACCATGCCGGACGTCTGCTGGAACCGCACGGCCGCCGGATGCCCCGGGTCGGCCAGCATGGGCAGCAACGCGTCGATCACGGGCGCGAGGTCGGGCCGTCGGTCTGCCGCGGTAGCCGCGGCCGCGTGCAGCTTCTCGGCACCGACCGGAAGGTAGGAGCGGTAGACCGGGAAGCAGGCGAACAGCTCGGCCACCGCGTCGTCGGCGTTCTTGATCGCGGGCAGGAGCCGGACGATACGCTCGACCTCGGCGCGGAGGCTGCCGTCGGCGATGGCGCGTTTCTGCGTGTGCACCAGCTCCGGCCAGTCCGCCTGGCCCCCGGTCTCGGCCTGCAGCCGGGCCTCGAGGGCGTCCAGCGCCCCCTGGCCGGCCGGGTCGACGAGGAGCCGGTCGAAGTCGGCGAGGGCGTCGTAGCCGGTGGTGCCGCTCGTGGCCCAGTTCGCGGGCAGCTGCTCGCCGCCCTCGAGGATCTTCTCGACCAGGACATAGGCCCCGCCGGTCGCATCCCGCAGCCGGTCCAGGTAGCCGCCCGGGTCGGCGAGGCCGTCCGGGTGGTCGACCCGCAGCCCCTGAACGAGACCGTCCTGCACCCAGCGGAGAATCTCCCGGTGCGATTCGTCGAAGACCCAGGGGGTCTCAACCTTGAGCCCGGCCAGGGTGCTGACCGTGAAGAACCGCCGGTAGTTCAGCTCCGCGTCCGCACGGCGCCAGCCGACGAGTTGGTAGCTCTGCCGCCCGTGCACGGTGCGGGCATCCGCTCCGTCGTCGGCCGTGCCGGGTGCCAGGGGGAACCGGTTGTCGTAGTAGTGCAGTTCGTCGCCGACCACGCTCAGCCGGTCGAGTTCGTCCGCGCCGTCGCCGAGCACGGGCAGCAGGATGCGGTCGCCGCCCGCGGCCCAGTCCACGTCGAAGGCTTCCGCATAGCGGGACGAGCCGCCGAGCCGGAGCAGGTCCCACCACCAGGCGTTGCCGGCCGGGGTCGCGACGCCCATGTGGTTGGGCACGATGTCCACGAGGATGCCGCGGCCGGCATCCGTCGCCGCGGCCGTTAGGCGGGCCAGCGCCTCCGCGCCCCCGCGCACCGGGTCGATCCCGGAATGGTCGATCACGTCGTAGCCGTGGTCAGAGCCGTCCTCGGCCGCGAGCAGCGGGGACAGGTAGATCCAGTCGGCGCCGAGCTCGGTCACGTAGTCGAGCACGGATGCCGCGGCGTCCAGGTCGAACGCCGCCGTGATCTGGAGCCGGTAGGTGGAGAGCGGGATCCTCACTGGTTGGCCAGGAACTCGGCGTCGACCACGGTGATGGCGCCGGTGTGGCCGGCGGCCAGCGAGGCGGCCACGGAGTGATCCGGCGGGGTCTCCGGCGCGTGGTAGGCGCGGAGGACCACGATCGACCGGGAGGTGACCGTGTGCTTGGCGCCGGCCGGGCGCGGGATGGAGTCGGCACCCTCGCCGCCGGTGTCGACGACGACCTCCCACTCCGGGGCGTATTCGACCGGAGGCAGGGTGAACTCGACGTCTTCGCCTTCCGCGTTGAAGCAGAGCAGGAAGTTCACGTCGGTCACGGTCTGGCCGCGGGAGTCGCGTTCCCGGATGCCGTCCCCGTTGAGGAACATCGCGACCGTGCGGGTGCGGTTCTCGTCCCAGTCGTAGGACTGCATCTCGGTGCCGTCGCTGGTCAGCCAGACGATGTCACTGAGGGCGTCGGCCGGGTTGCGCTTGCCGGGGTGCCCGTCGAAGAAGCGGCTGCGGCGGAAGGTGGGGTGCTCGCGGCGCAGCCGGGACACGGCGGCCGTGAACTCGATCAGCGGGTGGTCCGCCTCGTCCCAGTGCAGCCAGCTCAGCTCGTTGTCCTGCGCGTAGGTGTTGTTGTTGCCGTTCTGGGTGCGGCCGAGTTCGTCGCCGTGCAGGATCATCGGCACGCCCTGCGAGAGCAGCATGGTGGCGAGGAAGTTGCGCTGCTGGCGGGCGCGCAGGACGAGGATCTCCGGGTCGGAGGTGGGCCCTTCCTCGCCGAGGTTCCAGGACCGGTTGTGGGACTCGCCGTCCTGGTTGTTCTCCCCGTTGGCGTCGTTGCGCTTCTCGTTGTAGGAGACCAGGTCGGAGAGGGTGAACCCGTCGTGCGCGGTGACGAAGTTGATCGACGCCACCGGGCGGCGTCCGGAGTGTTCGTACAGGTCGGCGGATCCGGTGATGCGCGAGGCGAACTCGCCCAGCGTCGACGGTTCGCCGCGCCAGAAGTCGCGCACGGTGTCGCGGTATTTGCCGTTCCATTCCGTCCACTGGGCCGGGAAGTTGCCGACCTGGTAGCCGCCGGGGCCGACGTCCCACGGCTCGGCGATGAGCTTGACCTGGGACACGATCGGGTCCTGCTGCACGAGTTCGAAGAAGGTGGAGAGCTTGTCCACGTCGTAGAGGTCGCGGGCCAGCGCCGACGCCAGGTCGAACCGGAAACCGTCGACGTGCATCTCGATCACCCAGTAGCGCAGCGAGTCCATGATGAGCTGCAGCGAGTGCGGGTGGCGCACGTTCAGGGTGTTGCCCGTGCCCGTGTAGTCCATGTAGTAGCGCTTGTCATCGTCCATCAGGCGGTAGTACGCCTCGTTGTCGATGCCCTTGAAGGAGATCGTCGGGCCGAGGTGGTTGCCCTCCGCGGTGTGGTTGTAGACGACGTCGAGGATGACCTCGATGCCCGCGTCGTGCAGGCTCCGCACCATCCCCTTGAATTCCTGCACCTGGTTTCCGAGGTCCCCGGTCGACGAGTACGCGTTGTGGGGTGCGAAGAAGCCGATGGTGTTGTAGCCCCAGTAGTTGTTCAGGCCCTTTTCCTCGAGGGTGCCGTCGTTGACGAACTGGTGCACGGGCATCAGTTCGATCGCGGTCACGCCGAGCTTCTGCAGGTGGTCGATGACCGACGGATGCGCGACGCCCGCGTACGTTCCCCGCTGCGACTCCGGCACGAGCTCCTGCAGCTTCGTCAGCCCCTTGACGTGGGCTTCGTAGATGAGGGAGTCACGGTAGGGCGTGCGCAACGGTCGGTCGCCGACCCAGTCGAAGAACGGGTTGACGACCACGCCGAGCATCATGTGCGGGGCGGAGTCCTCGTCGTTGCGGGAATCGGGGTCGCCGAAGTTGTAGGAGAACAGCGACTGGTCCCAGTCGATGCTGCCGCAGGTGGCCTTGGCGTACGGGTCGAGCAGCAGCTTGTTCGCGTTGGAGCGCTTGCCCTCGGCCGGGTTGTACTCACCGTGCACGCGGTAGCCGTAGCGCTGCCCCGGCTGGATCAGCGGCAGGTAGCAGTGCCAGATGAAGGCATCCGATTCGATCACCTCGACCCGGGTCTCGATTCCGTCGTCGTCGAACAGGCAGAGGTCCACCCGGTGGGCGGCCTCACTGTACAGGGCGAAGTTCGTGCCGCTTCCGTCGTAGGTTGCGCCAAGCGGGTAAGCGGTACCGGGCCAGGTTTCCAAAGGGGCTCCTCAAGTTTCGAGTGGACCTGCGGTTCAAAGCGTGCCTCGGGCCCATCAGTACGCTACAGCAGTGTTCCTGTGGCCCCGTCTGGGTAGTATGCCCGTGTGAACGAGGTCGTCATCTTCGCGCCGTCCCCGGTCCTGACCGTCACCGTCGAGGGCCGGGCCGACCACGCCGACATCCATCTGCACGCCGGTGGGCAGGGCGTCTGGCAGGCACGGATGCTGCAGGCCCTCGGCGCGTCGGTCACGATGTGCTGCGTGCTGACGGGTGAGACCGGCCAGGTGCTCGGTCACCTCGTCGCCGATGAGGGCATCCGGGTGCTCGCCGTGCGCCGGGCCGGCCGGGGTGCCGCCTATGTGCACGACCGGCGTGGCGGCGAGCGCAGCCAGGTCGCTGCGACCCAGGGTGAGCCGCTCTCCCGCCATGACCTCGACGAGCTCTACGACCTCACCCTGCGGGCCGGGCTGGGCGCGGACGCCATCGTTCTCAGCGGGCCGGCCGGAGAAGACGTCGTGCCGGCGGATGTCTACCGGCGCCTGGCCGCCGACCTGCGCTCCACCGGCCGGTTCGTGATCGCCGACCTCGCCGGGGAGCGCCTCACCGCGGCCCTCGGCGGCAAGGTCAGTGTCGTCAAGGTCAGCGACGACGAGCTGCTGGCCGACGGCCGCATCAGCGCGCCCGACGAGGAGCAGCTCTTCGCCGCCGCGTACAGCCTGCGGGACGAGGGAGCGGACACGGTCATCATCAGCCGGGCGGAGAAGCCCCTGCTTCTGCTGGCCGACGACACGCTCAGCGAGGTCTGCGTGCCCACGATGCAGATCGCCGATCCGCACGGCGCGGGTGACTCCCTCACGGCCGGTGTGGCGGCCACCCTGGCGGCGGGCGGCACCATCGAGGAGGCCGTATCGGTCGGTGCGGCCGCCGGCGCCCTGAACGTGACCCGGCACGGCCTGGGCACCGGCAAGGCTGAGACCGTGCGGCTGCTGCGGGACCATGTGCGCGTCTACCCGGTGGAGTGGGTCCCCGCGTTCGCGAAGAGGCTCACCCCGGACGAACTCGCACAGACGGTGCAGAACGAATGAGCCCGGCATTCACGACCCTCATCACCAACGACGACGGCATCAACTCCCCCGGCCTGCTCCGGCTCGCCCTGGCGGCCCTCGACGCCGGCCTGGACGTGGTGGTCGCCGCTCCGGCGGCGGAATCCAGCGGCAGCGGGGCCTCCATCACTTCCACGGGAACCGATGGCCGCATCGTCGTCGACCGTCGGCACCTGGAGGGTCTCGACGGGGTGCCCTGCTACGCCGTACACGCCGCCCCCGCCCTGATCAGCCTGATCGCCAGCCACGGCGCATTCGGCCAGGCGCCCGAGCTGGTTCTCTCGGGGGTGAATCCGGGCGCCAACGTGGGCCGGGCCATCCTGCACTCCGGCACGGTGGGGGCCGCGCTCACCGCGGGCGTCAACGGCGGTCGCGGCCTGGCCGTGTCCCTGGACGTTGCCCCGGACACGACGACCCCGCGCTGGGGCGTCGCGTCACGCCTGGCCGCCCGGCTGATCCCGTTCCTGCTCGACCAGCCCACCGGCACCGTATTGAACCTGAACGTGCCCATAATCGTGGGCGACGAGCCGCCGGAGGTCCGTACGGCCAAACTGGCCCGCTTCGGCATCGTGCAAACCACGATGACGCAGCAGGACCGGCATCAGATCCGCCTGGCCGTGGCCGATAACGCGGCCCACGCGGAGTCCGGGAGCGACGCCGACCTGCTCCGCCTGGGCTACGCCACCGTCACGAGCCTCCGCTCGGTCGAGGAACGCCCGCTCGCGGACCTCGTGCTGGAGCCGGTCCCGGTGGCGACGAGCGCGGCCCCGCCGGGGCCGGGACGTCAGTCGGCCAGCAGCTCACGCACGAGCGGCGCAACCTCGGTGCCGTAGAGCTCGATGCTGGTCATCAGTTTCTCGTGCGCCAGGGTGCCGAGGCTGTACTTCAGGTCGAAGCGGGAGAGCCCCAGTCCCTGCGCGGCGGCGGCGATCTTGCGGGCCACGGTCTCCGGCGATCCGACGAAAAGGGCGCCGTCCGGGCCGGCGTCGTGCTCGAAACGTTCCCGGGTCACGGGACCCCAGCCGCGTTCACGCCCGATCCGGTCCTGCATGGCGGCGTAGTGCGGCCACATCTCCTCCCGGGCCTGGGCATCCGTGCCGGCGATGTACCCCGGGGAGTGTTCGCCGATCGGCTTCGTCGGCTTCCCGAACTGGGCCAGCGCCCGGTGGTAGAGCTCGACCAGCGGGGCGAAGGCCAGCGGGGAACCGCCGATGATGGCGAGCATCAGCGGCAGGCCGTAGTGGGCGGCGCGCACGACGGACTGCGGGCTTCCACCCACCCCGATCCAGGTGGTGAGGGCCCCTGACTCGGTGGGCGGGAACACGCGCTGATCGGTCAGGCCGCCGCGGGTCTCCCCGGCCCAGGTGACGGGCGCCTCCTTGAGCAGCTCGGTGAACAGGTTGAGCTTCTCCTCGAACAGTTTCTCGTAGTCGGAGAGCTCCAACCCGAAGAGGGGGAACGATTCGGTGAAGGATCCCCGGCCGAGGATCACCTCAGCACGGCCGCCGGAGACGGCGTCGAGGGTCGAGAACCGCTGGAAGACGCGCACCGGGTCGTCTGAGCTGAGCACCGTGACGGCCGAGCCGAGACGGATGCCGGTGGTCTGCCCGGCGATCGCGGCCAGGACCACCTCGGGGGCGGACACCGCGAAGTCTTCCCGGTGGTGTTCACCGATTCCGAAGAAGTCCAGGCCCACCTGGTCGGCCAGCACCGCTTCGGCGACCACGTTGCGCAGCACCTGAGCCTGGGAGAGGCGCGTTCCCGAGGCGTCGAACGTGACGTCTCCGAAGGTGTCCAGGCCGAGTTCGAACTTCTGCGTCATGTGGTTGCGCTCCTTGATCATGGTACAAAGTCTATGCAAATGTATAGATAGGGAGAACCGTGGCTGCCGTCAGGATATTCCGGTGCAGACGTGAGGCCGGGCGGACGGTCGGGCAGAATGAAACCGGCGGCCGCGAATCGGTCGCCACCAAGGCAGGAGCCTCCGACATGACCGAACTCGACCTCATCACCCTGTGGACCAAGGCCCGCTGGCACATCATCGTGTCCCAGTTCGCACCGACCTTCCTGCTGACCTCCCTCGTGGCGCTCCTCTCCCTCGGCCTCGACACCGCGGCGGTTAGCGTGCGCATCGCCGCCGCCGGCATCCTGCTGGCCTCCGGTGTGCTCGGCGCCCTCGCCCAGATCGCCGCCGCGAACGAGGGGCTGGCGATCATCGAGGATCTGCGCGCCGTGCCGGTGCTCAGCACACTCGGCAAGCGGATCGTGGCGTCCGAGGCCTGGATCGACATTGTGCGCTTCGGCACCCCCGGGGTGTTCGTCATCGTCTACATCGCCCTGCTCGCGGCCCTGTTCCTGCCGTTCGCCTAGACGAGGCCGGCTCAGACCGCGTCCAGGTAGACCCAGCGGCGATCGATCTTCACGAACCGGCTCACCTCGTGCTGCGTCGACGGCGTGCCCCGGTCCCGGCAGTACGCCGTGAACTCCACCACCCCCTCGGTGTCGAACGGGCCGCCCGCCACGGTCCGTTCGATCTCGAGGCGGGTCCACCGCAGCTCGTCGTCCAGTGCGAACGTCTCCGGCTGGGTGCGCGGATGCCACGTCGCCAACAGGTACGCCGCGTCGCCGACCGCGAACGCCGCATAGCGGGAACGCATCAGCGCCTCGGCGGTGGGTGCGGCGGCCTCCCTGCGGTGGAACCGTCCACAGCACTCGGCATAAGGGTTGCCGCTCAGGCAGGGACACCGCAGGGGGCGGGACTCGGGGGTCGGAGG
The DNA here is from genome assembly GCF_004402595.1 of Cryobacterium shii. Classification (GTDB taxonomy): domain Bacteria; phylum Actinomycetota; class Actinomycetes; order Actinomycetales; family Microbacteriaceae; genus Cryobacterium; species Cryobacterium shii. Next base: position 3,775 of record NZ_SOFY01000078.1, on the reverse strand, counting down.
AATCTGCACCGTTCCAGTATCCGTCAGGTCCTGGCGGCATCCGCGGACGGGCCGACACACACAGGGAAAGACGGCGGCAGGTTGACGGTCCTGGACCCGCGAGATCACCCCGAAGGGAAGAATGAGGGCATTCAACGGTGGTCTTTGCCCTCTCACGCGTCACTGCGAAGCTCCACCGAGACCCGTGCGGCCACTAGCCTGCTGGTATGGGTGAGGCAGAGCAAGAACTGACCGGGGGCAACGCGTCCGGCCGTGTTGTGCGAGTGGGCGGCACGGTGCGAAAGCCCTGGATCGACAACAGCTTGGTCGTGCAGAGTTACCTTGCGGCGCTCCGTTCGCACGGAGTGGACGCTCCGCACCCGCTCGGCCGCGATGAGACCGGTCGTCAGACGGTCGAGTATGTGGAAGGCGCGATCGCGCTGAGTCAGATGCCGCTTCATGCCGAGGACCTGCGCCGGGTCGGTCGGATGATCCGCCGCATCCACGATGTGAGCGAATCTATTCCGGTCCCCGACCCTGAGGGTTGGAAGATGCTGCTGCCAGCGGACAAGCCGAACCTGATGTGCCACAACGATCTTGCGCCGTGGAACCTCGTCATTGGCGAGCGCTGGGTATTCATCGATTGGGATGGTGCGGGGCCGAGCACCCGGCTGTGGGACCTGGCCTACGCCGCCCAGGCGTTCGCCCTGCTGGTTAACGGTGAACCCGTCGAGTCCGCCGCGTCGAGGCTCCGGGCGTTCATCGATGGGTATGAGGCCGACGCTTTGCTCCGCGAGGCGCTTCCGGCGGCAATGGCGAAACGGACCGCGGCAATGTTCGAACTCCTGTGCACCTCCTATGAGACCGGTCTTCAGCCCTGGGCCGATATGTACGTGAACGGGCACGGTGAATTCTGGCGTGGAGCGGCCGAGTACGTCAATCGAAACCAAACGGCTTGGGAGCGAGCGCTCTCGCTATCGGAAAGCGCAATCCCGCCGACCAGTCCTGCGGGCCCTCCCGCCGGCAGCTGAGCGTCCGCAGGAATATCGGCGCGGCCGCTGGAGGATGATCGGCCCGGTGATGACGATGGCGATGGTGTTGTCTGAGTGCGCCGTGCGGCTTCCGTCTGCGCTCCGCAGGGTCCAACCGTCGTGCGGGCGCCCCTACTTTCCGTCGCGGACGCTCCGAGCGAAATTCTGAACGCGGGCCCTGAGCGCTTCGATGCGTCGCTGGCGCGCTGCCTGCACGTCGAAGCCGATGTAGGCGACCGGGGGGAGCTTGCGGACGTTTCCCGAGCATTCGAAGCCGGCGCATGCCAGGGTGCCGACCGTGTCGCCGTTGCGACCCGCCTGGCCGGCACGCTTGATACTGAAGAACACCACGTCGTTCGGAAGATGCACGTCTTCGCACCATGAGCACTGGGGCCGCGTTCTGGTCTTCCCGTCGGCCTGACGCAATAGAATCCCGACCGGGCCCTCCACGAGGTCGACGATGACGTAACCGATCCCAGGGACCTTTGGATCCCGCCAGCCGAGGTAGTCGAGGTTGTCCCAGGACAGGGTTTCGAAGTCACGGGGAAGGGTGAGAGCCTTTCGCTCCCGGAGCGAAGCGTTGATGAAGGATGACCGGATGTCTGGGGCGGTGAGCGGGAGCATGAGGTGGCGATGCCTTCTGTCTCTGTAGCAGAACTGTTGAATGCGGGGAATGGGCAGTGATGGGCAGTGTGGTGCCGTCAGGCCGGCGGCCAATTGTTCAAGACAACGTCGAGGGCATCCAAGGCCCGGGACCACGAAGCATCCGCTGCTCGTTGCGTGTTCTGAAAGCCTCCGGAACGTTCCAGGCTCACGTAGCCGTGAAACACACTGTGGAGCAGCCGCACCGCATCGGTCTGGTCCGGTTCCTCGAGTGCATAGCCCCGAAGGATGGCCCGGGTCATCGCCGCGTGCCGACCCGCCGCACTGGCGGCAGCCACCTCAGGATCGAGCTCCAGCCGAGTCGCGGCGTAACGCCCGGGATATTCTTTGGCGTAAGCCCTGTAGGCGTCGGCAAATGCGACCAGCGCGTCCTTGCCCGCACGGCCGGCCAAAGCGGCGGCTACGTGGTCGGCGAGTTCGGCCAGAGCCAACACGGCCACCCGTGTCCGGAGATCCTGCACGTTCTTGATGTGGGAGTAGAGGCTCGCATCCCTGACTCCGAAAAGGCGCGCCACAGCCGAGACCGTCACGCCTTCGAAACCGATCTCGTCGGCCAGATCAGCCGCTGCGACGGTCACGCGTTGCGTGGTCAGTCCTCTTCGTGCCATGGTGGCCCCTTTCCGGTTAATCCTACGATACCAATATAATTGCCTAATATCTCTAGGCGCACGACCGGCCAGCCGAATCAGCCTCGAACCGGAAGCTGCCTGGTCGGATCCGGCAGACTGCGAAACCCCGAACGGGTTAGTGTGTGGGGCACACGGGCGCGGCGGCGGTCGCGCTCAGGCGGGAGCATCCATGCGCACCTTGTTCTACGGATCCGGGCGAACCCCGATTCGAATCGATGATCACGTGCTGGCTCATCTGAAGGCCGTCATCACGACGAAGCTGCGTCGCGGTGAGAGTTTCCTACTCTCCTGGCGAGAGTCGGCACAGGTCGGAAATGGCCGCAGTTCGGTGTGGATTCACCCGAGCTGTGACCTGCACTACAAGTTTGACGGCGGCACCCCGCCGGCGCTCGATCCCGGCATCATCGTTGAGATGACCGATGAATCCATGCAACCCCGCGGGATCGAACTGGTGAATGTGAGTCTCGCACGCAGTCCTCACCAGCGCGCCGGTGATGAGTCGGACTGAAAGACTGGGCGTATGCCCGATCTCACTTTGCACGGCGGCGTCGGCAGCCGCGTTGACACCGAGATCGAAGTGAAGCGATCCAAATTTCTCTGCCGCCTCGTTCGCACCGAGACAGAGGATTCCACGCGTGGCGCCATCGACGACGCGCGTAAGGAGCATTGGAGTGCTCGCCACCACTGCTCGGCATTCGTGCTCGGGCCGAGCGGCGCACCAGACCAGGTGCGGCGTTCGAATGACGATGGCGAACCGTCAGGAACGGCGGGTCGGCCCATGCTCGAGGCACTGTCCGGGCGCGGATTCGTCGATTGCGTGGCCGTCGTCACCCGCTACTTCGGTGGCGTACTTCTCGGTCCCGGCGGCCTCGTGCGCGCCTACTCGGAGGCCGTTCTGACCACGATCGACGAGGCCCAGTCCGGCGGGCTGGTGGTGGGGCGCGAGCGCCGCGAACTGTTCAGGCTTGCACTTTCCCACGCGGATGCCGGTCGCATCGAGGCCGAGTTGCGCCAGCGCGGAGTGCTCATCCTGGGGACGGACTATGGGCGTGACGCGGTACTGCACATCGCCGGTGACGACGCCGCGCGGCTCGCCGCGATCGTGGCCGGTGCAACGGCCGGCAGCGCGGAGCTGGAGGCCCTCGGCCACGAATGGGTAGACGTCGAACGGTAGTCCGGTTGTGGCGTGGCGCCCCGCGAGGTGCACTGCGGTGGCGGTGGGTGAACGACATGTGAACATCATCTCTATAAATTGACATCCATCGATGTATTGTCGAGACTTCACCTCGACACGCATCGATTTTGTCGTCGCAGAGGTGGCCCCCTGATCCGCGCCGCCCTCAAGAAATCAAGAAGGAATGACCACTCATGAGTGACAAGCCCACCGTTCTCTTCGTCTGCGTGCACAACGCGGGCCGCTCCCAGATGGCCGCCGGCTACATGACGGCTCTCTCCGCGGGCCGCGTCGAGGTG
>NZ_SOFY01000002.1 GCF_004402595.1 Cryobacterium shii | reverse complement strand
ACTTGTACTTGGCGGTGTAGGTTCGCCGCCGAGCACGCTCGGGAACCTGAGGATCGGGAACATCTTCCATCCCTACAGCTTGCCCGGTCGAGCTGGGCCCTGTCATCACTGCGTTCGTCAAGGGGAACTCCTTCCCCGCCCTCTACAACACTATTCGGGACGATCCCGGTGCCTTGTCCAAGGTTGACAGAGAGGGGCCTGGCTGACCGGCTCGCTGGCCCTGCTGGCGGATGCCGGACACATGTTCTCCGACCTCGCCGGACTGCTCATCGCGTTCGCGGCGACCGTGGTGGCGGCCAGGCCGGCCACGGACCGGCAGACCTTCGGCTATCGGCGGGCCGAGGTGTTCGGAGCGCTCCTGAACGGGCTGATCCTGGTCGGCGTGGCGATCTCCGTCACGGTGGGTGCTCTCACCCGGCTCCTCGGTGCGGACGGGGGAGAGGTACGTGCCGCGCCCATGCTGGTCGTGGCCGCCATCGGACTGGTCGCCAACCTCGCGGCGCTGCTGCTGCTGCGGCCGGCGGCGAGCACGTCGATCAACATGCGCGGTGCCTACCTGGAGGTGCTCGGCGACACGCTCGGATCGGTGGCCGTCATCGTGGCGGCCGCGGTCATCCTGTTCACCGGTTTCGAACAGGCCGACGCGATCGCGTCGCTGCTCATCGCGGGCATGATCGCGCCCCGGGCGTTCGTGCTGCTGCGCGACGTGGTGCGCGTGTTCAGTGAATCCGTTCCGGTCGACACGGATGTCGCGGAGATCCGGCGGCATCTGCTCGCCACATCAGGCGTCGTGGCCGTGCACGACGTGCACGTCTGGGCGATCACGTCCGGCGCCCACGTCTTCAGCGCCCACGTCGTGGTCGAAGCGAGCGTGCTCAGCGGGGGAGGCTCCGGGGCTCTGCTCGACGCGCTGTCGTCCTGCCTGGCGGAGCATTTCGACGTGGACCACTCCACGTTCCAGCTCGAACCGGCCGGGCACGCCGAGCACGAGGACAACCCGCACCTCTGACCGGCGAGCCGCAAGGCGGTCAGCACGGGTCCGGGGCGCCGGCGCCGGGTCAGCTGTCGCGCGTGTGCTCGTCGTTCCGCTGCTCGGGGTCCTTGGGCTCGTGTCCGCCGTCGAAAGCGTCGGAGTCGAGGACCAGAGTGCCGGTGTGGGTGGCAACCCCGCCGGTGCGCGTGGCGCGCCGGGCCTTCAGCACGGACTGCAGGTAGTGATAGACGGTGGGAATGAGCGTGATGAACACCGCTCCCAGAAGGATCAGGTCGATGTAATTCTGCACGAACTCTGCGACGGGCGGGATATAGCCCAGGAAGAAGCCGAAGTAGGTGAGGCCGGCGCCCCAGAGGAGGGCCCCGATCAGGTTGTAGAGCGAGTACTTGCGGTAGTCCATGTGGCCCACGCCCGCGGCGACCGGGGCGAACGTGCGCACGATGGGCACGAACCGCGCCACAATCACGGCGACCCCGCCGAAGCGCACGAAGAACGCGTTCGTGCGCTCGACGTTCTTGACGCTGAACAAACCCGATTCCTTGCGTTCGAACACTTTCGGTCCGAATTTATGCCCGATCAGGTAACCGGCTTCGCCGCCGAGGAATGCCGCGAACCCGATCGCCAGGGCCACCCACCAGATGTCCATCTGGATCACGCCGGCGAAGGTGAGGAGGCCGGTGATGACCAGCAGGGTGTCGCCGGGGAGTAGGAAGCCGACGAGGAGCCCCGTCTCCGCGAACACGATCGCACACACGCCCAGCAGCGCCCACGGGCCGAAGCCGTTGATGAGCACCTCCGGATCGAGCCAGGGGATGACGGCCGCAGGGGCCAGAGCAGTGTGAATCACGTAAAAACTCCTGTTGGCGTCGGTCAGATCGGCCGGGCGGCGGGATCACGGGATGCTGTGTTACAGGCTAGCCCGTATTCTCGATAGAACGCCGTGGGGCACTATGAGGTTGCCGGGCCATCGAGGAGCCCGTCGCCGCCCTCCGCCGATGCGGCATCCTGCCTGGTCTGGGCGCGGTCGGCGAACCAGGTTCGCAGTCCGAACACGATCGAGGCGGCGATGAAGACACCGGCAATCACGTATGTCGCGCTCTTGACGCCGGGGATGGCCGCCGCGTAGTAGCCGGTCAGGGTGAGCCCGACACCCCAGGCCAGCGCTCCGACGAGGTTGCTGCTGAGGAACTTGTAGTAATTCATGCGGCCGACACCGGCGATCACCGGCACGAAGACCCGCGCCCAGGGCATGAACCGGGCGACGACCACCGACCACCAGCCGAACTTGCGGTAGAAGGACTCGGTCTTGACGATGGCCGCGCGGGTGCGGCGCCCGCCGTGCCGATCGAGGTACGAGCGGCCGAAGTGGCGCCCGAGCAGGAAGCCGACTTGGTCGCCGAGGAAGGCGGCCACCCCGGTTCCCACGGCCAGCACCGCGATGCTCAGGTTCGGTGTCGACGCCGCCACCAGGCCCGACCCGAACAGGAGCGAGTCGCCGGTGATGAAGGGGATGAACACCCCCAGGAAGACCGCCGTGCCCGCGAAGACCAGCGCCCAGACAAGCAGATAGAAGACCACGACGCCGGTGTTCGCCAGCAGGTCGTTCAATTGGCCGTCCAGGGCCGACATGTGACTCATGTGCGGGAGAGGGGACTTGAACCCCCACGCTCGAAAGCACAGGAACCTAAATCCTGCGTGTCTGCCAATTTCACCACTCCCGCGAAGTGCGGTTCCAGTGTACTTCGTGCGCCCGACCTGCCCGTGAGCGCGCGGGCCCGCGGGTGCCCCCGTCACCAGCGAGCCGGCTCAGGGGGCGGATGCGACTCCGAGCAGAGACTGCGAGAAGGCGGACGTCTGGGCCCGGAGGGCGGCGACGACGGCGGCCACGGCCGGCTGGTGCAGGGAATCCTGCCTGAGCACCATCCAGTACTGCAACCGCTCGTGGAACTGGTCCGGCAGCAGGCGCACCAGGTCGGCATGCCGGTCGCCCATGAAGCACGGCAGGAACCCGATTCCGGCCCCGGCGCGGGTCGCCTCGACGTGCACGAAGACGTTGGTGGAGCTCAGCGACGCCCGCATCGAGGGCACGAGGCGTCGCGGCGCATCCAGATCATCGACCAGCAGCATCGAATCGACGAAGTAGACGAGCGGATGCGTCGTCAGCTCCGCCACGGTCGTCGGCGTGCCCTTCTCGGCGAGGTAGTCTCTCGACGCGTACATGCCCAGCAGGTAGTAGCCCAGCCGAAACGCCTCGGCCCGGTGCGCCTGGGGCTCGCCCACCACGACCTCGATGTCCAGGCCCGAGCGGTGCTGGAGGGCACGGCGGGTCACGGTGACGATTTCCACCCGTAGCGCCGGGTGGGTTCGCTGCAGCGCGGCGATGGCCGGGGCGGCGATGTAGGCGCTGAAGCCATCCGTTGCCGACATGCGCACGACGCCGGACAGTTGGTGCGGCCGGTCCGTTGGGCCGTTCAGGATCGCGACCGCTGACTCGACGTTCTCGGCGGCGTTGAAAGCACGTTTGCCCAGTTCGGTCAGCTCCCACCCGCCGACCGTGCGGGAGAGCACCCGCCCGTCCAGAGCCCTCTCCAGTGCGGCGATCCGGCGGGAGACGGTGGTGTGGTTCAGGCCGAGGCTCTCCGCGGCCGTGGTGAAGCGACCGGTGCGCGCGACGGCGAGGAGAATTAACAGGTCGTCCGGGTTGGGCGAGGAGGCCGGGGTGGGCTGGAAGCTCATATCTGCAAGTATGCACATAGTGTGTGTAGATGTGGTCATTGATGCAGATCGGTGTGGCGGGAATACTCAAGGGATCCGTTCCGGGTAGAACGGGGCCCATCCGTAATTCACCACGAAGTGTCAGCGACGACACCGAAGGAGTCAGACATGAGCGTCAATCAGCGCGTCGAAGCCGGATCATCCGGACGGAGTGCCAGCGAAGAGACATCGGGCCTGAGAAAGATCGTGGCCGCGTCGATGGTGGGCACAGTCGTCGAGTGGTATGAATTCTTCCTCTATGCCACGGCAGCGAGCCTCGTCTTCGGCAAATTCTTCTTCCCGAACGCCGGCAGCGAACTGGACGGCATCATCGCCGCGTTCCTCACCTACGCCGTCGGGTTCATCGCCCGGCCGCTGGGCGGCATCGTCTTCGGCCAGATCGGCGACCGGCTGGGCCGCAAGCACACCCTGCAGGTCACGATCATCCTGGTCGGCGTGGCCACCTTCCTGATGGGCTGCCTGCCGGGTTACAACACCATCGGCTACTGGGCTCCGGCCCTGCTGGTGGCCCTTCGCTTCGTGCAGGGCTTCGCCGTCGGCGGTGAGTGGGGCGGCGCCGTGCTTCTGGTCGCCGAGCACAGCCCCGACAAGTCCCGTGGCTTCTGGTCCAGCTGGCCCCAGGCCGCCGTTCCGGTCGGCAACCTCCTCGCCACGCTCGTCCTGCTGACCATGTCCTGGATCCTGCCCGCCGAACAGTTCATGAGCTGGGGCTGGCGCGTCGCATTCTGGCTCTCCGCGGTGATCGTGGTCATCGGCTATTACATCCGCACCCACGTCAGCGAGGCGCCGATCTTCCTGGAGGCCCGGGCTCAGGTCGAGGCCGAGAAGGCGGTCAGCTACGGCGTCATGGAGGTCGTGCGCAAGTACCCGAAGGGCATCCTGGGAGCCATGGGCCTTCGGTTCGCCGAGAACATCCTCTATTACACGATCGTCAGCTTCTCCATCGTCTACCTGGTCACGGTGCACCAGTACGACACCAGCAAGCTGCTGCTCGGCCTGTTGATCGCCCACATCGTGCACTTCCTGGTGATCCCGCAGGTGGGACGGATGTCCGACCGCTTCGGTCGCAAGCCCGTGTACCTGGCCGGGGCCATCCTCGGTTCGACCTGGGCCTTCTTCGCCTTCCCAATGTTCGACACCCAGAATCCCGTCATCATCGTGGTGGCCATCACCATCGGACTGTGCTTCCACGCCCTGATGTACGCGGGGCAGCCGGCCATCATGTCCGAGATGTTCCCGACCCGGATGCGCTATTCGGGTGTGTCCCTCGGCTACCAGGTCACGTCGATCCTGGCCGGCTCGATGGCTCCGATCATCGCCACGGCCCTGCTGAAGGAATACCAGTCCTGGGTTCCCGTTGCCTTCTACCTCGTGATCGCCTGCGCCATCACGGTCGTCGCAGTCGTGACGCTGAAGGAGACGAAGGGGATCTCGCTGCGAGAGGTCGACGCCGTCGACGCCCGCAAGCACGGTCTGGAGCCGGTCGCGAACGGCGCCTGACCAGCCGCCCCCGACCCGCACGCACGAGCGCGATACACGCAGTACAGAGGACAACGCAATGACTGATGCATTCGAGGCCGCTTCCATCGCAGGGTGGGAGCGGCCTCGGCCGCTCGCCGGCCGCACAGCCCTAGTCACCGGGGGAGCCAGCGGGATCGGGGCCGCCGTGGTGCGCTCCCTTGCCGAACGGGGTGCCCGGGTCATCGTCGCCGACATCGATCGGGCGGCCGCGGAGGCGCTCGCCGCGGAGGTCGGCGGATCCAGCTGGGCCGTCGACCTGGCCGACACGCACGCACTGACCGACGGGGTGCTGGCGGAAGCGCTCGCCGGGGTGGACATCCTCGTCAACAACGCCGGAATCCAGCGGATCAACCCGATCCAGGACTTCGCCCCGGCCGACTTCCGTCTCATCCTCGCCCTGATGCTCGAGGCCCCGTTCCTCCTGGTCCGGGCCGCCCTGCCGCACATGTACGCGACCGGGTTCGGGCGCATCATCAACATCACCTCGGTGCACGGCATCCGCGCCTCGCCGTTCAAGAGCGCCTACGTGGCCGCCAAGCACGGCCTCGAGGGCCTGTCGAAGGTCACCGCTCTCGAGGGCGGCGAGCACGGGGTGACGAGCAACTGCGTCAGCCCCGGCTACGTGCGCACGCCCCTGGTGGAGAAGCAGATCGTGGACCAGGCGGCCGTTCACGGCATCCCGGAAGCGGAGGTGCTCAGCAGCATCATGCTGACCGAGAGCGCCATCAAACGCCTGGTCGAACCGGCAGAGGTCGGCTCGCTCGTTGCCTGGCTGGCATCGACCGACGCCGCCATGGTCACCGGGGCCAGCTACACGATGGACGGCGGCTGGTCGGCCCGCTGAGCGCGGTATTACCTGCGGCGCTGCCCGTGTGGCCAATTCAGGAGATGCGTGTCGAGTGGCGGCATGCCGCGCGTGTTTCCGCGGTCCGGCTGCTCGGGTGCCCGGCATCTCCTGAGTTAGCCACATTCGGCGGGGGACACTGGCCGCCTCGACTGAAGACGCCGGGTGCGGAACAGGCGCGCGATGGACGGGGCTGTGGATAAGTCCGGCGGCGCCTGCCCCAGGTGGGCGATCATGCAGGAATGAGCGAAGCCGTCCGTATCATCACCGAGCAGGTTCGGTCCCGGGTGCGCCGCGACGGCGTGGACCTGGCCTCCGACAACCGGCTCACCGAGCAGTACGTGCGTGACGAACTTCAGCGATACAGCGAGCGGGCCCTGGGCAGCTCGCTCCCGCTGATCGGTGACGAGCGCCAGGCGGCGCGGGAGGTGGTGGCCTCCCTGACCGGGTTCGGGGCGCTGCAGCCGTTCCTCGACGACCCGGGCATCGAAGAGATCTGGATCAACGCGCCCTCCCGGGTGTTCGTGGCCCGCGACGGCGTGCCGGAGTTGACCACGATGGTGCTGACCGAGACCGAGGTGCGGGACCTGGTCGAACGGATGCTGCAGGCATCCGGCCGCCGTGTCGACCTCAGTTCGCCGTTCGTCGACGCCTCCCTGCCCGACGGGTCCCGGCTTCACGTCGTCATCCCCGACATCACTCGCCGGCATTGGGCCGTGAACATCCGCAAGTTCACCCGGCGCATCCGTGATCTGCAGCAGCTCGTCGGCCTCGGGTCGCTGACCCAGCAGTCCGCGGAGTTCCTCCGGATGTGCGTGCTGGCCGGCCAGAACATCCTGGTTTCCGGAGCCACCCAGACCGGCAAGACCACCATGCTCAACGCCCTGCTCTCCGCCACCCGCACCACCGAGCGGATCGTGACCGTGGAGGAGACCTTCGAACTCGACCTGGCCGCGCGTGACGTGGTGGCGATGCAGTGCCGCCAGCCCAGTCTGGAGGGCACCGGGGAGATCACCCTGCGGCGCCTGATCAAGGAATCGTTGCGGATGCGCCCCGACCGTTTGATCGTCGGCGAGGTGCGCGAGGCGGAGAGCCTCGACCTGCTGATCGCCCTCAACAGCGGGTTGCCCGGAATGTGCTCGATCCACGCCAACAGCGCCAGGGACGCCCTCGGCAAGCTGTCCACGCTGCCGCTGCTGGCCGGTCGCAACATCGATTCGGCATTTGTGCTGCCGACCGTGGCCGGTTGCATCGACATCGTCGTGCACTGCGCGATCGACCGGCACGGCCGCCGTCGGGTGACCGAGGTCATCGCCCCGAGCGGCGGGCTGACCGGTTCCGTGATCGAGGCCAGCCCCATCTTCCTGATGCGCGAGGGCGCCCTGGAACCCACGGGCGGCCACCCCACCAAACTCGCCAAGTTCCGCGCGGCCGGGCTGGACCCGGCAATCGTGCTGCGGCCGGGGGCAGCATGATCCTGGTGATCGGATGCCTGCTCGGCGCCGGGCTCCTCCTGGTAGCGGCGCCGTTACTCTGGCCCCGGGCCGACCAGGCGGCAGAGCGGAGCCCGGCGCGGGGCCGGTTGCGGGGCATCCTCGCCCAGGCGGGACTCGGTTCGCTTCCGCTGGCGGCCTTCGTCGCCATCTCGCTGGTGCTGGGGCTGGCCGTGGCCGCCCTGGCGCAGGCGATTCTCGGCATCGCTGCTCTGTCGGTGGTCGCGGGGCTCTCCGGGCTGGCGCTGCCGCTGGTGACGGCGTCCCGGCGGGCGCGGGCCCGCCTTCGTGCGAACCGGGCGGTGTGGCCCGACGTCGTCGACCACCTCGTGTCCGCGGTGCGATCGGGGCTGGCGCTGCCCGACAGCGTGGGCAGCCTGGCCGGGGCCGGACCGCTGTCGACCCGGTCGTCGTTCGCCGCGTTCGCGCGTGAGTACCGGGCGAGCGGCAATTTCTCCGCGGCGGTGGACGAGCTGAAGGCGTCCCTGGCCGACCCGGTGGCCGATCGCATCCTCGAGACCCTGCGGATGGCCAGGGAGGTCGGCGGTTCCGACCTCACGGTCGTGCTGCGGAGCCTGGCCGCCTGGCTGCGGCAGGATTCTGCCATCCGGTCGGAAATCGAGGCCCGACAGTCCTGGATCGTGAGCGCGGCGAGGCTCGGGGTGGCAGCACCCTGGATCATCCTGCTGCTCCTGGCCTCCCGGCCTGAGGCGGCAATCGCCTACAACACCGCCTCCGGGGTGGTGGTGATCGTCGGCGGCCTGGTGGTCTCCGTCGTGGCCTACCAGGTGATGGTGGCCCTGGGGCGGCTGCCGGAAGAACGACGGTGGTTCCGGTGAGCGCTCCATTGGCCTGGGCACTTTTCTGCGGCACGGCGCTGGGCGTCGGCCTGTGGTCGCTGGCGAGCCTGGTGCCCCGGCTCAGCCGCCCGCGCCTGGTGCAGCGACTGGCGCCGTACATCCTCGACGTCTCGGCCGAGGCCCGGGCGTTCGTCGGGCGCACCACGGTGCACCCGATCCCCGTACTCGGCACCCTGTTCGCGCCGACCTTCGGCGGCCTGAAACGCGGGTTCGCGGCCGTTCTCGGCGGTACGGACACGATCGAACGGCGCCTGCGGCAGTCGGGATCCAGCCGCACGGCCGATGCCTTCCGTTCGGAGCAGGTCGTCTGGTCACTCATCGCCCTGGCCGCCGGGGCGGCCGCGGTCACCACGGTGCCGACCCTCCGCACCCTGCCCGTGCTCATGCAGGTCGGCCTGCCGGCCATCGCGGGGGTGTGCGGCGCCCTCGCCCGGGACTGGGCGCTGAAGCGGGCGGCCACCGCCCGCCTGGCCCGGATGCAGAGCGAGTTCCCCACGGTGCTGGAGTTCATGACGCTGTCGCTCTCGGCCGGCGAGGGGATTCTGGATGCCCTGGGCCGGGTGTCCCGCACGAGCACCGGCGAGCTGTCCCGCGAGCTGGCGGGGGTCGTGGCCGACGTGCGCACGGGTGTGCCGCTGTCCGCCGCGCTGCAGAATCTCGCTCGCCGGATTGCGCTGCCGTCGGTGACTCGCCTCGTCGACCAGGTCGTCGGAGCGCTGGAACGCGGCACCCCGCTGGCGGACGTGCTGCGCGCCCAGGCGCAGGACGCGAGGGACGAGGCCAGGCGGGGACTGATCGAGGTGGCCGGGAAGAAGGAGGTCGCCATGCTCGTGCCGCTGGTGTTCCTGATCCTGCCGATGACGATCCTGTTCGCGATCTTTCCCGGCCTGTTCATCCTGCAGAGCGGGTTCTGACGTGCCGTCCCTTCAACGAAGTGCCCACCGGGCGACCGCCCGATCAAGGAAGCTGCCCCATCGAGAAGGAGAGCAATCATGAACACACTGAGACGGCGTTTCCCGGTGCGATGGTCAGATGAGCGGGGCGACGTTCCGGGCTGGGTGCTGATCACCCTGATGACGGCCGGCCTGGTCATGATCATCTGGGGCCTCGCCGGCCCCGCCCTCAGCGGCGTGTTCCAACAGGCCATCGACAGGGTCAGTGGAATGTAGGCCCCGGATGACTTGGCCGCGGATGACCGGACCCCGGATGATTTGGCCCCGGATGACTGTGGCGTGGCGACGCCGGACGGGCGCGCTCGCCGGCGAGAGCGGTTCGGCGGTCGCCGAGTTCGTGATGGTCGGGGCGCTGCTCACCGGGCTGACGCTGGCCGTGATGCAGCTGGGGCTCGCCCTGCACGTACGCAACACCGTGCTCGACGCGGCGGCGGAGGGGGCCCGGTACGCCGCGCTCGCGGACAGCGGCCTCTCCGACGGCGCCGCCCGCACCCGGGAACTGATCACCACGGCGATCGGTCCGTCGTTCGCGACCGACGTGCAGGCCGGGTACGGCGATTACGAGGGCTTTCCCAGCGTGGAGGTGCGGGTGATCACGCCTCTGCCGCTGATCGCACTGTTCGGTCCGGGCCGCGGGCTGGAGGTGGTGGGGCATGCTGCCGTCGAGGACCTGCGCTAGTCCCGCCGAGTCGGAGCGCGGCTCGGCCTCCCTCGAATTCATCACGGCGGGCCTGATCCTGCTCGTGCCGCTGGTCTACCTGGTCCTGGCGATGGCGGCGCTGCAGGGCGGCGCGCTCGCCGTCGAGGGGGCCGCGCGCCAGGCCGCCCGCGTCTACGTGCAGGCTCCCGACGAGGCCACGGCGACCGCCCGGGCCGAACGCGCGGTGCAGTTCGGGCTCGCGGACTACGGCATCGACGCAGCGGACGCCGAGATGAGCGTCGACTGCCGGGCCGACACCGACGGATGCCTGACCCGCCGGGGCACGGTCACGGTCACGGTGCGCATCCGGGTGCCCCTGCCGCTGGTGCCGGATGTGCTGTCGCTGCGGAACGGTTCCAGCGTGCCGCTCGAGGCCTCGGCGACGCAGACGGTGTCCCGGTTCTGGCGGTCCGGATGAGCGGCGGGGGACCGGGGCGGCGGGCGGTGGTCCGGCGAGCGTCGGCGCGGCCCGGCGACGAGGACGGCTCGATCCTGTTGCTGACCCTGTTCTACGGTTTCCTGGCCCTGGTGCTGATCCTCGTCACCGTGGCGGCCACGTCCCTGTACCTCGAACGGAAGCGGCTGCTGACCCTCGCCGACGGCGCAGCACTGGCCGGGGCGGAGGCCTTCGACCTCAGCGCGGTGGCCGTCACGACGGACAGCTCCGGCCCGGTGCTGCGGGCCGCCCTGGTGTCTGCCGACGTTCACGCGGCCGCCGCGGAGTATCTGGACACCGCCCCGCACGGCGGCATCGCGGGGCTGGAGCTGGCCGGGGCGGCATCCGTCGACGGGAAGAGCGCCACCGTGACGCTGACTGCCTACTGGCGGCCCCCGGTGCTCGCCGTCGTGCTGCCGGCCGGGGTGCCGATGGAGGTCACGGCGGTGGCGCGCTCGGTGTTCCGGTAGGGCGACGGTGTTCCGGTAGGGCAGATGACCCCGCGGCGCGGAACATCCGTGCCCGGCCGAACCGGTACTCTCGAAAAGCGCGCCTGCCCCGGCCGCGGGGAGGAGCGCTGTGACCGCGAAACGCGACCGCCTGACCGGTGCGGGCGCCCAGGTCGTCACAGAGGTCAGCATTAACTTCGGCTCGTCCCTCGCCGGCCTCGCCATCCCGCTCGTCGGCTCGCCCGTCGTGGTCGCGGTGCGGCAGCTGGTGATGGCGGCGGCCGTGCTGCCGTTCTACCGGCCGAAACTGGCCGGCCTCAGCTGGCGGCGCCTCTGGCCCGCCCTGGCCCTGGGCGTCGTGCTCGCGGTGATGAACCTGACCTTCTACGAGGCCGTCGACCTGCTCGGGCTCGGCATCGCCGCCACCATCGAGTTCCTGGGGCCCTTCGCCCTGGCCCTGGCCTCGTCGCGCCGCCCCCTCGACTTCGTGTACGCCACCGCGGCCGCGGGCGGGGTGTTTCTGCTGACCTGGTCAGACGGCACTCTGAACGTGCTCGGCGTTCTCTATGCGCTGACGGCGGCGGCGGCTTGGGCGGCGTACATCCTGCTGACCCGGCGGGTCGCCACCGCCTTCCCTGGCCTGGAGGGCATCTCCGTGGCCAGCGTCGTCAGCCTGACTCTGCTGGTGCCGTTCGCGCTGATCACGGTCGACTGGTCCAGCCTCGACTGGGGCGTGCTCGGGCTTCTGCTGGCGATCGGGGTGCTCTCGTCGGCCTTCCCGTACACGCTGGACACCTTCATCCTGCGCCGGATCACCCCGCGTCTCTACGCGATCATCACCAGCTTCGGGCCGGTGATCGCCGCGTTGTTCGGTGCGCTGGTGCTGGGGGAGACGTTCCTGTTACAGCAACAGATCGCCATCGTCGTGGTGTGCGTCGCGGCCGGGGCCGCGATCGCCGGCCAGCGCGAGACACCTAAATCCGAGCTCGAGATCGTCGGGGGCGCGGTCCCCTGACCGGGCCCCCGGGCATCCGTCGCCCGCTCCTCGGCAGCTAACCAATTCGACGGAGATTCTGCTGTAGAATCACGCTTTCGGCCGGTTTGGGGCCGATTCCGGCAGAATCTCCGTCGAATTCGTTCAGGACGAAGCCGGCTCCTGTGACTTGACCGTCTAGGGGCGTGGGTCAGTAACGGCAAAGTTTAAAACGCCGCCGGATTTCCCGTCCTTGGCCGTGGGGTCTGGGAAAATTGCTTATGAGCGATTCTGATGGCCTGT
>NZ_SOFY01000066.1 GCF_004402595.1 Cryobacterium shii | reverse complement strand
GACCATCAGCATCGAGGAAGGCCCGCTTCTATGTGCGGAAGCGACCCGGAGTGGGGAATTTCAGTGAGCAGAACTGGGGAATTTCAGTGAGCGCCGTCAACGGCATGCTGCCTCCCCGGGACCGCCAACTGGCGGCGTTCGAACGCTGGCTCGAGGAGAGAATCGTGTCTCTTGCCGACCATCGCGAGATCCAAGCACCGATCGAACGCTTCGGCCGCTGGTATCACTTGAAACGACTCCGGGCGAGGTCGCTGCCCGGCAAGAACATGAACTTCGCCGTCCGGTCAGCGAAGCAGGAAATCACCGAGTCGGGACGATTCCTCGCCTGGCTCCTATCCGAGCACGACGCCACCCACACCGACATCCGTCAGTCGCACCTCGACGACTACCTCGCCTCCGGACCATCCACTCGCCATGCCATCAACACCTTCATCGCGTGGCTCGTCACATCACGCGATATCGCGAAAGTCCGGGTCCCCCGTCGTGAGGCACGATCGACCCCGATCTTGACGCAGGCAGCCAGAATCGACCACATCCGCGTCTGCCTCACCGCCGGAGAAATGCCCGCCGCAGACCGCGTCGCCGCACTCATCCTGCTGCTCTACGCACACCCTGTCGGAAAGATCACAGCCCTGAAAACCAGCGCACTCGAAGCCCGACCCGATGGCCTCTACCTGCGCCTGGGATCGGTGCCCGCCCTACTGCCCGCGCAAGTCGCGGCAACCTTCTGGGACTACGTCCACAACCGCCCCAACCAGCAAACTGTCAACACCGACAGCCCTTGGCTCTTTCCCGGCAACCTGCCTGGCCAACACACCCATCCAGAAACCATGCTGAACCGACTTCGCAACTGGGGCATCGACCTCAACGGCGTCAGAAACACCGCCCTGCGCGACCTCGCCAGAGAACTCAATCCCACCGCCTTAGCCAACTCGCTCGGCTACAGCAGCAAGATAATCCACCAGCACTCCGCCGCCGCCGGAGCGCCACACGCCGACTACATCAACCTCAAATCATCACAGCTGCAGACCTCACCCAGGCTCAGCTCCGTGAAGGATTAGGACTCTTTCGGATAAGTCCAGTTCCCGCTTGCGGATACTGCGCCACTATTGGACCCCCGGACGCGGCTGTAGTGTGACGCCACGCGCCACGCGCCACGCCAACTTCGGGAACGCAGCGTTGAAAGGTGAGGATCCGTGACCGACCAGCGACCCGACCGGAGAGCCGAGTCCTTCGAACGACTGTTTTCGGAGTACGTCGCCCACCACCAATCGCCGACCACAGAGTTTGTGATGCCCCGGCTGGCCGACCTGATTCTGAAGCGACGTGGGATCTCACTGCTGAGCAGCCGGGGCGCCATCCTGACGGCGGCCTTCAGCGCCTCGGTCGCACTGGGGATCCCGCTGGTCCTGACCGCCTTTGCCGGCCAATGGGCGGAGGCTCCGGTCATGCGCTGGGCACTGATCGCCCTCGCGATGGGACTTCTCGACGGATGGACCGTGGCCGGATGGGCCGAACCGACACGGAGCCTGAACGCCGTGCTGCACACGATCGCGCGCGACTGCGATCTGCGATCTGCGACAAGTGCTGACATTCTGCCGGCGCTGGTACCGGATGCGGGTGAGCACGCTGGCCGCGTCGGCACTGACGGTGTTCGTCGTCCTGCTCGCCGGTCTGGTCGCCCCGGTCCCCCTCAGCCGGCTTCAGATCGGAAGCACCGCGCTCCTGATGATCATTTTTTACTACGCCGGCGAAATGATGTTCGCCAGCGTGATCCCCTGGCTCGTGATAAGTTTGCAGGCTCGTTTCGATCATCGTCTATTCTGGCCCAGCCCAGCGGACTCGATGGCCGTCCAGGAGCAGCTCCGTGCTCTGGCGAGGGTGGATTTCGCCCGCGGACTGGGAGTCACCGCCTACCTGGTTCTGGTTGGAGTTCTGCTGTCGGTGACATCACCGTTGCTTCTGCCCATCGCGTTCGCTCTCATCGTGACCGGTTATGTCGCGACGCTGGTCTCCATCGTCAGTTCGCGTTCCGCTGTTCGGAAGATCATCCGCCGCGGTGTGGATAACAACCTGGCACTTCTGCAGTTCCGGATCGAGTCTTTCGGCGCGGTGCTCAGCGAGCTCCCCGCGACTGCTCTGGAACGGGTCCGGCAGCTGATCGCCGTGCACGACCTGATCCGCGACTCCCCCACCAGTCCGAAACGGAGGCAGGCGCTGAGCCATGCGGTGGGATCGTTGTTCATCCCGACGATCACGTTCCTGGCCGCGGTGTTCGCCCAGGAATACTCGGGACGAATCCTGGACAACCTGCTCCCGTAGCTCCTCCAGCTACTCGCCCAGGGGGCCATCCCGGACGAGGTCGACCAGCCAATCCGCCAGCATCTGTCCGTACACCGGATCGGGAGCCTGGCCATGCTGGTGCGCGTGCCAGCGTGCGGCCGCGGCTGTCGTCGAATGGAGCGAGATGAAGTCGGTCAGAGGACAGCCGGCGAGCACAGTCGGGTGGGGCGAGGCCCAGCGCAGAAACTGCCAGTGGTACGCAAGGGCCCCGAGGGCGCTCTGTACCGCGTCGGCACGAAGCGGGAAGGTGAACCCGGCCACCCATCCGGGCACCTCATCCGCCGGCATCGGACGGGCGAAGAAGTATCCCTGCCCCAGTGGAACTCCCAGGACGCTCGCTGCCTCGGCCATCCCGGCGTCCTCGAGTCCTTCGATCACCACGCTGACGCCGAAGTCACGACCCATTTGGGTCAGGGCCGAGACCAGGCTCAACGTCTCCACCGGTCTGGACCGGATCTCGACGAGTAGACCGCGGTCGAGTTTGATCGTGTCGAAGGGCAGCGCGAACAGTCGCTGCAGGCTGCTGTACCCCGAGCCCAGATCGTCCAGGGCGAGCCCCACTCCCAGACGGAGGAGACGATCGATCGCCTCGATCTGCACCTCCGATTCGACCGCCAGCGTCTCCAGCAATTCCAGACCGAGCCGGTCCGGCGCGATGCCGTGGCGCCGCATCGCATTGCTGACCCACCGCGGACAATCCGGGTTCCGAAGCGTCGACGGGGAGATATTCACTGAGACACTGGTCGACAGGCCCCCGTCGTCCCAGCGAGCGAGGCAGCGGAGTGCCTCGTTCAGGCCCCGCCGGAACAACTCGTCGAGGTCGGCATCATCCAGGGCGGGAAGGAACCGGGCCGGTGGAATCACCGTGCCGTCCGAGAGGGTCAGCCGGGCCAGGGCTTCGACTCGACTGAGTCGGCCGGTTCGCAGATCCAGCACGGGCTGCATGAACATGGACAGTCCCCCGGCGAACAACTGCTCCCGATCGGACCTGCCGGTAGACAGGTCCCCCACGTCCGGCAGGTCCCCCACGCCGTCGACGTCCCGATCCACCGCTTCCTCGGGAACGTCCGGCGCCAGCGTCCACCACGGGCCCGCGGGGCGGCCCTCCCTGGCCCGGCGGAGCGCAGCATCCGCTTGATGAAAAAGGAAACCGGTCGTGCCGTCACCCGTGATGCGGGCCAATCCCATGCTCAGATCGATGGTGCAGTCCTGGTCCAGGTCCGTGAACGAGAAGGGCGTTTGCACAGCCTCGTGCAGGCGCGCCAGCTCATCCTCCAACCGGGTTCCTCCGTCGATGTTCTCGAGGACGACGGCGAACAGATCGCCGCCGAGGCACGCCAGGAAGTCACCGTCCGCCAGCAGCTCCCGCATCCGGCGTCCGAGTTGTTTGAGCAGACTGTCGCCCGCCTCGTACCCGAAGGTGCTGTTGATCGAGCGGAGCGCGACGACGTCGATCATGGCCAGCACTGCGCCCTCGGCGGGGCGACGGGAGGACAGGTGCTGATCCAGTGCCCGGCGGTTCGGCAGGCCGGTCACCGGGTCGTGCCCGGCCTGGAACCGCAATTGCTCCTGGTGTGCCATTCGCGCGGTGACGTCACGCTGGACGCTGACGAAGTGGGTGATCGTTCCTGCCTCGTCGCGCAGCGGCCTGATGCTCAGGCTGTTCCAGAACGGGGAACCGTCTTTTCGGTAGTTGAGGATATCTCCCTCATACGATTCCCCATAACTGAGTGCCCGCCGGATTGCTGCCGTGACGCCGGGGTCGGATCCGGGCCCCTGCAGAATACGGCAGTCCTGGCCCAGGAGTTCGGCTTCGTCATAGCCCGTGATGGCGGTGAAGGATCCGCTGACGTGAAGGATCCGCTGCCGGGCATCGGTGATCAGGGAGGCCTGGGATGTGGCGGAGAATGCCCGAGCCAGGAGCCTTTTCACCTCGCTGCGTGCGGCGGCGGTTGTCGGATGGTCAGGGAATGTCGCCCGCAGTCCGAATTCGGACGCGACCGACATTCGCGCGCGCGCCGGCCATTGATGGGTCACGCTGACAGACCACGGTCGGGGGAAGAACTCAAGGTGCCGGCCTTCGAATCGCGAGAGGATGCAGGCCGGAAACCGAGCTTCGCGACCCTGTCGACACGGGACCGGTGCCGGTCATGCCCACAGCTCCCCATCCTACTGAAGGGGGCGCGCGTGCTCGGGAACGCCGTCCCCTATTCCTCGCCGAATCCTGATTCCAGCAGATTGGCCAGGGCCTCGACCGCTTCCGCTCCGTGCTCGTCGGAGGACGAGATCTCGGCGGTCATGCCCCGGATCAGGCCCAGGCCCATGATGGCCAGCAGACTGGACGCATCCTTGCCGTTCACCGTCACGCGTGCGTTGAGGGTGCTGGCCAGCTTGACGAAGTCGGCGGCGGGCCGAGCGTGCAGGCCGTCCCTGTTGACGAGTGTCACCCTGCGGGTGACAACAGGAGCAACGGGAGGTGCTGCCTCCACGGCCGGCGATAGGTGAACGGCCGAGCGGGCGGCCTTCTCCACGGCATCGAGATCTCCCCCGACCTCGGCTGCCACGGCGGCTGCGACGCCGCCTTCGACCAGGGGCGCGTCAACGATGCGCACGCGCGCTCGCACGTCTTCGGCCAGGAAGTCGAGCGCCGTCTCTGCGGTAAGAATGGCGGAGCCCAGATCGCAGAGCAGTGCGACGCCGGCACCCGCATCCGCCTGCACGATGCCGGTGGCCACTTTCTCGAAACTCGTCCCGATATCGCCTTCGTCGGTTCCCCCCGCCGGGATGAGGGCGGTGTTCGGCGCCATTTGGCGCGCCAGATCCACCAAACCTTCCGCGATTTTGGCGCTGTGCGAGACGAAGACCAGGCCGACCCGACCTTTCCTAGCGTCCACTTTCACGCCGCCGCCGTGTCTGCGGCCGCACGCAGCAGCAGGGCCGACGACTGGGCGCCGGGATCTCGATGGCCGATGGCCCTCTCCCCCAGGTAGCTCGCCCGGCCCTTACGCGCCACCCAGGGTTCCGTCGCGACCGCTCCCGCCTCCGCGGCGTTCGCTGCCGCAATCAGGATGTCCAGATCGTTGGCCCCTGCCTCGTGGGCGGCGGCGGCCGCGTCGACGGCCGGAGTCCAGGCGTCAACCATGGTCTTGTCTCCTAATTCCGCCTTGCCGCGCAGGACGATGCCGTCCCTGGCGGCCGTGAGCAGCGCCACCAGCGCGGCGCCGTCAAGCTCGAGCGCACCGGCCACGGCCACGGCGGCCTTCAGGAACGCCGTGCCGTACAGCGGACCGGCGGCGCCACCCACCGTGGAGATCAGTGTGGTCGCGACGAGCTTGAAAACGTCCCCGGGGGCGGCATCCGCCGGTAGATCGTCGAGCTTCCCGAGCACCGCTTGAAAACCCCTGTCCATGTTCTCGCCGTGGTCACCGTCGCCGATCTCGCGGTCCAGGTTGATCAGCTCCACCCGGTGTTCGCTCATGACATCCGCGCTGGTCCTGATCCAGGCCTTCGCCCAGGTGGCACCCAAGTTCATTCGATCTCCCTCTACCGTCCCCACCGTAGCGCCGCCGTCTGGACCGGCGCATCCCACAGGGTGGTCAATTCCTGGTCCAGTTTCAGTACCGTGATCGACATGCCCTGCATTTCGAGTGAGGTCGTGAAATTCCCGACCAGGGTCCGAGTGACCGTGAGGCCCTTCGCCGCAAGGACCTCGGCGGCGTGCCGGAAGACGATGTAGAGCTCGATCTGCGGCGTCCCGCCCATGCCGTTGACCATGAGGAGAACCTCGTCGCCGCTTACGAAGGGGATGTCGTCGAGGATGGGGCCGAGCAGCCGGTCGACGATGGCATCAGCGGGTTCAAGCCTGATTCGTTCCCGTCCCGGCTCACCGTGGATGCCGATTCCGATCTCGATCTCGTCCTCAGCCAGGGTGAAGCTCGGTTCGCCGGCATGCGGCACGACGCACGGCGTCAGAGCCACCCCCATCGACCGCACCCGCGCGATGACCTTCTCCGCCACCGTCGCCACCGCATCCAGGTTGTCCCCCCGGTCTGCGGCCGCCCCGGCAATCTTCTCGACCAGCACCGTTCCGGCGACGCCGCGTCGGCCGGCCGTATAGAGGGAGTCCTTCACCGCGACGTCGTCGTTGACGAGCACCGAGCGCACCTCGATGCCGTCCGCGGCGGCCAAATCGGCCGCCGTCTCGAAGTTGAGGACGTCGCCGGTGTAGTTCTTGACGATGTGAAGCACTCCCGCTCCCCCGTCAACGGCCTTCGTCGCGGCGAGGATGGGGTCCGGTGTCGGGGATGTGAACACGGCGCCGGGAACAGCGGCGTCGAGCATTCCGAATCCAACGAAACCACCGTGCATCGGTTCGTGACCGCTGCCTCCTCCGCTGACCAGTCCGACCTTCCCCGCCACCGGTGCGTCCTTGCGCACGATGAAGTTGGGATCCTGGTGCACGCTCACCAGGTCGGCGTGGGCTGCCCCGAACCCGGCAACAGCCTCATCCACCACGTTCTTTGGATCATTGACGAGTTTCTTCATGGCTCTTCCTTCGATCGGGATGACAGGACGGCACGACCGCGGTGCCGTGCCGTAGGAACTTCGCCTACCCGCTTCAATCTACGCGTGGGCGCAACGGCTGATAAGGGCCAAAATCAGCGGGAAAGTCTTCCCATTCCCCTCCGGAAAGCACCGGGCTATGGTGATGCAAACCGCACACCAACATGGGATCGCTCCGGCATCTCCCGCCCGGCAAGGAAGGTCAACGTGGACAATATCGGAGTTGTGTTTTTGTCGGAGGTCGTGGGGACGGCGCTGCTGGTCCTCCTCGGAACCGGCGTGGTCGCCAACGTCGCTCTGGCCAAGAACAAGGGCCTCGGCGGCGGGTTCCTGATGGTCACCATCGGCTGGGGCTTCGCGGTCTTCGTCGGTGTGATCGCTGCCTATAATTCCGGCGCACACCTGAACCCGGCCGTCACTCTCGGCCTCGTCGCGTCGGGCGCCACCGAGTTCGGATCCGGCGTCCCCGTCAATTTCCTCTCGGTCCTGACATACATCGCAGCCCAGTTCCTGGGTGCTTTCATCGGGGCGGTCTTCTGCTGGCTGGCCTACCGGCAGCACTTCGATGCGGAGCCGAACCCGGCCAACAAGCTGGGCGTGTTCTCGACCGGCCCGGCCATCCGTTCCTACGGCTGGAACATGGTCACCGAGATCATCGGCACCTTCGTGCTCGTGTTCGTGGTTCTGGCCTTCGGCGGCGGCCGCCAGGGCGAAAGCGGTGGCCTCGCGGCCCTCGGCGCACTGCCGGTGGCCCTGCTAGTTCTCGTGATCGGCACCTCCCTCGGCGGACCGACCGGCTACGCCATCAACCCGGCCCGTGACCTTGGGCCGCGGATCGCGCACTTCGTGCTTCCGATCAAGGGCAAGGGTTCCTCAGACTGGGCCTACTCCTGGGTTCCGGTCGTCGGGCCGGTGATCGGCGGGGTGCTGGCCGGCTGGGCGTCCCTGGTCCTGCTCCCCATCCTCACCTAGCGCTGAAGGGTGGGCCGATTCGACATCTGAATCGGCCCATTTTTTTGCTGTCCGCCCGGTTTCACCGCAACTCTGTTTTCCGCTCCGACTTCCCGCACCACCCACTAGGAGGAATTCCATGGCCAAGCACGTCATCGCAATCGACCAGGGCACCACCAGTACCCGCGCGATCATCTTCGACAAGGCCGGGACGATCATTTCCGCCGGTCAGCTCGAGCACGAGCAGATCTTCCCCCGG
>NZ_SOFY01000020.1 GCF_004402595.1 Cryobacterium shii | reverse complement strand
GGCCCGCCGCGCGGCTGCTGCGCCGCTGCGCGGGTGGCCCGCCGCGCGCGCAACGGCGCAGCACGCGCGCAGCGCAGGTCACCCCGCAGGTCACCCCGCAGGTCACCCCGCAGGTCACCCCGCAGGTCACCCCGCAGGTCACCCCGCAGGTTCCGCCGCACGTCCCGGCGCACTCCACCCCGCGCCGCGCCCCCCGCGAGCATCCCGGTGAGGGTCCTCGTGACCGGGGCGAGCGGCTTCCTCGGCCGCGCCGTCGCGGCCGAGATCGCGGCTGCCGGGCACGAGGTGCGCACGTTCCAGCGCCGCGCGTCGGGCGTTCCCGGCGTCGCCGACGTGCTCGGCTCGGTCACCGCCCCCGACGAGGTTGGCCGCGCCGCCGCCGGCATGGACGCCGTCGTGCACCTGGCCGCGAAGGTCTCCCTCGCGGGCAGGCCGGCCGATTTCGAGGCCGTGAATGTGGGCGGCACCCGCACGCTGCTGGCCGCGGCCACGGATGCCGGCGCCACCCGCTTCGTCTTCGTGTCGTCGCCCTCGGTGGCCCACGCCGGCGCATCCATCGTCGGCAGCGGCGCCGACCCGGCCGACCCGTCCCGGGCCCGCGGGCACTACGCCCGTACCAAGGCCCAGGCCGAACTGCTCGCGCTCGGCGCCGACTCCGCGAGCCTGCACGTGGTCGCGGTGCGCCCGCACCTGGTCTGGGGCCCGGGCGACACGCAGCTCGTCGCCCGCATCGTCGACCGGGCCCGCCGCGGCCGGCTGCCGCTGCTCGGCCACGGCGCCGCCCTGATCGACACCACCTATGTGGACAACGCTGCCTCGGCCATCGCGGCCGCGCTCGAGCGGGCCGACGCGGTGCACGGCCACTCCTACGTGGTCACGAACGGGGAGCCGCGCCCCGTGGCCGAGCTGCTCGCCGGAATGTGCCGGGCGGCGGGCGTGCCGGCCCCGGCCTGGCGGGTTCCGGCAGGAGTCGCCCGCGGCGCGGGATCCCTGATCGAGGCGGCCTGGCGCATCCGTTCGGGCGCCGACGAGCCGCCGATGACCCGGTTCCTGGCCGAGCAGCTGTCGACCGCGCACTGGTTCGACCAGCGCCGCACCCGCGCCGAACTGCGGTGGGCGCCCGCGGTGAGCCTGGACGAGGGCTTCCGCCGCCTCGCCGCCGCCTACGGGCGGTAGCCGCAGCCGCGCACGCCGCGAAACCCGCGCACGCGCACGCGCACGCCGCGCACCGCGCACGCAGCAGCCGAGGCCGCCGACGCTACGAACGGATGCCGAGGGCCGCACGCACGATCTGCAGCGCCTCCTCCGGGGGCAGGCCGAGCGCGCGCATCCGTTCGGCGTAGGCGACCGCGGCCCGCTGCGCCTGCTGGTGCGTGGCGTCTCCGGTCGCGGCGATGAAGGAGCCGAGCCGGCCGCGGGTCTCGATCACCTCGTCCTGCTCCAGCTCCCGGTAGGCGCGCGCGACCGTGTTCGCGGCCAGGCCGAGGTCTTCGGCGAGGCGGCGCACGGTGGGCAGCTTGTCACCCGGGGCCAGCGCGCCGGTGCGCACGCCCTCGATCACCTGCCCCCGCAGCTGCTCGAACGGCGGAGTGGGGGAGTGCGGGTCGATGACGAGTTGCATGCCGGGCATCCTTCGTGTGCGTTACGTCCCACGCTACCGGTGCCCCCGGTGCCCTCCTCCGCCGCGAGTGCGGGTGAATTGTCGCTCTGGCGTCCTCTAACCGACGATTCACCCGCACTCGCGAACCGAACGGATGCGCGCGGCCGGCCACTCCGGGCACACCGGCTCGGTAGGCTCGTCACGTGACCTGGCCCCGCGACCTGCCCGCCCAGCTGGCGGCACTGCTGCCGAGCCTGGCCGGCGTGCTGCTGCTCATCCTGATCGTCACGCTCGTGCTCTGGACCTACCGGGTGTCGCATCCGTTCGCGCCGGCGCTCGCCGTGCTGCGCGGAGCCCTGCAGCTGGCCGCGATCAGCCTGGTGCTCAGCGGCATCATCTCCGATCCGCTCTGGGTCGGCGTGGGCCTCGTCGTCATGTTCACCGCCGCGGTCGGCACGGTCACGCGGCGCATCGGCGCCAGCCGGCAGCACTTCGCCTGGGTGGCCGCCGCGATGGGCCTGGGCGTGCTCGCCTCCCTCCTGGTCGTGTTCGGCACCGGCGCGCTCGAGTCGACGCCGCGTTACGTGCTGTCCTTCGGCGGCATCATCATCGGCAACGCCATGTCGATCGCCACGCTCTCCGGCCGCCGCTTCGGCGAGGCGGTGACCGAGCGCTGGGACGAGGTGGAGGGCTGGCTGGCCCTCGGCGCCACGCCCCGGCAGGCGACCCGCGAGCTGGCCCGCCGCGCCGTCTACTTCGCGCTGATCCCCTCGACCGACCAGACGAAGACCACCGGCCTGGTCACCCTGCCCGGTGCCTTCGTCGGCGCCATCTTCGGCGGGGCCTCGCCGCTCGAGGCCGGTCGCTTCCAGATCATCGTGCTCGCCGGCATCCTTTGCGCCGGTTCCATCGCCGCCGTCGCGCTGATCCACCTGCTTGCGCCCGTGCGGCAGCGCCCCCTCACCGCCCCGGTCTGACCCGCCGCCTCGCAGCAGCGCCCGGTCCGCGGGCCGCTAATGCAGCACCAGGAACTTGGCGAGGATCAGGAACCCGGCGAGCAGCACGGTTCCCACCGCGACGAGGGCCAACGGCCAGCCACGGATGCCGCGGAGCCGCACCCCCGACACCGCCACCACGCTCAGCAGCACGCTGGCCGTGATCATCCCGACCAGGGTCGCGGTCCTCGTGTCGCCGCCGAAGAAGAGCACCACGAGCACCGCCAGCAGCGGAGCGAATGCGGCGGATATCATCGGTGCGCTGACCCGCAGATGGTGGCGGATGCTGCCCCACCCGGCCGTCTGATCCCCGATCGAGTAGGCGAAAACGTGCGTCGCGTAATACACGAGGTTCGTGATCAGGACCACGATGATGATCGTCGACGCGGCGCTGTCGCCGAGCCCGATCAGCGTGCTGGCGGCCACGAGTAGGCCGTAAGCCGCAGCGCTGATGCGCTCGGCGCCGGCCGGTCCGATCTTGCTTGGAGCCTGGGCGTTCTTCGGTGAGGCCACGGCTCCAGTGTCGCGGGGGTCGCGCTCGAGCGAAAGGGGCGACGGATGCCGCCGGCCCTACTCCGGCGCGCCGGCTCCGCTGCCGCTACTCCGCGGCGCGGTGGATCAGGCGGGAGAGCACGATCGCGCTGCGGGTGTGGTCCACGTTCGGCGCCAGGCGCACCTTCTCCAGGGCCGCCTCGAGGCCGGAGATGTCCCGCGCCCGGATGTGCACGATCGCGTCGGCGCTGCCGGTGACGGTGCCGGCATCGACGACCTCGGGCACGCCGGAGAGGATGCGCAGCAGTTCCTCGGGCGCCACGGTGCCGCGGCAGAACAGTTCGACGTAGGCCTCGGTGCTCATGCCGTCGATGGCCGGGTCCACCTGGATCGTGAAGCCGCGGATGACCCGGTCGGCCACGAGCTTGTCGACCCGCCGTTTGACCGCCGACGCCGACAGGCCGACGACCCCGCCGATATCCCCGTAGCCCGCGCGGGCATTCTGGCGAAGAAGGTCGAGAATGCCGCGGTCTAGATTGTCCATTCCGAGAGTCTACGGCGAAAACATGCGTCGAGCGCGGAAACCACGCGCATTTCGAGCGCAGATTAGCGTGACATACCGATTCATGCTGTGTGAAACTAGGAACGGCGTCCCCGCCCGGATCCGTTCGGCTCCGGCAGGGCTCTCGTGAGTGACCTGGTCCGCCATCCACCCCCGCATTCCGACCTCGCCCGAAGCCGGCGGAGTGCAGCAGAAGGAGTCCCCATGTCGACCAATCTCACGTCCCTTGATTTCGCCGCCCCCGACCTCACGGTCCCGGGTCTCACCGTCCCGAACCCGGACGAGAGCATCGCTTCGGCCCGCCCCGAGCGCATACCGGTCAGGCGCACCATCCTGATGTGCAAGCCCGACTACTTCACCGTCGTGTACCGCATCAACCCGTGGATGGACCCGGCCATCCCGACCGACACTGCCCTGGCCGTCGCGCAGTGGCAGACCCTGTACGACACCTACGTCGGACTCGGTTTCGACGTGCACCTGATCGACCCGATCGACGGGCTGCCGGACATGGTCTACGCGGCCAACGGCGGCTTCGTCGTCGACAACATCGCGTACGGCGCGGCTTTCACCTATCCGGAGCGCCAGCCGGAAGGCCCGGCCTACATGGACTGGTTCCGCGAGAGCGGCTTCGACGTGCGCGTCCCGGTCGAGATCAACGAGGGGGAGGGCGACTTCCTGCTCGTGGGCGACGCGATCCTTGCCGGCACCGGCTTCCGCAGCGCCTCGAACAGCCACGAAGAGGTGTCGGCCATCTACGGCCGTCCGGTGATCACGCTTAACCTGATCAACCCGAGCTTCTACCACCTCGATACCGCCATCGCCGTGCTCGACGACACGAACATCGCCTACCTGCCGAGCGCATTCGACGAGCCGAGCCTCGTCATCCTGCGCGAGCGCTACCCGGATGCCATCATCGTCACCGAGGAAGACGCGGCCATCCTCGGCCTCAACTCCTACTCCGACGGCTACAACGTCGTCATCGCCGCCCGCGCGAAAGACTTCGAGCGCCAGCTGCGCGCCCGCGGCTACAACCCGATCGGCGTCGACCTGTCCGAGCTGCTCCTCGGCGGCGGCGGAGTGAAGTGCTGCACGCTGGAGCTGCGCCGATGATCGACCAGACCGCGGCCGACCAGACCGCGGCCGCCCAGACCACGACAGCCCAGACCACGACAGCCCAGACCACGACAGCCCAGACCACGGCCGCCCTCGATCAGGCGTCCTACATCGCGCTCGAGAACGAGCACGCGGCCCACAACTACCACCCGCTGCCCGTCGTCGTCGCCTCCGGGGACGGCGCCTGGGTGACGGATGTCGACGGTCGCCGCTACCTGGACTGCCTGGCCGCCTACTCCGCGGTCAACTTCGGCCACTCCAACCCGGTTCTGCTGGAAGCCGCCCGCGCCCAGCTCGGCCGCATCACGCTCACCAGCCGCGCCTTCCACAACGACCAGCTCGGCCCGTTCGTGACAGCGCTCGCCGAGCTCTCCGGCAAGGACATGGTCCTCCCGATGAACACGGGCGCCGAAGCGGTCGAGTCCGGCATCAAGGTAGCCCGCGCCTGGGGCTACCGGGTGAAGGGCGTCGCCGACGGGCTGGCCAACATCATCGTGGCCGGCGAGAACTTCCACGGCCGCACGACCACGATCATCAGCTTCTCCGACGACGAGTCCGCCCGCAAGGACTTCGGCCCGTTCACGCCCGGGTTCCGCACGGTTCCCTACGGGGACGCCGCGGCCCTCGAGGCCGCGATCGACCAGAACACGGTCGCCGTGTTGCTCGAGCCGATCCAGGGCGAGGCCGGCATCGTCGTGCCGCCGGCGGGCTACCTGCCCGCCGTGCGCGAGATCACGACCCGCCATAACGTGCTGTTCATCGCCGACGAGATCCAGTCCGGCCTCGGCCGTACGGGCGCGACCTTCGCCTGCGATCTGGTCGGGGTCGTGCCGGACCTGTACCTGCTGGGCAAGGCGCTCGGCGGCGGCATCGTTCCCGTTTCGGCGGTGGTCGGCAACGCGGACGTCCTCGGCGTGCTCCGCCCTGGCGAGCACGGCTCGACCTTCGGCGGCAACCCCCTGGCCGCGGCCGTCGGCCTCGCCGTGGTGAAGATGCTGGCCACCGGCGAATACCAGGAGCGCGCCCGCGTTCTCGGCACCCGACTGCACGACGGGCTGAGCGCCCTGATCGGCCGGGGCGTCGTCGCCGTGCGCGGCGCGGGCCTCTGGGCCGGGATCGACATCGACCCGACGGTGGCGTCCGGCCGGGCGGTCTGCGAGGCCCTCCTGGCCCGCGGCGTGCTCGCGAAGGACACCCACGGCTTCACCATCCGCCTGGCCCCGCCGATCGTGGTCTCCGAGGCCGACATCGACTGGGCCGTCGAGCAGCTGGCCGCGGTGCTCGCGGAATTCGCCGCCGCCTAGCCGCGCCCGGCCGCGCCGCCGCCTCCGAGCGCCCGCCGCGGCCCGCGCCCGCCGCGTCGTC
>NZ_SOFY01000086.1 GCF_004402595.1 Cryobacterium shii | reverse complement strand
TCGATGAATCGATTCTATATTTTTCAGTTATAGAGCCCTCACCCGTTTATGAGCCGGTGAGGGCGTTGTTCTCGACCGTACATCGAGAACCACATAGTGGACGCAGAGCAGCTTATTCAAACTGTAGTGTTATCAAATTATTGGCTTATTAGTACCGGTCAGCTCCAAGGGTCTTTAGTCCCCTCTTCCACATCCGGCCTATCAACGCAGTAGTCTAGCTGCGAGCCTCTCCCCCGAAGGGATGGAAATCTCATCTCGAAGCCGGCTTCCCGCTTAGATGCTTTCAGCGGTTATCCGTTCCGAACGTAGCTAATCAGCGGTGCTCCTGGCGGAACAACTGACACACCAGAGGTTCGTCCATCCCGGTCCTCTCGTACTAGGGATAGATCTTCTCAAATTTCCTGCGCGCGCAGCGGATAGGGACCGAACTGTCTCACGACGTTCTAAACCCAGCTCGCGTACCGCTTTAATGGGCGAACAGCCCAACCCTTGGGACCTACTCCAGCCCCAGGATGCGACGAGCCGACATCGAGGTGCCAAACCATGCCGTCGATATGGACTCTTGGGCAAGATCAGCCTGTTATCCCCGAGGTACCTTTTATCCGTTGAGCGACAGCGCTTCCACAAGCCACTGCCGGATCACTAGTCCCGACTTTCGTCCCTGCTCGACTTGTCAGTCTTACAGTCAAGCTCCCTTGTGCACTTACACTCGACACCTGATTGCCAACCAGGTTGAGGGAACCTTTGGGCGCCTCCGTTACTTTTTAGGAGGCAACCGCCCCAGTTAAACTACCCACCAGGCACTGTCCCTGAACCGGATCACGGTTCGAAGTTAGATATCCAATATGACCAGAGTGGTATTTCAACGTTGACTCCACCTGAACTAGCGTCCAAGCTTCAAAGTCTCCCACCTATCCTACACAAGCCACACCGAACACCAATACCAAGCTGTAGTAAAGGTCACGGGGTCTTTCCGTCCTGCTGCGCGTAACGAGCATCTTTACTCGTAATGCAATTTCGCCGAGTTCGCGGTTGAGACAGCTGGGAAGTCGTTACGCCATTCGTGCAGGTCGGAACTTACCCGACAAGGAATTTCGCTACCTTAGGATGGTTATAGTTACCACCGCCGTTTACTGGGGCTTAAATTCTCAGCTTCGCCTTGCGGCTAACCGTTCCTCTTAACCTTCCAGCACCGGGCAGGCGTCAGTCCGTATACATCGTCTTGCGACTTGGCACGGACCTGTGTTTTTAGTAAACAGTCGCTTCCCACTGGTCTCTGCGGCCTTCGAACGCTCCAGGAGTAAATCCCTTCACGCCTCAGGCCCCCCTTCTCCCGAAGTTACGGGGGCATTTTGCCGAGTTCCTTAACCACGATTCTCTCGATCTCCTTAGTATTCTCTACCTGATCACCTGAGTCGGTTTGGGGTACGGGTGACTAAAACCTCGCGTCGATGCTTTTCTTGGCAGCATAGGATCACTGATTTCGTCCGTGAGGACTACCCATCGGGTCTCAGCCTTATATGAGAGACGGATTTGCCTATCTCTCGGCCTACATCCTTAGACCGGGACAACCATCGCCCGGCTCAGCTACCTTCCTGCGTCACACCTGTTAATACGCTAACCGCACCAGCATAGGGTCGTACGCTAGGCCCACCCCCGCCGCCCGAAGGCATTGGTCAGTGGGATTCAGATACTTAGCATTACTGGATTAGCTTGGGCGGTTTTTCGCCAGTACGGGAATATAAACCCGTTGTCCATCGACTACGCCTGTCGGCCTCGCCTTAGGTCCCGACTTACCCAGGGCGGATTAGCCTGGCCCTGGAAACCTTGATCTTTCGGAGGACGGGTTTCTCACCCGTCTTTCGCTACTCATGCCTGCATTCTCACTCGTGTAGCCTCCACGGCTGGTTTACACCGCCGCTTCGCTGGCCACACGACGCTCTCCTACCCATCAACACGGCTGAACCAACACAACAAGTGTGCGGCTTACCAAAAATATCAATGCCACAACTTCGGTGGCGTGCTTGAGCCCCGTTACATTGTCGGCGCGGAATCACTTGACCAGTGAGCTATTACGCACTCTTTCAAGGGTGGCTGCTTCTAAGCCAACCTCCTGGTTGTCTGTGCAACTCCACATCCTTTCCCACTTAGCACGCGCTTTGGGACCTTAGTTGGTGGTCTGGGTTGTTTCCCTCTCGACGATGAAGCTTATCCCCCACCGTCTCACTGCTGCGCTCTCACTTACCGGCATTCGGAGTTTGGCTGACGTCAGTAAGCTTTTAGGCCCCATCGGCCATCCAGTAGCTCTACCTCCGGCAAGAAACACGCAACGCTGCACCTAAATGCATTTCGGAGAGAACCAGCTATCACGAAGTTTGATTGGCCTTTCACCCCTATCCACAGCTCATCCCCTCCATTTTCAACTGAAGTGGGTTCGGTCCTCCACGACGTCTTACCGTCGCTTCAACCTGGCCATGGATAGATCACTTCGCTTCGGGTCTAGGACATGCGACTGAATCGCCCTATTCAGACTCGCTTTCGCTACGCATTCCCCTCTCGGGTTAAGCTCGCCACATATCACTAACTCGCAGGCTCATTCTTCAAAAGGCACGCTGTCACCAGAATCAGACTGGCTCCAACGGTTTGTAAGCAAACGGTTTCAGGTACTATTTCACTCCCCTCCCGGGGTACTTTTCACCTTTCCCTCACGGTACTTGTTCACTATCGGTCATGTAGGAGTATTTAGGCTTATCAGGTGGTCCTGACGGATTCACACGGGATTTCTCGGGCCCCGTGCTACTTGGGATACTCTTCGGGCGATTGCTGCATTTCGACTACGGGGTTCGCACCCTCTATGACCAGGCTTTCAATCCTGTTCGTCTATACAACGTTCTAACCCTCACTGTTCGGCAGAAGCAGCAGAAAAGTCCCGCAACCCCGACCATGCAACGCCTGCCGGCTATCACACATGATCGGTTTAGCCTCATCCGGTTTCGCTCGCCACTACTAACGGAATCACTATTGTTTTCTCTTCCTGTGGGTACTGAGATGTTTCACTTCCCCACGTTCCCTCTACCCGCCCTATATATTCAGGCGGGAGTCACCAGGTCACCTTACGGGCCTGGCGGGGTTTCCCCATTCGGAAATCCTCGGATCACAGTTCGTTTATCAACTCCCCGAGGCTTATCGCAGATTACTACGTCCTTCTTCGGCTCTACATGCCAAGGCATTCACCGTTTGCTCTTAGAAATTTGAAATCACATGAGTTTGAATCGATTGGTGTCACGAATAAATTCGCGACAGAAATTGACCAATGATCTAACACTCTTACGAGTGCTTTGATCTTTGTAATCTGTCGGACCGAGGTCCGTCAAATTTAAGATGCTCGCGTCCACTGTGTAGTTCTCAAAGTACGGGCGGTACCCTCACCTGCCCACGAATGATGTGAACAGGAAAAGGTCCAGAGGAAAAGTCCAACCAGGCCGTAACCCGATCGTTCCGGTCCCTCAGGACCCAACAGCGTGCATATACAGTCAACCCCAACCCAAACCCTTCCAACTCCCGTGCTGTAAACAACACCGGAGCGTACCAAGTTCAAACTGTTCGCTTCTGCATCAATGTCAATGTTCCACCCATGAGCGCCACCGGGAAACGTGTGCTCCCGAAATGGCTTGGCAGTGGTGTTCCGCTGTATACAGACGGCACTGCTGTGCTCCTTAGAAAGGAGGTGATCCAGCCGCACCTTCCGGTACGGCTACCTTGTTACGACTTAGTCCTAATCACCGATCCCACCTTCGACAGCTCCTCCCCTTGCGGGTTAGGCCACTGGCTTCGGGTGTTACCGACTTTCATGACTTGACGGGCGGTGTGTACAAGGCCCGGGAACGTATTCACCGCAGCGTTGCTGATCTGCGATTACTAGCGACTCCGACTTCATGGGGTCGAGTTGCAGACCCCAATCCGAACTGAGACCGGCTTTTTGGGATTCGCTCCACCTTGCGGTATTGCAGCCCTTTGTACCGGCCATTGTAGCATGCGTGAAGCCCAAGACATAAGGGGCATGATGATTTGACGTCATCCCCACCTTCCTCCGAGTTGACCCCGGCAGTATCCCATGAGTTCCCACCATTACGTGCTGGCAACATAGGACGAGGGTTGCGCTCGTTGCGGGACTTAACCCAACATCTCACGACACGAGCTGACGACAACCATGCACCACCTGTATAGAGACCTTGCGGGGCGACTGTTTCCAGACGTTTCCTCTATATGTCAAGCCTTGGTAAGGTTCTTCGCGTTGCATCGAATTAATCCGCATGCTCCGCCGCTTGTGCGGGCCCCCGTCAATTCCTTTGAGTTTTAGCCTTGCGGCCGTACTCCCCAGGCGGGGAACTTAATGCGTTAGCTGCGACACGGAGACCGTGGAATGGTCCCCACATCTAGTTCCCAACGTTTACGGCATGGACTACCAGGGTATCTAATCCTGTTCGCTCCCCATGCTTTCGCTCCTCAGCGTCAGTTACGGCCCAGAGATCTGCCTTCGCCATTGGTGTTCCTCCTGATATCTGCGCATTCCACCGCTACACCAGGAATTCCAATCTCCCCTACCGCACTCTAGTCTGCCCGTACCCACTGCAGGCCCGAGGTTGAGCCTCGGGTTTTCACAGCAGACGCGACAAACCGCCTACGAGCTCTTTACGCCCAATAATTCCGGACAACGCTTGCACCCTACGTATTACCGCGGCTGCTGGCACGTAGTTAGCCGGTGCTTTTTCTGCAGGTACCGTCACTTTAACGCTTCTTCCCTACTAAAAGAGGTTTACAACCCGAAGGCCGTCGTCCCTCACGCGGCGTTGCTGCATCAGGCTTTCGCCCATTGTGCAATATTCCCCACTGCTGCCTCCCGTAGGAGTCTGGGCCGTGTCTCAGTCCCAGTGTGGCCGGTCACCCTCTCAGGCCGGCTACCCGTCGTCGCCTTGGTGAGCCATTACCTCACCAACTAGCTGATAGGCCGCGAGCTCATCCTTGACCAAAATTCTTTCCACCCCCAGAGATGCCTCCAAGGGTCGTATCCGGTATTAGACGTCGTTTCCAACGCTTATCCCAGAGTCAAGGGCAGATTGCTCACGTGTTACTCACCCGTTCGCCACTGATCAGAGAAGCAAGCTCCTCATCACCGTTCGACTTGCATGTGTTAAGCACGCCGCCAGCGTTCGTCCTGAGCCAGGATCAAACTCTCCGTAAATGTTTGACTGCACGAAACCCGAAGGCAACGGCACATCTAGTGTGACTGACCACCGGAATAGGCGGACCAGACACAAGTTTGAAACTGACAGAACAAATCATTACTGACTTGCTTTGTTGTTTAAATGTTTTCCAAAGGAATCTCCCGATCCTTCACCGCTAGAAACGGATCCAAATCACGAGGTTTTTGGCATTTGACATTGTGCACGCTGTTGAGTTCTCAAGGATCGGACGCACCCGACTTCAGGCCCAATAATGGGCTGTCGCTTCGGGGCAACTCGTATAACTTACCCACCCGGCAAGAACGTGTCAAATCGAG
>NZ_SOFY01000058.1 GCF_004402595.1 Cryobacterium shii | reverse complement strand
GCCGGGTCTGCGGGCGCCGGCTCTGCGGGCGCCGGGTCTGCGGGCGCCGGCTCTGCGGGCGCCGGCTCTGCGGGCGCCGGGTCTGCGGGCGCCGTCTGGCCGTGCTCGGTCCGGCCGTGCACGGTTTGGCTGGGCACCGGGCGGTCGTCGACGGCCTTTCCGTTCGCCGACCCTTCGGGCACCGGTCGCGAGGTCGCGGGGTCGGTCTCAGGATCGGTCTCGTGCATGCCGATCCTTCCGCTTCGTCTCGTTCGCCGAGTTCGCCACTTCCGGTCGATCACGCCAGGTGTGCCTGACGATCTCGACCGGAAGTGGCGAACTCGAGTGCTGCTGCCGCTCGGCTGCTACTTGGCCGGTGCGGCGGTGGCCTGGGCGGTCACGAAGCTCTCGAAAGCGGCCGGGTCGTCGAGGGCACCCGTGTAGGCGACACCGTTGACGAGCACGGTGGGCGTGCCCTTGATCTGCTTGATGTCGGCGTTGGGCAGCGGTCCCTTGAGAGCGCGATCGGTCGACGCGGCGACCCAGGTGGTGAAGGTCTGGTCGGTGATGCAGCCGGCCACATCCTTGTCGGTGACCCCGGCATCCGTGACCAGGCTGACGATTTGCTTGTCGGTCAGGCCGGTGGTCTGCTCGGCCGGCTGGTTCTTGAACAGTGCCGTGTTCACGGCGAGGAAGGAGTCCGGCTGGAAGTTCGCGACGCAGGCCGCGGCGTTGGCCGCCCGGGTCGGGTACTTGCTGCCGGCCGAGCCCTGGTCGAGGATCGAGATCGGGTGGAATTCGAGGGTCGCGTTGCCGGCGGACACCCAGGTGGCGATCTGCTCGCCGTTCGTCGCCTCGAACTGGCCGCAGAACGGGCACAGGTAGTCCGCGTAGATCGCGATGTTGGCGGTGTCGGTCATCTTCGACTGGTCCGTCGCGATGGGCTTCGCGTCGGCGGCGAGCGCGTCGGTCGTAACCGCGGTGATCGAGGTGCCGTCGCCGGTGAGCAGGATGCCGTCGCTCGCCATGTTCGCCGGGCGGACCGCGGCCGAGCCCGGGCCGGTGCTGTTCACGATCACGAGGGTGACGATCACGGCGGCGGCGATGATGCCGGCGCCGATGCCGCCGCGCAGCAGCCAGCGCTTGCGCTTATCGCGCTTCTGCTGTTCCTCGCGCATCAGGCGGGCGCTCTCGCGCGCCGCGTCCCGGCGGTCTTTTTTCGGGGGGACTGGCTTGCCGTAGGCATTGCTATTCATGGACTCTGTGCACCGTTTCGTCGCGACTGACTCGTCGTTTGGCTTGTCGTTCCAAGGTTAGAGGGTCAGAAACGCGTGGGGGTGGCCACCGGCTGTGAGGCGCCTGTGAGCCGAGTCAGGGCTGTGTCCGGTGGGCGACATACTGGGCACGGATGACGGGGCGGAAGTCCGATTCCGGCTCGGCGGCGAGGGAGACCGGCCAAACCGGCCGATGACCCGTGAGCGTCCAGGCAGCCTGCGCGGCGGCGCCGTCCGCGACATATTCGCCGGGGGTGGGCACGACGACCCGGGCGTCGAACACTTCCGCGGCGATCGTGCGCACGGCCGGGTTCTGGGCCGCGCCCCCGATCAGGAGGATGCGGCGGACCTCAACCCCCTGGGCACGCACCGCGTCGAGGCCGTCGGCGAGGCCGCAGAGCAGTCCCTCGATGGCGGCGCGGGCGAGTCCGGGCCGGGTGGCCGAGGCGAGGGTGAGGCCGAACAGGGAGGCGGTTGCGTCGGGCAGATTCGGTGTGCGCTCGCCCTCGAAGTATGGCTGGAGCACGAGCCCGTGTGCGCCGGGTCGGGCCTCGAGCGCGAGCCGGCCGAGCTCGTCGTGGTCCACGCCGAGCAGCCCGCACACGGCGTCGAGCACCCGGGCCGCATTGAGAGTCGCGACCAGGGGGAGGAAGAGCCCGCTGGCGTCGGCGAAGCCGGCGACCGTGCCGGTGGAATCCGCGACCGGGTGGTCGGTGACCGCGAAGACGGTGCCGCTGGTCCCGATCGACACGATCACGTCGCCGTCGGCCGCTCCGAGGCCGAGCGCGGCCCCGGCATTGTCTCCGGCGCCGGCGCCAACCGCGATGCCCGCTGGGATCGAATTCGACGGAGATTTTGCTGCAAAAGGTGCGTTTTCGGTGGTTTCGCACCCAGATTCGTCAAAATCTCCGTCGAATTGGTTCGGGCCAGCGACGTTTGCCGCTGCCGCTGCCGCTGCCGCTGCCGCTGCCGCTGCCGCAGAGGCTGCGCCACCGGCGTTGGCGACGGGCGCGACGGGCGCGACGGGCGCGACGGGCGCGACGGTGAGGCTCACGGTCGTGCCGGCGGAGTCACCGGGTCCGAGCACCCGCGGCAGGATCGCGGCGTGCCCGAGGGCTCGTTCGAACAGGTCGAGGTCGTATTCGCCGGTCAGGGGCGACCAATAGCCGGTGCCGCTCGCGTCGGAGCGGTCGGTGGTCAGGGCGGTGAGGTTCGGGCCGAGGGGGCTCGTGGCGGTCGGGCCGTAGCCGAGCAGCCGCCAGGTGAGCCAGTCGTGCGGCAGGGCGACTGCGGCGACCCGGGCCGCATTGGCGGGTTCGGCATCCCGCAGCCAGCGCAGTTTGGTGGCCGTGAACGAGGCGACCGGTACGACGCCGGTGCGGCGCGCGTACTCCCCGGCGCCCACCTCGGCAATCAGGGCGGTGGCGGCAGGGGCGCTGCGGGTGTCGTTCCAGAGCAGGGCCGGGCGGATGACCTGGCCGGCCCGGTCGAGCACGACCATGCCGTGCTGCTGCGCCGCAATGGAGATCGCGGCCACGTTCTCGAGCCCGCCGGCATCGAGAAGCGCGGAGTTCAAGGCGTCCCACCAGACCTGCGGGTCGACCTCGGTGCCGTCCGGATGCGCCGCGCGCCCGCTGCGCACGAGGGCACCGGTTACGGCATCCCGGATGACGACCTTGCAGCTTTGGGTCGAGGAATCGACTCCGGCAACCAGTGTCATGGCTATATTCTCCGCTCGGTTGGTGGTTGGTCAGGTGCATAACTCCTGCAATTCCTGTCCGGGGAAACCGGAGGCCGCGGAATTCCGGGTGCGGGCGAGCCTGCGCCGCGGAATTCCGGGTGCGGGCGAGCCTGCGCCGTCGAATTCCAGGAGTTATGCGCGGGGTGGGGTGGCAAAACGGGAGAGACGGTGCTGCGGCGGCCGCGGGGCCAACTCAGGAGAAACGGATGCCGCGGGCCAGGGCGCCGCGGACCCGGTGCGGGATCCCGGGACTCGCCCGGCGGCATCCGTTGGATCTCCTGACTTGGCCACAGGGGGCCGGGGCTGGCTAGCGCGCGCCGAGCAGGTGTTCGAGGGCCAGCTGCTGCAGCCGCACGAAGCCGAAGCCCTTGCCGCCGAAGTACGCGTCCGTGTCGAAGTCCTCGTAGGAGGCGCGGTCTGCGATCAGGTTGTCGTAGCTTTCGCCGGCGGCGAGGGTCGGCAGGGCCAGTTCCGGCACCAGCGACGCGGCGAGCATCTGCTGCACCTCGGGGTCGGCGCGGAACGCCCGGGCGCGTTCCTTGAGCAGCAGGTAGGTCTGGATGTTCGCGGACGCCGAGTCCCACACGCCGGTGATGTCCTCGGTGCGGCTGGGCTTGTAATCGAAGTGGCGCGGCCCGTCGTAGGCGGGGCCGCCGTTCGGGCCGCCGTTCTCGAGCAGGTCGACGAGAGCGAACGCATTGTGCAGATCGCCGTGGCCGAAGACCAGGTCCTGGTCGTACTTGATACCGCGCTGGCCGTTGAGGTCGATGTGGAACAGCTTGCCCTGGTAGAGCGCCTGGGCGATGCCGGCGGCGAAGTTGAGCCCGGCCATCTGCTCGTGGCCGACCTCGGGGTTCACGCCGACCAGTTCGGGGCGCTCGAGCGTGGTGATGAACGCCATGGCGTGCCCGACCGTCGGCAGCAGGATATCGCCGCGGGGTTCGTTCGGCTTAGGTTCGATCGCGAAACGGATGTCGTAGCCCTTGTCGGTGACGTAGTCGCCGAGCAGGTCGACGGCCTCGCGGTACCGCTCGAGAGCCGAACGGATGTCCTTGGCCGAGTCGTACTCGGCGCCCTCGCGGCCGCCCCACATCACGAACGTCTTCGCGCCGAGCTCGGCGGCGAGGTCGAGGTTGCGCAGCACCTTGCGGAGCGCGAAGCGGCGCACGCTGCGGTCGTTCGAGGTGAAGCCGCCGTCCTTGAAGACCGGTGCGCTGAACAGGTTGGTGGTGATCATCGGAATGATCAGGCCGGTGTCGGCGCAGGCCTGCTTGACGCGGTCGATCTGGGACTGGCGGGCGGCATCCGTGGAGCCGAAGGCGAACAGGTCGTCGTCGTGGAAGGTCAGGCCGTAAGCGCCGATCCGGGCCAGGTTCTCGACGGCGTCGACGATGTCCAGCGGCGGACGGGTCGGCCCACCGAACGGGTCTGCGCCGTTGTAGCCGATGGTCCACAGGCCAAAGGAGAACTTGTCTGCGGGGGTGGGCGTGAGTGCCATGGTGATCCTTGTCTGTCAGCGACGTCGATGATTTGTTGGAGCTAGAAACATATTAGGGGAAATCCCGGCGATGCGCCACCGGAAGCGACGCATTGGCCGCGACAGCTCATCGATCACCACGTGACGGGCTCCGGAGCGCAGTGGGCCGGGGTCGGAGCTGTCTGAGGATTAGGATTATGTTTATGGATCAAACAAATCGTCCCACGCCGGATCCCGAGCGCTCGGAGTACGACAAGATGGTGGCGGGGGACTGGTACCGGTATCGTGCCGGCCCCGAACTCGCCGAGATGACCATCGCCACGCAGCGCACCTGTCGGCGGATCACCGCTCTCTTCGATGAGGATCGGGATGCAGCCCAGGCGCTGTTCGTCGACATGCTCGGCACGGCCGGGGACGTACTGGACTTCCGGCCGCCGCTGTACCTGGACTACGGCTCGCGGCTGCACGTGGGCGCCGACACCTTCATCAACGCCGACTTCCTGACCCTCGGCGGCGGGGAGATCACGATCGGGCGGAACGTCCTGATCGGGCCCAGCGCCCGCCTGTATACCCCGATCCACGCGCTCGACATCGACGAGCGACGGGCCGGCTACGAGCGGGTGCTGCCGATCCATATCGGCGACGACGTGCGGCTCGGCGGCAACGTCGTGGTGTGCCCCGGCGTCACCATCGGTGCCGGCAGCGTGATCGGCGCCGGCTCCGTCGTCACCCGCGACGTGCCGCCGGGAGTAATCGCCGTCGGCAACCCGGCCCGCGTCGTTCGCACGCTCGAGCCGGGCGAACAGGCCGAACCGGGCGAGGCCGCGCCCGAGGACTAGGAGCGTGTGTCAGTAACGCCTATTCGAAGTTGATGCGACGAGATCCGGGCCGATTTGGCCGCAGCGGGCGGGGCGTTGCTGTGGCGGTCGTCGTG
>NZ_SOFY01000075.1 GCF_004402595.1 Cryobacterium shii | reverse complement strand
TGCTGGCCTGATTCTTAGTGCTCTTTTGGCAGGAAACCAGCCACTAACTTGGCAGGATTCCAGCGCCGAAACGGCCTACAAAGAGTTGATCACACACACAGCTGGCCCGCGATAAACCCTCCGGCACGACAAAGTTCTTGAACAAGTACGCCGCGTTCTCGCTCCTGGTGATCGATGAATGGCTCCTCGATGAACCCGATGAGAGCACCAGGAGCATGCTGTTGGAACTCCTCGAGCGACGCTACGACCAGGCATCAACGGTGTTCTGCACGCAATACGCGCAGAAGGATTGGCACCAGCGCCTCGGTTCCGGGGTTCACGCCGACGCGATCATGGACCGCATCGTGCACAACACCATCTGGGTCGAGACCGGCGGCCACAACATGAGAGAACACACCGCCGGC
This sequence comes from Cryobacterium shii, assembly GCF_004402595.1. GTDB lineage: Bacteria > Actinomycetota > Actinomycetes > Actinomycetales > Microbacteriaceae > Cryobacterium > Cryobacterium shii. The sequence continues at coordinate 4,701 of NZ_SOFY01000075.1, read as the reverse complement.
CAGGTCAAGGCATAGGACCCCGCGCGGTCGGGCGTCACCGGCCCCCGACCGCGCGACAACCCGGCACCGACAGGCAATACCAGCGGCCCCCGAAGGCAATATTCACTGGCCCCTAGACCCGCAAATACTCACAACGATGGATCGAACAAATTGCATACCAAATGCAACGGATACGGCCCGGCCTCGGAAATCTCTTTGCGGACGCAGGCAGCCGTCGCAGCGAATGACTGGTTGCTCCGCCGCTGACCGATACCCGCGGCGCAGTGCAGGCGCCGCCACCATTTGCTGTGGTCGCGGGCGCGCGCCAGGTTCCCCGCCGCCCCAGGGCAAAGGCGGCACGGCCCGATGCCGCGGAGCGAGCCCGCCCACAGGGCCGGAGCTCAGAGCTGCGAATGTGAGCGCGGTTACAAACCACGACTGAGGTTACAAATTGTGATCACGGCTGTAACGGCGAGAACCGCAGGATTCCGCGGCTAGAAGCGTCAAGATTACAAAGTTACTAAGTTACAAAGATCTAGAGACCTACCCAAGACCCTCGGCCAATCAGCCGTCCCCTCGCGTGGTTGAGAGGGAGGGAATGTTTGTAACCAGGAAATTAAGGGGTAAAACTGACCTCTGAACTGGGTTTTTCTTCGTTACAACGAGTCATGCCGAAATGTAACCGCGCACCAAGCTCTACCACCTCCCCACGTGCTCCGCGCTGAAAGGCAGGCCTGCTCCTCCAGATTGGACGATCGAGTTCATCTGAAAGGCCACGATCCTGTGATCTGCGTCGAGCGGCATCCGAATCAATGGTCAGTCCATCAACGGCTCCTGGACGTCCGTCTTGCTCCGGGCACGATTAGGACACGGGTCCACTCGCCTAATCTCGCCACGCGGAGTATGTATTTGCCTGGCGGCGTTTGAGCCCGTAGGGGCGAAGCACCCAGCGGCGGCAACGGAGGATAGGCGCCGTCAGCAGGCACCCTCCCAACCCCCAGTGGGGGTTGGGAGGGCAAGGAGCGCAGCGACGCAGTAAGGGCCCTCGGAAGCGCAGCGGAACGAGGGAGAGGAAGACACGGAGACCGAGCGCAGCGACAGGATCAGGGTCGCCCGAAGGGACGTCGGCTGCGCCGACCACCAAGCTAGATTTCATGCAGCGAAGCGAAGTGAAAACGACGCGTGGTGCCATCCCCCCTTATGCCCTTTCCCTTCCTCCCTCGTATTCGGAGCTCCAGCGGAGAATCGAGGTCATAACTGCTGGTGTATCAGCGTAAATGGATGATTCCGCACATCTGTTTACAACCCCGTTGACGCAGTCAACAGCACTAGGGGTTGTAAACAGTGGCATCCATTTCCGTTGGAAAGGCGGGGTTCGGTTGTCAACGGCTTCTGAGGTGCCTTGGCACCGTGTTGACAGCCATGGAGCACAGCGACGCAGAACGCGTTTCACCCCTTGACCCCATGTTCATTTCACCCTGCCGTGGCCGCGGGCGCGCGGTCACCTTTGCCTCACCACCGGCGCGGTGCTCGGCGCAGCCGTGCACCCCTCATTGCGACTTCAGCCGTGTCTGAGCTCCGCCTCAGATCATCCGTAACGATCGACGCAGGAGAGCGATGCGGGACTCGCGACAGCCGCGTAGCGGCGCTCTGGGTCATGGTTCGTCTCGAGCCCATTGGAGACTTCAGTTGACACGAATGCCGTCGCCTGGTTGGGCCGCAGGCCAGCCTCAGGGGCGATACCTGGCTGACAGCCTCAGCGACCTCATTAGCGCCACCTCCGGGGCGCCTGCAAGGCTCGTGGGCCCTTCACACCCCCTCATCAGATTCCACCGAGATCCGCGTCGTCGACGCTCATATCGACGTTTGTACTCTTTCGTTCTGAACGTTCCGCGCCCTGTACCCGGACCGGTACTGGAATCCTGACGGGTCCTGACGTGACGGCACGCCGGCTCTAACGCATGGGATCACAGGAATTCTCAAGAGGAATATAAATTCGAATGTCTGTATTCAATCGGTGGGCGCAATCTGACCAGACATCGGGCAGAATCTGACCGTTTGCTGGCCGGCCATTTGCGAGCCAATTTCCGAGGGCGTGAAGCGGCCAAAGTATGGCCACATTCTGGCCTGGCGACCTGTGATTGCGGCGAAAATGCAGGCCACAGATCGGGTTTCGATTTTGCATCATCCGTGCGGGCAGGAGTTGACCACCGCATGGTCAGAATCCGGCCAGACGTGTAGTATATACAATCGAGTAAAATGCCCCTAAATGCTTGAAATTCTTCTGTTGACGTATCTGCTCAGTCTCAGAGATGGATTCGGGGCAGGGCCATAGATCTTCTGCGTGGGGCGAAGGTCTGCGGGAGAACCAATCTAGGCACGTCGGGCTTTCTCTCCGCAGGGGCGCCTGTGCTGATTGGTGGGTGTATCGAGTGAGGGACGATGGCGGCAGATAGCCATGGCATCGCCGCTGTGGCAACTCATCGGCGGGTCGGTGTCGGGCGAGGTCTCCGAGAACGAGCCGCCTGGCTCCGAAGATGTATCCTCCCGCCAGAGGCGGCCCACCAACGTCTGATCTGATCGCCTGATGCTTGCAAACCTGTGTGTCTTCCGCGAATCTCCGATAGCCGGCCCACGCGTCCGCTCGTATCTGAGCAGACCTGCAACGAGCCCCGGGAGCGGGACTTTTCCGGCTATCGCAACGTCGCCGAAGGACCTCTAGTCTTCCTCTCATGACCCGTTCCGCACCCGCCCCTGACAACGCCGATGGGCGAATCGGCCCACACATCTCGGAGGACGCCGTCCGGCGCCTCGCAGAAGCCGTGGCTCGATTGGCGAATGACCCGGAATACTTCCTGGAAGCACTCACGGACATGCTGCTCGCGATGAAGCCCATCTCACTGGAGAAGCTGTCAGACAACGACGTCCGCTTCCTGATCGAGTCGGGCGCATTCAGCGCTGACGCGTGGGCCGAGACTTCGGCAGCGGTAGACCGAGGGAATTTGCAGCTGAGCACGACCAAAACCTGGTTGCTTGCCCTATTCGCGACCATGTCCATGGAGCATGTCACAGGCTTTCTCGGTTGGAACGAAAGCGACGTCACTGATGCAGTTGCCGACGGACGGCTCTACGCGATCGAAGTTTCTGGCCGGCTCCGCTTCCCGAGTTGGCAATTCGACGTGGCGTCCCCTTCGAAACTTCTCCCAGGGCTGACTCAGCTGATCGGAATCATCACCCCACGATGGGATTGGCAAAGCGCGGCTGGATTCATGGCCACACCTCAGCGGGACCTGGTCGCCCGGGGGCGCAAGACCCCGATTCAATGGCTCCGTGACGGAGGCGATTTCGACGACGTGCGTGAGATCGTCGAGGCTTCCGATTGGTCGTGAGGACCTGATGGCCGCACCTCATCGGCGTGCCCGAGAATCAGATAATGGCGCGACACGCGCCAGGTGGCACCGCTGATGCCGACCGACGAGACGCACGTCGTCGTCGCAGGTGACTGGCACGGCAACATCGCCTGGGCAGGGAAGGCCATCCCGTCGATCGCTCGCAATTCCCCTGGAGTCCGAACGATCCTGCATGTCGGCGACTTCGGGATCTGGCCCGGCGCAGGCGGCCAGAAGTTGCTAGACGCCGTTGACTTCTGGTGCGCCCGGGCTGGCATCTCGCGCGTGCTCGTCACACCGGGAAACCACGAGGACTGGACCTGGCTCGATGACGAGTTCACTGCCCAGCCTGGCAAACCAGTGGGGCTGAGCTCGGTAGTTGAAGTCCTCCCCCGCGGCTATCGATTCGAGATCAGCCGTAGGACCTTCGCGTCGTTCGGCGGCGCGGCGTCCGTCGACTACGAGATGCGATCGCCGGGCATCGACTGGTTCCCCGGTGAGCTACCCACGGAGCAAGACGTCGAGCGAGCCATCAGCGGCGGCCCGGCAGATGTCCTGCTAACGCACGAAGCCATCGACGGTGGCACCCCGGCCTCAGAAGACATGCTCCGGTCCAATCCGATGCGTTGGAGCCCTGCAGCCCTGGACTACTCAAGCCGGTCACGCGCGCTCACCACGAGGGTCTGGGACGGGGTCGCCCCAAAGTTGCTTTTCCACGGTCACATGCATTTAGCGGACGAGGTAGCGCTGCCTTCGGGTCAGCAGGTCATTTCGCTCGGCCGTGACGGTCAGAGGCGGAATCTCGCTCAGCTTGAGCTGTCGACGTTGAACTGGCGATGGCTCGAGCGCGCACCGAAGGACGTCAAGTGAGCGCCATCATCCTCGAGCTTCCCGACAAGCCCCATGACGTGGCCCCAGGGCAATTCGTCAACGGGTCGTTGACCAAACGCGTTGCGCCGCCCACAAAGGAGCGGAAGTCGCATGAGGGTGTGCGCACGTATCCGTTGCCGAACTCCGCGAACGTGCGCAAAACGGAAGCGATCGTCGCGATGCTAGCCCCCTGGCAGGCGGGTCTGGTCCGAGTGCATTCAGGGCTCACGCGAACGCGTTTCGAGGGCGCGCACTTTCCGAAGTTCCTCGACACGAAACCTCTCGCCGAGACGAGTGTCTTGTCTCAGCGGCAGTGGCAATGTGTCACGAAGCAGACGTTTGCGGCGACTCGGTCGTGGGAAGAGGTTGCGTCCCCTCGAGTGGTGTAGTTCCCGGGTTTCGATCGTTGGATTAACAACGTAGGAAACCACCGTGCGATGGTCAGTGAGAACCGTTCAAAGTT
>NZ_SOFY01000088.1 GCF_004402595.1 Cryobacterium shii | reverse complement strand
GCCGCCGACCTCGCCGCCCGCTGCCACCGCGCCGCGATCGAAGGCAAATGGGGCACGATGATGCGGTTCTTCGCCGGCCCGACGCTGCTCGTAATCGACTTATGCCGACTCCGTGATTATGCCGATGTGGGTGGGGCGGCGGGCCCCGCGCCCAGTGTTTTCCAGGACTGTGACCGGTAGTTGGCTGCGTGGAGGTCGGCATAATCACAGTCCTTCGAGGAATGCGAGCAGGCTGTCCGCGGGACGGTATCGGCCGGGCGGCGACGACACCGGGGTGGTTTTGGCCAGCGCGCGTTCCTTGATCGTCATGTCGGCGTGGATGTAGGGATCCGTGGACCGGGTGTCGGCGTGGCCCAGCCAGAGCGCGATGACGGTGGTGTCCACTCCCGCGTGCAGCAGCGTCATCGCGGTGGTGTGCCGCAGCGTGTGCGGGGACAGCTTCTTCGAATGCAATGTTCCGCAGGCTAGGGCGGCTGTGGAGTGGTGGGCGGCCAGTCTGTGCTCGATCGCATCGCGGGTGAGTCGTCGACCGGTGCGGGTGCAGAACAACGGATCGGTCGGCAGGCCGGCCCTCTCACGCAGCCAGTGGCGGATCGCCGCCGCTGTTGCTGCGGTGAGCGGGATGGCGCGGTCTTTGCGTCCCTTCCCGTGGCAGCGGACGTTTGCGCCGGTGCCGCAGGCGATGTCGGCGCAGTTCAACCCGGTCAGCTCCGACACCCGCAACCCGGTCTGGACGCAGAGCATCAGCCAGGCGTGGTCGCGGCGGCCCTCCCAGGTGGTGAGGTTCGGCGCGGCCAGCAGTGCGTCGACCTCCGCGGCGGTGAGGTAGGACACCGTTGCTTTTCGAACCTCTTCGGCGGAATCGCCAGCACCCGGGCGATCACGTCGGCGTGTTCGGGGTGCTGCAGCGCGGCGTAGCGGAACAGCGACCGCAGCGCGCCCAGGCGGGCGTTGCGTGTGCGGGCGCTGTTGTGCCGCTTGGTCTCCAGATGGTTCAGGAACGCGCTGATCATGCCCTGGTCGAGATCCGACCAGTCCAGGTGCGAGGGCAGCTTCCCCGTCGTGGACTGGACGAAGGCGAAGAGCAGCCGCAGCGTGTCGCGGTAGGCGGCGATGGTGTGGCCGCTGGCCTGGCGCTGTTTGGCCAAACGGTCGCTGAAGAATACCTGGACCGTCGCCGTGATTGCCGTCATGACTGCACCCGCCCATCCCCAGGCGCGAGGCGTTCAGCGGCCAGGGCGAGCAGTTCTGGCGCAGCGGAGAGATACCAGTAGGTGAACCGCGGATCGCGGTGCCCGAGATAGGTGGAGAGATAAGGCAGTCGCGCGTGGACGTCGGCGCCGCTGCGATACCAGTTGACCAGCGTGGTGACCGCGAAAGTGTGACGCAGGTCGTGTAAGCGGGGACCGCGGGCCGCTCCGACGCCGATCCCCGCCTCGGAGCACAGGCGGTGGAAGACGGTTTGGACAACGGGATAGAGCAGCCGTTTTCCTGTCACCATCACGAAGAAGCTCGTGGTGGACGGCGCCGGGAGGTGCGTGTCGCGCTGAGCGGCATATGTGCGCAGTGCAGCAACGGTGCTGGAGCGCACGGGAACCTTGCGGGTCTTCATGAATTTCGATTCCCGGACCAGGAGGACGCCGGCAGCGAGGTCAACGTCGGCCCGATCCAGCCGGATCGCTTCCCCGATGCGTAGCCCCGTCACCGACAGCAGCCCGATCAGGTTGGAATACGTCGCCGCGGGCAGTCGCGAATCCAAGTCGTGCTGCGCGTGGCCCATCAAGGCGGTGATGTCGTCGACGGAATAGATGAATGGTGTCCTCCAGCGCCGGCGGGAGGGGAACAACCCGATTGGTGAAACTTCTGTCGCGGAATCGATGCCGGAGAGGTAGCGGGCGAAGCCGCGAACGGCCGTCATTCGGCGCGGCCAGACAGCGCTGCCCGGTTCAGCCGACACGGACTCGACCCAGGCGATGGTGTTGGCGATAGTGACCGTCGGTTGCTCATTGGCGTCCATCCACGCCACGAACCGGGGAAGAAGCCTCGCCGCGTCAGCCAACTGATAGCCCAGGTTCCGTCGCAGCCGAAGGTAGTCGTCCAAGGACTCAGTGAGTGTCGTCATGAGTTCTGCCCCGGCCAGTCCTGGGCGATGCCGCGCAGCGAGTCGATGGCGATCTTCGCGTAGATGGCAGTGGTGGCCAGATCCCGGTGCCGCAGCACCTGCCCGATGTCCAGCAGGGGGATGTCTTTCGCCAGCATCTCTGTCGCCAGCGCGTGCCGCAGCCGGTGTGCCTTCGCTTCCGGGCAATTGGCCCGGCGAGCCGCCCGGCGCACCACATCACCGACCAGATCCGCCGCGATCGGTTTGCGTGGGGCCCGTTCGGTGATGAACACCTCCCGGTGCGGCGACGCCGGCCGGCCCTCGTGGAGGTAGTCCGCCAGCGCTTCTCCCGCGTCGACGGGCAGGGGCATCAGGTCGCGGCGGCGGGCCTTGCTGCGGACCGTGACCTCCCCGGCGCGCCAGTCGACGTCGTCCAGGCGCAACCGGGCGACCTCGATGGACCGAAGTCCCAGCCTGGCCAGCAGCAGCATGATCGCCCGGTCCCGGCGGCCGGTGCTGGTGCCGGGATCGCAGCTGTCCACCATCGCCTCGACCTGCCCGGCGCTGAGCGCGACGGGCAGGTGCGCGTCGCGCCAACCGGCGACCGCGGGAACACATCCCGCAAGATTCCAGCTGGTCCGGTCCGTGAGATAGAGGTAGCGCAGCAACGAGCGCATCTCCGCGACCCGCCCGCGCGCGGACCCGAGACTCACCCGCTCGCTCTCGGCCAGGATGAATGCCGAGATCTCGAGATCGGACAGCATCGTGGTGTCAAGCAGCTCTCCTGCAGGCTGACCGATCTGCAGGAATCGCCGCGCCAACTTCTCGTAGCGCAGCACCGTCATCGCCGCCAGGTCCTTGTCGTGGACCAACCACTGCCGATAGTCCGCCAGCAGAGCCTCCAGCGCAGAAACCACCGCCGTGGGACGAGGCGCAAGTACCCCGCCCTCCCGCAGCACCTCGAACATCAAAGTGAAGCAGCGGCCAAAGAGCTTCTGAGTGAAACCCGCCCCGGCCCGGGCGGCGCGGAAGGACGCGACGGCCGACTCGTCGAAATCCGCGACCGTCAGCCGTTCCGTCTCCAGCCAGCGGCCGACGTCGCCGACGATCTTCAACATGCCCCGCCGCGTGCCCGGCGTGTAGCCGGCCGCGGCCAGCTTCGCATCGACGGCGGCGATGTAGGGCGCCATAGCCCCAGCCTTTCTGCGTGTTCCTGACATAAGTTCGTTCCTCGTCTGGAAGCGCGAAGCCTCCTCGGAAACAGCTTCCAACGACGCCGGAATTATGCCGACAATCTCTCTGGGGTCTGCGGAAAATACCAGCGCTATTAGTGATATCGGAGAGTGGCCGCGGCGACATCGGCATAATCACGGAGTCGGCATAAGTCGATTAGTGCGTATCCGCTTAGCTCAGCTTGAGTGAGGTGTGCCCAAACCTGATTTTCCGCGTTCGATTCTGGCGTTCCAGGAGTGGTTTGGCCTTGACCCCAGCGAGTGGACACCTCACAAGAGAGAATGTTCACTATGGCAAGATCACGTCGGGAGTTCACTCCTGAGTACAAAGACGAGGCCGTGAAGCTGGTGTTGACCGCGTTCAAGGGTCGCAACGAGACCGGGCAGACCGAGGTGACGGAGTCTGAACGAGCTGAGCTGCTGCGGCTTCGGAAAGAAAACGCGGACCTGAAGATGGACAGGGCGTTCTTGAAAAAGCGTCCATCTTCTTCGCCCAGGAAGCGTCGGATACGAACGGCAAGCGTTCGAACTGATGCTGGCGGAGAAGACCAACTTCACTATCACCCGCATGGTCCGTCTTCAAGAGGTCTCCCGGTCGGGCTACTACGCCTGGGTCGGCCGGCCGCCGTCGCCGGCGTCGCTTCGGCGGGTGCATATCGAGCAAAAAGTGGCCTTCTTCCACGGCGATTCCGACGAGGTCTACGGGGCGCCGAGGATCCTGGCCGATCTCCGCGCGGACGGGGAGATCATCTCCCGCAAGACCGTCGCCGTGACCATGAAACGCCTGGGATTGGTGGGCATTTGTCCGAAGAAGTGGAAGACGACCACGATCATCGACCACGCTGACGCCTACCCGGTCGACGCCGTCAAACGCGAGTGGGATACCGGGTCGCTGAACCAGGTCTGGGTGGGCGATATCACCTACCTGAGGACCTGGGAGGGGTGGGTGTATTTGGCGACCGTCATCGACGCTCACAGCCGCCGCGTGATCGGCTGGGCCATCGCCGACCACATGCGCACTGACCTCATCCAGGACGCCCTCACGATGGCCATGGTGCTGCGCGGAGACCGCCCGGCGACCGTGATCTTCCACAGCGACCGTGGCACCCAGGGCGGATTCAACCGGTCGTCGCAACACCTCGATTATGGAGGTGGAATATGGGACGTCCGAAGGGTTGGATGGCCACGCAACTC
>NZ_SOFY01000063.1 GCF_004402595.1 Cryobacterium shii | reverse complement strand
GCCATACGCGGTCGCGACATCTTTGATCGTCTTGGACGTGTTGATCACCTCGCGACACAGCTCGTCCTTGAACTCCTGGGAAAATCGCCTTCGCGATGCGGTCATGCTGATCTCTGCTTTCAGTAGTCCCTCATTTTAAGAGGGCCCACTGTCCGAGAACTCCGCAGCAGCTCACTCCTCCCCCCGGTGGTGATCGGCTCGGCCGAGCCGAGTACCTCGGAAACGACCCACCGGGGAAATCGCAGGACGCTGGCGTCACAGCCGTTTTCTCCGCTCCGGGCAGTCCCTCCGCGATTCTGGATTACTACCAGCCGGCCTACCCTCAATTCGAATTTCCCACAGGATCAAGCAGCGCGGACGCCATCGACATCAGCGGTAGAGACGGGTGGGGCTATGTGTCAGTGAATATACAAGCCAGCGCCCCGTACTTCGGACCGCAGCTCAACGTTACGTTGAAGCTGGCGCCGCCGCGTTCGACATGTGTAACAGTGATCATCAACGGGCAAACTGAGAACAGTGTTGACGCCGACCCAAAACAGGGCCAATAGTGCCGTTTGAAAACAGGACCACTATTGATATTTCTACTATGCCGTATCGGCGGGGGGCCGGTGGCTGTTCATCCGATAACTGGCGCCTTTGAGGCTGAGAACGTCGGCGTGGTGCACGATGCGGTCGATCATCGCGGACGCGACGGTCTGGTCGCCGAAGACCTCGCCCCAGCGCCCGAAGGATAAGTTGCTTGTCAGGATTAGGGACGCGTGTTCGTAGCGGCTCGCGACGAGTTGGAAGAACAGGTTCGCGGCGTCCTGATCAAATGGAATGTAGCCGACTTCATCGCACTATGCCGATATCGGCATAATCACAATGTCGGCATAAATCGCAGATCAGCATGTTGTAGCGGCGCAGCTTCGTGAGCTCGGTGGCGAGCTTTCCTCGCGAGTGCGCTTCCTGCAGCCGGGCGACCCAGCCGGTGGCGGTGTCGAAGAGGACACGGTGGCCATGCTTGGCCGCTTGAACGCCCAGCGCGACGGCGAGGTGGGTCTTGCCCGTGCCGGGCGGACCGAGGAGCACGACGTTCTTGGCTTCGGTGACGAACGTGCTCGTGCTGAGGTGAGCGAGCAGGTTCCGGTCCGCGGAGGGCTGATGATCGAAGTTGAAGTCCTCGAGGGTCTTGTGGCCGGGGAACCGGGCCGCTTTGATCCGCAGGGCTGCACCGGAGGCTTCGCGTTCGGAGACCTCGCGGGAGAGGACCGCGGCGAGGTATTCCTCGTGGGACCAGCCCGCAGTGCGGGCCTGGTCGCCCAAGCGCCGGAACGCGTCCCCGATGCGAGGCGCGCGGAGTGCCCGGGCGTAGGACTCGATCTCGGCTTCCGCGCCGCTGCTGGCGCTCATTCGACCACGTCCAGGTCGGTCAGGTCCGGGCCGATATCAACGCCGAAGAGGGCGTCGTAGGACGCCAGGCTGGCCGTCTCGACGAACGCGACCGTCGCTTGCGGTCGGTAGCGCCGGTGGGTCTGGAACTGCCTGCGCAGCACGCCGGCCTGCTCGACGTGGTTCGGGTCTGTGACCGTCAGCGCGCGGGCCCATTCCCGCTCGTGCGTGGTGATGTTCACCCCGTTGTGGGTGACGTTGATGGTATCGAGGCTGGCGGTGACGTCGACGAGCCGGCCGATCATCGCCGGCGCGACGGAGTAGTCGTTGGAGAGCACCCGGACGTAGTAGTCCCTGGGCAGGCGCACGGTATTGCGAAAGAGGACGTCGGTCGCCACCGGCGAGAGCGGGCGCATCGCGGCGCGGTCCTGCTCGATCAGATCGATCGGGCGGGCCCTCCGCGACCGGGAATGGCGCGCATTGGCCAGCGGTAGCCACTGGTCCATCTGTTCGTTGAAGTCCTGCGGTGATGCGAAGTGACGCCCCGACATGAACGAGGACCGGAAGAACCGGTTTCGGCGCTCGACCATGCCCTTGGACTCCGGGTCTCGGGCCTTGAGGAGCTTGATCTCGGCCCCCAGCGTGCCCGCGAACGCGGCCGTGCGTTCGGTGAGCTTGCCCTTCCCGATCCCGGTCTCGTTGTCCCAGAGCAGCCGCGGCGGCACCGCGGCGGCGACTTGGAGCAGGGACCACATGCCGCCGAGCAGGTCCGACGTGGTTCGAGAGGGCAACATAAGTGCTTGGAAGAAGCCGGAGAACGTCGACGTCATCACCAGAACCGGCGGCATGCCCGCCTGGCCGTGTCCCAGCGGCAGGGGCTCGTGCGGGAACCACAGATCACACTGCACCTGCTTACCCGGCTCGTGCACCAGACGATCCGCAGGGTCCGGCGGCACATACTCGGGACGAATCAAGGCGACCTTGTCCCGGAACACCGACGCTGACCCCGACCAGCCCACCCGCTCCGCCAATGTTGTCGCGGCCATGCGCGGCGTCGCGGCCAGCAGCACCCGCACCTACGCCGCATACGCGTCAAAACTCGAGCCTGTCGCGGCCCGCTGGTACTTCGGCGCCGGTCCGTTTCCAACGCCCGATCAACCGTTCCGCGCGACACCCCGACCAGCCGCCCGATCTCCCGCTTCGAATGCTGCCCCGTTGAAAACAGCTGGCGTATCTTCGCCCAATCGTCCATATTGATCACCCTTCATAGTGCTGGGTGGCCCTATTTTCAATCGGCGATACTGGCCCTGTTTTCAGTCGGCGTTAACACACAGTGGTCTGATTGATCCAAAGTGAACTATACGGATGGTGGTCAGTGGTCGGCTTGCGGTATTTGTTAACCGCAGCGGCGCGGTTGTCTCTGCCTGCCGTTGGCGTCATGGGCGTCCAAGTGCCCTGCATGAAGTTGAGAACGGTTGACGATAATAACGCTGCGCGTGTGCGAACTCCGTGACCCAGACGTTCGCGCAAAAAGACACTGAGCGCGTCTGGCGGCGGGTCCATGTGCGCAAGTTTGGCCCCGACTTTGCCAGCGAATCGCGAATCGAAAGTTACTGATAATGGACGCCCCGGAGACCATCAAAGACCTACGTGTGCCACCGGGGAACCGTCTCACCTTGCCGCTGCGTGGGGGAAGATTAGCCTGTAGATCCACGATCCGAGACACCAATGGGTCGTGGTGAGGATTGTGCCGCCGAGAGCGACCGCTCCTCCCAGCACGATTCCCAGGGCTGATAATCCGTAATAGAAGGATAAAGCCGCACCTGCAAGTAGCACGGTGGACAGCAGATAGGAAAAGCGTCGTGGACTCGGCGTGGGGGGAAGCGCGGGAGTGCGAAACAAATGGCGAACGCCCAAATTATAGACCAGATCAAGAATCATGCCACGGGGGAAAAGTGCGCCGGTGAGAGGAACGATTGCTCCCAATCCAAGAAAAATAGGCGACTGCAAAATCAATCCGACAATGATCAAGACGGTGCCTACTGCCGGTGTGAATCGTAAGGGCCCTGCGTAACAAGACTTGGCGTCATCATCGAGGCCTCCGAATCCCTGCTTGTCCAGGTTGGTCTTCGTTAATTCTCTCAGTGCCGCCATCTTCAATTCCTTAATGCTGGCCTTGGGCAACCCCATTTCGCAGACAAGGGGCAATTCGTCTTTTCTTGAAAGTCTGCAATGTTCCTAGGATATCGAACCCATGCCTCCGGCCTGGCGATGAGTGTTCACCCCAAACGGTGAAATGAATGCTGGGAGGCCCTGCTGCAGCCTGACCCTCGTAGATTGAAGTGTCGGTTGATCGAGATCCTCGACCGCACCCTGAGTCGAACGTTTCCAAAGCGCTAGGAGCGTGTGTCAGTAACGCCTATTCGAAGTTGATGCGACGAGATCCGGGCCGATTTGGCCGCAGCGGGCGGGGCGTTGCTGTGGCGGTCGTCGTG
>NZ_SOFY01000054.1 GCF_004402595.1 Cryobacterium shii | reverse complement strand
CGGCGGGCGCAGCCGCGGCGGGCGCAGCCGCGGCGGGCGCAGCCGCGGCGGGCGCAGGCGCGGAGGGGCCGCTTTCCCCGGTGGCCAGCTCAGGAGAAGACGGATGTCGCCGGCCGGGTACCGCGGGATTCCGGGGCGATGCGCGGGACATCCGTTGAATCTCCTGAGTCAGCCGCCCGGTCCAGCGGACACTTCCGGTTCAGGCCGCGGAGGACAGCCCGCTCGGATCATCGAGCAATCCCTCGAAGGCGAGCTCGGCGGCGCCGATCATCAGCAGGTTCGAGCCGAGTTCGGCCGCGCTGATCCGCACACTGCCGAAGGAGGAGCCCAGGGTCATCGATGACACGGCCAGCCGCAGGCGCTCCGGGTCGACCGAGAACAGGGCCGCGAGGAATCCGCCGAGCACGACCAGCTGCGGGTTGAGGATGTTGATCGCCCCGGCCAGGGCCACCGCGAGGAAGTCCAGCTGGCGCTCCACCTCGGCCCGCACGAGCGGCGCGTCGGAGGCGAGCAGGGCCTGCTCCAGCTCGTCGGCATCCGCGCCGGCCAGCCCGAGCACGTCCAGCAGGTCCTCCCGGGTGACCTCGGCTTCGAGTGTTCCGGCGATCCCGGCCGAATCCGTGCGGGCGCTGCCGCTGACCCGGATGTGGCCGAACTCCCCCGCATAACCGGCGATGCCGCCCACCGGGCTGCCGCCGATGATCATGCCGCCGCCGATGCCGCTGGCGCCGCCGTTGAGGTAGATGAGGTCGGTGATGCCCTTCCCCGCGCCGAAGTGCTGCTCCGCCATCGCCCCGAGGATGGCGTCGTTGGCGGCGGATACGGGGTAGCCCGTGGCCTGCTCGAGCATCTCCTTGAACGGCTCGTCCGCCCAGCCGAGGTGCGGGGCGTGCCGCACCAGGCCGTCATAGGCGCGCACGAGCCCCGGAACGGCGACGCCGATGCCGACCACCCGGAACCGGGTCTCCAGTTCGCCGCGCATCCCCTCGATCACGGCGGCGGCGATGTTCACGGCCTCGCTCGCGCTCGGCGACCGTTCGGTGGGGTAACGGATGCGGCGGTGCACGCCGCCGTCGAGCCCGACGATCCCGATGGTGACGGCGTCGATCTCGGGGTTCACGGCGAGGGCGACCACCTGCTCGGCGCAGAACACGACCGGGCTGGGCCGGCCCACCTGGTTGGTGGAGTCAGGGTCGCGCTCCCCGACGAGCCCGAGCGACTCGAGTTCGGCGACGAGAGCCGCGATGGTCGACCGGTTCAGGCCGGTCCGGCGGGTCAGCACCGCACGCGAGGTCGGCCCGTCGCGGTGCACCAGGCGCAGGATGACCGACAGGTTGCGCCGACGCACGTCGTCGTGGTTGGTTCCCTGCATCAGAGTGTCCCTTAGCCTCGCGCCTGGCCAGTCAGGTTAGGTCAAGGTTACCGGGGCACGATCCCGGAACCGGCCAACTGGGCGTACCAGAGGGCGCTGTCCTTGGGCGTGCGCACCTGGCTGTCGTAGTCCACGTGCACGATGCCGAACCGCTTCGAGAAGCCGTAGCTCCATTCGAAGTTGTCCAGCAGAGACCAGACCTGGTAGCCGCGCAGGGTCTGCACGACCTCGTCGACGAAGGCCGCGCCGTTCTCGGTGATCATCAGCGGCTGCGATCGGCGCCCGGCCAGGGCGAGCCGCCCGCGGGCGTCCCGCACCTCAGGCCGAGACCACCTCGATCATGGTGATCCGGCGCCCCTCGACGGCGGCGACCCTGAGTCGATACTCCCCGACCGGCACCGTGTCGCCGACGACGGGCAGGCGGCCGAGCCGGTCGACGATGAAGCCGGCCGCGGTCTCATACGGGCCGTCTTCGAGTTCGATCCCGGTGAACTCGGCGAAATCCTCGATGTTCACGCTGCCGTCCACGATCCGCGCCGCCCCCGGGCCGACGAAGTGGTCCAGGGCCGCGGCCACGGGCTCGTCACGCTCATCCCGCATCTCGCCGACCAGTTCTTCGACGAGGTCCTCAAGCGTCACTATGCCGTCGGTGCCTCCGTACTCGTCGATCACGACGGCAATGTGGACCCCGGCGCGCCGCAGGTGCGTCATGGCGGGCAGGATGCGGTTCGTGCCCGGCAGGAACACGATCGAGCGGGTGATGTCGGCCACCGTGGTGGCTGCCGGGTGCGACTCCGGGTCGAGAAGGTCGCGCACGTGCACGAAACCCGTCACGTCGTCAACGGATCGGCCGATGACGGGGTACCGCGTGTACGGCATCGCGCGAACCTGGGTGATCGCCTCGGCGATCGACTGGGTGCCGCTCAGGAATGCGACATCGGCGCGGTGACGCATGACCTCCGCGACGGTCCGATCCGTCGCGTTGAGGACTTCAGTCAGGATTCGGCGCTCCTCGACCTCGAGCCCCTGGTGGGCATGGAGCAGGTCGCGGAGTTCTTCGTCGGACATCTGCTCCGTCCTGGCGTGCGGGTCTCCACCGAGAATTCTCACGACGGCGTTCGTCGACACGGACAGGAACCAGATCACGGGTCGCATGAACGCAGCGAAAATCAGGAGCGGCGGCGCCAGCACGAGCGAGAAACCGGCCGCCTTCTGGAGGGCGAATCGCTTGGGCACGAGTTCACCGAGAACAAGGGAGAGATACGCGATCACGAGCGTCATCCCGACCAGGGCCAGGGTGTCCGCAGCCCCCTTCGGCAGGCCAAGCGCCACCAGCAGGGGTGTGACATCCGGGGCGAGCGTGGTGGCCCCATAGGCCGCGGAGAAGAAACCAGCGACGGTGACGCCGATTTGAACCCCCGCCAGGAACTTGTTGGGGTCGCGGGCCAGCGCCGCGACCTTCGCACCCCGACTGCCCTGCTGCCTGAGCCGGTGCAACTGGCTTTCCCGCAGGGACACCAGCGCCATCTCCGTGGCGGCGAACAGGCCGCCGGTGAGAACGAAGAGCAGCACGAGGCCGAGATTGACCAGAGTGTGAATGTCCACCAGCCGTCCGCCTAACCCCGGGAGGCCGCCGGGGTCGCGATGGAGCCCCGCTCGTAGTAGCGCGGCGGAACGAGTTCGACCCGCGGTTCGATCCGGCCGGCGACCTGCTCGATCGCGAGCTGCACCGCGCGCGTGCAGGAGTCGGCGACGGCGAGCACGAACGCCATGTGTGCGGGCGCGGAGGTCTCCGCGTGGAACGGTGCGGTCAGGGCGAAGATGTTGGTGCGCGTGCCGGCGAGCATCCGTGCCCCCGCGTTGGGCCGGTAGCCCAGCTGTTCGACGGCGTTGGTGATGCGCAGCCGGGTCGACTCCGCGATCGACCTCTTGCCGGAGAGGGCGTAGGAGACGGTGCTGATGGAGACGCCGGCCACACGCGCCACGTCGTGGATGCTTGCCATCGACCTCTCCATTCCTTGTGGCACAGTCTGCCGCATGAAGCCGTGCGCGGCATCCAACCGCGCCTATGCTGTCTAGGAGCGTGGGTCAGTAACGGCAAAGTTTAAAACGCCGCCGGATTTCCCGTCCTTGGCCGTGGGGTCTGGGAAAATTGCTTATGAGCGATTCTGAT
>NZ_SOFY01000072.1 GCF_004402595.1 Cryobacterium shii | reverse complement strand
CCGACGCCCTCATCGCCCTCGCCATGCTCAGCCTCGGCGGCCACAAACCAGTGCTCCCCGGCCGGGTTTAACCCACGGTTACGACAGGAGAGCCGAGATTCTTCTGTAAAAGTCCAATTTCGGGCCGTTAGGGTCCGATTTCGGCAAAATCTCCGTCGAATTCGTTCAGGGCGCGGGCGGGAGAGCGGCTCGGGCGGGAGAGGGGCGTGCGGGCTCCCGCCCTCCCGCTCTGCTAGACGAAGGCCGCCTGGCCGGTGATGCTGCGCCCGACGATCAGCGTGTTCATCTCCCTGGTGCCCTCGTACGAGTACACGGCCTCGGCGTCGGCGAAGAAGCGGGCCACGTCATAGTCGAGGACGATGCCGTTCCCGCCGAAGAGTTCGCGGCACCAGGCGACCGTTTCGCGCATCCGTGCCGTCGTGTACAGCTTCGCCAGGGCGGCGTGCTCGTCGCGCTGGCTGCCCTCGTCGAGCATCTGCGACACCCGCACCACCATGCCCAGGCTGGCGGTGATGTTGCCGAGCGACTTCACCAGCAGGTCCTGCACGAGCTGGTGCCCGCCGATCTCCTTGCCGAACTGCACGCGCTCTTTCGCGTAGGCGACCGCGGCCTCGTAGGCGCCGATCGAGGTGCCGACGGCGGCCCAGGCCACCTCGGCCCGGGTCAGGCGCAGCACCTTGGCGGTGTCCCGGAACGAGTTCGCGTTCTGCAGCCGGTTGCGCTCGGGCACGACCACGTTCTCCAGCACGATGTCCGCGTTCTGCACTGCGCGCAGGCTGATCTTGCCGTCGATCTTCGTCGCCGAGTACCCGGCCGTGTCGGTGGGCACGATGAAGCCCTTCACCATGCCGTCGGCGGTGTCCTTCGCCCAGATGATGGTGATGTCGGAGAAGGTGGCGTTGCCGATCCAGCGCTTCTCCCCGTTGAGCAGCCAGGTGTCGCCGGTTCGGGTCGCCGTGGTGCGCAGCCCCTGGGCCGCGTCGGAGCCGGAGAACGGCTCGGTCAGGCCGAAGGCGCCGACGATCTCGCCCGAAGCCAGCCGCGGCAGCCACTCGTCGCGCTGCTCCTGAGATCCCGTCGCCGCGATCGTGCCGCAGGCCAGCCCGTTCTGCACACCGACGAAGGTGGCGACGGATGCGTCCACCCGGGCGACCTCCAGGGCGACGAAACCGCGGAACACGGCCGAGTTCTCGAACGGGCGGGTCTCGGGCCAGCCGAACGAGTAGGCCCCGAGCTGCGCCAGCGGGCGGATGACCTCGGCCGGGAATTCGGCGCGCTCCCAGCATCCGTTCACGATCGGCCGCACGTCGGACTCGAGGTAGGCGCGCAGATTGGTCAGCGCGGTTTTCTCCTGATCGGTGAGCAGATTCTCGTAGCCGAAGAAGTCGCTGGGAAGTAGCTCGAAGTTCATCTGGTGCTCCATTGCAGAGGGCGACGGCCTCGCTTGCGGCGGTCGGCGAATTCTCGCCAGCCTAGGTGGGCCCCTGGCCTGGCCGAAAGCCCTTGGTAGTTTGGTCTAAACCGAACAGTGCAGGAGCCAACCATGTTTGTGGGCATCACCAATTCGCCGCGGGACTACGCCTGGGGATCGACCACCGCCATCTCCGGACTGCTCGGCTACGCTCCGTCGGGTAAACCGGAGGCCGAGCTCTGGCTGGGCGCGCATCCCGGGTCGCCCTCGCTGATCGTCGACCCGGCCCAGGTCGGCGGGCACCGCACGCTGCTGGACTGGATCACGGCGTCCCCCGAGGTCGCCCTCGGCGCAGCGGCGGCCGCGCACGCGAACGGTTCGCCCGCCGGGTCGGCTCCGCCGCGGCTGCCGTTCCTGCTGAAGGTGCTCGCCGCGCAGAGTCCCCTCTCGCTGCAGGCGCACCCGACCAGTGAGCGTGCGCGCAGCGGCTTCGCCCTGGAGAACGCGGCCGGTATCCCGCAGACCGCGGCCGACCGCAACTACCGCGACCCGTTCCACAAGCCCGAGGTGATCTTCGCCCTGAGCGACACCTTCGAGGCGCTCTGCGGTTTTCGCGAGCTGACCGAGATCCGGCGCATCCTCGGCGAACTCCGGGCGCTCGACGTGGCCTCGGACGACCCGCAGCCCGGCGCCCTCGACGCCCTCGAACGCCACCTGCTCGGACCGGACGCGCTGCGCGACTGCGTCGACTGGCTGCTGCGTGACGGCCGCGGCGGAGACTCCGGCGAGGTGGCCTGGCTGGTCGAACGCGTCGTGCTGCTCGCCGACAGCGCCACGTACCTGGCCGAGGGCGGCGCCATCATCGAGTTCCCGCTCGAGTTCGCCACCGTGCGGGACCTCGCCCGCGCTTACCCGGGAGACCCCGGCATCGTGATCTCCCTGCTGACCAACCGGGTCTCGCTCAAGCGCGGCGAGGTGCTGTATTTGCCGGCCGGCAACATCCACGCCTACCTGTCCGGTCTCGGCGTGGAGTTGATGGCGGCGTCGGACAATGTGCTCCGCGGCGGGCTCAGCCCCAAGCACATCGACGTCGACGAACTGCTCGAGGTGCTCGACTTCACCCCCCTGCCGGTGCCGTATCTGCCGCCGGTATCGACCTCTCCCGGCGTGGACGAGTTCCGGCCGGACGTCGACGACTTCGAACTCGTCCACATCGCGGCCGAGCCGGCTGCGGGTGCGGGCGCTGCTGCCCTTGCTGCGGGGGCTGCTGCGGGCGGTGCGGCGGGCGGTGTGGCTGGCGCTGCGGCTGGCGCTGCGGCTGGCGCTGCGGCGGGCGCGGCTGGCGCT
>NZ_SOFY01000081.1 GCF_004402595.1 Cryobacterium shii | reverse complement strand
GTGTGTGTGATCAACTCTTTGTAGGCCGTTTCGGCGCTGGAATCCTGCCAAGTTAGTGGCTGGTTTCCTGCCAAAAGAGCACTAAGAATCAGGCCAGCAACTCCCCTCCACGACGATGAATTCGGGGACTGCGCGAGATTGAGATCACCCGGTGGCCGAGGCCCTCTCCAGAGTGTGAGAGAAATGGGCCCGCCACCCCCCGATAGGTTCCTTACGGCGTAGCTACTGCCAAGCGGTCGCGCCGGAAGGAACCAGAAAGCAGATGACGGTACCCATGTCCGTGCAAGAAAATATCAGAACACTCGACTCCCACGGAATCGCGGGCCGTGAAATCGCCCGCCGTTTGGGAGTCAGCCGCGACGCGGTGACCAAATACGCCGGGCAACAGGACTACTCGCCCAAGCCGCCAGCGCCGGTGGCCAGGCCCACCGGCTCGGCCATGACCGGGTTCGAAGCGACCGTTGAAAAGTGGTTGGGCGAAGACCAGCGCCGACCGCGGAAGCAACGGCACACGGCCAAACGGGTCTTTGACCGGTTGGTCGCTGAGCGGGCTTTCACAGGCAGTTATTCCCCGGTGCAACGCTTCGTGAAGAAGTGGAACGCCCTCCACCGCCAGGCCGGTGAAGGCTTCACGGAACTGGTCTGGCCCGCCGGCACCGCGCAGGTCGACTTCGGGCAAGCTGAGGCCATCATCGCCGGCATTCGGCAGGTCCTGCACATCTTCGTGGTCACGTTCCCGTTCTCGAACATGCGCTTCGTGCAGGCCTACCGCGGCGAAACAGCCGAGTGCGTCTGCCACGGGCTGCGCACCGTGTTCGATCTCATCGGCGCCGCGCCCCGGCACCTGGTCTTTGACAACGCCACCGGCATCGGCCGACGGGTGGGCACCAAGGTCGTTGAGACCAAGCTGTTCGGCGCGTTCAAATTGCATTACCGGTCGGAGTCTCGGTACTGCAATCCGTACTCCGGCAATGAGAAGGGCAACGTGGAAAACGCGGTCGGGTTCCTGCGCCGGAACCTGATGGTCCCCGAGCCCGAAGCGGCCACTCTGCAGGGCCTCAACGCGGTGCTGATGGCACGGTGCATGGCGTTGGCTGAGGCCACGCACTACCGCAAGGGCCTGCCCGTGAGCGAGCTCTTCGCCCAGGACGTTGCCGCGTCTCTGGCGCTGCCCGGCGTCGGGTTCGACCCGGTGCGCTACGAGTCCCGCACGGCCGACAAGACCGGGAACCTGCTCATTGACGGGAACACCTACGCGGCCGGGTCTTCCTTCCACAGCCGCACTCTCACCGTCGGGTTGCGCCACGACGTCGTCGAGATCCTCGACGAGCACGCCACGCCTGTCCGGTCATTCCCGCGCGCGTTCGGCCGGCAGACGGAGACGATCTTCGAACCGGCGTCGCTGCTGCCGTTGCTGGTGACCAAGCCCGGCGCCTGGGGGCATTCCCAGCTCCGGCCTCTGGTCCCCGAGCCGGTGCGCGACTGGCTCGACAAGGCGACCGCCACCAATCGGCGCCGACTTCTCAACGCCGTCGATGCCGCCTCGGGATCAGCCGGTTTCGACGCCGCCATCAATGCTGCTGACCTGCTCATCCAGCGCGGAGACATCCCCGAGATCGCCGCGTTGGGCATGCTCGCCCGGCGCTTGGCCGACGGCGCCACCCCAGCAGCGGAGAACGTGGACTTGAGTGTTTAT
The DNA here is from genome assembly GCF_004402595.1 of Cryobacterium shii. GTDB lineage: Bacteria > Actinomycetota > Actinomycetes > Actinomycetales > Microbacteriaceae > Cryobacterium > Cryobacterium shii. The sequence continues at coordinate 903 of NZ_SOFY01000081.1, read as the reverse complement.
GACGTCTTCACCACCGACATCTTCATCACCGTGAACACCGTGACGGGAGAGATCGCGTGAGCCTCATCACCGTGCAGGACATCATCGAGACCGGCCGGCAAGCATCGCTAACCAATACCGTGTTGGCCGAATGGGCCGAGAAGGGCACCCCGAAACAACGTGAATACCTCCACGGGATGCTCCTCGCCGAGCACGAATCTCGGCAAGCATCACGCCGCCAACGGCTGTTGAGCGCCGCCCGGCTGCCAGCGCTGAAATCGCTCACGGGTTTCGACTACTCGAGCGTCAAGTTCCCCGAGGATTACGGCCGGGAGGAGCTGACGTCGTTGGAGTTTATCAACCGGGCCGAGGACCTGGTCCTCTACGGCGATGTCGGCACCGGCAAAACACACCTCGCCAGTGCTCTGGTCGCTGCTGCCTGCCGCGAGGGAATCCCGGCTCGCTTCTTTACCACCTCGTCGCTGGTTATGCAGTTGCGTCGCGCCAAAGACGAAGGCCGCCTCGACCGGGAGCTGGCCAACATCGCCAAAAACCAATTACTCGCAATCGACGAATTCGGGTATCTCCCGATTGACACCGAGGGCGCCCGGCTCCTGTTCCAGGTCATCGCGGATGGATATGAAAAAAGAAGCCTGATCATCACCACAAACCTCGAGTTCTCCCGCTGGGGAACGGTGTTCGGCGACGACAACATGGCCGCAGCTGTCATCGACCGCATCGTCCACCACGGCCGGCTCCTCCAGTTTCGCGGGGAGTCCTACCGCGTCAAGCACGCCCTCATGAAATAGCCCTGGCGGCCCCAAAACCGGCCGTTGAGGCCGCCGTGCTCAACTGGCCGGAAACGGTGCCGCACTGGCCGGTTAATTAGCGCTGAAATGGCCGGCTTCAAGTTGACAAAACACA
>NZ_SOFY01000091.1 GCF_004402595.1 Cryobacterium shii | reverse complement strand
CAGTGCCCGCGCCCCGCGCCGCCGCGCCCCGCGCCGCCGCGCCAGCCGGTGCGCCGCCAGCCGGCGTCGCGGGGGAGCTGCGCTGCTTCGCGGCAGGCGTGCCACGCGCTCAGCGGCGCACGATGCGCGCAAGACGGATTCTGCGGTACCGGCCCCACGAATGCCGCAGACCGGGGAGATGAAGGACCTAGCCCTCGACAGTGACGGCCCCGTGTGCCCAGCGTGCTGGGCCGAGATGACCAAGGTCCAGGACGCCAGCCCGCTGCCGAAGTTCCTCGGTCTGGGTCAGTAGCCGAATCCGCTGAGGCGCTGCTGGTCGTTTACGGTCGATACTCTTTCGGCGGCGGCGATGTTGGCAGGTCGCCTGGGGCAGCTCGGCCTCCGAAAGTCATGGTGGCGATCGAGGACAGCCCGGCACCGATGCCCTTGGCGAGGAACGACACGATTGCCCCAAGGACTTGCCATAGCCCAGCATGGCCACGTGACTGTGTCATGCGGTACCTCAATCTCTGGGTCGTGTGCGTCTCGGCGTCGAAAGCCTGCACGATCGCGCAGCTACTTTTCGGCGCGTGCTTGCCACTCTACGAGGGTGGTCAACGTGTGACCAGTAGGCACAAGTACAAGATCGTCTGTACGTCTACCCGGTGTCACCAGCAGCTAAAAGAGCGTGACATTCTGCCGTCACGCGTGGACTCATCCGCTGTCCCGCAAGCCGGACCTCGACGGCCGCAGATTCGGGGCCAAGTAGCCGAGGTTCCGGAGTTTCGGGGGAGTGGCGTTTGGGAACACTGAAGGGCGAGGCCACCGCCGAGTTGATGGCCCCGTCTCAGCGGTCGCGACGATCAACACGTTGGCGCCTGTGTTTGGGGAGCTGATGGGCGCTCGGTCGGGAGCGGTCAGAAAATTGCCCCGCGCGGTTATTCGGTGGCACAAGCCTCGGGGAGCGCCGACTGGGAATGAACGTGTGCCAACTATTGCGAGGACCAGAGGTCGAGTTGCGACCAGCCTGGGGGCACGCCCATTGACTCAAGAGTCAGATGATCAGAATCGGGGAAGGCCTGAATGAGCTCGACTACGCGGGCGGGCCATCCGCTATCCGGGTCAATCGAACGCAATAGGTATGCCATTACCGCGAGGGCGTTGTACAGGCCAAACACCTGCTTCGCGACCGTTGCCTCCTTGAGATGACCGAGAAGAGGAACTTGTGTGTGGGTGGGGCGTGCGGGTGCGCTGACGAGTTTGCGGTTGAAGAGGCGTGCATGGTGCGCTGAGACGTTCCGGACGTAGTTCAAGCTTGAGATCCAGCTGCTCATTACTTTCTTGGATGGTGCCCCGTAGGCAGTCGCAATTTCGGTCGCGATCGAATTGTTCAATCCTGAGTAGAGTCGCCCAAGTTGCCCCAGCTCCAAGATTTCGGTGAGGGCCCAGATGGGCATTTCGTCGTCGTACTTATCGCGAAAGTGCGCAACGAATGCTTCGTCAGACTCTGACTGACGCGCATTCACGCGCTCGATCCACTGCTGGTGCTTGCTCGGCGTGGTGTCGCCCGTTCTGGTGTCGGTCTGCGCCTCAGTGAATGAACCCACGAAGTTGGAGGGATCAAGGTGAGCGAACGCCGATTGCCTGCCGAGTACGTACCCGACCTGCATGCGGAAAGATATTTCGATTCTTTCGATGCCGTCGAGGACGAGCAGCCGTAGGCGACGATCAAAATCTATGAGTGTGGCGGCGTATTCGACCGAGGTACCAGAGCGATAGTGGTTGAGGATGCGGACCCGACGTCGGCCTTCATCATCCACGTACGCTTCAGATTCGCGAAGCGGGTAGAGATAGCCAGTGAGGCGGTAATAGCCAACGGCTTGGAGTATCTGCCGGCAGTTCTCTGGGTCTCGAACCTCGACGCCACGAGACGCGAGTTTGGCCATTTGGTCTTCAAGCGACAGCCATTTTTTGATGTACTCAACCACGAGTCTCCTGGTTAAAGAAAATCAGCCCGAGCCGTGAGGCGAGCGGGCTGATCGTGATGAGATCACCGTACCACAGCCAGCCTGCAGCGCCTTGGAAACGAACCGAAAGCTCGTCCCTTCAGAATCGCGATCGCGAAGCCTCTAACGGATCCCAGTGCCCGGACGTGTCTCGTTGGATGAACCCTCAACGGCGACCTCGTGGGGCAGGTCACCGCCGTAGCTGAAGCGCTCACCTGTGGTGAGCATCACGCTGAATCCAAGGCTGGACGACACATCGGCTCCGGGCAGTCCCGCCCGATTCGTTGGATGCCGGCGGTTGCGGTGAAGCGTGCTGGATAAGCTGCGGTCATGTCTAAACGTGTCGTCGTGGTTGTCGCGGGTCTCATGCTGGTTGCTATCGCGGCGGTGTTCTATCTGTTCGGCGGCAACCCGCTGCGTGGCGGCATCCAGGGTCTAATTGAACCAAGGTCAGCGATGACGATCGATGAGGTGTTGGCGGGGTTTGAGAGCCTTCCGGGGGGTTGCGTCCCCTCGAGTGGTGTAGTTCCCGGGTTTCGATCGTTGGATTAACAACGTAGGAAACCACCGTGCGATGGTCAGTGAGAACCGTTCAAAGTT
>NZ_SOFY01000076.1 GCF_004402595.1 Cryobacterium shii | reverse complement strand
CACCCGACGCCCTCATCGCCCTCGCCATGCTCAGCCTCGGCGGCCACAAACCAGTGCTCCCCGGCCGGGTTTAACCCACGGTTACGACAGGAGAGCCAAGATCTCCGTCGAATTGGTTCGGCGGCGCTCGCAGCATCCGTCTGATGCGCTGTCACAGGGGCAATGTCAGAGGTCTCTGAGACTCTGAATCACTCCCCACGCGGGGGCACCCATCAGGAGGCACAAGATGACTGATCCCAACTACACGGCGCTGCTGCTCGTGATCGACCGGAGTGGCTCGATGTCGAGCATCCGTGACGACATGGTCGGCGGACTCACCGCGATGATCGCCGAGCAGGCGGCCGGTCCCGGCCTGCTCACGGTGGACATCGTCACTTTCGACGACGAGATCGAGCACACCCACACTCTGGCCGATCCGGCCACCGTGTCCGTCGAACTCGAGCCGCGCGGCATGACCGCGCTGCACGACGCGATCGGGGTGGCGGTGACCGGCTTCGGGCAGACGCTCCGGGCGCTGCCGGAACACGCCCGCCCCGACACGGTTCAGGTCGTGGTCGTGACCGACGGCGGCGAGAATGCGAGCCACGAGTACACCGCCGCGGCCGTGCGCGCCCTTGTCACGCAGCAGACGCGGGAGTACAGCTGGGACTTCGTCTTCCTGGGCGCCAACCAGGACGCCGTGCTCACCGGCGCCGACCTCGGTTTCGACGCCGACAGCTCGATGACGTTCGCCGCCGCCTCCGACGAGGTGGCCGCCCTGAGCGTCAACCTTGGCCGCTACGTGACGGATGTCCGCAAAAAGGACAAGCGCGGCTTCACCTCCGAGGAGCGCACCGAAGCCGGGGGCGAACGCTGAGCCGGGGCAAACGCTGAACGGCGGGCACGCAGTGGCGGGCACTCAGTGGCGGGCACTCAGTGGCGGGCACTCAGTGGCGGGCACTGTGCCGCGGGCAAAGCTAAGGCCAATGGGGAGAACCCCACTGGCCTAAAGCCTCGAGCATGCAATCGGGGCCGAACCCGAATCGAACCCCGATTGCAATGCCTCGTCAGGACGAGACCCTAGTCTCGCCCGGCTTCCTCCGCGTCGATCGCCTGCCTACCCAGGTCGGCGATGGTGCGCAGGAGTCTTTGGCACGCCTGAGGCCGCAGAGTCGGGCCGGAAGGTCCGCTTCTGATCTCGGACTCAAGTGTGGTGAGGCTCATCTGGATGTGGATCCTGTTCATTCGGTAGGCCGGCTGACCCGAAGGTCCCGTGCCTTTGCGACCCCGCCTCACGACGAGTGTGCCCGTGCGATTGACGTAAATGACCCGTCTACCCAGCGACCCTGTGATCACCTGAGATCACCTGAGATCACCTGAGATCACCTGAGATCACCTGAGATCACCTGAGATGAACTTACAGGGCGGGCGGCGCCGGATCTGCCGAACTCGGGGGCGACACGCGGGTATTTACGGGTAACCCGACCCCCAAAGCGAGGGGAAGTCAGTTTGTGATCAAGCCGGTTGCGAGCAGATCCGCGCTGAGGTCCGGGCCGGATCCCGCCCGGGCGCCGCCCTGATCCCGCCCCCACGACTGGCGCGTTACCCCGTGCGATGCCGTCGCTTTCCCTGGTCGCAGGCGCACGCTAACGTAGCTGGCATGGGGTCGGATGGTTCTCACCTCCAGAAAGAATCTTTCCCCTGCTCGAGGCTGCCTGTCTCGGCTGCCCAGGGTCATCAGCTCGGACACTCATGCTCGAACAATCAACGGGGGTTTTCATGTCGTCAGCCGCATCCGAGTCATTCATCGCCATTGCGCAGTCCATCGCCACGGACGCGCACCGAGGGCAGGTCGACAAGCTCGGCGCGGACTGCATCGACCACCACCGCCGGGTGGCGGAACGCCTGAGCGACCCGCTGGAACAGGCCACCGCCTGGCTGGTTGATGTGCTCGACGACACCGACATCACCCGCCACGACCTGCTCGCCCGCGGCATCCCCGGCGGCGTGGTCACGGCAGTCGAAGCACTGACCAGAACGGATGACGTCAGCAGCGACGACGAGTACTACGCCGCGATCCGCGAGAACCCGATCGCGCTCGCCGTGAAGCGGGCCGACATCGCCGACAACTCGGAGCCCTGGCGCGTGGAGCAGCTGGACTTCAGCGTTCGGGAATCGCTCGCTCTGAAGAACGAGGCTGCGCTGGCGGCACTCGGCTAGGTGGCACTGGGGGCACTCGGCCGGGTGAGGCAGCGTTCCCCGCTGTCTCACCGAAGGAATTCCTGGTCGACCCACAGATCCTGGACGGAATAGCCTTCGTTCACCTGCCGTTCGAGTCGTATCTGACTTCGAAAAATAGTTCTCCACAAGTTGAGATAGTCTCGACATGGCGTTCTATGTTTGCTAAAATTGTGCGTATGGATGACCCCACTGCAACCCTCGACGCCGCTGTGGTGGCTGCTGCGTTCGCGGCCCTCGCGGGCGAGGT
>NZ_SOFY01000012.1 GCF_004402595.1 Cryobacterium shii | reverse complement strand
CGGGCTGCCCGCACGCCCGGCCGCACGCCCGGCCGCGCGCCCGGCCCGCGCGCCCGGCCACCGCACCACCGCCCCTGACGAATTCGACGGAGATTTTGCCCGAATCGGCCCAAATCAGGCCGAAATCGGCTCTGGAGAGCAAAATCTCCGTCGAATTGGTTCTACGCCGGACCGCGGCGCTGCGCGGCTGGGCGCGGACCTGCCCGGCGCGGCGGCCCTGTCAGGGGACCCGCAGCACCGCCGTGGGACAATCGGAGCGCGGCCCGACGTCTGGGCTCGCTGGAGGAGCGACGGTGACCGGCACGGGGATCGATAGCGGCATGGGCACGGAGACCGACGTCCGAATGGGCCTCGTCGAGCGCCGACAGCTCAAGATTGAGCTCGCCCGGTTCATGCTCTCGTACAAGTTCGCCACCGACGAGATGATGACCAAGATCAACATCTTGAAGGAGGAGTTCGCTTCCATCCACGACTACAGCCCGATCGAGCACGTGAACTCGCGGTTGAAGTCGCCGGAGGGAATCCTGAACAAGGCCAACCGCAAGGGCTGCCCGCTGTCGCTGCCCGACATCCGGGCGCAGATCCAGGACATCGCAGGCATCCGCATCACCTGCAGTTTCATCTCCGACATCTACCGCATCCGCGACATGCTCACGAGGCAGCAGGATGTCACGGTTCTCGAGGTCAAGGATTACGTCGCATCCCCGAAAGGCAACGGCTACAAGAGCCTGCACCTGATCGTCGCGATCCCGGTCTTCATGTCCGACCGGGTGGAGCCCGTCACCGTCGAGATCCAGATCCGCACCGTGGCGATGGACTTCTGGGCCAGCCTCGAGCACAAGATCTACTACAAGTACCGGGGGGCCGTGCCGGTCGACCTCGTCTTCGACCTGAAACAGGCAGCGGATGTCGCGAATCGGCTCGACGTCAAGATGGAGCGCCTGCACGACCAGGTCCTGGCCCTGAAGCCCGCGGGCGAGGCAGACAGCGACCTGCTCAGCATCACCGGGCTATCGCACCTCGCCCTGCCTGAGGGCCTCCTGGAGGCCATTGGGCGCAACCGGACCGGGGTTCCGGTAGCCGAAGTCACGTCCGGGGTTGCCTGACCCGCATCAGGCGCGGCGACGCGAGTTCAGGCGCGGTGCGGTGCGGCGACCGAGCGCGAGCGCACCGGGGCCGGATGCGCGCTAGTTCGTGTTGGCGTACAGCCAGACGAGAGGGTCGACGTGCGTGCCGTTCTGGCCGCCGATCCGGATCTCGAAGTGCAGGTGCGGCCCGGTCGACATGCCCGTGTTTCCGACCTGGCCGATGACCTGGCCGACCTTGACGACGTCACCCTCCTTGAACAGCATCGAGCCGTGGATCATGTGGGCGTAGACGCTGGAGACGAGTTTGCCGTCGATCATGTGGTCGATGATCATGTGCACCCCGAGGCTGCCTTCGCCGTCCTGGGCGTAGCTGACCACGCCGTCGGCGATCGACTGGATGGGCGCGCCGATGCCGGGGTTGAAGTCCTGGCCTCGGTGGTTGGACGAGCACCCTGCGCAGTCACGGGCACCGAAGTGATCACCGATGTGCACGCCAACCGAGAAGGGCCACTGGACGGTGCCGTTCGGGTTGTTGGTGAAGGTCGATTCCATCCGGATGCCGCTGGCGGCGGCCACCTCGGCGATGGTCTGCGACTTGTAACCGTCGCGCTGTACCGAGATCGTGTCCGTGCCGCCGTCCATGGTCAGGGTCTGGGCCGGCTCGCTCTGTCCGGAGCTCTTCGCCGTGTAAGCGGCGGCCTGCACGTCGGCGGAGGACAGCAGTGCCTCAGCGGGCAGGGAGGTGGAGATGGCCATCAGCGCGACGAATGCCATGGCAGCGACCGTGAAACCGGTGGTCGCGAGCTTGCGCACGCGACCGCCCGGGGCGGCGGCCTTCGACGCGGGGACCCGGGCTGCGCGCGGTCCGGGCGACGTCGACGAGCCGGCGGCCCGCGCGCGGGCCGCCGGAGCCAGACGTTCGGAGGCCGGGGCGCGGCGAACCCGGG
>NZ_SOFY01000079.1 GCF_004402595.1 Cryobacterium shii | reverse complement strand
GTGGCTGGCGCTGCGGCTGGCGCTGCGGCTGGCGCTGCGGCGGGCGCGGCTGGCGCTGCGGCGGGCGCGGCTGGCGAGAAGCCGGCGGTGCCGATGCGCCAGTTCACGCTGACGGGGCCCGCGATCGCCATCTGCACGGCCGGCGGATTCCTCGTTGCGGGGGCCGGATCATCCGTCGCCCTCAAGCGCGGCGAGTCGGTCTACATCACGCCCGACGAGGGCACCCTCACCTTCGCCGGCGCCGGCGAGGTGTTCCTCGCCACCATCCCCTAGTAGCAGCAGCCCCGCCCCTCACCAATTCGACGGAGATTTTGCTCTAACAACCCGGATTTGCGGCTTTCTGGCCCATTTGAGCCAGAATCTCCGTCGAATTCGTTCATCGCCGCGCGGGAGGTTCGCTGCCGCGCGGGCGGGGCGGCGAGCGCGGTGGGTTCGCGCACGGGAACGGCGGGCCTCCCCAACCCGCGGGTGCGGAGCGTTGTCCCCAGGCTGACGGATGCCGCGGCGCGGGCCCGTCTCCGCTGCGAGGCTCCGGGGCATGCGCTCCCTCGCCCAAGACATCATCGGCCATGGACTATTCGTCAAGCGCGCCACGCTCCGCGCCCGAGGCTGGAGCGATGGCCACCTCCGCGGCGAGGTGAACCGCGGAACGATTGTGCGGGTGCGCAAGGGCTGGTATTCGGTTCCGTCGGCGCCGCAGTCGGCCGTCGAGGCGTTCCGGATCGGCGGGCGGCTGGCCGGATTGAGCGCTCTGAAGTCCTACGGCATCTGGACCCCGGCCACGAGGAAGCTTCACGTGAGCGTCCCCGGCGGCGCGCGGGCATTGCGGCGGCCGACCGACATGCGCGCACGGCTGCACGTGCTCGACGGTGTCCGGTGCCGGGTGACCTGGGGCGATGACGCGTGGGAGCGGCGTGGGGACAGCGTGTGGCGCACCAGCGTGCACGAAGCCCTGGTGCATATTCTGAACAACCACGACCGGGTCACGGCGATCGTGTGTCTCGATGCCGCGCTGCACAGTGCTCGGGAAAAAGGCCCCGGAATCGTCCTTGATGATCTGGGCTGGATCTTCGCCCGCGCGCCGCTCCGGGTGCAGTCCTGGCGCAGCGAGGTTGACGGGCGCGCCGGAGCAGGCGGGGAAACAGAATTCCGGCTCAAGGCACTGGCCGCCGGCATCCCGTTCGTGCCACAACCGTTCGTAAGGGGCGTCGGGAATCTCGACGGCCAGATCGGCCCGTCGACGTTCGTGGAGATCGACGGGACGGAGTGGCATGACAATCCGCTCGCATTTGAGGTCGACCGGGAACGCGATCTGCTGGTCGCGAAGGAGAACGGGCGCACACTGAGGTTCACCTACGCGCTCCTCCGCAAACGGTGGGGGTTGTGCGTTCAGGCGATGGTCACGGCGCTGGAGCACGACTACCGTCACGAGTCGTCGACCGCGTTCCCCCCATTCCCCGGCCGGATGCCGCCGGTCGCCGGCCGCCTCGGGTAGCGACCGGCCCGATTCCCGGTTGCCGCGGTAGCCGGCCCCGGGCCGTGCCCGGCCCCGCCGTGTCCGCTGGCCCGGCTCGCCCGCCCGCTGGCCCGGCCGTGTCCGCTGGCCCGGCCGTGTC
>NZ_SOFY01000046.1 GCF_004402595.1 Cryobacterium shii | reverse complement strand
GGCCCAGCTCGACCGGGCAAGCTGTAGGGATGGAAGATGTTCCCGATCCTCAGGTTCCCGAGCGTGCTCGGCGGCGAACCTACACCGCCAAGTACAAGTGCGACATTCTGACCGAGTACGACTGCCTCAATCGGCAGGGCCGCGGTGCGCTGCTCCGCCGGGAAAAGCTGTACACCTCCTTAGTCAGCTCGTGGCGTGACCAGCGAGACAAGGGGGTGCTGGCCGCTTTGGCGCGGCCGGCGGGAGCGCTGCCAGCCAGCACGTCGGAGAAGGACGCGGCCCGGCTCCGGAAAGAGAATGTCCGACTGTCGGGCGAGTTGGATACGGCGAGGCAGGTGATCGCTATCCAGGGAAAACTCTCGGCTCTGTTGGATCAACTCTCGACCAACAGCAGCGAGAAGAACACCGAGAAATAATCGACGCCACGATCACCGAACTCGTCCCTCTCGTCGGCACGCGGGACGCGTGCCTGGCCGTGGGCCGGTCGCGGGCGACGCACTACCGCCAACACCGGCGGTCGCCAAGACCGCCGTCATCGCCGCGGCCCCGGCCACAGCCGGCGAAGCAGCCGCGCGCGCTGACCGAGCTGGAGTGCGCCGCTGTTCTAGAGGTGCTGCGGTCCAAGCGGTTCGTGGACAAGGCGCCGGCGGAGATCCAGGCGATCCTCCTCGACGAGGGCACCTACCTGTGCTCAGTCGCGACGATGTATCGTCTGCTCCGCGCCCACGGCGAGACCGGTGAGCGTCGTGCTCAGGCCGAGCACCCGGCACGAGTCAAGCCCGAACTCATCGCGACGGGACCCAACATGACCTGGTCGTGGGACATCTCGAAGCTCAAGGGCCCGGCCAAATGGTCATACTTCCACTTGTATACGATTATCGACATTTACTCCCGGTACGTCGTCGGCTGGATGGTCGCGACCCGGGAATCCGCCGAGCTGGCTGAGCGGCTCCTGCTCGACACGATCGAGAAGCAGAACATTCGCCGCGATCAGCTGACGATCCACTCCGACAATGGGTCCTCGATGGCGTCGAAACCCGTAGCGTTTCTGCTCGCCGACCTGGGCGTGACCAAGTCGCACTCCCGCCCGCACACGAGTAATGACAATCCATTCAGCGAGTCGCACTTCAAAACTTTGAAGTACCGGCCCGAGTTCCCCGATCGGTTCTACAGCCTCGCCGAGGCACGCTCATTCTGCACCGAATTCTACGGCTGGTACAACGGTGAACATCGCCACTCCGGCATCGGAATGCACACCCCGTTCAACGTCCACCACGGCCACGCACGCGCCATCCAGCACGCTCGCGCCCGCGTTCTCAGGACCGCCTATACCAAGCACCCTGAACGCTTCGTTCGGAAGCTCCCGCAGCCGCCAACATTCCCGACGACGACGTGGATCAACGAACCCGAAAAGGAAGGAACGAACTCAATGACCGCCTAAGGAAACTGACTCACATAGGTTGACATCTTCCGG
>NZ_SOFY01000017.1 GCF_004402595.1 Cryobacterium shii | reverse complement strand
GGCGGCGGTTGCGGCGGCGGGCGGGCCGGCGGGCGGGCCGGCGGGCGGGCCGGCGGGCTCGGACTGCCCTGCGGGGACTGGGGCCACGGATGTCCCCGCGACCGTCGCCACTCCGGCGGTTGCGACGCCGACCAGTTCGGGCAGGGCCGCGTCCTCCAGACGCTGGGCGTAGATCTCGTTGAAGCGGGCGGTCAGGCGTTCGGCCAGCCGCCGCGAGTTCGCGAACACGATCGACGAGGTGTGCGCGAGCACCTGGTCGACGATGGCTTCCTCGACGTGCGGCCAGATCGACCCGGTCTGCGGGGCGGCCGCGGCGGTGGACCCCTCACGCACCGGCACCGGTCCGACCTGGCTCATGTCGTCGACGGGCACCACCACGCTCAGGTCGAACCGTTTGCCGGCGGCCGGCGCCACGATCTCGACCGCCGCAGACCCGCCGAGGAACCGGGCCACCTCGCTGGCCGGGCGCACGGTCGCGGACAGCCCGATCCGCTGGGCCGGCCGGGCCAGCAGGTCGTCGAGGCGCTCCAGGGAGACGGCCAGGTGGGCGCCGCGCTTGCTGGCCGCCACGGCGTGCACCTCGTCGATGATGACGGTGTCGACGCCGCGCAGGGACTCCCGCGCCGCGGACGTGAGCATGAGGAACAGCGATTCCGGGGTGGTGATCAGGATGTCCGGGGGCGTCTTCACGAGGCTGCGGCGCTCGTTCGCGGGGGTGTCTCCCGAGCGCACTCCGACGCTGACGTGGGGCGGGTCGAAGCCGAGCCGGCGGGCCGCCTGCGTGATGCCGACGAGCGGGGCGTGCAGGTTGCGTTCGACGTCGACGCCGAGGGCCTTGAGCGGCGAGATATAGAGCACGCGGGTGCGCGGGAGGGCCGTGTCGGCCGGGCTGCCGGCATCCGTCGCCGTGGGGCCCGGGGCCGTGCGATCGGTGGCTGTGCGGGCGGTGGCTGTGCGGGCGGTGGCTGTGGGATCGGCGGCCGGGCGCTCGGTGGCCAGGCGGTCGATGGCCCAGAGGAAGGCTGCGAGGGTCTTGCCCGAACCGGTCGGGGCGACGACCAGCGCGTGGGAGCCGCGGGAGATGGCGTCCCACGCTTCGAGCTGCGCCTCGGTGGGCGCGGCGAAGGCCTCGCCGAACCACGCTCGGGTGGCCGGCGAGAATCGGTGCAGCACCTCACTCATGGCACCATCTTCCCTGATCGGGCTGACAACTCCCAGATGGGGGCAGACTCCTGGTCTCAACGCCCCGCGCCCCGCTTGGAACCAATTCGACGGAGATACTGCTCTTACAGACGGGATTCGGCCCGTTTTGGCCCGTTTTCGGCAAAATCTCCGTCGAATTGGTTCAGGGCAGGGGCGCGACGAGCGAGCGGGCGATCGAACGAGCGAACGAGCGGGCGGAGCGGGCGAGCGGGCCGGCGGGCGAGCGAGCGGGCCGGCGGGCGGGCGAGCGGGCCGGCGAGCGGGCGG
>NZ_SOFY01000015.1 GCF_004402595.1 Cryobacterium shii | reverse complement strand
GGTTGCGTCCCCTCGAGTGGTGTAGTTCCCGGGTTTCGATCGTTGGATTAACAACGTAGGAAACCACCGTGCGATGGTCAGTGAGAACCGTTCAAAGTTCCTCACAGAAAGACACATCACACGATGGCTCTAGACCAGTCTGCCCTGCTCGCGCTCCTCTCGGAACTCAAGCTCACCAGCGTCACCGATCGAATCCGAATGGTGACCGAAACGCTCTACCAAGAACTCATCAACGCCGAGGCCACCGCCCACATTGGCGCCGACCGGTTCGAACGCTCCGATGAGCGCACCACCCAGCGCAACGGGACCCGCCCCCGCGTCCTCACGACGACAGCCGGGGACCTTAACCTGAAGATCCCCAAGCTGCGCCAGGGGTCGTTCTTCCCCGCCCTCCTCGAGCGGCGCCGCCGGGTGGATCAGGCCCTGTTTGCCATCGTTATGGAGGCTTACCTCCACGGCGTGTCAACCCGGAAAGTCGACGACCTGGTCAAGGCCCTCGGCGCGGATACCGGCATCTCCAAGTCGGAAGTGTCCCGGATTTGCGCGGATCTGGACGGGGAAGTCGCCACCTTCCGCGACCGTGACCTCGGCGAGACCGGCTACCCCTACGTGTTCCTCGACGCGACGTATTGCAAGGCCCGCGTCAACCACCGCGTCATCTCCCAAGCCATGGTCGTGGCTATCGGTGTTGCCGCCGACGGTCGCCGCGAGGTCCTCGGCTTCGACGTCGGCGACAGCGAAAACGAGGTCTTCTGGACCGAGTTCCTGCGCTCGTTGAAAGCCCGCGGCCTGGACGGTGTCAAGCTCGTCATCTCCGACGCCCACACCGGCCTGAAGAAAGCCATCAGCACCGTCTTCCAGGGCGCGGCCTGGCAACGCTGCCGGGTGCATTTCATGAGAAATGTGCTTTCGATCGTCCCGCGGGCCAGCCAGGACATGGTCGCCGCCGTCATCCGCACCATCTTCGCCCAACCCGACGCGAAGCACGTCCAGGCCCAGTTCGACGAGGTCGCCCGGATGCTCGAGCGCACCCACCCCAAGGTTGCCAAGATGCTCCACGACGCGCGCGCCGACATCCTCGCGTTCTGCGGATTCCCGCCCAAACACTGGCGGCAGATCTGGTCGACCAACCCGATCGAACGCCTCAACAAAGAGATCAAACGCCGCACCGATGTCGTGGGCGTGTTCCCCAACCCCGCGGCCCTCCTCCGCCTCGCAGGAGCCGTCCTCGTCGAGCAACACGACGAATGGGAAGCCGGCGCCCGCCGCTACCTCTCCGAGGACTCCATGCGGCAGCTGGAAGCCTTCAACACCGCCCTCACCACCCCCGACGCCGACGCGCTGACGGGGGTGATTCCCATTCCCGAGCTCATTGCTGCATAATCAAATCAACTGACCCGCACGGTGTCGAGAAACTCCACCACTCAGCGGGACGTGACC
>NZ_SOFY01000024.1 GCF_004402595.1 Cryobacterium shii | reverse complement strand
GGCTCTCCTGCTGCATCTGTGGGTCTTTCGGAGCGCCTTAACGGCCGCACGCCGCTTCCTGTCTAGGTTTCTGACTGTCAAGGAAAGAAACTTTATAGGCGGGAAAACGGCGTGCGATCTCTAACAATATGGCGGACCTTGCTCGGTGTCGACAAGACGGTGGTCGAGGACGTTGATCTCGACCCTGCGACGGGCGTTTTCGTCGCTTCGGTGCGACTGACCAGGTCGATGCGGAACCGGTGCGGGAGCTGCCAGAAGCGCAGCCCGCGCTACGACGACGGGGCGGGGCGCCGCCGGTGGCGGAGCTTGGATTTTGGCACGACCCAGGTCTTTCTGGAGGCGGATTCCCCGCGGGTGTCGTGCCGGGAGCATGGTGTGATCGTGGCTGCGGTCCCGTGGGCCCGGCACCAGGCCGGCCACACGCGCCACTTCGATTCCTACGTCGCGTGGCTGGCCACGAAAACATCCAAGGCTGCCGCGACTGAGTTGATGCGGATCGCATGGCGCACGGTCGGGTCGATCATCACCCGGGTTTGGGCCGACACGGAAGAGCTCCATGATCCCTTCGCCGGGCTCACCCGGATCGGGATCGATGAGGTCTCCTTCAAGCGCGGCCGGAAGTTCTTGACCGTGGTCGTCGACCACGATTCGGGGCGTCTGGTCTGGGCAGCTCCGGGCCAGGACAAGGCCACTCTCGGCACGTTCTTCGATGCCCTCGGCGAGGAACGATCAGCCCTGATCACGCATGTTTCCGCGGATGGGGCCGGCTGGATCGCGACCGTCGTCGCGGCACGCTGCCCGAACGCGGTCCGCTGCGCGGACCCGTTCCACGTCGTCAAATGGGCCACGGAAGCCCTCGACGAAGTCCGCCGGGCAGCCTGGACCGAGGCTCGGAAACAGGCCCGCTTGAACGAGTCCCGAACGGTTGGCCGGCCCGCCCGCGACGCTCCGGCCCGGCCTCACAGCGAGCACGCGAAGTTGATGATGAACTCCCGCTACGCGCTCTGGAAAAACCCGGAGAACCTCACCGAGAAACAACAAATCAAGCTGGCTTGGGTCGTTCAAACCAACCCGGCCCTGGGCCGGGCCTACTACCTCAAAGAAGGCCTCCGACTGGTCTTCAAACTGCCCCACGCCGAAGCCGCCGAGGCCCTGGACAAGTGGGTCGGATGGGCGCGCCGCTGCCGGATCCCGTCGTTCGTGAAGCTGCAGCGCTCGATCGTGAAGCACCGCGCTGCGATCCTCGCCTCGATCGAGCACGGTCTCTCAAACGGCCGCATCGAATCCGTCAACACCAAAATCCGACTCATCACCCGAATCGCCTTCGGCTTCAAATCACCCGACGCCCTCATCGCCCTCGCCATGCTCAGCCTCGGCGGCCACAAACCAGTGCTCCCCGGCCGGGTTTAACCCACGGTTACGACAGGAGAGCC
>NZ_SOFY01000041.1 GCF_004402595.1 Cryobacterium shii | reverse complement strand
CTTAGTTAGGTTGGGCGTGTCGGCTGTTAATCGTCGCTGGAATCTGTTAATTTTCAGGCGTGAATCCTGATGAACTCACCGAGACCAAAGCCGAGTTGGAAGCGTTCGTGGAGGACGTATTCGCGTCGCTTCCCCGGGCCGATCAACGCGGCAAAGGGAACCTGTATCTGCGCGGGCTGATGCTCGACGGGCGGCGGAAATCCATGCAACCCATGGGTGAGCGTCTCGGCGTGGATTACCAGCAGTTGCAACAGTTCGTGTCCTCGTCGCCGTGGAAAGTCGAGCCCGTGCGGCGGGTCCTGGTGCGCCGGGCGCTCCAGCTCATCAGCCCGGACGCGTGGGTGGTTGACGATACCGGCTTCAAGAAAGACGGGTCGTCCTCGCCGTGCGTGGCGAGGCAGTATTCCGGCACCCTGGGCAAGATCGGCAACTGCCAGATCGGAGTCAGCATCCACGCGGCGACCGATCAGGCATCGTGCCCGCTGAATTGGCGCCTCTACGTGCCTGGGGCCTGGGATGACACCTGCGCGGACACGAATGAGGAAGCCGCGCTGATCGCGGCCCGCCGGGCCAAGGCGCAGCTCCCGGACCTGCAACGCCACCGCACCAAATGGGCGATGGCGTTAGAGATGATCGATGAGCTCGCCGACTGGGGGCACCGACCGCCGGCTCTTGTCGGAGACGCCGGATACGGTGAGATCACCGCGTTCCGGTGCGGGCTGACCGAGCGACTCATTCCCTACATGGTCGCCGTGAAAGCTTCCACGAGTGCGTTCAGCGACGACGCGGCAACGGAGGTGCTCGAGTACTCCGGGCGCGGTCCCCGCCCGCACCAACGCCGCTACCTTGAGGCGCCCAGCTCCCTGAAGGACCTCGTCGTGAATGCCGGCCGGTCATCCCTCCACCAGGTCACCTGGCGGCACGGCACCAAGGCCACGCCGAACAACAAGCTCGCCTCGATGAAGTCCCGGTTCATCGCCCTCCGGGTCCGACCCGCGAACCGCGATCTGCCGCGCGGCGACGACGGCTCCCTTCCCGTGGAGTGGCTCCTCGCCGAATGGCCCACCGGGGCGCCGGCCCCGACCGATTACTGGCTCTCCACCCTGCCGGACACGACCCCCCTGAAAGAACTCGTCCGCCTGGCCAAAATCAGGTGGCGCATCGAGCACGACTACCGCGAACTGAAAACAGGCCTCGGCCTCGCGCACTTCGAAGGCCGCACCTACGCCGGATGGCACCACCACATGACTCTCGTGACCGCCGCCCACCTCTTCATCACCCAGCTGCGGCTGACCCGCCCAAAAGCGGTTGGGGCAGGCTGAGCCTCTACGGCATCCTCAGAGAACTCCAACGAGTCCTCGCCGTCTATCTCGGATACTGTCCCCACTGCCGACAACGAGCCCCAACATAACTAAGTACTACTAG
>NZ_SOFY01000006.1 GCF_004402595.1 Cryobacterium shii | reverse complement strand
GCGTTCTATGTTTGCTAAAATTGTGCGTATGGATGACCCCACTGCAACCCTCGACGCCGCTGTGGTGGCTGCTGCGTTCGCGGCCCTCGCGGGCGAGGTGGGTGCCACGCTGTGGTGTTCAGGGGGTGCGGGGGTGCGATGACGATGGCCTGCTGCAGGTGACCGCGGCGGTGGAGCAGCTCGGCCGAAGGGTGGACGCCCTGCGGGTGGCGACGGCGGCGGCGATCGCCGACCGGTCCCGGCCCGAGCTCGATACCGGGCGGCTCTCGGTCCGGAAGGCCTGCATCACCCCGTCGGACCTGATCCAGCGGGTGACGCTGGTCTCGCGTCCGACCGCGCAGCGCCGGATCCGGCTGGGCGCGCAGCTGCGCACCCGGTTCACCCTCGCGAGGCAGGCCCTGCCGCCCGCGTTCCCGGCGACCGCGGCGGGCCTGGCGTCCGGGGAGATCGGCCTCGACAGCGTCGACGCGATCCTGACCGCCCTGGTACCCACGCTCCGCTGCACCGACCTGGACCAGGTGCAGGCGGCCGAGTCCGAACTCGTTGCCGCGGCCACCGGAGGCGGCGGCGACCACCCGGTGGCGGTGCCCGCGGACGAGATCCGGATTCAGGCCCTGGTCTGGAAGACCGTGATCGCGCCCGACGGGTCCGGCCCCGACGACCGGGCGATGCAATCTCGGGGTTTGCGGCTGGGCCGGGAACGCGACGGCATCATCCCATTGTCGGGGTCGTTGATGCCCGAAATCGGCGGCAAGCTGCAGCGCCTCTTCGACGCCTACCTGTCGCCGAAGTCCGCGCCGGTCGCGTTCCTGACCGAGAAGCAGCGACAAGAGCAGCAGGAACGGGCACTGCTCGAGCGCGACCCCCGCACCCCCGACCAGCAACGCCACGACGTTCTCGCCGTGATCCTGGACGTGGCCGCCCGCGTCGCCGACGCCCCCACCCTCGGCGGGGCGGCGCCCACGGTGCTGGTCAGCGTTCGGGAACAGGACCTCAACGCCGACTTCGGCCAGGGTGCGGGGGTGGGCTGGATCGACAGCGTCGAGGCCCCGATCAAGATGACCACGATCAAGGACCTCGTCTGCTCCGGCGGCTCCGAGAACGTCGTGTTCAGCAGCGACGGCCGCGTCCTGAAGCTCGGGGTGCCCGACCGCTGCTTCACCGCCAACCAGCGCAAAGCGATCCAGCTCCGCGACGGCGGCTGCATCATCCCCGGCTGCCGGATCCCGGCGAGCATGACCGAGATCCACCACGTCGTCCCGGACGCCGCCGGCGGCCCGACGCACACCGACAACGGGGTATGTCTGAGCTTGATAAAACAGGGCTGGTTCGATCACCGGATGCTCGACAGCACCGGGTGGCAGATCCGGATGGTCCGGGGCTCGCCCGAGGTGATGGCACCACCCTGGCTGGAGAGCGG
>NZ_SOFY01000055.1 GCF_004402595.1 Cryobacterium shii | reverse complement strand
GGGCGCGTGGCGGCGTGCGGTGGGCGAGGCGCGTGGCGGCGTGCGGTGGGCGGGGCGCGTGGCGGCGTGCGGTGGGCGAGGCGCGGGCCTGGTGCGGGCGGCGTTCCGGGTGCGGGGCCTTCGGGCATGAAAAAGACTCCTCGCGCACCCACCAGAGCCCGGTTACCCTTGCTACGTTTCCGTCCTGGGGGAGTTGGCCGAGATGGCGCCACGCGAGGAGCCGACTGCCAGTTTAGACACAAAGCGCACTCCCCCAAAACGCGCCGTTCGGACCGGGTGTGACGAAGGCCCGAAGAAACAGGTAAGATTCTCTAGGTCGTTCCCTCACGGGAACGGTCGGCCAGGAGAATTCGCCTAGTGGCCTATGGCGCACGCTTGGAAAGCGTGTTGGGTGAGAGCCCTCGGGGGTTCGAATCCCCCATTCTCCGCCAGTTCTTGATCACGCGGGATGATTTGCGAGCGCCCCAGGCGGGCCCGCGCCTCTCTCTCCCTCCGGCCCGTCGTTCGCGCGCGCCCGGCGCATCCGTCATTCTTCGCGGGCCCGGCGCATCCGTCATGCGCCTCGGTCCGCGCCGATTCCGGGCCCGGCGCATCCGTCATGCGCCTCGGTCCGCGCCGATTCCGGGCCCGGCCTGTGGCTAACTCAGGAGATCCGGGCCAGTCCCCGGTCGGACCCCGCGGACCAGTGCGGAACGGCCCGTGGCTCCGCGAGAATCTCCTGAGTTAGCCCCCCGCCCCCGCCCCACGAGGCGGCGCGTGTCCCCCTGCTCGCGTTCGTAACTCCTGCAGATTCTGCCGGATGTACCCGATTCAGCCTGCGGTGACCGTTCGTCGAGGAATTGCAGGAGTTTTGCACGTCGGACCGGCGGCCTGGCTCGTCGGGGGGCCTGGTGCGGCACGTCGGGGGCCTGGCTAGTCGGCGAGCGGGCGCCGAGGCGCTCGGGGGGCCGGCGGCGGCGGCACCTGCTTCGCGGCGACGATGTCGGCGAGTGCGAGGGTGACCAGACCGCGTTTGGTCTCGACCGTGCACTCGGTGTCGGTGCAGGCGCAGAGGTAGCCGACGGCATCCGTCACGCCGCCCTCGATGCGGGTGCGCACGACGATGCGGGCTCCGAGTTCGGTGACGGAGACGAAGTGGGAGGCGGCGAGGCTCATCCGGCCGAGCCTACCGGCACGGGCACGGCGGGTCGGCGGCACGGGGCACAGGGGAACGGCGGCACGGCGGGCCAGTGGCACGCCGGGTCAGCGACTCGGGCAGCGAGCGCGTCAGCGGCCCGGTGACTCAGCACGTCGATGGCACACGCCGGCGCGGCACGGCGGCGCGGCACGGCGGCACGGCACGGCGGCACGGCACGGCGGC
>NZ_SOFY01000048.1 GCF_004402595.1 Cryobacterium shii | reverse complement strand
CGCGCGATGTGGCCCTTGTTCACGTACCGGGTCAGTCCGACCAGTGCGCCGCGGGCATCCGCACGCCAGTACGGCGCGAACAGGCCGGAGAAGGCGGGAACGAAGTAGGCGCCGCCGTTGTCCTCGACGGACAGGGCGAGGGCTTCGATCTCCTCGGCCGTGCGGATGATGCCGAGGTTGTCCCGCAGCCACTGCACGAGCGAACCGGTGACGGCGATCGAGCCTTCCAGTGCGTAGTGCGGTTCGGCGTCGCCGAGCTTGTAGCCGAGGGTGGTGAGCAGGCCGTTTTTGGAGTGGATGATCTCGGTGCCGGTGTTGAAGATCAGGAAGTTGCCGGTGCCGTAGGTGTTCTTCGCCTCGCCCTGGTCGAAGGCGGCCTGGCCGAAGGTCGCGGCCTGCTGGTCGCCCAGGATGCCGGATATCGGGGTTTCGCGCAGGAGGCTGTGGCCGCTGGCGATCCCGTAGACCTCGGAGGAGGAGCGGATCTCGGGCAGCATCGACTTCGGCACGTCGAACGCGGCGAGGATGTCGTCGTCCCACTGCAGCGTCTCGAGGTCCATGAACATGGTGCGGCTGGCGTTGGTGACGTCGGTCGCGTGCACGCCGTCCTCGAGCCCGCCGGTGAGGTTCCAGAGCACCCAGGTGTCGGTGGTGCCGAACATGAGGTCGCCGGCCTCGGCCTTCGCCCGGGCCCCCTCGACGTTTTCGAGGATCCAGACGATCTTCGTGCCGGAAAAGTAGGTGGCCAGGGGCAGGCCGACCTGGGCCTTGAACCGCTCGACGCCGCCGTCGGCGGCGAGCCGGTCGACGATCGGCTGGGTGCGGGTGTCCTGCCAGACGATGGCGTTGTAGACGGGGATGCCGGTGTGGCGGTCCCAGACCACGGCGGTCTCGCGCTGGTTCGTGATACCGACGGCGGCGATGTCGTGCCGGGTCAGGTTGGCCTTGGCCAGCGCCGAACCGATGACCTCCCGGGTGTTGTTCCAGATCTCCATCGGGTCGTGCTCGACCCAACCCGCCCGGGGGAAGATCTGCTCGTGCTCGAGCTGACCGGCGGAAATGATCGTCCCGGCCTTGTCGAAGATGATCGCGCGGGTACTGGTGGTGCCCTGGTCGAT
>NZ_SOFY01000050.1 GCF_004402595.1 Cryobacterium shii | reverse complement strand
CTAGATGAGTGAGTCCTAATGGTCGTAGGCGATGAGGGATCGTTTGTTGGGTGTTCCGAGGAGCCAGTTGTGCCAGATTCCGGCGGCGAGGGCGAGTAGTCGGCCGGCGACGCGGGAGTAAAGGCCCGGGATAGTGCGTCCGCCATGGTCTTCGAGGGTGAGTTGGCCTTTGAGAGTGTCGAAGACGGACTCGACCCATTGGCGGATTCCGCCGAGTTTCCCGAAGCGTTTCTTCTCGTCCTTACGGTCCGGTCGGATCAGGTGAGCGCCGAGTTCGTCGGTGATGAACCCTTCGAACTCGCGGCCGGCGAACCCTTTGTCGCCGATGATGATTTGGCCCTGCTGGATGAGGTGTCGGTCGTGGCGCAGCATCGCCTGGGCAGCTTCGCGTTCGCCGATTTTGGGGTTGGCCAGGCCCCAGACGACGGGCATGCCATCTGGGGTGCAGACCAGATAGAGGCGGAATCCCCAGAAGTAACGGGAGTGGGAAGCGCAGTATCCGTAGCCGGCGTGTCCGGCCAGGTCGGAGCGTTTCACGGTCTCTCGGGACTTGCCGCAGGGCACCGGGGTGGAGTCGATTAGCCGCGTGATCTCGCCCCAGGACGGGGTATCCCTGCCCAGTTCTGTGATCACCGCGGAGAGCAGCCCGGTGGCTTGGCGAACGCGTTTGCCCCACCCGGATTGTTGGGGCAGATTCGGAAACATGGGCCTGAGGTACGTGTTCGCGTAGCGGATCCATTTTCGGTCCGAGGCGATGCCGAGCAGATGTTGGGCGACGACGAGGCAGAGCAGCTCAATGTCGGTCAGGGCCGGCGGGCGCCCGGGCCGCCCCCGTCTGGAAAACCCCAGCGCGGGGATGATCCGATCGTCTAGATGGACGTAAAGTGTGGTCAGGAGGGTGTTCAGATCTGTCTTCACAAACAGGGTTTAACACCCTCCGCCTTCGATTAACAGCGTCCACGCCGGGCCAGTCCGATCTGACTAGACGTGTACCGCTACCGACAATCGATTAGGACTCACTCATCTAG